>NZ_RXKV01000010.1:0-1035909 GCF_016805595.1 Serratia sp. 4542
GCGGTGCTAGGGGGGGAGGAAGTGGTTTCTAGTAGGTTTGTTTGAGAGTGAAGCACTGTTGTTACGCTTTACCACACTCAGGCACAGTGATAGTAAACTCGCTCACAAGCTGATTTTGCGTCGGCACCTCATCTATCCCGTCATGAAACTTGGGGCGAGGCCGCTAACGGAGTTGCAGTTCATCTAGAGGGGCATGACCTCATCGCCAGTTGGCCCTATTAGGAAAGTATCGCGAAATGCTTAAGGTAATACGCGGCATGGTATATGACATTGCTACGTCAGCTTGAGTAGGTTGCCTTCGTGGCTCAGAATGGATCTTTTTTATTCCCTATTTCGTCACCAATGCTGGTTGCTGGCGCTAATTATTACAGCTAAGCTTGGTAATAATGAGGTCATCGATGACCAGGATCATGAGTACAACTTGCACGCCAGAATGAAAAAGAGCGCGGAGCACTCCTCATGGAGTACATGTAGGGGGTGACCTACACTGTTGTACCCGCATAACATCGTTATCAAAGTGAAAGCTATAAAAGACCTTGCGTTTCATATCTAACCTCCCAGTTTCTTTAAAATTGTTAGAACCTTTTTTTCGATCTTTGTCCGGTCAGCAGAGAGATCCGCAAGTTGAGTTACTTCAGTTTCCAGCCAAGGGTTCTGTGCAAAATGTTTACCTGGATCCGCCAATAGCTCGTCTGCCAGTTCCTTAGCCATATAGCCAGTAATACCAAGCGGAACCACAGTAATCCCTGAGTCCTGAGCAATTTGAAACTCCTTTCGCGCCCCATTGGCATTGATGATGTGGCCATCATGGAGCTTGTTCCCGAAAAGAAATAAAGCGACTCCAGAAAGGCCGATCATGCGGTGCCGATATTCATCCCACAACTCAGCCAACTCTTTACCGTTTGACGGATACTGTGGGAATGGTCGCATAATAAGTTGGTCTTCAGAGTATTTTTCAGGGTTGGCATAGATGGCATCAAGAGCCCCGTTGATGACTGCACTGCCAATACCCCATCCGAATCCATTGACAACTCGATAACCCTCCTTAACTAAGGATGCCGAGAGGGAGTGTACAAAACTCAGTGCCTCCTGCTTATCCCAAACTCCGTACTCTTCTGCACTTCCTGAGATAAAGATGGTCTTCTTGAGGAAGCGACTCTCGATCTCCTTCAGTATGACTGGAATATCCTCGTACTCATTGACCAGTACTGCCTGAATGCCAAATCGCAGCAAATCGCGAATATGATGTTCTTGCCGCCGCTGCCTATATATTGCACTATCTTCGTCTTCCTTCCCTTGCCTCATAGCAGGTTCTTTGCGAAGGAAACAGTAGTGAGTGCGTCGATGCTTGTCAGGCACATGCAGACGGCTCAGTATGTAATCAAGATTGGGATCAGTGAAGCTGAAGCCAATAAATAAAAATGTTTTGGAAATCAGGTCTCCACTCAGTGCAGTTACAAAGCCTTCGTGGGTCTTGTAGTACTGCTCATACTGCGCTTTGTAGAGTACGGCTTCGCCTGGCGAATCTACATCACCGTGCATTTTGTAAATGACAGCATCCCGCTTAGGACGAGTGGTAATAAGATCATCTGTCTTCCGCTTGATATCTGCGATGCGGTAGTTCTCTTTAAGACTGTCCTCGATCAAAGTGTCATAGTTGGTTGTCCAATATGTTCTGATAGGAAGCCTCGCGAGGATTTTGTGGGCTTCAGACGGTTCTGCCTGCTCCGAAAATTCCTCCAGGACTTTCCTTGCTAGACCGGTTGAGCTGTTCTTCTTGTTGACGTGGTATTGCGCAACCGAAATTAAGTCATGCTCTAGCTCAACAGATAGGCCCAGTTCCTCTGCAATTTCACTTAGCAGCTCGCTCCAATTAACGAAGCCGCTAGTCCTGGATAGGCCCGCGCCAGCAAAAACGGCAGCAACCCCTTCTTCGAGATCTTTCACATAGGTTCTGATGAAAGCTTCTATTTCAGCTGAAAACTGAACACTCATATTTTAAACGATCCTGTTAGAAGATAGGTATCTAGCATCATACCGCAAACCAACACTAGCCATTTGGTAATACCACTTAAACGGAGTGCTATGGCTTCAAAATGGATTCGTTATGGCTGCGAACAGTGCTTATCGATATAGTTTATAGCCATTGTATATACCTCTATCTATACATTATTTAAAGACTTTAGTTAGTATTTTAAAGTGCCCTGATCTGGTATGGAGTGTGTATAGCAATGAAGAGCCACGGATTTAGTAGCCAATTCTCATTGTTGGTAGTTAAGTACTAATTGACACTTTTCGCTCCTAAAAGCCCCTGTGACCTTGCCGTTGTCTTGGACTGCTTTGCCAGAAGCTGGCGTTGTTAACAAAGTTGAGTCAGTGATTGGGGGGCAACCGAGTCACATTTCCACTTAAGAGTGCTATGAATCGCCTCGAATTACCATAGGATGTTCCCCTTAGATACCCGTAACCACGCAATAATACACATTAAAAATCAGGTTATTTGCCATTGTTACGTGCTAGAGTGGACTAACCCCACCCCGGTAGACGATCCTGCCCTATAGTTGGACTGACCATGCCCTGAGATACGATTATGCAGCTCAGAACGGCAGAGCAAACATATCTGGGTGGATTGAAACAGCTGCCGGACTTGCTGGTCGCTAGTCAACGTGGGCTCCTACGTTTGTATGTTTTCATGATGCCTGGGAGCTCTCGAAAAACGGACTGATAGGCGACGCCGTATCCTGACTGAACTGTTCAGCTTAGAGCAGATAATCATGCATTTATACAAATATGGGTACCTAGAATGCTAGTTAATCAACGCCTGGCGGGCGTGCGAATCCACCTTTCGGGCTCGAACAAAGAGCAAAACGAAGATATTGACCATTTTGTGAGTAAGTTTGCGGCAAAGATCTTTGCAGAAGGGGGAACGATAGTACATGGCAGTCACCCTTCGTTTAACGCTCCTCTAAAGAGGGCAGCAGAAGGTTTTATTGATGCAGGTGGGGACAAATGTGCGCTCACTCTGGTTCGAGCAAAAAGCTTCGCTACAGCTCAGTATGCTGCTGAAATCGATGATCAACGAATGTATGCGGCTGTCGAGATAGTTCCGGCAGAGTCCGCAGATGGAAATCCGATAAGTGGTTTGACACCCATGCGTGATTGGATGGCTGATCGCTCTGATGCGATTGTCTGTGTTGGTGGTGCCTGGTGGGATATCAATAAAGCGAATGCGGGTGTGCCCAATGAACTAGACACCATGCTGGAGCTTGGAAAGCCTGGATTCGTCGCAGCCGGGTTTGGCGGCGCGATTGCTGGCTACCTCAATGAAGATCCGTCGCTAATAAGACGCCTAAAAAACGGACTGGGTCAAGAGGCTAACGAGGTCATTGCGCGTGGCACTAATGTTGATTCAGTTGTCGATCTGATTGTCGAGCAGCTCAAAAATTTGCCCCTCTCACGAAGGAATGTAACTCGAGGCCGAAATTTCCGAATTTTGGCTTTAGACGGTGGCGGACTGAGGGGCACATTTACTGCAGCTGTGCTGGCCAAGTGGGATGATATGCTCAAAGTTGGTGGCGGTAATGGCATCATCTCTCATTTCGATTTAGTTGCAGGTACATCGACTGGCGCTATCCTTGCCATCGGTCTAGCCCTTGGCCTGAACCCAAGTGAAATTCTGGCTTTTTACGAAGAAAAGGGCCCCAAAATTTTTCCTAAGGATCGAAAGCTGAGACATTGGCTCAAATCCAAGCATGATTCAACCACCTTGCGACAGCTACTTACAGAGGTGTACGGTGAAAAGACACTGGCTGCAGATTCATGCTGTCGCTTGGTCATACCTACGGTAAGAGCGAAACAGGGACAAGCAGAAGCGATAGTAACACCTCATAGTCCAGATCGTACTGCGTATCGCGATATCTCTGCCGTCGATGCGGCCTTGGCTTCGTCAGCTGCACCAACATTCTTCGACGAGTC
This sequence comes from Serratia sp. 4542, assembly GCF_016805595.1. NCBI lineage: Bacteria > Pseudomonadati > Pseudomonadota > Gammaproteobacteria > Enterobacterales > Yersiniaceae > Serratia > Serratia sp. 4542. Next base: position 3,976 of record NZ_RXKV01000010.1, read on the forward strand.
GACATGGGAGGGGCCAATCGCCCTCGAAACGTTCCTTGACGGAGGAGTTTGGGCAAACAATCCTATTTTGCCTGCGCTTGCGGAAGCTGTCAGATACCTAAAAATTCCACTGGATCGTATTGATGTGCTGAGCATTGGAACACTCAGCAGCGAAAGCGATTTTACCGACCAGTTGGGGAAGGGCAAAGCCGGATGGGCGCCTCATAGCGCTGACCTGTTTTTTGCTGCACAGGAGCACGGCGCACTCGCACTTGCTGAAAGTTTCCTGGGACCTACTCGTCATTTGCGCATCAACCAACAAACCCCTGTCGAAATCAAGCTTGATGACAGAGAGGCAATACACGAAATGGCTGCGCGTGGAAATGAAGCGGCAAAAGAACATTTTGCTGAAGTGCGCTCAAGGTTTTTTGATGGTCGTCATGCCGATGAATGGGAGCATTTTTAACCGGCACTTTGCGAGAAATCAGTTCACATAATCCTAAGCTCCTTTAAATAAATGAGGGTTGTATGTTCCTGGACTTGAAAATTGAAAATGTCGTTGCGTCCGATTCAGAATGGAGTGATTCTGACGTCGCATCCTACAAAGCGAAAAAAGACAACATTGCCATCAGGCTTGAAGAGTACCTGATGAACGGTAATAACCTACTGGATGCATCGAAAATCCAGCAAAACGTATTCCCAGATGTGGAGGTTGACGTATTCATCTCCCATTCACATAATGACAAAGAGCAAGCCATCCAGATTGCATTAAGCTTGGAAGCTATTGGCCTCAAGCCATTCGTCGACTCTTGCGTTTGGGGTTATGCTGATGAACTGCTTAAAAAAATTGATGGGGAATTCTGCATCCCTACTGGTTGGGAACATTATAGCTATGAGCTAAGGAACAGAACGACAACTAACGTTCACCTGATCCTGAATACAGCCCTTCAGCAAATGATTCATAACTCTGAGCTTTTCATTTTCTTAGGTACAGAAAGCTCGATTAAAATTGATGAATACATGACGCATGCAGAGCAATTGTCCTCTCCCTGGATATTCTCCGAACTGATGTTTGCCCGAAATGTTAAACGGACCGAGCGCAAGAAACTGGAACTCATGGGGGCGGAGAGTTTTCGGGAATTGAATGAGGCAGTGGGTGATAGTCAACCTGTTGAATTTAGATACTTACTCCCGCAGTCCACTTATTCGATGGGTTATGAAAAGTTTATTGAGTGGCTACGTTCCTGTTGTCAGCCGGATGACTCCGATTACAGCAAGCATTCCCAGCCGCATTACACTGACCTCATCAAGCGGATCAACGGGCTCCAGCATGTCGATAAGCTTTATAAAGAACTGGGGGTTGATAAAAGATTACTAGAATCACCCCGATTCCGCTGAGAAACCGCAGATAACTGTAATTGCATAAAAGGGCAACCATGCTTCCTATCTATCAGCTTGCTGTTATAGGCTCTCCTTCAGACGAGCAACTGCGCGATTTGGAGGATGCGGTTAAAACCGCAGTGGATATGTACGGGCTACGACTCGGTCAGGAGATCAGTTGGGAAATAGCTCCAGATATGTTTACACCAAATCAGTTGCGATCGAGCGCGGTTGTCTTTTTTGGAGGAGAGGGCGTAGATCACCCAAGTTTACCGAGCTTGCTTCGCAGCGGTACTCCTGTAATTCCAATTGTATCCGATCTACGACATGTAGCTTCGGAGATTCCTGAGCTGCTGCGATCGCTGAACTGTCTGGCCTACGCAAATGGTGGTGCTAAGCGTGTCTCGATAGCTCTTCTTGAATGCGCTGGATTGCTTCCGAAACAACGAAGGGTCTTCGTAAGCTACCGTCGGGATGAAGCCAGAGTTGCCGCGCTCCAGATGTTCGATGCTCTATCAGAACGCCATTTCGACGTATTCCTTGACACTCATAGTATTGCGCCAGCAGAAGATTTTCAGACCATGTTGTGGCATAGGCTCTGCGATTCTGACGTGCTGTTGATGCTAGATACTCCTGACTATTTTAATAGTCGTTGGACATCAGCTGAGTTTGGGAGGGCTCTCGCGAAAGGTATCAGTGTTCTTCGAGTCGCTTGGCCTGAAACGAAGCAGTCTCGTGGATTGGGTACTGCAAGCCTTGCTGAGTTAGCTGAAGGCGAGTTGGACGGCGGAACAGGACATATCGAGAATTCCGCTATCGACCGCATTTGTCTACAACTTGAGGCGGTGCGCAGCAAAAGTCATGCTGTGAGGACTATCAACCTAGTCAGCAATTTGCGCATTGGAATTGAGGCAATAGGTGGTGAAGTCATTGGTATGGGGGTGGGGCGGGAAATCAAAGTTCGTCTGCCCACAGGACGAATTATAGTGGTTTACCCGACGGTCGGGGTCCCGACGTCATCAACCATGCATCAAGCCTCAATGAACTATCCAGATGAATCAGTTGCTATACTGTATGACCATGTGGGGCTACATCCTCAGTGGCTGAATCATATGGATTGGCTCGGCTCGCACATCCAGGCAACGAAGTGGGTGAAAGCATGCGAGGCCGGCTGGCAGTTTGCAGATTGGGAGGTTTAAAAAGTGGATTCTATTTTTCTCTCAGCAAGCGTCCCGGTCAATGGGCGAGGTGATTATTACGAAACTGCTGATCCGTTCCTGATTCAGTGTGCTGTACGTGAGTTTGCTATCGCGGTCGTAAGAAAAATGAAAATCGTATGGGGTGGGCACCCTGCCATAACACCCATGATCTGGAGCATTTGCGAAGATCTGGGCGTCGATTACACTCGCTCAGTTGTATTGTACCAGAGCCGATTTTTCGAAGGCCAGTATCCTGAAGAAAATGAGCGATTCGACAATGTCGTTTACACCGATGCAGTGCCTGATGATCTAGCCGGCAGCCTACATCTTATGCGGCAGGAAATGCTGTCTCGATGTGATTTAGTTGGCGCAGTCTTTGTAGGGGGTATGGAGGGAGTTCAGGTTGAGTATGAGCTCTTTAAGCAATTTCATCCTGACGCAATAATTCTACCGGTCGCCGCCCCTGGAGGCGCAGCACTGAGCCTGGCAAGGGATCATGGTTACTTAGATGGAGGCCGTCTGGGAGACGTGGATTTCGCATCTTTATTCGATCGTTATCTAATTAAACCTCTATGCTCTCAAGCCAATTAACAAGTCATGAGGTGTCATTGGGGTTGATCGGCTACGCTCCCGTGGGTATAGGAAGAGGTCGTTAGGGGGCAGGAAAAGGCGTTGCCCCTATTCGAATTAACCGTCTTTTTGATAGCATAGCTACCAGAAATGCCAAGTCAAAATCATAATGCAAAGGCCTATTTAATCGAATTGCATGGCAAGTTTCACTGTAGAATCTTGAATTACTAAACATTGCAAGATTGCCAGTTTCTGAATGAAAGTTGAGGATTGTTAAATAATGCCCAGAGTTATAGTGTGAGTGCTTATTAATAGAGCTCACCAGTTCCCTGATCTACACGTTTATAGAAATCAGAGAACTGGCATGGATCAGATATAACTATATTTTTATCACTATGAAACTCAGTGTCTATTTTTTTAATAAGATCATTTGCAGGGATAGAGTGATCTAAGCAAAGCTTTATATAATCTCTAATTCTGTGATAGCCAATTGAGTCTAAGTCTACATCAACGGCTTTATCACCAAAATAATAAAAATATCTTGAAATCAACACCTGGTCAGTACGAGTATCACGTTCAAGATTTGTCATATTGAATGAGCCATCAGCATTGCTGTGATGTGAATCCTCTTGAATCCAATCATTATTGTCGTCCTGATGATAGATATTATCCCCCAAAATCTGCACATGACTACCATTTCTCGCTGGTTTTTTGATGGTAAATCTATTGTCTTCCCAATAGTCATTAAAACTTATTTTCTCAGTCACCTTCATTAGTAAAATGCACTTTTTTTTAGCTGATTTTAAATTAGCCCCGCCAATCCCCAGAATCCAATCGCCAATGTTAGCAGCCTTTCTAATTCTAGGTTTGCATGTTGCTAAGGTACAAATTCCATGAAATGGGTTAGGTGCAAAACCAAAGTCTCGTGTTATTGAATAGGCATAAAGATAAGAGTTGTTTTCTATTAACATACTACATTTCCCCCCTGTACTTTATCCCTATCTGTACCATCAGGTTTTTGAAAACTTGTTTTACCCTCAAGTGCACTGATAATTGCATCGCTTCTCCAGGAAACGATAGATGTTGCATATTTTTCAAGGTTTTCAGGTAGTTTTACATCACCTTTTAAACCATTTTCATAGACACCTATAATAGGCTTGCCAAGCTGATGAGCTGCTTGAATTTCCCAATTCACCCATGGTCTTGTGTGTGTTTCTTTCCCGATAACTACTATAACTTGACCAGCCCATCTCATTTTCATTCTGAGCAAACGAGCTATGGTTCTATCACTAATCTTTTTTTCATCCGCACGTCTCTGATTTTCAGGTTTCATTCTGACAGAGCTATTTCGTAGGTGATAACCTTTTGCTGCAGCTAACCGCGAAACTCCATCGACACTGGCATCATCTTTGTGATGATGACTAACAAAAACATTTTTCTTAATTTCTTTAGGCATTTTAAAATCCTTTCTGAACCATTGAAGTTATCAGTTATCAGTTATCAGTTATCAGTTATCAGTTATCAGTTATCAGTTATCAAAATAGCCTCATATTATTTTGATAATGATATTTTTGCTTCGGCCTTTTTCCACCAAACTTTGTTCTACATCTTTTATCTATTTCGCAGGCGCCACTATTTTCCATATCCATTAAAGTATATATTCTTTCTTTTTCAGGCAAAAAATGAAATATTTTATCCGGTTCCCACTCTTCATTATATTTTTCTGCAATATTGCTTTGATTTAAAGTGAACCAAAATAAACATTCTTCGCTATTCATTCCTCCTCTATCAGAAAAAATCCAATTAATCCCTCTTTCACAGCCAGGACCCGAAATAACAAAGTTCATTTCTGTAAATGGAAAGTCAACTATGTATGTTAAATCCACAAATATTTGATAAGCAAGAAAATCGCCAATCCCAGCGAATGATTTAAGATGATTGAATACTTCTAACTGATTTGCCGCAGATTTTACTCCCTTTACTATTTTATCTTGGTTGTAAAAAACAAACTTTATCATCCTGATAATCATGTTCATTTCCGTTTTATGCTCTTTTTCTTCTAAAAATCTTCCAAAATTAACTTTTGGTCCGCCAAGTATATACGCGGCGCTAAAAAAAACATACTCTGGATTCTTTATTGACATGTCATGGGTTATATCTCTAATGGTATGATCAATATCAATAACGGTCATTCTCGAAAAATCAAAAGGAGCATTAATTTCATGTAGGGTCTCACTTTTGTTTATTACCCTAAAGAGAAATGAATTGAGTATTTTATTTTCGTAGCTCACATTGCTATTGTTAATTACATTAGCCAATAGCCATTTTGTTTCTCTATCCCATGTTCTCTTGGTATTAACGAATTTATAGCTCCTCAAAATTTCATCATCTGTCCAATAAGGTGGGCATTTAAGTATTTCCTTCTTGTAATATATAGAGGTTCTTTCTCGTTGATGATAAAACCATTCTCTTATAACATTTTCATTCAATATTGGTTTGGCGGTTTTTATTTTAATGTCACTGACATTACAAAATAGTTGATCGTTTTTATTATCCATTAGATAGTTCCTCTTCAAAGAAAAATTTAAAACTATCTATTCCGCTTGTATTGTTATGAAAGTGATAATCGGCCTTTTCTTTATTTTCAATTACATGATTATCAATCTCATATTTTTTATAATCATTTGTTTCCCTTTCTATATAGATTACAGTGAAATGATTATGCTTACACCATATGAACTCTTCATTAGATCTTATATCAGTAATTATTATTCTTCTTTCATTAATCTTACTATTTGACTCTAAAATGTTTAACTCTTCTGATAGCATTCTAATAAATATCTTGTCTTCAATCTCTCTTAACTTATTCAGGCTTAACCATATATCTCTTGGGGAACAACTGATTAATTCACCGGTCGATAAGGAAATATTTAGTGGGAGTGTTTTTTCTTCAGAAGGATAATCTTTTTCGAACCATGGGTAAATGTAATGCGCTAATTTTTTTAGTTGATCACTAAATGATAATCGTGTAAAGCCATGATTATATATCAGATAGTTTGCAAGAAAATCCTTCCCACTACCTGATATACCCATGAAAGCAATTTTCATAGATTTCCCTTGTTGGATTTATTAAAGTAGTTTGAATTTACGCTTAAACTGAACTCATGACTTAATTTTGTGCTCAATGCTATTGGCTCATCAAATCTAACTTGATATATATATGATAAAGCAGCTTCTGCATATCCCCATAATAGATTTTTTTCTATTTTCACAGAATGTTTATCGAATATTTTTTTTAGATTAGTAACTTCCTGAGTTAAAGTTTTAACGTTATGCGGTGAGCCTGTTATCTTTGAATCAAGAAATGAGACTATTTCACAGAATAACATTTTTATATCAAATAATGATGGTGGAAATGATATTTCATCATTATTTACCAAATCGGTTATTTGTATTTCCTTACAGTTAAAAATATCTCTAGCTTGCTCTATCCTATCTTCATAAATATGCAGGTTTGTTATTGAATGATGCAAATACCCTAGTTTTATTTGACTATCAACTTCTCGCTGCAATATAGATAGTACAATCTCCTGGAGTAAACTAAATTCGAAAATATTAATATTGCTTACACCGAATATCAAGTCCCCACTCCTTTGTATTATTTTAATATTTAGTTTCTTATCCGGAGTGATAAAGAAATGAATTAAATTATTACAGGGTATGTCAACGCTATTCTCTAAGTTGTGTTTTTTTCTAAGGCTGTCATTAGTGTCTCTATCAGGCATGTATAAACTGATAACTGCTCGCCTAGTAAAAATCCCTTCATTTTTGAATTGTTGTACAACGTTCTCTAGTTGCCCATGAGCGTAAAGCCTTTCTCCATAAGCAGCTCGCCAAATGATCCCATCATCTGAATATTTAGGAGCTCTTGGCAGAAAAAAAGTTAAATATGGATGAATCCGATTATCCCCTGCAAAAACCCATATTGCCTCAGCGAAAGTTGAGAATATATTGTTTTTTCGACCGACTAAACTTAAATGCCTTGATCTTGGATTACTAAGGATCATACTAACATCATAGATAGTTACAGCATTCCCATTCCTAGTCGGTATGCTGACACCCTCAAAGAGCACTTTTTCTATGGCTTTCATCATTAGATCGTTAATAGTTTCTCCGTAGATGGTGTGCATAAACCAAACCTCAAGCTAAGAAAGAATAATCCATTAATTGATAAACTACGTTTGACTTTTGATATAAATTTTGCCGCCCCTGTATCAGGGATACCCAGACGTAAATAATTCAATTTTCTACTAAGAATGGACTCGAATGCGATAGCCAAGAGGATATCATAGTCAGCAAGTCATAACTTTGCTCCAAGCTACCGCCCTCAGCTGCATGAGCACTGCATGTGGTAATGTGCAACTATCGATATCGCAATCAGATAACGACTAAAAATTGCATTTTATTTGCTATAGGATGATTAATCGAGTTATTTGAGATTAAAAATGTCCCTGATAAGCAAGAAGATGTGCAAATGGTGATGTAGGTAACAATCCTCTAGCCATTTTCACCATAGAAGAACAAAAGGCGTAATGATCTCACCAAAGTAATGTAGTCTCGGTGTCAAGTGAGTAAACTCTCAACCAAGAAGTGGCTCAAAAAAATGAATCAGTTTGATAAAGGACTCTACGTCCGTTTCTCGCTCAAACCTGCCCACTCAAATACCTCCGCTCAACGCGTTAAACTAGCGCCAGCAGCGCTGGTGGTGAGGGGCTCTCATTGGGTGAAAGCATCAATCCCCGCTTAAGAACGTTCGGGTAAACAACGCAGATGATGAACTCTACGACCGTCTTCCGGTAACAATACCGCTAATCTAGCCGCGACTTTACACTCCCAACCTCCCGCCACAACCCCGGCAACAGCGCTAACGTCTCATCAATCAGCGCCCGCCGGTCATTGCCCGGCTTCCAGATGGTCACCATGGTTTGGCTGATCCCCTGGCTGCCCACTTCGGTGCGCAGCGTGTTGACATTTTTCCACCGTTCCGCATGCATATGCGTCGGCAAGAATCCCCAACCGCAGCCCTGTTCGAGCAGGGCGCGTAGCATTTCCAGCTCGTTGGTAAATATTGTATGCCCCGAAATTTGCAGGCGGCGCGCCACGGGCTCGTCAGAATTCGGGTGCATGATCACCTGCGGCGCGAGCGAAAGCTCCAGCAGCGAAAGCGGCTGTTCTGCGCCGGGGAAAAGCGTTTCGGCGGCGTAAAAATCCATCTCTATCGCCCCTAAGGCGCGCCACTCCATGGCGTCGCCCACGCTGCGATGGCGCGCCTGGCAGATGCCCAGATCGGCCTGGCCGTTTGCCAGCAACCTTTCCGCCTCGTCGCGCGAAGCGTTAATCAGGCTCAGGTGCGTGTTGCGTTGGGCCATGGCGGCAATCAGCGCCTGCAGCAATGCGCGGGGGGTAAAGGGATCGTAGACCAGCGAGATTTCCTGCGCCGCGCTCTTGGGCACGTCTTTGGCAAACGCCTCAAACGCTTTCACCTGGCGCATCAGCAGGTGCGCCTGGCGCTGCAGCTGTTCGCCTTCTGGCGTCAGGTGCAGGCTGCGCCCCTCGCGCAGGAACAGCGCATAGCCCAAGCCATCCTCGAGAAAATCAATCAAATCGCGCAGTGTCGTGCGGTCTTTGCCCAGCTTGAGCGCGGCTTTCGCCAGGCTGCCGTGCTCGGCCACGGCGGTGAAGGCTTCCAGTTGGGCAAAGGAATAAATCAGGCTCGGCACGCGGCTCTCCAGTCGATTTTGCGGGGGATTTTCCCCCATCAGGCGTTTTTTATTATAGGCCGCGTTTTTTTAAGCTGAACGCCTTCCTGAGCTAAGCGAGAAAAAATATGAAAAGCAAAGTGTTTAACCGCAGCCTGCTGGCGGGCGTCGTCATCAGTCTCTGCAGCGGCCTGTTGGCGCCCGCCGCGCTGGCCGCTTGCGCGGGCACCGAACTCAGCGCCTGTCCGGCGCCTTTCGATGCGCAATTGCCGGATACGCACAAGATGCTCACCTGGAGCCAGAGCGACCGGGTGATCGGTTTTCGTAACGACTACCGCAACTATGCGGGGGATGTGTTTCATCACGGCAATGCCACGCCGCTGCTGGCTGCCGCTAAACCGCTAACGGACGCCAGCTATCGGGTGAATGGCAAAACCTACAGCCTGCAGGACTACCTGCAGCGCCAGAACGTCAGCGGCATGCTGGTATTGAAAGACGGCAAAATCGCCTGGAAATATCTGGGGCAGGGCAATACCGACACCACCCTGTGGACGTCGCGCTCGGTGGGCAAATCCGTGGTCGCTACGCTGGTGGGCGTGGCGATTAAACAGGGCAAGATCCGCTCGCTCGACGATCTCATCACGCAATACGAACCCGATCTGAAAGGCACCGCGTGGGACGGCGTGACCCTCAGGCAGCTGATCACCCATACCTCCGGCGTGGCGTGGAATGAGGATTACACCAACCCGAAATCGGACTTCGCGCAGCTGACCGAGTGTGAAGCCAAGCCCGGCACCTACGCCTGCGTGCGCAAGCTGGTAGCCGGTTTGCAGCGTGCGCATCCGGCCGGGCAGAACTGGTCTTACTCCTCCGGCGGCGCGTGGCTGCTGGGCGACGTGCTGGAGCGCGCCACCGGCATGCCGCTGGCGGCCTATCTGCAGCAAAGCATCTGGCAGCCCTACGGCATGGCGAGCGACGGTGTATGGCATGCCTACGCCAAAGGCCAGCACGACGTGGGCGCGCACGGGTTCAACGCCACGCTGGAAGACTGGGGGCGCTTCGGCGAGTTCATTCTGCATAACGGGAAGCTGCCGAACGGCAAACAGATCTTGCCGGCTGATTGGGTAGCCCAGTCATCCAACTGGACGCGGGCGGCGGGCTCGGTATCGGCGGCGCACCCTAACGGCATCTACGGCTACCAATGGTGGAACAACGAAGTGCCGATGAATGCGACTAACGTAGAACCTGCCCCGCAGGCTTCCCTGAAACATTCCCTGTGGGCGCTGGGGATCTTCGGCCAGATGATTATGGTCAATCAGGCGGAGAATCTGGTGATCGTCCAGTGGTCCACCTGGCCGCAGGCGGAGCCGTCTTTCAGCGCGCAACCGCTGGAGGCCTCACTGATGTTTAGCGCGATAGCGAAGGAATTGCGTTAATTCCACGGAGCGAGCAGGGGCGGTTGTCATTTAGCCCCTGTTCGACGGCGATGGCATAAATGCGCCCGTACATATAAAAGCGATCTGGGCTATGCTTTTCACCACATCCATTTTGCGCCGAAACGGACGTGACAAAAGTGCGATAGGTCAGGCCAGGTTGAAGCTCTTTATCGAACGGCTCTTCACAGGAGTGGTTAAATTGAAAATCGATTGGCATAGCGCATTGCTAACACGCGCCACGATCGTGGATAAAAGCTACAAAAATACGCAAAACGTCCGTCGTTTCATGGTTGAGGCGTGCGGAGAGGACTTTCGCTTCGATCGTGAATTTATGGCATGGATACGCAATGACGTGCCAAAGACGCTAGGTGATGTGGTTGACGAGTGGCAGCGCAGGCACTCCCTCAACCCTGGCCGATAGGGTTCAACCTGCGGACGAGTAAATCATCTTCAGCCTTTCCCATCACACCACTGTTCTCACCCCTAACCCCGCCGATCAAACCGATAAACCAGCACCAACGCCAGCGCCAAAATCAGCAGCGGCGGGGCGAGGGCAGTGAAGGGCGCGTTGAGGGCGAACAGCAACCCCAGGTTGAGGACGATCTGGTAAGCGATGTAGGTCAGCAGCCCGACGATCACGCCGATCGCTAACCGGCTGCCCATGCCGGGCGCACGCGGGGCGGTGAAGGTAAACGGGATGGCCAGCAAAATCATCGCCAGCACCAGTAGGGGCTGGCCGAGTTTTTTCCACAGCGCCAGGCGGTATTCGGTGCTGGGCTGGCCCGAGCCCTGCAGGTAATCGATATAGCGATCCAGCTGTTGGAGCGAGAAGCTGCCGGCCGGTAGGGTCAGCTCTTTCAGGCTCGGCACGGCGAACAGCGAGCGCCAGAGCAGGCTGTTATGCCGCTCAATCGTCTCCTTTCTACCTTGCCAGCTTTTCTGCATCACGTTGTGCAGCAGCCAGTTGCCGTCGGCGGCGGTGCTGGCGCTTTCGGCGTAAAGGTAAGATTCCAGCGCGCGGTTGGCCTGATAACGGAAGATCTCAATGCCGTGGGGCTGGTCGTTCTCATCGACGGTTTTTACCGTCACAAACTCGTTGCCGTGCCGTGCCCACAGCGGGTTAACGGTGACGTCGTTATCGTTCGACTGCGCCAGGGCGTTGTTCTTCATTTGCAGCGCGCGTTGCTGCAGCGGCGAGGCCGCCCACTCATCGAGGGCGCCGAGCGACAGGTTCATCAGCAGCCCGGCGGCGAGCATCACCAGCGCAATGCGGAATATCGACATCCCGGCGGAGCGGATCGCCGTCAGCTCCAGGGTTTTCGACAGCTGCCCCAGCCCGACGATGCCGCCGAGCAGCGCGATAAACGGCCCCAGATCGACCAGGCTGCGCGGCAGGGTCAGCACGGTCACCAGCAGCGCCTGCTGCCAGCGGTAGCCGCCCGGGGTCACGTCCTCCAGCTCGTTGATCAGCGTGAAGGTGGTGAACAGCGGGATGAGCAGCCCGGCCGCGGCGGCAAAGCCGATGAACACGTTGCGGATCAGGTAACGGCTAAAAATAGTCATCGGGAGGGTTTCCGCAGCAGGGATAAGTCGCGCGCCAGCAGCAGGGCGATGCCGACAGCCATGGCTATCGGCACCAGCCAAACGCCGGGGATCGTCGGCAGAGAGCCGTTGGCCACCAGCGTGCGGCAAATGTTGCCGCCATAGAAAATCACGGTAAACAGCACCGTCAGGGGCAGCAGTGCGGCGTAGCGGCCCTGCCGCGGCTTGATGCGGCTAAAGGGGATCGCCAGCAGCACCATCAGCACGGTGGTCAGCCCGCGGCTTTCGCGCCATTGCAGTTCGGCGGCGTCACCCGGATCGGCGGAGCGCGCCAGCTCCGCCGGCGAGGCCGATTTGTGCCGGCTCTCGGCGCTGGGCACGAACGGCTTGAGCGCGATGTCGAAGTTGTCGTAGTTCTGCCCGTTGTCGTCGGTGCCCTGGCGATCCAGCACATAGGCGGTGCCGGTTTTCAGCCGCACGGCGGGGCTGGCGGGAGAGGCGTCGAGCACCTCCACCGACTGCGCGCGGTACAGGTTGGTGTGATGGCCGCCGCGCACATAAATCAGGGCGTCCGTCAGGTGGTTGGCCGTTTTGTCGACGTGACTGGCGAGGATCATACGGCCGTTGCCGCTGACGTTGAATTTGTCGGCCTGCAGGTGGCTCACGTCCAGCACCGACTGCGACTCTTGCTGCAGCTGATAGATATTGGCGTACGCCCAGGGCCTGCCATACAGCGACAGCAGCGTGACCGCTATCGCCAGCGGCACGGCCAGTATCAGCACCGCCTTATACAGCCGCAGCGGGCTGGCCCCGGCGGCCAGCATGGCGGTGATCTCCGCATCGCTGTACAGCTGGCTCAGCGCCACCGCCACCGAGACATACAGCGCGACGGGCAATATCATCTCCAGCGCAATCAGCGATTTATAGAAAACCACCTCGGCCACCACCCGCAGCGCCAGCGTGCCGTTGGCGGCGTCGGTCAGGTAGCGCTGGGCGGAGTAGCTGGCGAACATAAAGATCAGAAACCCGGCGATCATCATCACCAGGCGGCGGATCTCAACCGTGATGTAGCGTTCAATCAAAGACATGCGTCATCGGCTCCCGGCGGCGTGCGCGTCATGGCGTCTCCTGCGCGATCAGCGCGCGCAGCAGGGCGATCACCTTGTCAACTTCCTGCGGCGTGAGTGCGCCGTCCTTCGCCCACTGCACGCGCCCGGCCTGGTCCAGCACCACGATGGTGGAGCTCTCCTCCGGCAGCCGCCAGGCCATGCGCCCCAGCCCGTCGCTGTCGACGATGAACTGCGCCCAGGGGTAATGCCGCTTGTTTTTCTCGATCTTGCCGCGCACGAAAAAGCCGGAGCCCGGTATCGCGTCGTCGGTGTTGACGATGGTGGTGGGCTGGAAGCGATCGCCCGGCAGGTTCGCGTCTTTGACGGCGTTGATCAGCAGCGAGTTCTTCTTTTTGGCGGAGGTGCGCCCGGCGATGTACTGGATCACCCGCACCTTGCCCGCCAGTTTTGCGCTGTTCCACGGCCGGTAGCTGAAATCGCCGTTGCGTAGCAGCAGCTCGCCGCGATCGGCGATGGCGATCGGCGCCACCGGCCGGCCATGCACGAAGTTATGCGCTGACGCCGCCAGCGGCGATAGCAGCAGCGCGAGGGTCAGCAAGCGGCGTAACGTCATCATGGCTCCGCGCAACGCGCTTATCTGCCCGCCGCGATGGCCGGCTGGGAAAACGACAGCGGAAAGCGCGCCAGCAGCAGCTCCAGGCGCTGGCGGATGTCGATATCCAGGATAGCCGGCCGGTCATAGATATCGCCGCCGGCCAGCTTGTCCGCCACCATCACGTCATGCCGGTCGCCCATCAGGCCGTTAATCGCCGCCAGGAAGCGCGAGATCTGCCGGGCTTCGCGGTTGTCGGGATCGATCGATCTCAGCGTGTCGTAAAACGACACCTGGCGGCTGACGATTTTGCGCACGTCGTGGAACTGATGCCCGGTCAGCGCCGGGCTGGCGATCAGCGTCTGCAGCTGGCGCATCTGTTCCTGGCGGTAGGTGATAAAGCCCTGTGCGCTTTCCAGCTGGGTGTGGCGCAGCGCATAGCGCACGTACGACCACACCGGCTTGCTGAGCAGCAGCCGCAGCAGGTTGCCGTACAGCGTCAGGTTCTTCTGGTTGCCGTTGCGAAACGCGTCCTGAAAATGGCCGAGCACCACGGTGGTGGTGTGGAACAGGCGGTTGGCGCGGTGGGGCGCGCCGTACAGCTGCTGGGCGAAGCGCAGGTGCTTGTAGCGGGCGCGGATATATTTGTAGCGCATGCGGGTAGCCGCCGCCAACTGCGGGTCTTTCAGGAAACCGTTCACCAATTGCAGCAGCTCGCGGCGGGAAAAGCCGTCTTCCCAAAACTGCAGGCACAGCGCGTAGTTGTCCCGAATGCTCTCGGGGGAACACTGCAAATCAATCTGCTGCGGCAGGCTGATATTCGCCTCAACCAGGTCATCCTCTTCCACCGCGACAAACAGCGCCTGGGTGGTTTCGGCGGAGAACTTCTTCCAATTATCGTTAGCGGTCATTAATTACTCTCTTTGGGCACATTCAGCCCCAACATAAAGCGATTGCGGTAGGCGCCGATCGTCGGTATCAGGGATAACAGAACGTCTAAACATTGCCCCAGTAAATAAGCGAAGGCGGCGCCCTGCACGCCGAAGGCATACGCCATCGACACCAGCAGCGCAATGTAGGCCGCCGAGGCCGTCGCCTGCGCGATCAGGAAGGCGCGCTGCTTGCCTGCCATAAACAGTAAGGATTCCTGCGGGAAGCCCATCATGGAAACGATGATCGCGCCCAGCATGATTTGAATCAGGTCATAGGCTTCCAGGTATTGCTGCCCGAAGACGGCGGAAATGAGCGGCTTGCCCACCAGCAGCATCAACACCGCGACGGCCAGGCCGATGCCGCCGGCCAGCAGCGAGGAGCGCAGGCCCAGCAGCCACGGGGTCTTGGTGCGCGGGTCCAGGCGCATGATCTCGGGATAGAAGCTTTTCTCCAGCAGCTTGGCCGGGGTGCCCGTCGCATCGAAGAAGGTCATGGCGATCTTGAACAGCCCGGCGGCGGCCGGCCCGAGCACCACGCCCACCAGCACGGTGGTGCAGGAGTTGCGTGCGGCCCAGATGGTATGGGCGATGTTGGTGGTCCAGACGAAGTTCCAGGCGCCCTCGATGCGGCGTGCGACGTTGAACAGCCGTGGCCTCAGCGCGCCGTGGATATCGCGGCGGCGCAGTTCGCGCGCGGTGAACCACCAAAACAGCGTGCCGCCGATCAGGTTAGAGGCGTACCAGGTGACGATAAAGCCGGGGAATCCCAGATCGAAATAATAGGAGATGACGCTGCCCACCGCCTGCAGGAACGGCTTGATCGCCTGCTGGATGGCGATGAGATCGAAGCGGTTGAAGGCGCGCAGCACGCCGGTCGGCGTGGACGAGGTCATCGACGGGATCAGGGTGCAGTACAGCATGGCGAGCCAGAAACTTTCGCTGTCCAGCCCCAGGGCGTGGGACAAGAACGGCAGCATGATCATGCCGCCCAGTACGGCGATGACGCCGCTGGCGATATCCAGCCCGAAGGAGAAGGTGACGACGTCGCGGAAGCGCCCGGTGTTTTGGTGCTCCAGCGCCGGGGTACCGAATTGCACCACAAACTGCCAGGTCTGGAATTTGATGAAATCGCTGACCGCTTTGGTATAGGCCTGGATCACCACCAGCACGCCGAACATTTCAGGCGACATGCCTTTACCGGCGCAGGAGAGCGCCAGCAGGCCAAGCAGCGCGCTGGCCACGCTGCCGGAGCCTAAGTAGGCGGCATTACGTAAAATGGAGCGAAACGCACCATCGGAAAACCACCGTTTCATAACCCAAACCAGCCGTTATCGTTGTTTTTCTGCATCTTGTGTTCCGCTGTCATGCGCTTGCCCTGTATGCGTTTAATAAACCTGAGTTTCTTCGCCGGCGTTTTCGCCGGGTTGCCCGATGTCGCTCTGTGGGCGCTTCACGGGGGGCACCACGGCCGAAATGGCGTTGAGCGCGTTGCTCAGCACCTCGTCGTAAGGGGCTCTGGCGTCCAGCTCGATGATGCGCGCGCCGTTGTACTGCAGGCGCACCATGGCGGAAATCTTGTCTTTCAGCTCGTCATAGCTGTGATCGGGCTTACGGGAAAACGCCGTATCGACGTCGATATCGAGGCGAATGATCAGCGCCGGCCGATAGACGGCCATGCGTTGATATAAACGGCGTTCGCGCGCCGCCAGGCGGCTCAATAGCCAGCCTTTTGCGCGCTCCACGCCGATACCGGGCCCGTCGTAGTAAAAACCAGAAATTTCCGCCTGCGGGTAGCGATCGCTGATCACCAGCACGCCGCTCTGCGCCAGCCGCCGCACCTTGCGCAGGTTGGAGGCGCGCCACAGCGAAAAGCCGTACATGATCAGGGCCGCCCACAGTGCCGGCGGCCTGTTGCTCATGCGTTGGGTTTTATCGGATTTGGCCGCCAGGCGCCGTTCCAGCCACACGCCGATGAACGGCAATTTCTTGATTTTGTCGCCGTCTTCGCCGGAGATCAGCCCTAAATAGCGCCGCTGCGTGGGGCGATGCTGCTGCAGGTTTTTCACCAGATCGGCGGTCAGCGTGGACTTGCCGGTGCCGTCGCTGCCCACCACGGCAATCAGCCCGCTAATGCAGGTGGAAGAGGAGTGCTGTTCGGCAGTGAGTTTATTTTTTTTCATCTGTTTCGGTACGAAAAGGTTATTTGTCGGCTAGGCATTGGCGGCCCTCAGCGATATTTTAACGGCGCGCAGAGATTCATCGAAAATATGGCTGGCCGGTTCGCGGCCGTCTAAATCCAGTATGTTAGCGCCGTTAAACGTCAGGTGCGGGATGACGGCGATCTTTTCACGCAACGCCGCCAGCGAGTGATCGGGTTTGCGTGAATAGGCCGTTTGTTCGTCAATATCCAGCCGAATTAATAATAGGGGCTGATAAGACGCCATCCATTGGTACAGGTGTTGTTCGCGCTTTCTCAGCCAGCGTACCCAGCGATTGCCGCCGGCGGTTTTTGCCAGCTGCGGGCCATCGAAACGAAACCCTGCCACTTCGGCCTGCGGATAACGATCGGTAATCAGCAATGCGCCGCGGCGACTTTTCTTCAGCATGCGGCGGAATTTATAGACGCGCCAATAGGAAAGTAAAAAAATCACCAGCGCCGTGGCATTATCCGGCGGTGCGGAAGGGCGATCGTGCACGCGCTGCGATTTCTTCAGCAAATAACGCCCGAAGGGCGCGCCAATAATCGGCAGCGAACTGATCCATTCGCCGATACGCCCGGAAGACTGGCCGAGATAAAGCAGTTCGGCAGGTTCTTTTGCCGATAAGGCGTTGACCAGACTGGTGGCCAAGGTAGATTTTCCCGAGCCGTCACAGCCGGTTATCGCTATTACGCGCACGGGCGAGCGATCAGACGAAGGTCTTATCTGCTGACTCACAATAATTGATCCAATGCGAAAAAAACTATTGTATTCCAATACGCCTTGGGTTCAAGATATTTATTGTGCTTTGCCACGATAAAATAATGAGATGGGTATTTTGGTTTGTTATTTGAATTGATATTCATGGCGTTCGTTCTTGTTATTTTGTGCTAATTGTTCGCGCGCAGGTCAGTTTCGCTTTTTATGTTAATTTCGGCCTGACCCGCAGCGAAAAAAGAGCAGAGGTTTTTAATTTTCGCTTAATCTTTTGTGCTGTTTGGCACTGCGCTGAGGCAATTTATTTTGCGCGGCTGCCGATCAAGGTTAAGCGTGATTTCGCTGCAAACATGGCACGCCGTTTCTGGTGTATTGAAAGAGAGTCTTATTATGAGTGCAAAATTTCCGCCGTTGATTGCGGTTATTGGCAGCGACGGATCGGGTAAGTCCACCGTTTGTGAACATCTGATCGAATATGTGAAACATTATGGCCCGGCGGTGCAGGTGCATCTGGGCAAACAGGCGGGTAACGTCGGGCGTGCGGCGGCGAAATTGCCGCTGCTCGGGCGCTCGGTGGGCAAGGCTATCGAGAGCAATACCAAAAAAGTCAAAACGAAAAAATCCCGGATTGGCCTGTTGCCGTCGGCGGTGATCATCGCTTTCGTGGGGCGGCGGCTGCTGCGTTTTCGCCGCATGCTGGCGTTTCGTCGGCAAGGGTTCATCGTGTTGACCGACCGTTTTCCGCAGGCGCAAATCCCCGGCGCTTACGACGGCACGGTATTTCCCGTCGACGTTGAAGGGAGCCGTTTCGTCCGTTGGCTGGCGGCGCGCGAACGGGCGGCGTTCCAATGGATGGCGGGGCAAAAACCGGATCTGGTGCTCAAGCTGAATGTCAGTCTGGCGGTGGCCTGCGCGCGCAAACCCGATCACCGCAAAGCGGCGCTGGAGAAGAAGATCGCCGCCACGCCGTTATTGACGTTTGAAGGTGCCGACATCGTGGATCTTGATGCCGATCGGCCGATCGAGGAGGTGCTTTCTGCGGCGGAAAAAGCCATCGCGGAATTTATGGCTGCGCAGGGATATCGCTATTCGACTGATGGAGTATCAACGGCTGCGCACTGAGGTGCGCATCGCTTCGGCAGGGCGGCGATGCCATTTTCGGCACCGCCGCCGCGGCCGAGAGGGAAAGGCTTTATTTTTTCAGCGCCGCAAAGGCGCGCACGATAGTGTCGATCTCTTCATCGCTGTGCGCGGCATTGACGCTGCAGCGCAGCAGGGTAACGCCCGCCGGCGCGGCCGGTGGCAGCACCAGATTCACATACACGCCGTGGGCGATCAACTCGCGCCAGAAACGCAGCCCTTCTTCCTTTGAGCCGATCATCACCGGCACCACCGGGCTGATGCGCGGCCCCAGGGTATACCCCAGCTCGGCGAGGCCGTGGTACAGGCGGTGCGCATTGCTCCACAGTTTTTCCCGCAGCTCGGGATGGCGCGCGATTTTTTGCAGCGCCGTGCGCACCGACGCGATGCTGGAAGGCGACGGCGACGCGGTAAAGATATACGGCCGGCTGCTGTAGCGCAGCACGTCCATCCCCTTGCCGCCGACGGCGAAACCGCCGATCGAAGCCAGGCTTTTGCTGAAGGTGCCCAGGATGATATCCACGTCTTGCTCGACGCCCAGCGCTTCGGCCAGGCCGCGGCCGTGCTCGCCCATCACGCCGAAGGAGTGTGCTTCGTCCACCAGCAGATACCCGCCGAGCCGCCGCTTGATGTCGACGATTTCCACCAGCGGGGCGACGTCGCCCAGCATGCTGTAGATGCCTTCCACGATGATGATCGCCTCGCGGGCCCGTTCGCCCAGGCGCACCATGCGGCGCTCCAGATCGGCGGCGTCATTGTGGCGGAAGCGAATAATCTCCGCGCCGCCGAGGGCGCAGGCGTCGTAA
Source organism: Serratia sp. 4542 (assembly GCF_016805595.1). Lineage (NCBI taxonomy): Bacteria > Pseudomonadati > Pseudomonadota > Gammaproteobacteria > Enterobacterales > Yersiniaceae > Serratia > Serratia sp. 4542. The sequence goes on from NZ_RXKV01000010.1 coordinate 23,296, forward strand.
ATGCTCGCGTGGCTGTCCGCGTCGATCAACACCACGGAGCCCGGCCCCGCCAGGGTGCTGATGACGCCCAGGTTGGCGGTATAGCCGGTGGAGAATACGATGGCGCTGGGGCGATCGAAGAATTCCGCCAGCTCCCGTTCCAGCGTCAGGTGCGATCCGTAGCTGCCGTTCGCCATGCGCGAGCCGGTGGTGCCGGTGCCGAGCGCGGCCAGGGCCGCCTGGCCGGCGGCGATCGCCTGCGCATCGAACGTCAGGCCGAGATAATTGTTGGTGCCGGCGAGGACAATCTTTTGATCGCCGATGCGGCCCTGGGTGGCGGAATACACTTCGTCGATACAGGTGCCGAACGGATTCAGACCGGACGTTTGAAATTGTTCACGGTCATTGGCGAGCCGCGCAAACTTATCATACAGTCCCATGGCTTTTCTCCAGATAAGGGCGCAGCGCGTCAAGCAGTTGCTCAGGCGTTCTGACATCAAGCAATATATTGATAGGAATGGAGATATCTAATTCATCTTCCAGCATCATCAGCAGATCCAGGACTCTGATGGACTCCAGGCCAAGATCATTGACGAGATCGCTATCAGGTTTTATTTCCACTCCGCCTTCGACGATACCTTGCAAACACGTCAGGATATAATCCATTACAGCATCGCGATTTAGCATAAGAACGTTGACACACCTCTATTTGGAATAATTAAAACAGCCCTTCACGCAGCGCGCGTTCCAAACTCACCTGTGGAAACCAATTAATCTGTTGCGACAGCGCGTGATTGCTGGCGGACCAGTCGTGATGGGTTAACTCGCGTATTTTGCTGCGCGTCAGCATCGGTTCCTGTTTGACCAGGCGGTTCCACACCACGCTGATATCCGCCAGGGCTTTCAGCAGCGGCAGCGGAATGCCTACCAGACGCACCGGCCCGTGCCGCACGGCGGCGCCGATGTCCCGCAGGCGCAGCCAGTTATAGCCTTCGGCCACGCCGTCGCACAGTTCGTAAATATTTGGCTGCGCGGGTTCGGCCTGCACCCATTGGCTGACCGCCTTGGCCAAATCGCTCACGTGCAGAAAAGAGAGCCTGGCGTCAGGCGCGCCCAGCCGGGGCAGCACGCCGCGCAGCAGGCCGTTGAACAGCGGCTTCAGCTCTTTATCGCCGGGCCCGTAAACCGCCGTCGGGCGGAAAATCCCCAGCGCGATGTCGCCCGTGGCGGCGATGAGTTGCTGCTCGGCGGCCTGTTTTGAATGGGCATACCAGGACAGCGCCGGATGGCGGGCCGCCAGCGACGACATGAACAGGAAGCGATGGCAGCGGCCGTTCTGCCTGGCGGCCTGCATCAAATTCAGGCTGCCGGTCACGTTGCAGCGGGTGAACACCGCTTCCGAATGCCCGCGCACCTGGCCCGCACAGTGCACCACGCACTCTGCGCCGCGCACCAGCTCGGTGAGCGAGGGCCGATCTTCCAGCGCGCCGGGGATCCACTGCAGGTTGTCGATGGCGGCTTTTCCGGCTTGCCGCGTCAGGGCGCGCACGCTAAACCCTTGCGCCAGCAGTTCCTGGACGATGTGCCGGCCGATAAAGCCGGTCGCGCCCGTCACCGCCACGGTGCCGCTCATTGCGCGAAACCGGCCAGCTGCGGCATTTGCGGGTAGAGCGAGGCGCTCAGCCAGCGTTTTTTGGCCTCGGCGCGGGCGGGTTTGCCCGACGACGTGCGGGGAATGCTGTGCGGCGGCAGCAGCTCGATATCCACCGCGATGCCGAACTCGCTTTGAATGCGCGCGCTCAGCGAATGCACGATTTGCTCCCGGCGTTCTTCCGAGCTGACTCGGCACTGGATTTGCAAAATGATCCTGGCCGCCTCGTCGTGTTCTTCGGTCACGAAGGCAATCGCATCGCCGGAACGGATTTCCGGTTCAGATTCCGCGACGTACTCGATATCCTGCGGCCAGATATTGCGGCCGCGAATGATGATCAGATCCTTCTTGCGGCCGGTGACGTACAGATAGCCGTCCAGCAGATAGCCCAGATCGCCGGTGTCCATCCAGCCGGTCACCTGGATCTGCTGCTGGGATTCATCGTCGCAGAAATAACCGTTCATCAGGCTGGGGCCGGAAATCGTGATATGGCCGACCTGGCGTTCCGGCAGCGGCTGCCCGGTTTCGCTGCGGATCTCGATGCGGTGGCCGGGCAACGCTCGGCCGCAGTTGACGAAGGTCGAGACGGCGCGGGTCTTCTTGCCGGGCGCGACCGCCTTACCCTCGTACTCCAAAATATCGCGGTCGACGGCGTTGGTTTGCGGGCCGGAGCAAGGGTCGGAAAAGCTCACCGCCAGAGTGTTCTCGGCCAGGCCATAGCACGGCATGAAGGCTTTGCTGTCGAAGTTGATGCTGCTGAAGTGTTCGCCGAACTGGCCGAGCAGCTCGGCCGGGATCGGCTCGGCGCCCACGCCCGCGACCCGCCAGCTGGAGAGATCCAGATCGGCCAGCTCTTTGGCGTTGCTGCGGCGCAGGCACAGGTCGTAGCCGAACGGCGGGGCGACGGACACCGTGCCGCGATTCTTGGCGATCAGTTTCAGCCACTGCATCGGGCGCATGGCGAAATCTTGCGTGCGCAGGTAATCGACGGACAGCTGGGTCGCCACCGGGGTCAGCAGGAAACCGACCAGGCCCATATCGTGATAGAAGGGCAGCCAGGAGACGCAGCGGTCGCCCGCGCGCAGCTTGATCCCGTCGCGGCTGATCGCGTTCAGGTTCGCCATCGCCGCCCGCTGGGTAATGATCACGCCGCGCGGAAAGCGGGTGCTGCCCGAGGTGTATTGGAGATAGGCGATGTCGTCGGGCGAGGGCGCCGGCAACGCGATTTCCGGCTCCGGCAAGGCGTTAAAATCCTCGTCGCTGAGGATGTGCAGCGACGGCGCCTTTTCCGTGGCCGAGGCTATCAGCGGCGTCCACTCTTCGCTGCTGATGATCGCCGCGGGGTTACAGCTGGCGATCAGCCCCTTCAGCTTGGCGGTGTAGGAGTCGCGCTGGCCCACGCCCATCGGGATCGCCAGCGGCACCGCCACCAGGCCGGCATATTGGCAGGCGAAAAACGCTTCGACGAATCCCGCGCTGGTTTCGGCGATCAGCGCCACGCGATCGCCTTTCTTGAGTTTCAGCGACAATAAACGCCGCGCGCCCGAGATCGCTTTTTGCTGCAGCGTGCGGTATTCGAGAACGGTCACGAGTTGATTGCGCCGATCGTAAAAATTCATTCCCGTATTGCCCAGCGCCGCGTAATCCAACGCGTCCACTAAAGTGGGGAAGTCCGCATAGCGCATGGGAAGAGAATGAACGGAACTTGTTTCAGACATAGACAAACTAGCCATAGATTAAAAATCACCAAAAGAGATAAAAGACTCTTGGCGAGGTAATTGATATTTTACTATGAATAGGTTTTGAATAAGTTTGTTATTCAACCATCTTCATTCCGCGAACAGCGTATATTACCGTGCTTGAACGGTACGCCGGTTATTACCCGGGCAGAGTGTGAGCTGCCCGTTTTATCAGCCTTGTACGGCACCCTGGCGATATACAGGGGGCTATTGTAAGCTCCGGGTTTCGCCGTTCTTTAGCCTGAATGTGTCGGGCAGAAAATAACTGTCGACTCATAGGTTTTGACCTCGTGCATGGCTATCTTAGAACTTAAACACTTCCTAAACAGTATGCCGCAAGAAATCAAAAAGTGAATGGCTCATTTAAGCTGAATCTTAAAAAGAGCATTAAGTGGTAAAAATGGCGATCCCGCTCCTGATTAAAGTCGGTACACTAAATGCGGCAGATTTCTTTTGCCCATACAGCACGAAATAATAAAAGAGCATCATTAGCGTAGCATGTCAGCGCCGCTTTTTGTTTCCCTTTTTTCGAACAATCACGGAAACCTCAGGGTGAATATCGGGCAATGAGCACGCTGATTCACCGGGGGTAATATTCGGTTTTTCTTATCGTTGAACCGGAGGCAATACACAATCCAATTAAAGAGAACAGCATAAAAAATGCTAAAGGCGTTGTCGCGCGCTTATTTAATTATTTTATTAAAACGTAAGGCTATTTATGATCCGCATTGAGAAAGTTCTGGATAAACGCGAGCTTAAAGAATTTATTGCTTTCCCCTCGTTACTGTTTCGCGATGATCCAAACTGGATTGAGCCGCTGTATTTAGAGCGCGAAGAGCATCTGTCAAAGAAGAATCCCGGCACCGACCATATCGAATGGCAGGCGTGGGTGGCCAAAAAGCAGGGGAAAGTCGTTGGGCGCATCACCGCACAAATTGATTCCCTGCACCGCGAGCTGCATGGCGAGGATACCGGCCACTTCGGCATGATCGACGCCGTTGACGATCCCGCCGTATTCAGCGCGTTGTTCACAGTGGCGGAGGAGTGGTTGAGGTCGAAAGGCGCGCGTAAAATTACCGGGCCGTTCAGCCTCAACATCAATCAGGAAAGCGGCCTGCTGGTCGAGGGGTTCGACACTCCACCCTCGGCGCTGATGACGCACGCCAAGCCTTATTACGCGCCCCAGATAGCGCAGCAGGGCTACAGCGAAGGGATTGATTTGCTTGCCTATTGGATGAAAAGAACCGATCTGCACTTTTCGCCGTCGTTAACCCGGATGATGGACCAGGTACGCAAAAAGGTGACCGTTCGCCGCCTCAACCGCAAGCGCTTTCGCGAGGAGATGCAGGTGCTGCGCGAGGTGTTCAACTCCGGGTGGCAACATAACTGGGGGTTTGTCCCGTTCACCCAGCACGAGTTCGCCACCATGGGGGATCAGCTGAAGTTCCTGGTGCCCGACGATATGATCCATATCGCCGAGGTGGATGGCGCCCCCTGCGCCTTTATCGTCGGCTTGCCGAACATTAACGAAGCGATTGCCGATCTGCAGGGGCGGTTATTGCCGTTTGGCTGGGCGAAGTTATTGTGGCGGCTGAAGGTCAGCGGCGTGCGCACCGCGCGCGTGCCGTTGATGGGCGTGCGCCAGGAATATCAATTCAGCCGCATCGGGCCGATTATTGCGCTGCTGCTGATTGAGGCGCTGCGCGAGCCTTTCGCCAAGCGCAATATCGACGCATTGGAAATGTCTTGGATCCTGGAAACCAATACCGGCATGCGGACGATTTTAGAACGCATCGGCGCAGTGCCCTATAAGCGCTACCGCTTGTACGAGAAAACGCTTTAACCGGCTGATAACGTTTCGTCTTTTAACGTCCTCAGGATAATAAGCCCGCCAGGGCATTTTTCGCGCTGGTCGTTTCACTGTTGTGCGGGCATCGCGTGAGCGAATGAATCCTCTCCTGAGGGCAAACGGTTAAGGTCTTTAATTAATAAACCCGAGATAAATTCACGGCGCGTGATTTATTTGCGGACGTTGTCGTCGTGTTGATGAGAGCAAATGCTATGCCTGGAAATAAGAAAAAGGGAATAAGCCGATTAACCTACAGCATAAGGAACTCATGGGCCGGGGTTATTGACGCGGTGCTTACCGAAGATGCGTTCCGCCAATTATTGGTTATTAACGCCATTTTACTGGTTGTTACATTTGGTTTAGATATTACAAAAATGGAGCGGCTGTTATTAATTATCTGCAGTTTCCTGCTATTGGTGGTGGAGCTGCTGAATACGGCGATTGAAACCGTGGTCGATCGCATTTCGCTGGAATTACATCCGTTATCCAAACGCGCCAAAGATTTGGGCGGCGCAGCGCAGCTGGTGGCGGTGGTGCTGACCATCGTGGTTTGGGCAACGGTGCTGCTGGGGCGATAGGGGTTTGAGTGGTTCAACCACCAGGCGGTTGTCGTGGCGATATAAGCGGTTATCATCGTTGTTTTGCGTTCAGCAAGGAGAGTAGGCCGTTATGCCCGTGAATTTTGATCTCAACGATCTTTATGCCTTCCGCGCGCTGGTGGAGTACGGCAATTTTCGGCTGGCCGCAGAGTCCATCTGCCTGTCGCAGTCGGCGCTGAGCCGCAGGATTGAGAAGCTGGAAAACGCGCTGGGCAGCAAACTGTTCGATCGCACCACCCGGCGCGTGACTTTGACGCTGTACGGGCAGGCTTTTGCCGAGCGTTCGGATCAGCTGCTGATGAATGTCGAAGCGGTGTTGGCCGATATCGATAAGGTCAGCCAGGAGCGTACCGGGCTGGTCACCGTCGCCACGGTGCCGTCGGCGGCCTACTATTTCATGCCCGACGTGATACGCCGCTTCCGGCTTCGCTATCCGCGCGTGCGCGTTAAGCTGATCGACGGCAGCGCCGGCAATGTCATCGAGGCGGTCACCGGCGGCCAGGCCGATTTCGGCATCTGCTTCGCCGGGCGGCTGCAGCCTAATCTTGAGTTTGTGCCGTTGGTGGAGGACGTCTACGTGGCCGCCTGCCGGCGCGACCATCCGCTCGCCGGTAAAAAGAGCCTCACCTGGCGGGAGTTTTATCAGCAGGATTACGTGTCGCTGGATAAAACCTCCGGCAATCGCAATCTGCTCGATCAGCGCCTGGAACACATCGTGCCGGAACGTCCCAGCGTGTGTGAAACTCGCCATGTGACGACCATGCTGGGCATGGTTGAGGCGGGCATCGGCATTGCCGCCGTGCCCGCCATGTCGATGCCCGCTTCAGAACATTCGGTGTTGACGTCGGTGCCACTGGTCGATCCGGTGGTGAAACGCAGCGTGGGCCTCATCAGACGCGGCGGCCGCATGCAGTCTTTCGTCGCCGCCGAGCTGGAAAAGCTGATTACTGAACAGTATCACTCAGCCTGACCGGCTGCTGCGCCGGCACGGTTCGCATGCCGGTCGCGCGAATGGTCGGCTGTGCCTGAGAGGAGGCGAGGAAGTCCAGCAGCGCTTTGCCTTCGCGACGGTGCTCCGCCTTGGCAGTTACCGCGCCGGCGAAGCGGGTGATGTACTGCACGTTTTCCGGCAGCTCGCCGATAAAGGTGACGCCCGCCACGGGCAGCAATTCGCTGACCTGCTGGAAGCCCAGCGCGTATTTCCCTTGCGCCACTTCAGAAGCCACCGGAATGCGCTCAACCACGTGCGCTTTTCCTTTCACCTGTTGCTCGATGCCCAGCTTTTTGAACAGTTGGCCGCTGACGTAGCGGCCGCTGGCGCTGTCGGAATAGGCGAAAGAGTCGGCTTGCAGCAAGGCATTGCGCAGGTCGGCATCCGTTTTTATCGCCGGTTTGGGCGCGCCCTGTTTCACCACTATGCCAATCGGCGAATCAGCCAGCTCCACGCGCGAACCCGGCTGGAGCCAGCCGCTTTTGTCCAGTTGGGCCAACGCGTCGCCCACCATGATCACCACATCGGCTTTCTCTCCGCGCGCCAGCCGCGCAGGGATCGCCTGCGGCGTTTTCCCCATGGAAGGGCCGGACACCAGAATGATTTTGTCGCCGCTTTGAGCTTCATATTCCGGGGCCAGTTTCTCCAGCGCGGCTTTGAAGCCGCCGGAGATCATCACGGTCAGGTCTTTGGCCAGCGCCGCCGTACTGAAGGAGGCGCACACGAGCAGGGTGATGATCGAACGAGTGAGTTTCTGCATGACATGATTCCTTATGGCGATGGCGCGTTAGCGTGCGGTTTGCAGCGGCATGGCGATGCGGCGATACAGATACAGCGTCGCCAGCAAGGCGCACAGCGCGGCGAAGCTCATCCAGTAGCCCGGTGAAGCCTTATCGCCGGTGTATTCGATCAACGCGGTGGAGATCACCGGCGTAAAGCCGCCGAATACCGCCGTCGCCAGGCTGTAGGCCAGCGAGAACCCGGCCACCCGCACTTCCGTTGGCATGATCTCGGTTAAGGCCGGGATCATCGCGCCGTTGTAGAGGCCATAAATGAAGGACAGCCACAGCAGCACGGCCAGCATCATGCTGAAGCTGGGGGCGGCGGCGAGCAGGCTGAGCGCCGGGTAGGCGGTGGCCAGCGTCAGCAGCGCCATGGCGATCAGCACCGGTTTGCGGCCGAAGCGATCCGACAGCGCACCGCCGATGGGCAGCCAGATGAAGTTGGAAATCGCGACCAGTAAAGTGACCAGCAAGCTGTCGGAGGCGCTGAGCAGCAGCACCTTTTTGCCGAAGGTTGGCGCATAGACGGTGATGAGGTAAAACGCGGTGGTGGTCATGGCGACCATCAGCATGCCAGCGATCACCACCGGCCAGTTTTTCAGCAGGGTTTTAAACACGTCGCGCATCGCCAGGTGGTGGCGGCGGGCGGTAAATTCCTGTGTTTCTTCCAGCTTGCGGCGCAGGAGGAAGATGAAGGGAACGATCAAGCAGCCAAACAGGAAAGGCAGGCGCCATCCCCATTCGCGAATGGCGCTTTCTTCCAGCGCCGCGTTGAGCGCGAAGCCCATTGCCGCCGCCACCATGATCGCCACCTGCTGGCTGCCGGACTGCCAGCTGGTGTAGAAGCCCTTACGGCCCGGCGTGGCGATTTCGGCCAGATAGACGGACACGCCGCCCAGCTCCGCGCCCGCCGAGAAGCCTTGCAGCAGGCGCCCGCACAGCACCAGCAGCGGCGCCCAAAGCCCGATGCTTTGGTAAGAAGGGATAAGCACGATCAGGAAGGTGCCCGTAGCCATGATCGACAGGGTGACGATCAGCCCTTTGCGGCGGCCGACTTTATCGATGTAAGCGCCCAGCACGATGGCGCCAATGGGACGCATCAGAAAACCTGCGCCGAATACCGCGAAGGTCATCATCAGCGAGGCAAATTCGCTGCTGGCCGGGAAAAAGGTGTGTGCGATGTAGGTGGCGTAAAAGCCGAACAGAAAGAAGTCGAACTGTTCCAGAAAGTTGCCGGAGGTGACGCGCAGGATCGCGCCGGCTCGGGTCCGGGTGGTCATGGGTGAGGTAGAGGAATGCATCTTTATCTCCAGTTTGTTATTGGCGCTTGACGCCACGCCTGTTGCTGAAGACTCGCTCAGGAAAATAAACTAAATAAGCGCAATAAACGCATGGCGCGATGCGTTTGGCGCATCAATCGGCGTTAACAATGTTGCCTAACCCGATGTAACGTGGCGTTAACAAGTTTGTCGCTCATCGCCCGCTGCGCAGAACGCCGAAAACGTTATGCGCTTTTTGTGACAGGGTTCATAAAGGGGCGGCGGGGAAGCGCCCCGTGCCTCTGAACGATTGTTCGATACCGCTCGTAAAAAGGTGAATGCCTCGCACTGCGTTTGCAAAATGCTCGGATGTACGTTCAGCCTTGCAGTAACAACGCATGCCTTTGCATGTCATCCCTGCACCTCTCTGCTATAGCTTTACATCTATATAGTTGTTGATCTATATTGCAGGGAGGTCCCGTGTGGGAAATTAAAACAACGGATGTGTTTGATGACTGGTTTAGCTCACTCAACGATGCCGATCGGGCCGGCGTACTTGCCGCATTGATGGTCCTACGGGAAAAGGGGCCCGGGCTGCCCAGACCCTATGCCGATACGGTGAAAGGCTCACGTTACAGCAATATGAAAGAGTTGCGCATTCAGAGCCGTGGCGAACCGTTGCGGGCATTCTTCGCTTTCGATCCGTACCGTATTGGCATTGTGCTTTGCGCGGGCAATAAAGCCGGCAATGAAAAACGCTTTTACGATCGAATGCTTCAGATTGCCGATCGGGAATTCACCTGTTGGCTGAACACATTAAACGAGAAGGAGTGACGCGATGGGCAGAACGCTGGAACAGCTTATTGCGGATGAAAAGCCCGAGGTCGTGGCCAACGCGCAGGCGCTGGCGGCGGACATCATGCTGAACATTCACCTTGCCGAGCTGCGCGAAAAAGTACAGAAAACGCAGGTTGAAATGGCGCAGGCGCTGGGGATCCGGCAGCCGACCGTGGCCGTGATGGAAAAACCGGGCCGCGATCTGAAACTGTCTTCGCTAAAACGCTACGTTGAGGCGGCGGGCGGCAAACTGCGGCTGGATGTTGAACTGCCGGACGGCTCTCACTACGAAGTGGTGCTGTAGACGCCGCTGCTCGGTTAACGGCAGAAAGCAAAAAGCCCGCTCGGGTTTCCCTGAGCGGGCTTTTCTAAATATGGCTCCTCTGACTGGACTCGAACCAGTGACATACGGATTAACAGTCCGCCGTTCTACCGACTGAACTACAGAGGAATCGTGTGAACGGGGCGAATAATAGCGGGGTGCCTGGGGTTTGTCAAAGCGCTAAACTGCAAAAAAAGTGCGTTTGCTGAGGGAATGAGCACCTTGCGCTGTTTTTCGGCATCTTTCGCTGGCAGGCGCTGATTTTCCCGCCTGTTTCGTTGTCATATCGCTTGCACAAGCCCTTGCACGGCGATGGTGCAGGGCCACTCTCCCTCTCATGCCCCCTCTCACGCTAGTCGTACGGCCCCGACCCCGTTATCCCCGCCACACGCCGCGCCGCAACTGATATGTAGGATGAATAAGCAAAGAATATGTATTCGTCGTCACAATGGCTGGATTTTTGCTTACCCATTTTTGGGGAATGCGACTGCGCTCTCAAGAAAATTATTTTCCCCGTCTACACATAAAGTGACTGATCCGCGCCCCCGGGCGTTTCGCTACAACAGTGCTGAGGAAGATAACAATGTCATCGAAATTGATAAAAAGTCCGCTCGCTGCTTTGCTCATCGGTTGTTTAGGTACGGCGTTTTCCGCGCAGGCCGATATCGTCATCGGCGTCGCCGGGCCGTTCTCCGGGCCGAACGCCACCTATGGCGATCAGTATTGGCGCGGGGCTTCGCAGGCGGCGGCGGACATCAACGCCGCCGGCGGCATCAAAGGGGAAAAAATCAAGCTGGTGCAGGGGGATGACGCCTGCGAACCGAAACAGGCGGTCGCGGTGGCCAACCGGCTGGTGGATCAGGATAAGGTCTCGGCGGTGGTCGGCCACTTCTGCTCCTCTTCCACCATGCCCGCCTCCGAGGTGTATGACGAGGCCGGCATCATCGCCATCACCCCCGGCTCCACCAACCCGCAAATCACCGAGCGCGGCATGAAGACCATGTTCCGCATGTGCGGGCGCGACGATCAGCAGGGCGCGATCGCCACCAACTACATGCTGGATACCCTGAAGGCCAAACGCATCGCGGTGATCCACGATAAAGACACCTACGGCCAGGGGCTGGCGGACGCCGCCAAGGCGGCGATGAACAAGCGCGGAGTCAAAGAAGTGCTGTATGAGGGGCTGTCGCGCGGCGAGAAAGACTTTAACGCGCTGGTGACCAAGATCGCCTCGGTCAAGCCGGACGTGGTCTACTTCGGCGGCTGCCATCCGGAAGCCGGGCCGCTGGTGCGCCAGATGCGCGAGCAGGGCGTGACCGCCAAGTTCTTCTCCGGCGACTGCGTGGTGACCGAAGAGCTGGTGACCGCCGCCGGCGGGCCGCAGTACACCAACGGCGTGCTGATGACCTTCGGCAACGATCCGCGCCTGATCCCGGAAGGCAAGGCGGTGATCGCCAAGTTCCGCGCCAGCGGCTTTGAACCGGAAGGGTACACCCTCTACTCCTACGCCTCGATCCAGGCGATCGCCGCCGCCTTCAACGCCACTGGCGGCAAAGACAGCACCAAGGCCGCCGAATGGCTGAAGTCGCACGACGTCGACACCGTGATGGGCAAGAAGGCCTGGGACCAGAAGGGCGACCTGAAGGTCTCGGACTACGTGGTCTACCAATGGGATGACAAGGGCAAATATCACCAGCTGTAAACGGCCGAACCTTGAAGTTGTAACCCTATGACCGACGGGCTCGCCGCTCAGGCGAGCCCGTTCCGCGATGACCTTTGGGCCGCGTCGGACTGCGTTGGCGGCCTTACCAGGCGAGACTGCTCATTATGGATGTATTCTTTCTGCAACAGCTGATCAACGGCCTGACCCTTGGCGCGGTGTATGGCCTGATCGCCATCGGCTACACCATGGTTTACGGCATCATCGGCATGATCAACTTCGCCCACGGCGAGGTGTACATGATCTCCGCCTACCTGTGCGCCATCGGCTTGGCGCTGCTGTCGTTCTTCGGGCTGCACTCGTTCCCGCTGCTGATCCTCGGCACGCTGGTGTTCACCATCGTCATCACCGGGGTGTACGGCTGGGTGATCGAGCGCATCGCCTACAAGCCGCTGCGCAACTCCACCCGCCTGGCGCCCTTGATCTCCGCCATCGGCATGTCGTTAATCCTGCAAAACTACGCGCAGATAAGCCAGGGGCCGCGCCAGCAGGGCATCCCGACGCTGCTGAGCGGCGTGTTCCGCCTGGAGTTCGACGGCGGCGTGGTGCAGATCACTTACACCAAGGTGTTTATTCTGGTGGCGTCGCTGCTCGGCATGGCGATCCTCACCTACATCATTCAGCGCACCCGGCTGGGGCGCATCTGCCGCGCCACCCAGCAGGATCGCAAAATGGCTTCGATTCTCGGCATCAATACCGATCGGGTGATCTCGCTGGTGTTCGTGATCGGCGCCGCCATGGCCGGGCTGGCCGGGGTGCTGATCACCATGAACTACGGCACCTTCGATTTTTACGTCGGCTTTATCATCGGCATCAAGGCCTTCACCGCCGCGGTGCTGGGCGGCATCGGCTCGCTGCCAGGCGCCATGCTGGGCGGGCTGCTGCTCGGGGTGGCGGAGGCGCAGTTCGCCGGCATGGTGAACTCGGATTACAAGGACGTGTTCTCCTTCGGGTTGCTGGTGGCGATCCTGATCTTCCGTCCGCAGGGCCTGCTCGGCCGGCCGCTGATCGCCAAGGTTTAAGGAGAACGCCATGTCGCAATCCGTGATCAACGGCGGGCTGGACGTTAAACGCAGCCTGCTGGACGCCGTCTTGGCCGGGCTGATCGCCCTGATCGTGTTCGGGCCGATCGTCGGCATCGTGCTGAACGGCTACAGCTTCAACTTCGAGCCGCACCGGTTGGTGTGGATTATCATCGCGGTGATGGCCGGGCGGCTGTTGCTGAGCCTGTTCTTGCAAACCGCGCCGGGGCGCAGGGTGCTGGCGCGCTTCGACGGCGGCAACGACGGCGTTTACGTGCGGCCGCTGGGCTATAAATCCAACCTGCGCTGGATCCTGCCGCTGATGGCGGCGATCGCGCTGCTGTTCCCGTTCGTCGCCACCAAATACCTGCTGACGGTGGCGATCCTCGGCCTGATCTACGTGCTGCTCGGCCTGGGGCTGAATATCGTGGTCGGCCTGGCGGGGCTGCTCGATCTTGGGTATGTGGCGTTTTACGCCATCGGCGCCTACGGGCTGGCGCTGGGCTATCAGTACCTCGGGCTGGGATTTTGGGCGATGCTGCCGCTGGGGGCGCTGATGGCGGCGCTGGCCGGCGCGCTGCTGGGCTTTCCGGTGCTGCGCATGCACGGCGACTACCTGGCGATCGTCACGCTGGGGTTTGGGGAGATCATCCGGCTGGTGCTGAACAACTGGATGTCGCTCACCGGCGGGCCGAACGGCGTCTCGGTGCCGGCGCCGACGGTGTTCGGCCTGGAGTTCGGCCGCCGCGCCAAAGACGGCGGGGTGCCGATCCACGAGTTTCTCGGCATCGATTACAACCCCAACCTCAAGTTCATTTTCATTTACGCGGTGCTGTTTTTGGTGGTGCTGCTGGTACTGTACATCAAGCACCGGCTGACGCGCATGCCGATCGGCCGCGCCTGGGAGGCGCTGCGCGAGGATGAGATCGCCTGCCGCTCTCTCGGGCTCAATCACGTGCTGGTGAAGCTGTCGGCGTTTATGCTGGGCGCCTCCACCGCCGGGCTGGCGGGGGTATTTTTCGCCACCTATCAGGGCTTCGTCAACCCGACCTCGTTCACCTTCTTCGAGTCGGCGCTGATCCTGGCGATCGTGGTGCTGGGCGGCATGGGCTCCACCCTCGGCGTGGTGCTGGCGGCCTTCGTGCTGACGGTGGCGCCGGAGCTGCTGCGCAGTTTCGCGGAATACCGGGTGCTGCTGTTCGGCGTGCTGATGGTGGCGATGATGATCTGGCGGCCGCGCGGGCTGGTGCGCATCAGCCGCGCCAGCTTCGCCGAACGCAAGGGGGTGGCGCCATGAGCGACGCCATTTTGCGGGTGGAGCACCTGATGATGCGCTTTGGCGGCATCAAGGCGCTGAACGACGTCAATCTGGAGGTGGAGCGCGGCTCCATCACCGCCCTGATTGGCCCCAACGGCGCCGGCAAGACCACGGTGTTCAACTGCCTGACCGGCTTTTACCGCGCCAGCGGCGGCGCGATCCTGCTCAATACCCACAAGCGGCCGACCGACGTGATCCAGGTGCTGGGGCAAAAGTTTCGCGCCGGCGACTGGATACGCCCGAAGCGGCTCGGCTCGCGCCTCTATTACAAGATGTTCGGCGGCACCCACCTGGTCAACCGCGCCGGGCTGGCGCGCACCTTCCAGAATATCCGCCTGTTCCGCGAAATGTCGGTGGTGGAGAACCTGCTGGTGGCGCAGCACATGCAGAGCAACCGCAACCTGATCGCCGGGGTGCTGAATACGCCGGGCTACCGCCGGGCGGAGAGCGCTGCGCTGGATCACGCCTTCTACTGGCTGGAGGTGGTGGATCTGGTGGACTGCGCCAACCGGCTGGCGGGGGAGATGTCCTACGGCCAGCAGCGGCGGCTGGAGATCGCGCGCGCCATGTGCACCGCGCCGGAGATGATCTGCCTCGACGAGCCGGCCGCCGGGCTGAACCCGGTGGAAACGGCCACGCTGAGCCGCATCATCCGTTTTCTGCGCCAGCATCACGGCATCACGGTGCTGCTGATCGAGCATGACATGGGCATGGTGATGGAGATCTCCGATCGGGTGATCGTGCTCGATCACGGCGACGTGATCGCCCGCGGCACGCCGCAGGAGATCCAGCACAATGAGGCGGTGATCGCCGCCTACCTGGGCGCGGACGAAGAGGAGCTGGCGGGATGAGCGAAGCGATGCTGGAATTTCGCGAAGTGGACGTGTTTTACGGGCCGATCCAGGCGCTGCGCCAGGTGTCGCTGCAGGTCAACGCCGGGGAGACGGTGGCGCTGATCGGCGCCAACGGCGCGGGCAAATCCACGCTGTTGATGTCGATCTTCGGCCAGCCGCGCATCGCCGGCGGGCAGATCCTGTTTGGCGGCGAGGACATCAGCCGTCGCTCCACGCACTACGTGGCGGCCGGCGGCATCGCGCAGGCACCGGAAGGACGGCGCATCTTCCCGGACATGAGCGTGGAGGAGAACCTGCTGATGGGCACCATCACCGTCGGCAACCGCTATCTGGAAGAGGATTTGCCGCGCATGTTCGAGCTGTTTCCGCGCCTCAAGGAGCGGCGCAACCAGCGGGCGATGACCCTGTCCGGCGGTGAGCAGCAGATGCTGGCGATCGCCCGTGCGCTGATGAGCCGGCCGAAGCTGCTGCTGTTGGACGAGCCGAGCCTGGGGCTGGCGCCGATCGTGGTGCGGCAGATCTTCGGCGTGCTGCGCGAGCTGACCCGCAGCGGCATGACGCTGTTTCTGGTGGAGCAGAACGCCAACCACGCGCTGAAGCTGTCCGATCGCGGCTATGTGATGGTCAACGGCCAGATCCGCCTCACCGGCAGCGGGCAGGCGCTGTTGAACGATCCGGAGGTGAGAAAGGCCTATCTGGGCGGCGGCTGAGCGCCGCCCTTTGGGCAGGGAGGCCCGCGTTCAGAACTGGCGCTGCATCCAGCGCACGTTCAGCCGCACCAGGGCGATGATGGCGCTGGAGAGCAGCCGCAACCCGCCGGGCATGTCGCGGCGGCGGATGTCCAGCAGCAGCACGGTGCGCACCTGCGCGCTGTCGTTCCACACCTCGTGTTCGAAGGTATCGTCCCACAGCATGAACTCCCCCTCGTGCAGCCGGTATTCGCGGCCGTCCACTTTCAGCACCGCCGCCGGCACCCCGTCGGCGCGTTTGGGCATGTCCAGCACCAGATAGCCGCGCAGAATGCCGCGGAACGGCCCGCGGTGGGGTGGCACCTGTTTACCGGGCGCCAGGAAGGAGAGCGAGGCGGACAGCACGTCCGGCGACGAGGCGATCAGCGCTGCCAGCGTCGGGCAGCGTGCCAGGTTGCGGGCGATCGGCTGGCCGTAGGCCTTCATGATGAACATGCGCCAGTCGCGCGCGTCGTTGGCGGAGATCGATTCCTGCTGGATCATGATCTCGTGAAAACGGGGAATATTGTGCAGAGCGTGGGCGACGGTCAGCGCCTCTTCGCGGATCTGCCGCCATTGGGCGGTGAAACGTTCGGCGTCGGGGAACAGCGCGGCGCTGTCGAGCACCGGCTTGCCCTGAATGCGGCGATCGTAAACATTGCGCAATGCGAGCACGGACCAATCATAAATCGCGGACATAATGACCTCGCCTCAGAAAACGCCAAATGGACACTGCGCGCGGTTCTTCGGCGCGGCGCGTCGTCTGCGGCGGCCGGAGGGGAAGAGCGGCAGGAAAAATTGGTACGCTTCAATAGATTAGCACAGCATTTGTGCAACCGTGTGTCTGCGAATGTGTCGAAATGCGGCGAAAAAAACCACACAATTAAAGTGTGACGCGTATCGCATTTAGCGGGCCGGTTGGTTAAAATATCGCTACTTGCCCGCACCTGTCCGGATTTTGTTTACCATGGAACACGCTGCCGTTTCGCGCTCAACCGCCTGGTTGCGCGTGGTTATCCTCGCCGTCTCGGCCTTTATCTTCAACACCACCGAATTTATTCCGGTCGGTCTGCTGAGCGACATCGCCGCCAGCTTCTCGATGCAAACCGAACAGGTCGGCCTGATCATCACCATCTACGCCTGGATCGTCGCCGCCGCCTCGTTGGCGTGCATGCTGCTGACCAGCAAAATCGAGCGCCGCAAGCTGCTGATCGGCGTGTTCATGCTGTTTATCGCCAGCCACGTGCTGACCGCCGTGGCCTGGAATTTTACCACGCTGGTCATCTCGCGCGCCGGCGTGGCGCTGGCGCACTCGGTGTTTTGGTCGATCACCGCCTCGCTGGCGATCCGTGTGGCGCCGCCGGGCAAGAAAGCCCAGGCGCTGAGCCTGCTGGCGGGCGGCACCGCGCTGGCGATGGTGCTCGGGCTGCCGCTCGGGCGGGTGGTGGGGCAGCTGCTCGGCTGGCGCATGACCTTTATCGGCATCGCGGTGTGCGCCACCCTGGCGCTGGTGCTGCTGTGGCGCCTGCTGCCGGTGCTGAAAAGCGAGCACTCCGGTTCGCTGGCCAGCGTGCCGCTGCTGTTCAAACGCCCGGCGCTGCTGGCGCTGTACATGCTGACCGTCATCGTGGTGACGGCACACTTCACCGCCTACAGCTACATCGAGCCATTTATCCAGACCGTGGCCGGGCTGTCGGAGAACTTCACCACGCTGATGCTGCTGCTGTTTGGCGCCGCCGGCATCGTCGGCAGCCTGCTGTTCAGCCGCTACAGCGAGCGTTTTCCTTCCGGCTTCTTTATCGGCGCCATCGCGCTGCTGGCCTTGAGCCTGCTGCTGCTGTTGCCGGCCGCCGGCAGCGAAAGCCACCTGACCGTGCTGTGCATCTTCTGGGGCATGGCGATCATGGCCATCGGCCTGTCGATGCAGGCCAAAGTGCTGAGCCTGGCGCCGGACGCCACCGACGTGGCGATGGCGATCTTCTCCGGCCTGTACAACTTCGGCATCGGCAGCGGGGCGCTGCTGGGCAACCAGGTGAGCCTGCATCTGGGCATGGGCAACATCGGCTTCGTCGCCGCGCCGCTGGCGCTGATCGCCCTCGGCTGGTGCCTGCTGAGTTTCTACCGCAGCGAACGGCTGCAGCAGCACCCCAGCCGTTAAGCCACCGATTCGGGATGCCGCTGCGGCATCCCAGGTTGCATTTTCCTGCTATAAAACAGGCTGCTGCAGCGTTTTATGCTTAACTTTTTTTCATAGTCTGCTAATTAAAAATTTAACTCCGACGCCGCTTCGCTAGCATAGAAAGTCATCAAAAATGTTAATGCGAGGTTAACGGTGAGTGACTCTGTAGCGGCGTCGCCGATCCATGCGCGGGATTTGGCGGCCAGAATCGACGCCTTGCCCGCGTCGGCCGGCCTGTGGCGCTTTATCATTCTGCTGTTGCTGGGCGGCTTTTTCGAACTCTACGATTTGTTCCAGACCGGCTATATCAGCACCGGCCTTATCGCCGACGGCATTTTCCACACCGGCGCGCAGGGCGTCTTCGGCGTGTCGGATCAGGCGGCCTTCGCCTCCGCCACCTTTCTTGGCCTGTTCGTCGGCGCCAGCCTGCTGAGCCCGTACGCCGATCGCTTCGGCCGCCGCGCCACCTTCATGTTCGCCCTGATCTGGTATGGCGCCTTCTCGCTGCTGCTGGCGTTTCAACAGCAGGCGGAGTGGGTGATCTTTCTGCGCTTTCTGGTGGGCGTCGGGCTCGGCATTGAGCTGGTGACCATCGATACCTACCTGACGGAGTGGGTGCCCGCGCATCTGCGCACCCGGGCTTTCGCCTTCGCGTTCTTCGTGCAGTTCCTGTCGGTGCCGGCGGTGGCGCTGATGTCCTGGTGGCTGGTGCCGCAGACGATTTGGGGCCTGAGCGGCTGGCGCTACGTGGTGATCGCCGGCGCGCTGGCTTCGCTGGTGATTTGGCTGGTGCGCAAGGGGTTGCCGGAGTCGCCGCGCTGGCTGGTGCAGCAGCGGCGCTATGCGCAGGCCCGGCAGGTGATGCGGGATATGGAGCGGCGCTGCGGCGTGGCGGCTACGGACTTCCCGTCGCGCCCGGTTGACGATGCCGAGGGCGCGCCGCTGCGCGGCCGCTTTCGCGATATCTGGGCGCCGCAGTATCGCGATCGCACGCTGATGCTGGTGGTGATGAATTTCTTTCAGGCCATCGGCTTCTTCGGCTTCGGCAACTGGCTGCCGGCGCTGCTGTCGGGCAAGGGCGCTTCGGTCACCCACAGCCTGCTGTACGCTTTCTTCATCACGCTGGCCTACCCGCTGGGCTCGCTGCTGTGCAGCTTCTACGCCGACAAGATGGAGAACAAGTGGCAGATCGTGTTGTCTTGCCTGGTGACGGTGATCTTCGGCTCGCTGTTCGCGCTGCAGAACAACCCGCTGTGGCTGATCCTGTGCGGCTTCTTCATCACCTGGTCCAACGCCTGGCTGACCTACAGCTACCACTCCTATCAATCCGAGATCTTCCCGACCCACATCCGCGCCCGCGCCGTCGGTTTCTGCTACTCCTTCAGCCGGCTGTCGACGGTGTTCAGCAGCATCATCATCGGCATTATCTTGCAGTACGGCGGCTCGCTGGGGGTGATCGCGTTTATCGTCGCCAGCATGCTGATCGTGATGCTGGTGATCGGGCTGTTCGGCCCGAAAACGCGCGGTATCGATCTGGAAAACATCTGACGTTTTGCGCCGGCGGCGACGCCGGCCTCTTCAGCAAAAAAACTCGCGATCATGCGAAAATTATTCCGTTATCACTGCTTTTGCGCCTGCCGTACTGTTACCCGGTACAAAATCCAATTCAATACCGAGCGGGGAACACGTCATGAGCATCCTCACCGCGCCCGATGGCGCGCGCATTTTCTACAAGGATTGGGGCCGCGGCCAGCCGATCCTGTTCTCCCACGGTTGGCCGCTGTCCGCCGACGCCTGGGACAACCAGCTGCTGTTTTTCGGCCAGAGCGGATTCCGGGTGATCGCCCACGATCGCCGCGGCCACGGCCGTTCGGATCAGAGCTGGCACGGTAACGACATCAACCAATACGCCGACGATCTGGCTCTGCTGATCGAAACGCTGGATCTGCGCGATCTGATCCTGGTCGGCCACGCCATCGGCGGCGGCGAAGTGGCGCGCTACATCAGCCGCCACGGCAGCGATCGGGTGGCGAAGGTGGTGCTGGTGGGCGCCGTGCCGCCGCTGATGCTGCAAACGCCGGCCAACCCGGAAGGCGCGCCCATGGCGGCCTTCGACGGCATTCGCTGCGGCGTGGCGGGCAACCGCTCGCAGTTCTTCAAAGATCTGGCGGTGCCGTTCTACGGCTTCCACTGCGACGAGGTGGAGAGCAATGCGGGGCTGATCGACCACTTCTGGCTGATGGCCATGCAGGGCGGTGTGAAAGGGCAGTACGACGGCGTGAGCGCGTTCTCCGAAGTGGATTACACCGCCGATCTGTTGGCGATCGACAGGCCGACGCTGCTGGTGCACGGCGACGCCGATCAGATCGTGCCGATCGGCGCCTCGGCGCTGAAAGCCGCTAAGCTTATGCAACAGGCGGAGCTGAACGTTTACGCCGGCGGCGCTCACGGCTTGGCGCAGGTCGATCCCGATCGCTTCAACGCCGATCTGCTGGCCTTTATCCAGAATTCGCCGTTCTAAGGGGGCGCGATGAACCTGACTGCTATCGCCGCCCGCTGCGCGCAGCGGCTGCATGCGCCCGCGGTGCGCTGGCTGCTGCTGCTCGCCATTTGCGCCGCCTACATCCAGGGCGGGTTGGTCAAGGCGCTGAACGTCGAAGGCGCGGTTGCCGAGATGACCCACTTCGGCCTGCAGCCGGCGGCGCTGTTCGCCGTGCTGGTGACGCTGCTGGAACTGGCGGCGTCGGCGCTGATCCTGAGCGGCTTTTATCGCTGGCTCGGCGCGTTGGCGCTGGCCGGTTTTACCCTGATGGCGACGCTGATGGCCAATCCGTTCTGGCAGTTCGACGGGGCGGAGCACGGCCAGATGATGAACGGATTTTTTGAACACCTCGGGCTGGCCGGCGCGCTGTTGCTGGTGGCATTTAACGATTTGAAGGAGCGAACGGATGGCTGAACAGACGGAAAACAAGGCGGCGGCGGGCGGCTTCGCGCCGCTGAAAATCCCATTATTTGCGGTGCTGTGGGGCGCCACGGTGCTCGGCAACGTCGGCAGCTTTATGCGCGACGTCGCCAGCTCGTGGCTGATCACCGATCTGTCGAGCAACCCCTCGGCGGTGGCGCTGATGCAGACCGCCGCCACGCTGCCGGTGTTCCTGCTGGCGATCCCGGCCGGGGTATTGTCGGACATCCTCGATCGGCGGCGCTTTCTGATCTTCGTGCAAATTTTGCTGGCCTGTGTCAGCGGCAGCCTGCTGGTGCTGTCGCAGACCGGTGCGCTGACGGTGGAATACCTGCTGGCGCTGACCTTCGTCGGCGGCATCGGTGCGGCGCTGATGGGGCCGACCTGGCAGGCGATCGTGCCGGAGCTGGTGCCGCGCACCGAGCTGAAAAACGCCGTGGCGCTGAACTCGCTCGGCATTAACATCGCTCGCTCCATCGGCCCGGCGGCCGGCGGGCTGCTGCTGGCCAGCTTCGGCGCCGGCGCGGCCTACGGCGCGGACGTGATGAGCTATGTGCTGGTGATCGCGGCGCTGCTGTGGTGGAAGCGGCCGAAGGCCGAGGACAGCGGCCTGTCAGAACACTTCTTCGGCGCTTTCCGCGCCGGGCTGCGCTATGCCCGTTCCAGCCGTGAGCTGCACGTGGTGCTGCTGCGGGCAGCGGTGTTCTTCGCCTTCTCCAGCTCGGTCTGGGCGCTGCTGCCGCTGGTGGCGCGCCGCATGCTGGGCGGCAGCGCCGGCTTTTACGGCGTGCTGCTGGGGGCGGTAGGCGCCGGGGCGATCCTCGGGGCGATCGCGCTGCCGCGCCTGCGCCAGCGGCTGAGTGCCGACGGGCTGGTGCTGCTGGCGGCGGTGCTGACCGCCGTGGTGATGGCGGCCCTGTCGCTGGCGCCGCCGCAGTGGCTGGCGGTGGTGCTGCTGCTGGTGCTGGGCGCCGGCTGGATCATTGCGCTGACCACGCTCAACGGCGCGGCGCAGGGCGTGCTGCCCAACTGGGTGCGCGGCCGCGGCCTGGCCATCTACCTGATGGTCTTCAACGGCGCGATGGCGGCAGGCAGCCTGCTGTGGGGGCTGGTGGCGCAGGAGCTGGGCGTGGCCGCCACGCTGCTGGTCGGCGGCGTCGGCCTGTTGGCGGCGGGGCTGCTGTTCCACCGCCTGCGCTTGCCGACCGGCGAGGCCGATCTGCAGCCGTCGAACCATTGGCCGGAGCCGCTGGTCAACACGCCGGTTGAGAACGATCGCGGCCCGGTGATGATTCAGGTGGAGTACCGCATCCGCGAACAGGATCGGCCGCAGTTCCTGCGCACGCTGCTGATGCTGGAGCGGGCGCGTCGCCGCGACGGCGCTTACGCCTGGGGCATCACCGAGCACACCGGCGATCCGGAATGCATCATGGAGTGGTTCCTGGTGGAGTCCTGGGCGGAGCACCTGCGGCAGCACCAGCGGGTGTCGCACGCCGACGCCGATCTGCAGCAGGAGGCGTTGCGCTTCCACATCGGGCCGGAGAAACCGGTGGTGCATCACTTCCTGTCGCTCGACCGGCATCAGGTGAAGCATTAACTGCACGGCCAGGCGGTGAGAAGGTGCTATGCTTTTGGTCGGTTCGGCGGCGCGGCCGCCGTAAGACGAATGTAGTCAGCACAGGGAGACACATTGATGACGGCACCTTCTGCTTTTGCCCGCGAGCTTGGGCTGCGCTATCCGATCGTTCAGGGGCCGATGAACGGCGCGTCGCCGCCGGCGTTGGCGGTGGCGGTGAGCAACGCCGGGGCGCTGGGCTCGTGCGCGGCGGCGCTGTTTTCACCGGCGGTGATCCTCGAACGCGTGCAGCAGATCCGCGCGCAGACCACCGCGCCGTTCAACATCAATCTGTTTCTGCTCGATGAGCAGCACCCGGATCTCGCCGAGCTCAAGCGCGCCCAGCACCTGCTGCGGCCGTTCCGCGAAGCGCTGGGGCTGAGCGAGCCGCCGATCCCCACCCAATTCGCCGAAAACAACCGCGACCAGATCGCGGCCTTGCTGGAGGCGGCGCCGCCGGTGGCCAGCTTCACCTTCGGCGTGCTGCCGCGCGCCACGGTTACGCAGTTCAAGAAGGCCGGCTCGCGGGTGATCGGCACCGCCACCACGGTGGCGGAAGCCCGCGCCTGGGAAGAGGCGGGTGCCGACTTCGTTTGCGTCTCGGGCTCGGAGGCGGGCGGCCACCGCCCAACCTTCCTCGGCGACATCGAGCAATCCTGCGTCGGCCTGATGGCCCTGCTGCCGCAGGTGGTGGCGGCGGTGAAGATCCCGGTGATCGCCGCGGGCGGCATTATGAACGGGCGCGGCATCGCGGCGGCGCGCTTGCTGGGCGCGCAGGCGGCGCAGCTGGGCACCGCGTTCCTGTGCAGCCCGGAGTCGGGCATCGCCGATGCCTGGCGGGTGGCGCTGCGCAACGCCGGCGATGACAGCACGCGCCTGACGCGCGCCTTCAGCGGCCGCCCGGCGCGCGGTATCGTCAATGATTTCATGCGCCAGATGCGCGCGGAAGAGGCGCAGATCCTGCCTTATCCGGTGCAGAACGCGCTCACCGGCGATATCCGCCAGGCGGCGGCCAAGGCCGGGCGCGGAGAGTTTATGTCGCTGTGGTCCGGGCAGGGCGTGGGCCTGGCGCGGCCGATGCCGGCCGCGGAGCTGGTCGCCACCCTGGCGAGGGAGCTGGAAGCGGTGTGAGACAGACGGGGCGCCAGGTTCGGCGCCCTTTTTCTTGGCCTGGCGTTAAAAGCTGTAGGTGCCCTGCGCCAGCACGAAGTTCATGTCTTTCAGCCCGGCATGTTGCTGCAGGCTGTGGCCGACGTCGAAGTAGACATAGGCCACTTTGAACTGGAGATCTCTGCGTGGCGTCCAGGTGGTTTCGACCTGATACTGATTGCCGATAAAGCGCGAGCCCTGCTCGCTGCCTTTCACCGGGCGCATCGGCCCGAGATAGAAGGCATCCTCGCGGCGTTGCCGCCATAGCGCGTCCCAGCTGAAATCGATGGACAGGGTTTGCCACGGCGTAATCGTGACCGAAGGGTGGATGGCGATCAGGTTAGCCGGCGCCACCAGCCCGTTCTCGGTCAGGTAGGGCAGCTTGGGGTACATGGCGTTAAAGGTATTGAGCTGCCCATCGTGACCGTTTTTATCGCCGCTGGCGATGCCAATTTTGCCGCCAAAGCGCGGCTGCCAGCGCCAGTCGCTCACCGTATACCCGGCGTGCGCCGACGCCGACCAGGCGCGGATGTCGCGCTGTTCTGCGCTGCCGAACTGCCAGGCGGCCTCGTTGTCCCAGTCGAATCCCTGCGCCGCGCCGAAAATGCGCGCGCCGACGGTATAACGCCGCTCTTGCCCGCTGAGCTGCGCGTAGTGGGCATCGTTATCCTCAAAGCCGAAGGTGTAGAGATCGAGCGCGGAAGCCAGCGCGGCCAGCGGCGTGGTGCCGTACAGCCCCCACACCTTTTGGCTGTTGTCGGTATCGTCGTCGAAACTGCCGGTTTTAAGGGTGACGGGATGGCCGATAAAGGCGTCGAGGCGGTTTTTATCCTTGGCCCAGCTGGCGCGGACGGCGTCGAAAGAACGGCGCACGTTGGGGCCGTCGCGGGTGCCCATCAGGTGTAGCGAACCCAGCGCAATCTCCTGGCGGCCGACCCGCAGGGTGCCGAGGCC
Organism: Serratia sp. 4542; assembly: GCF_016805595.1. NCBI lineage: Bacteria > Pseudomonadati > Pseudomonadota > Gammaproteobacteria > Enterobacterales > Yersiniaceae > Serratia > Serratia sp. 4542. Next base: position 47,805 of record NZ_RXKV01000010.1, read on the forward strand.
GTAGGCGGTGGGCAGTTTTAAGTCCACATAGCCCTGACCGAGATAGGCATGATCTTCGTCGGTCGGCTTGCGCCCGCGATCGCGCGGCGTGGCCAGTGACGATCCCAACTGAACATAGGCGCCAAAGTTGTCGCCATAGTCGAGGCGTGCGCCAATCAGCAGGCGCTGCATGAAGGTATCGTCGCGTCCGCCGCTCAGATCCCGTTGATCCGTCCATTCATAGCGCTCGCGCAGTGAACCGTCGAAAGACAGGGTGGCCGCATCGCCCAACGGGATGTTTTTCCAGGGGGACGCGGCGGGCTCCGCCGCCAGGGTGGGGAGCGTGGAGAACAGCAACAGTGCGGGAAGCGTGCGTTTCATCATGGATATCCGAAGAAAAAAGCGCGCCGCAGCGCGCCTTGGGTTTATTTAGCCGCCTGGTGAATTTCGGCGATGTAGCCGCCGGGGAAACGCACCAGCGCCGAGGCGCGGCGCTCCGCCGCCGTCGAACGCCACAGCACCTGCGCGCCGCTGGCCGTCGCTTTGGCCAGCGTGGCCGGCAGATCGTCGACGCCATAGCCGGTGCGCTCATGGCCGAACGGATAAGGCAGATGCCCGTCGGTGACGAAAATGCGCGTTTTGCCGAAGCGGGAGTCCAGCGCGATCTGACGGATCTTGCCGTTGTCGCTGCGGCCGATCGCCGTATCGCTGACCTGTTCGTCGCTCACGACCTTGCCGTGCGAGAACGCCTGGTAGCTTTTCAGGAAATCGTCGACGCGGTAGGCGGAGAGATACAGGCGGTTTTCCGGCACGCTCAGCAGCGGCTTGTAGTTAGGCGCCTTGGTGTGCCAATAGAGCTGCATGTTGACGCCGCCGGGCCACTGGATCACCGCGTCGCGGCCGATCGGATCGTCGAAAGGCGCAACCTGCACATCGGCGCCGGCGGCCCTGGCTTGGCGGATGGCGGCGTCCATATCCCTGACCAGAAAACCGTTGCGCTCGGTGCCGAACGGGTGCGGGATCGGCGTTTTGAAATCGAACACCGAGAAGCTGCCGGCCGGCGTCAGTATCAGCTGGGAGTAAGTTTCGCTCGGCGTGGGCGTGACGTTGACCAGCACGCGTTCGGTGCGGGTACCGCCGAATGTTTTCAGAATGCTGTCGACAAAAGCATCCATCTTGCCGCGTTCGACGTAGACATGGGTGGTGTCATATTGCGGCCCTACGGCGAGAGACGCCGTATCGGCCGCCCAGGACAGTGCCGGGAGCAGCAGCGCAAGGGCCGATATCCTCAGCCGACGAGAAGAAATACCGATAATATGTTGCATGATGACCTCCAGGTAGCGGTTATTTTCCTGAGTAAAGTGTGATTCCCTATGACCTTTCCCGTCGGTTGAAAAATAAAAAAGAAAAGCGCAGTGCGCGGGGTGAAGCATTAAATAAGGGCGAGCGTCTGGCGCCTAGGAAAATATCACCCAGATGCAGAACCTCTTTTTTATTGGCATAAAAACGGTGGGCGCCTTTGGCGGCCGGGCCCGCAGCCGCTAAGGGGCGGCGATGAGAATAAAGCCCGCCTTGGCGCATATTGAGGTGAATCGAGGATAATCCATAACGGTGTTCTCCTGGATGGGATATATCGCATTAGCCAGCTGAGTTTACGGTCTTCATTGCCGTCTAAATATAAATACAACATTAAAAGAATTGCCGCCCATCAAATTTTTATATGACTTGTTGAGTAAATACGAATAAGCGGAAAAATGAAATATAACGACGGGCGCTGCGGCTGGCGCTGAGCGGAGGCGGTGTTGATCTCGGGAGAAAAAACGGCCTGCCGAAGCAGGCCGTTGCGGGGTGTTTACGCCAGATCGAAACGATCGAGGTTCATCACTTTGTTCCAGGCGGCGACGAAGTCGTGGGCGAACTTCTCCTGCGCGTCGGCGCTGCCGTAGACTTCGGCCAGCGCGCGCAGCTGCGCGTGTGAACCGAACACCAGATCGACGCGGCTGCCGGTCCATTTGACCGCGCCGCTGCGGCGATCGCGCCCTTCGAACAGGCCGTCTTCACCGACCGGGTGCCAGGTGGTGCCCATGTCGAGCAGGTTGACGAAGAAGTCGTTGGTCAGCGCCTGCGGCCGCTGGGTGAACACGCCGTGCTGCGTGCCGCCGACGTTGGCGCCGAGCACCCGCAGCCCGCCGACCAGCACCGTCATTTCCGGTGCGGTCAGGGTCAGCAGCTGCGCCTTGTCGACCAGCAGCGTTTCGGCCGGCACGCGGTATTTGCCCTTCAGGAAGTTGCGGAAACCGTCGGCGAGCGGTTCCATCGCCTCGAAAGAGTCCACGTCGGTCTGTTCCTGCGAAGCGTCCATGCGGCCCGGCGCGAACGGCACCGTCAGGGCCAAACCGGCGTTCTTCGCCGCCTGTTCCACGCCCGCGGCGCCGGCCAGTACGATCAGATCTGCCAGCGAGACGCGCTTGCCGCCGGTCTGGGCATCGTTGAAGGTGCGTTGGATGCTCTCCAGCTTGGCCAGCGTCGTGGCGAGCTGCGCAGGCTGGTTGACCGCCCAGTCTTTTTGCGGCGCCAGGCGAATGCGCGCGCCGTTGGCGCCGCCGCGTTTGTCGGAACCGCGGAAGCTCGAAGCGGAAGCCCAGGCGGTGGAGACCAGCGCCGACACCGGCAGGCCGGAAGCCAGCACGGCGTTTTTCAGCGCGGCGATATCCTGCTCGTCGATCAGCGGATGATCGACCGCCGGGATCGGATCCTGCCAAATCAGCTCTTCCTGCGGCACTTCCGGGCCGAGGTAGCGCGCACGCGGCCCCATGTCGCGGTGGGTCAGCTTGAACCAGGCGCGGGCGAAGGCGTCGGCCAGCTCCTCCGGGTGCTCATAGAAGCGGCGCGAAATCTTCTCGTAGGCCGGATCGAAGCGCAGCGACAGATCGGTGGTCAGCATGGTCGGGCGGCGTTTCTTGTTCGGATCGAAGGCGTCGGGAATGGTTTCACCGATGTCTTTCGCCACCCACTGATGCGCGCCGGCCGGGCTTTGGCTCAGCTCCCATTCGTATTCGAACAGGTGGCGGAAGAAGTCGTGGTTCCATTGGGTTGGGGTGGTGGTCCAGGTGACTTCCAGGCCGCTGGTGATGGCGTCTTTGCCGACGCCGGTGCCGAACGTGCTGTGCCAGCCGAGGCCCTGCGACTCCAGCCCGGCCGCTTCAGGATCGGCGCCGACGTTAGACGCCGGGCCGGCGCCGTGGGTCTTGCCGAAGGTGTGACCGCCGGCGATCAACGCCACGGTTTCTTCGTCGTTCATCGCCATGCGGGCGAAGGTTTCACGAATGTCGCGCGCGGCGGCCACCGGATCGGGATTGCCGTCCGGGCCTTCCGGGTTGACGTAGATCAGGCCCATCTGCACCGCCGCCAGCGGGTCTTCCAGGTCGCGGTCGCCCGAGTAGCGGCTGTTTGGCCCGCCGCTCAGCTCCAGCCAGATCTTCTCCGAACCCCAGTAGACGTCGTCCGGCTCCCAGGTGTCGGCGCGGCCGCCGGCATAGCCGAAGGTTTTGAAGCCCATCGATTCCAGCGCCACGTTGCCGGTCAGGATAATCAGGTCGGCCCAGGAGAGGTTGCGGCCGTATTTCTGTTTGATTGGCCACAGCAGGCGGCGCGCCTTGTCGAGGCTGACGTTGTCCGGCCAGCTGTTGAGCGGGGCGAAGCGCTGCTGGCCTTCGCCCGCGCCGCCGCGGCCGTCGCCGATGCGGTAGGTGCCGGCGCTGTGCCAGGCCATGCGGATGAACAGGCCGCCGTAGTGGCCGAAGTCCGCCGGCCACCATGCCTGCGAGTCGGTCATCAGGGCGTGCAGATCCTGTTTGACCGCCGCCAGATCGAGGCTGTTGAAGGCATCGGCGTAGTTGAAGTCTTTGTCCATCGGATCGGACAGGGGGGAGTGCTGATGCAGCGGTTTCAGGCTGAGCTGATTAGGCCACCAATCCTGATTGGTGGGGCCGTCTTGCGGTGCGGGCTGCTTGCCGCCCGAAAACGGGCATTTGCTTTCAGTTGTCATAATGCGCTCTCTGCTTCCGTAAGGGTGCTCCAGCCGCCGGGCGTGGAGCGGTTAACAAGGCATGCGGGTCAGGCTTGCGTCGGGTGTTGCGCTAAGTAACTGAACTCAATGGAATCACATCGCCCCGGCCGCTAACGGGCACAGGGCGACTCATGGCTAAGCTTAGTCAGCGGCGGCGGAGAGATAAAATAGGAATGAGTGAATATTGCGATAGCTTGCGGCGATTCATGGCTGTGTTATTGATAGCCGGCACGCCGCCTTATCGACGCCGCAGCATCACCTTGAGCACCGCGTCTGCCAGCTTGCCGAACGGTGCGCGCAGCAGATCGGTGAAGTGCCAGCGGCTTTGGATGAAGACGCCCTTGGCGTGGCTCAGCGCCCGGAATCCTTCAATGCCGTGATAGGCCCCCATGCCGCTGGGGCCGATGCCGCCGAACGGCAGATCGTCCTGGGCAAAATGCAGTAGGGTGGCGTTGACGCTGACGTTGCCGGAGGTGGTGCGCGCCAGCAGCCTGTCCTGCAGCGTGCCGCCTGGGCCAAAGTAGTACAGCGCCAGCGGGCGCGGCCCGGCGTTGATAACGTCGATCGCTTCATCAAAGGCGGCGTAGGTGCGTATCGGCAGCAGCGGCCCGAAGATCTCCTCTTGCATGATCCGGCTGTCGTCGGGGGCGCCGACGATCAGCGTGGGGGCGAGGGTTTTCGGCCGTTCCGCCGCCGAGTTCGGGCGATGGCCGACCGGATGGATTTGCGCGCCGCGCGCCTGTGCGTCGGTGAGCAGATCCTGCAAACGGTGGTAGTGCCTGTCGTTGATGATGGCGCCGTAGTCATGGCCCGTCGGCCCGTCAGGGTAAAACGCTTTGACCGCCGCGTCGTAGAGCGCGATGAAGTTTTCCACATCGTCCTGATGGATCAACAGGTAATCGGGTGCGATGCAGGTTTGGCCCGCGTTCGACAGCTTGCCGAATGCCAGGCTGTTAACGGTTCTGGCGGTGAGCGCGCCGGGCGCCACGACGGCGGGGCTTTTGCCGCCCAGCTCGAGCGTCAAGGGCACCAGATTTTTACCGGCCGCCTGCATGATCTGGCGGCCGATCGTCGTGCTGCCGGTGAACACCAGGTGATCGAACGCCAGTGTGCTGAACCCGGCCCCGACGTCCGGCCCGCCGGTCACCACCGCGACCTCATCGGCGGGAAACAGCGCCGCCAGCATGGTTTCGATGAGTTGGCTGGTGTGCGGCGTGAGCTCCGAAGGTTTCAGCATCACGCGGTTGCCGGCGGCCAGGGCGGTGGCCAGCGGGATGAAGGTCAACGAGAAGGGATAGTTCCACGGCGCCATGACGCCAATCACGCCTTTAGGTTGGTATTGCACGTAGGCGCGCCCGGCCTGGTACGGCAGGGCGACGTGGCGGCGTTCCGGCTGCATAAAGCGCTTCAGGTGGCGCAGCAGATAATCGATCGCCTGCACGGTGACCAGGATCTCCAGAATTTCGGTTTCGTAAGGCGAGCGGTGGCCGAAGTCCGCGCTGACGGCCGCCGTCAGCGCACCGCGCTGGGCCAAAATGGCGCTCCGCAGGCGGCGCAGGGCGGTTTTGCGCTGAGCGATCGTCGGTGCGCCGTCGCGCAGGAAGGCATGGCGCTGGGCGGCAAGCCGTTGCTCCATCGTCATGAGGATGTCATCTCCCTGCACTTGAATTCTCCTGATGCCGAGTGAAAGCGGGAATGCGGTTTGCCGAATCCTGTTTGACCTTAAAGTGAGCTTTAAACCTATACTCGTTAAACGATCAACGCAAGATCGTCGGCCAACCGGGATGAGGGAGCCAGAGATCCCGGCGCCGCGCGCAGTATAAACCTTCTTTTTTAACCATAGTGTAAATGGGAGAAACGACATGGGTTACGTAACAACCAGCGATGGCGTCGAGATTTTCTACAAGGATTGGGGCCCAAAAAACGGCAAGGTTATCTACTTCCACCACGGCTGGCCGCTGTCCAGCGATGACTGGGATGCCCAGATGCTGTTCTTCGTGAACCAAGGGTTCCGCGTGGTGGCGCACGATCGCCGCGGCCACGGCCGCTCCAGCCAGGTGTCGGAAGGGCACGACATGGACCACTACGCCGATGACGTCGCCGCGGTGGTAAAACACCTGGGCGTGCAGGGCGCGATGCATGTGGGCCACTCGACGGGCGGCGGCGAAGTGGTGCGCTATATCGTGCGCCACGGCGAGGACAAAGTATCCAAAGCGGTGCTGATCAGCGCGGTGCCGCCGCTGATGGTGAAAACCGACGCCAATCCGCAGGGCACCCCCAAAGCGGTGTTCGATGATTTCCAGGCGCAGCTGGCCGCCAACCGGGCACAGTTCTATTACGACGTGCCCGCCGGCCCGTTCTACGGCTATAACCGCCCGGGCGCCAAACCCTCTGAGGCGATTATCTGGAACTGGTGGCGCCAGGGCATGATGGGCGGCGCCAAGGCGCACTACGACGGCATTGTCGCCTTCTCGCAGACCGATTTCACCGAGGATCTCAAGAAGATTGCCATTCCGGTGCTGGTGATCCACGGCGATGACGATCAGGTGGTGCCTTATCAGGACTCCGGCGTGCTGTCGGCCAAGCTGGTGCAAAACGGCACGCTCCATACCTATAAGGGCGCGCCGCACGGCATCCCGACCACCCATGCCGATCAGGTCAACGCCGATCTGCTGGCGTTCGTGAACAGCTAAAGACTCAACGCGTCGCGAGCCTCGCCCCTTACCGGGCGGGGCTTTTTATTGGCTGCGGGAGAGCGGATCACCAATGATAGCTGATGCCCATATCGAGCTTGTCCGACGCATCGACGCCGGGCGTGTGCTGCGAAAGGTTATTGAATTCATAGTTAATGAACACCTGCATATTGCCGTTGAGCAACCAGGTGACCCCCAACTCCTCATAGTTCAATAAGTCCGTGTTCCGGCCTGCCCGGGCCTGTATCAAGCGGGTATAGCCGATGTTGGGTTGAATATGGTCCGTCAGCCGATATTTGGCGAGCGCTTCATAACTTGACGCCGAGCCGTGGTTAGCGGTTTGTTGCGGGCTGATGGCGTTGTCGCTTTGGGTGAACACGGCCGCAAGATAGATTTTTTTCGACGCATAGAGAACCCCTTCGGCCAGCGTGTCGATGCGCCGGCGATAACCGGCGGCGTGTTGCTGCTGCTGCGTGGTTTGAGACGCCGAGGCGGCGGCGATGAGGCTGAGCGTCGGCGTCAGCGCATAACGGAACGAGGCACCGAATCCGTTGCCGTTTTGTTTGCCCGGCGCTTGCCGTTCGTCGCCGTCTTTGAACTGGTATTGCAGCGCGAGGGCGGCGCGCCGCTGAAACAGGCTGAAAGTTTGGCGGTAGGTGAGCAGGTTATGCGCCCGGCCGCGCATAAAGTTGTCGATATAGTTGTAGGCCATCTCTCTAAACAGCGGAGAGCGATCGGTCAGGGCGGTCACATCATAAAGCACGCCCCAGTTGCGGCCGATATCGAGGCTGCCCAGGGCGGCGTTTTGCACGCCGATATAGGCGAGCCGGGTGCTGTTGCGCGTCGCGTCGGCGAAGCTGACGGTATATTCCCAGTGGGCGTAGGCCTGCCAGCGCGGCGCGATCTTTTTTTTGCCTATCAGGCCGAAATAGAGGTAGCTGCGGTCGCCGTCGTCGCGTTCGTTTTGGCCGCTGTAGCGTCTGGCGATAATCGTGCCGTAGAAATTCAGGCTGTTTTGCTGCGATCCCGTCAACGACACGGCGGAGGCGCCGCACGGCAACAAGGCCAGCAGGGGGAAAAGCATGCCCGCCGAAAAATTACGAGGATTGCGTTTTATCATGATGGCACCGTCCCTGTGCGCGGCAAGCCCGTGAGCTTGCCGCCCCGGCGAAGCTTAAGCGTGCGTTTCGCGTTTAAAGTAGCTGACGATCCCCTGAGCGATCGCCGTGGCAATTTTATTTCTGAAGGCGGGGGTGCCGAGCAGCCTTTCTTCCTCAGGGTTGGTGATGAAAGAGGTTTCCACCAAGACGGAAGGAATATACGGGGACTTTAAGACCACGAAGGCCGCCTGTTCGGTATTTTTGGCATGCAGATGATGGATGGGCGCAATATGTTGAATCAGGTGCGAGCCCAGCGCCAGGCTTTCTTTGATCGTTTCCGTCTGCTCCAAATCAAACAGTATCTTCTGCAAATAGCGGTCTTTCTTGATGACGTTAGGGCCGGCGAGATCGTCCGCCGCGTTTTCACTGTTCGATAAGTATTTCGCCATCGCGCTGCTGGCGCCTCTATTGGAAAGCGCAAAGACCGACGCGCCGCAGGCGCTGGGGCAGGTAAAGCCGTCGGCGTGGATGGACATGAAAAGATCCGCGCCATGCCGGTGCGCGATCTCCACCCGATCGTAAAGCGGAATAAAAACGTCGCTGTCGCGCGTCAGGCGGGCATCGATGCCGTGTCGATCGAGCTGTGCACGCACATTTCTGGCGATCTCCAGAACGACATGTTTTTCCAGCGAACCGGTGTGGCCAATGGCACCGGAGTCGATGCCGCCATGACCGGGATCCAACATCACCAGGAATCTTTTTCGCGCCCCGTGAGGGCCGTTCTGCTTTTTGGGGCGTGGCAGGCCGTGGGCGTGAGCCAGCGGGGAAACGGCGCCGTTCAGCGCCAGGGCCGCCAACCCTGCCAACATCATTCTGCGGCGAGATAACCGGGTGTTCAAAAGGTCCGTCTTAGCCATAAGGGTAACCAGCATAAAAGGAAAGGGTGTTTTTGTTATAACATAACAATTCCGTGCGTCGGCGGGGTTGTCTGTTAGCGGCTGTTACTTTTAATGTCATTCCTTAAATTCACTGGCTTTTTATACTGCATTTATTTTGTTTATTGAATGTTCGTATTGCTATTCATTTGTTTTGCATTTGTTAATTCTTATTTTGACACACTATTTAATCTAATATTTCAAATGAGATTTATTCTCCTTTTTAATTGATATGTTATAACGTAATTACTAAAACGGATAAAAAACGGGGTCTTTGCCGCCGGCATGAAGCCACTCACGTTTTTGGAGCGTTAACATGACTTTTAAACACCAGGAAAAAGAGACATTAAATATATTCGCCGTTCTCGCGGTCTCGTTAAGCACGGTCATCGCCATGCTCGACAGTACCATCGCCAACGTGGCACTGCCGGTGATCGCCAAAGATTTCGGCGTCTCCGAATCGGCCTCCATCATGATTATTAATGCCTACCAGTTTGCCGTCGTTGCCTCTTTGATGCCCTTCGCGGCGCTAGGCCGCGCGGTAGGCAATAAAAAGATCTTTATAGCCGGGGTGGTGCTGTTTGCTTTTTCATCCTTGGGCTGCGCGCTTTCCGCGACGCTGTCGATGCTGACGGCATTCCGGGTGATACAGGGCTTCGGTGCGGCGGCGGTGCTCAGCGTCAATGCGGCGCTGATCAAGGAGATATACCCGGAAAGGCTGCTGGGGCGCGGCCTGGGCATAAACGTAATGGTGGTGTCGGTTTCCGCCGCCGCCGGGCCCTCCATCGCCTCGGCGATACTTTCTCAAACGAGCTGGAACTGGCTGTTTACCATCAATGTTCCCATCGCCTGCCTGTCGCTGTTGTTGAGCCTGATCTTCCTGGCCCCCCGCGAGCGGCGCAGCGTTGGATTCGACAGCGGGGGGGCCCTGTTGGTGTTTGTGCTGTTCATCGCTTTCTCGCTCAGCACCATGAGCATGACCACCCACCATCTGCCGGCGGCGGCGCTGAGCTTTGCGGTATTCGCCGGGCTGGCCGGGTTGCTGTATATCAATCAGAAAAGAAAGGCCAACGCCGCGCTGATCCCGATCGCGATGCTGCATAACCCGACGCTGTCATTGTCTTTGCTGATGTCGATGCTGTCCTACAGCACCCAGCTTTTGGCTTTTGTATCGCTGCCTTTCTATTTCCACAATGTCCTGCAAAGAAACGTGGTGGATATCGGTCTGTTGCTGACCGCCTGGCCGCTGGCCACCATGGCATCTTCGCTAATTTCCGGCGATTTGGCCAAGAAATACGATCCCAATCTTGTTGCCCTCTCGGGCCTCGCCTGTCTGCTGGCAGGCATGCTGCTGATGGCCAATCTGCCCAGCGATCCGTCGAATGGGGCGATCGTATGGCGCGTGGCGCTGTGCGGCATCGGTTTTGGCCTGTTTCAATCACCGAACAACCTGCTGATCATGACGTCGGTCTCCCATGAAAACAGCAGCATCGCCAGCGGCCTGTTGGGCAGTTCCCGGCTGATTGGGCAAATCGTCGGTTCGGCGTTAGTGGCGATTTTCTTCAATATGCGGGGCGCGCAAGCGACGAATATCAGTTTAATGGCGGGGGCGGCATTCTCGTTCCTTTCTCTGGTCGTGAGCTATATGCGCTTCAAGTCCGCCGTTACGTTAAAAACCAGCAAATAGAAGCACGAGGTTTCCCATGCGATTTATCCCATTAGTGCCGTTGGTTATCGGGATGGCGGCGTTTTCCCTTGCCGGCTGCACGACCTACCACGACGTGGCGTTGCAACAAAAAGAGACGGGGCTCAATAGCCAATATTACCTGCTGCAGCCGCCGGTCTATGTCGGCGACCAGTTGAAATATGGTCTGAAGGACGGCAGCGGCGGCGAGCTGACGGTGGCGAAGGTTGAACCGAAAGACTTGGTTGCCGACAGCGGAAAAATCATTCCTCTGTCGCAGCTCTCTTTCCTGCAACGAAAAGACCTTTCCACAGGAAAAACCGCCGCGTTGGTCGGCGGCGGCGCGGTCGCCACCACGGCAATCGTGTTTGTGGCCGGGATCACCATCATGGCCGCCGGCATCGCCGCGTCGGCCTAAAGCAGCCCATCGACGCACGCCGCCGAGCGTGCGCACAGGAGGCACCATGTGCGTCACAGTGAAATTTATCGCCACCGCTCTGCTGGCAATATTCGCCTTGCCGACCGCGCCTTGCGCCACCGCCGGCCAGCCGGCGGCGGCCGAACCGCCACAAAGCGTGGCGGCGCAAACGCTGTCCGGCAGCTACCCGCGGATCGTCATCACCGGCAACTGCCCCTTCGGCGTGATCCTGGCGAACGAGGCGGCCTACCGGCACGTCGTCGGCGTGGGGCCCTGGGCGTTCATGCATGCCGATAGGCATGTATTGGAGGACATGAAGCCTGACATCGGCAGGATCACCTCCGCCTTCATCAATAAGGACTACCGGGTCAACATGGAATCGTTAATGAATCTACGGCCCGACATTATTTATTACTACGGCAAAAGCCAGGACGATCGGCTGGAAAGGGCGGGCGTGATGACCGTCGATCTGGATGCCGGTGGGAAGACAAAATACCAGCCGATGGCCACCCAGGTGTATTGGGAAAACACTTTCGCCGACACGCTCGGCCTGCCGCGCACGCACAAATTCAAAGACGCCTGGGAAAAGACCCTGAAGCAGATCCGCCCCTATGCCGCAGCCATCCATGCGCAGCACGTCAGGGCGTTGTATCTCGAAGAAAGTGACGGCAGGCAGCTGAAGGTGAGTGGCCCACATACCTACGGCGATACCTACCTGAAAATGGCCGGCATGGACAACGTCGCCGGGGATTTGCCGGTGAAGGGGGATGCCGGCAGGTACATCACCGTTTCGATGGAGCAGATCATGGCCTGGGACCCGGATGTGATTTTCGTGGTTTTCGGCAGCGCCAAAGCGCTGCTGCACGGGGGGATCCCCGGCCAGGCCTGGGAAACGCTCAGGGCGGTAAAAAACGGCAAGGTTTTCTCGACGCCGGTGGGCATTCATAACTGGGGGGGCCTGTCGGCGGAAACGTCACTGCTGCCGCTGTTTATGATCAACCGCTATGCCCCTGAAGACATTAGCGACAAGACGCTGCGGGAGGAGACGCGCCGCTATTATCAGACGATGTTCTCCTATGCGATCCCGGACCGGTTGCTGGATGAGGTGCTGGCACAGCGCTAGTGCCACGGTTGAATAGCATTCATTAATGGGGGGAGCTTGGGGATGCCGGGCAGAGGAAAATATGTGGCGATCCTGGCGGGGCTGTTTTTGGCCTTGTGTGTGGCCGCCGTCGCATCACTGTTTGCCGGCCGCTACGCCTTGTCGGCCCACGATGTGATGCAGATTTTATGGCAGGGGAACATGCCGGGGGAAAACCCGACCCGCTATTCGGTGATTTTTAACCTGCGTGCGCCGCGGGTGGTGGCGGTGATGCTGGTGGGCGGTGGGTTGGCGGTCGCCGGCGCGACCTTTCAGGCGGTGCTGAAAAACGCGTTAGCCAGCCCGGACGTGCTGGGCACCTCTTCCGCCTCCGCTTTTGGCGCCGCGCTGGGCATTTTATTGAGTTTGCCTTTTGCCCTGAGTGCCATGCTGTCGTTTCTTTTCGGCGTGGTGAGCCTGCTGCTGGTGTTCGGCATCTGCCGCCTGAAACGTCGGCAGGATGCACTGACGACGATCCTGTCCGGCATGATTATCGCGTCGTTGTTTATCGCGTTTGTCTCGGTCATAAAATATGTCGCCGATCCGCAGGATACCTTGCCGGCGATCGTCTTCTGGCTGATGGGCAGCTTCGCTTCGGTGGCGAAAGCGCAGGTCTATTGGCTAATCCCGCTGTTTGCGGCGTGTTACCTGACAATCTATCGGCTCAGGTGGAAAATGAACATTCTCTCGCTGGGGGACGACGAGGCGCGCATTGCCGGCCTAAATCCGCCCCGGTTGAAGATCCTGCTGCTGATCGCCGCCTCCCTGCTGGTTTCCGCCTCGGTGAGTTTGGCCGGCGTGGTGGGATGGGTCGGCTTGGTGATCCCGCATCTGGTGAGAAGCGTGCTGGGGTATAACCACGGCCGCCTGATCCCGGTCTCGGCGCTGAGCGGGGCGTTGTTTTTGCTGGTGATAGACAATATCGCCAGAGGCGCCACCTACGCAGAAATCCCGATCGGCATCCTGACCGCGCTGATCGGTGCGCCGCTTTTCGCCACGCTTTTTATTATGGGCAATCGATATGATCACCGCTAGCCGACTATCCTTTGGTTTCAAAGGGCGGGAGCCCATTTTCGACAACGTCAGCTTCGAGCTTAAGCGCGGCGAGATCCTCAGCGTGCTGGGCCCGAACGGCGCCGGCAAAACCACGCTGCTGAGAAATATTGCGGGCCTGTGTCGGCCCAGCGCCGGCTGGTGCGAGATCGGCCGCGTCGATAATCGAGAGGCGCGCCTGGCCTATGTGCCGCAGGCGAAGGCGCCACATTTTTCCTATGGCGTACTCGATTTTGTCACTTTCGGCTGCGTTCGTCAGGCCGGACTGTTTGCCCGGCCGGGAAAGCACGATTTCGCCAGGGCGCAGGCGGTGCTGCAATCCCTGGAAATCGGCCCGTTGGCGCAGAAAAGCATCGATCAGATCAGCGGCGGTGAACTGCAGATGTGTTATTTCGCCAAGGCGCTGATGGCAGATCCTGACGTCATGATCCTTGATGAGCCGGAGTCGAACCTGGATTTTTACAATCAGGCAAAAATGATTGAGATGCTCTGGCGCCTCGCCAAAGAGCGGCAGATGACGATCGTGCTGAATACGCATTTCCTCAATTACGCCGAACGCATCTCCGACAAGTGTTTACTGATGACAAAACGGCAGTCGTTGTTTGGCGTTAAAAGCGCTGTGCTGCGGGAAGATATCCTGGAACGCTATTTTCGGGTGCCGGTAAGAAAGTGCCGCTATGAATACCAGGGCGCCGGCGAAGAAACCTTTATTATCGCTCTGCGCAATCTCGCCTGAGTTTCGGCTGCAAAGATTGCTTGAGGGATATCCCTCATTGCGGCCCCGCCGGCGGTTATTTAAGCTGAAAGGGCAACGTAACGGTGAATATGGAGATAATCATGACTGATTCAGTGTCCAACGATCGTAATCCCACCCCGGATGTGGCGGAAGACAACGCGTTCTTCCCATCGCCTTACTCCCTCAGCCAGTACACCTCGTCCAAAACCGACTTTGCGGGCGCCAGCTACCCGAACGCCTATCGCGGCGGCAAGTGGAAGGTGCTGATGATCGCCTCGCAGGAGCGCTACCTGCTGATGCAAAACGGCAAATTCTTCTCCACCGGCAACCACCCGGTCGAGATGCTGTTGCCGATGTATCACCTGGATCTGGCCGGTTTCGAGATCGACATCGCCACGCCGTCCGGCGATCCGGTGAAGCTGGAGATGTGGGCGTTCCCGCAGGAAGACGAAGCGGTCAAGGCCACCTATGAGAAGTACCGCAGCCAACTCAAGCAGCCGAAAAAGCTGACGGAGGTGGTGAAGGATCTGGATGGCGGCAACTACCTCGGCGTTTTCATCCCCGGCGGCCACGGCGTGCTGAATGATATTCCGTTCAGCGAAGAGGTGAAAAAGACCCTGCACTGGGCGCACGACAACGATCGCTACGTGATTTCGCTGTGCCACGGGCCGGCGGGCCTGCTGGCGGCGGGCATCGGCGAGCGCAAAGAGGATTTCCTCTATCGCGGCTATGAGATGTGCGTGTTCCCGGACTCGCTCGATACCGGCGCCAACATCGACATCGGCTACATCCCCGGCCCGATGCCCTGGCTGGTGGGCGAACGCCTGCGCGAGCGGGGCGTCAAGATCGTCAACGGCGACATCACCGGCAAGGTGCATAAAGATCGGCGCCTGCTGACCGGCGACAGCCCGCTGGCCTCCAACAACCTCGGCAAGCTGGCAGCGGAGACGCTGTTGGCCGACGTCGCCGCGCGATGAGCGACGAGATCGCGCAGCGCGCTTTCCAGACGGCGCTGGCGATGGACCACGAGCGAACCCTGTCCGCCATTCAGGGGCGAGTTCGCGCCTTTGCCGCGCCGTTCGGCTTCGATCGCTTTGTGCTGTTTTCCGCTTCCGCCGCGGCGGAGGCGGGGATCGAGCATATCTATTGGGTCGAGGGCGACTGGTTCGGCGACGGCGAGGCCGTCGATGCCCTGACCTACGTGCGGCACTGCCCGGTGACCCGGCACATGCTGCGGGTCAGCGAGCCGTTTTTCTGGACCAAGACCCGGGCGCAGCAGGGTGAACGCTACCGGATTGTGCGCACGCCGCGCGGCGCGGGCCTGCACGGCGTGCAGATCCCGGTGTTCGGCCCGGCCGGTTTGGAGGGCGCCGTCAGCCTGGGGGGCGAGCGCATCGACGCTTCGCCGCCGGTGCGGCTGGCGCTGTCGCTGGTGGGCACGGCGGCCTTTCAGGCGGCGCGGCGGCTGTTCGCACCGGCGGCCGGCGAGGGAGAGGGCCGGCTGTCGGCGCGCGAGCGCGAGGTGATGAGCTGGACCGCCATCGGCCGGCGGCAGGCGGATATCGCCGCGATGCTCGGCCTGTCTGAACGCACGGTGGAAAACCACCTGCGCCGCATTCGCCAACGCCTTGGCGCCGCCACCACCGCGCAGGCGATCGGCGTGGCGATCCGCCTGGGGGAGATCGCCCCCGAGCGCCGTTAGCCCGCCGCCATTTGCCGCAGCAACCATTCGCGCAGCGCAATGATATCGGGGCGCTGCGCAGTTTCTTCGGTGGTCACCAGATAATAGTTGGCGCCGGGTAACGACATCTCGAACGGCGCGGCCAGCACGCCGCGCTGCAACAAATCGCGCGCCAGCAGCCGGCTGGCGATCACCACCCCCTGGCCCGCCACCGCCGCCTGCAGCGCATGCGTCTCGTCGCTGAAGGTCAGCCCGGCTTCCACGTTCAACCCTTCCGGCCCGTAGCGCCGCCGCCAGTTTTCCCAGGTCGGCGCGTCGGCGGGCACCTGCCGATGTTCCACGTGAAACAGCGTTACCCGCTGCAAATCCTCGCTGCGCTCCAGCGCCAGCGCCGGGCTGGCCACCACGATAAAGCGATCCTCATGCAGCAGGGTGCAGTGCAGATCGCTTTCCGGCGTTTCGCGGTAGCGGATGGCGACGTCCACGGTGCGCTGGTTGAGATCGACCCGCTCGACGCTGGTGTGCAGGCGCAGATCGATGGCGGGAAACTCCGCCTTGAAATCCGCCAGGCGCGGCACCAGCCAGTGGGTGAGAAAATTGGAGGTGGTGGTGACGGTCAGCGCCGGCGGCTGCTGGGCGCGGGTGATTTGGGCGACGGACTGCTCCAGCGCGGCGAAGGCGCGCTGGGTGCCGGCATACAGGATCTCGCCGGTCTCGGTCAGGCTGACGCCCTGCGCGCTGCGCTCGCACACCCGGCATTCCAGCACCGATTCCAGCAGCTTGATCTGATGGCTGACCGCCGTCGCGCTGACGCCCAGCTCCTCGGCGGCCAGCTTGAAGCTGCGGCAGCCGGCCACGGCGTGGAAGGCGCGCAGCGCGCCCAGCGGCGGCAAACGGGGTTTTCTCATGGCTGAGTTATTCTCATCTAAGGCTGAAAACTATGAGTTTGTCTGACCGATTATACAAGAGATAGGCTAGCGACATGTGAACAGGGGAATGAATTAATTTCATCATTTCCACATGTCGGGAGTTAACGATGAGCCTTTATATCAACAACGGCGCCCTGGGCGCCATGGAACACACGGGAACGGCGGCGAGCGGTCTGGCGCTCAGCGTGCCGGTCGCGGCGGGCGCCTTGCTGCTGAAGACCGAAAGCCTGCTGGGCATCGGCGTAACGCTGATGCTGCTAACGGCATTGGCGCTGGCGTTTCTCGGCGGCGCCGCGCTGGCCCGCTGGCAGCCGCTGCGGAAGCGGCCTGCGCTGGCTGTGCTCCGCTACGGTTTTTTGCTGGCGGCGGCGGGGTGGCTATTGACGCTGCTGATGCTGTTCGGCGGCCATGATTGGCCGGCCCTGCTGGCGGGCATCGCCCTCGGCGGCCTGGGGCAGGGCGTAGCCTACCGCACGGCGGTGGGGGAGAAAGCGGCGTTCGCCGTGGCGTGCAGGCTGGCGACGGTGGTGAGCATCGTGGCCGTGGTGGTTGCCGCGTTGCTGATTCAAACCTACGCCGCGCTGGGCGCGAGAGGAAGCTGTTTCGCGCTGGCGTTGCTGGTCGATCTGGCGCTGTTGGGGGCGTTGATGGCGCGGGTTGCGGAGCGGGATGGGGCCTGAGCCGTCGTGCTGAAGGAAAACAGCCCGCCGGTAAACCCGGCGGGCTTCGCTTAGGCGGCCGCGAGCTCTTGCGGCGTAACGGTTTGCAAGCCGACGAGCTGAATGGTCGGCTGCTCCAGCGTGATGCCGAAGTCGCCTTGTGCCCAATTGTAGATATTGACGACGTGCTGATTGAGCGCGCTTTCACCCTGCATGAATATCGACAGATCTTGCGTATGGGTTTGCGCGTTGTAGTTCAGCGAGAAGCTGCTGTTTGAGCCTTCGGTGCCGAAGGCCAGCAGGTGGTTATCGATAGACAGGGAAGAGGCCTGTAAAAAGCCCAGCTCGAAGCTGTCGTCGATGTAGATATTGTGGGTCTGCTTTACGGGAATATTCAGCAGGCTGTTGGGGAAGGGCACATCGTTGGACAGCATGCTCAGGTTCACGCCGAGATAATCCTGCGGCGCGCTCCCACCCGGCGCAGTGGTATAGCCGTGCTCGAAGCGAATCTCGCTGGAGCCTTTGCCCAGGTTGACCTCCAGACCGTTGGCCGGCGTCAGCACCCGATCGTTAAAGGTGACGTTATCCTTAAAGTCCGTCAGCTTTACCGCCTCGATGTTGTACAGCCCGTCCTTAAAGCCATACAGCCCGATGCCGTTTTTCTCGATCACCCCGCGCCCGCCATAGCTGCCCTGGGCGTCAAACTTCAGGTTTACCCCGTGCGACAGGCTGGAATAATCGACCGTATCATGGCCGCTGCCGCCGTCGATAACCGTCCAGCCGTAGTTGCCGGCATTGTTTTGCCAGCCGCGCGGCACGCTGATGGTGTCGTCGCCGCTGCCGGTGTTAACGGCGATATTGCCGAACGCCAGCGTGAAATCGTCGTCATACAGCGTACCGACGCGGTACAGATTCGGCGTGGACAGCACGTCGGCAATGTCGTTGAAAATCGCCGAGCCGATATCCAGCTTGCCGGGAATGATGCTGCCGCCGCCGGTCACGCTGCTGCCGTAGGATTCGGTGTAGAAATCACGCGCCGCTTCGGCGGCGAGGCGGATGGTCTCGTGGCCAATGCCGAGGGTGGTTAAATAGGTGGGCACTTCGCCCGCTAGCAGCGTTTCAACCACGTAGCTGAGGTTTTTCATCTGCATGGAGACCTGCGCCGCCGCAATCAAATCATAGGTGCCGCTTTCGACCTTAAAAGGCGAGGTGCCGTTGGTGGCCACCCATTCGGTAAAGAACGAGGTGTCGCCTAAATAAGAGAACAGCGTGGTGCCGGCCCAGGGTGAATAGTTGGGGGCTCCGGTCGAGGAGGCATCGGTGAACACCTCGGACGCCGCCGCGCCGGCGTCGATCAGGCCGACCTCGTGAATGTCCGGCACTTTGGCGCTGGTTGGCGGGGCATCCGGCAGCGGCGCGTTGGGATCGCTGCTCAGATCGACGCCAAACAGCGTCTTGGCGAAGTTCTTGGCGATGTTGTCGGAGGCATTCTGGATGCGCGTTTCCCAGTCATCGGGCACATGCCCGGTGCGCAGCTCATACTGCAGCTTGGTTTGGTCGCGAATGTAATGGGCAAACGCCCCCTGATTCGAGTTCACGCCATAGGCGCCTTTGATCCAGGTATACACCGCGATGTCCACGCCCTGAATAGGTTGATTGGCATGGTTGGGATCGGTGAGTGCATCGACGGAGGCGGCATACACGGCCGGCCAGTCGCCGGCTTTGGCGGCCTCCCAAATCGCTTGCAGTTTTTCTCGGTCGGTAATGACGTAAGCCATATAAACACTCCTTGTTGCTGAGAGATTGCTGTGAAATTCAACATGATGAATGGAAGCGCGCGATGAAATAAACCGAAACCCGTACAGCCAGAAACGCGCATGCCGCGAACCGCAGCGAACGATGGGCGGCAGGCGCCCATAGCGAAAGGATAGACGCAACTTGCCGAGTGCGAACAATTCGCTTATCGATTGTTTTTACAGGATTATTGCTGTAAATCGGCGGGTTAACCCGCGTATTGGCGCCAGGGAGGGATTTCCGTCAGCTGGGTTAGGAATCTTCTTAGATAAAAGAGTGGGTTTCGCTGGTGGGGGGGGCCAAGCGTTGGCGTTATGGCGGTGATTGTTGTTGCCGCTTTGCGGATTTACACCGACGGCAACGCAGGGGGGCGGTTTCGCTCCAACGCTGCTGGGGCGTGGAATGGGGTGGGGAAATGCTGGAGTGGGGACTCTGGCGGTCGGTTTTGTGCCAGGAGCGGACATTGATGATGTGAAGATATATAGTGGTAGATTGCCTATCGATAGTTGATATTATCCGAGATTGTCTCCGAAAATTATGATTAACGGATTGCTGATCAGTCGGATCCTAGCAAAAGACTCATATCAAAACCAGTTATCCGAAAACCAAACTCTTTATATAATTTCAAAGCCCTTTGATTGTCCGGTGACACTCTGAGTTCCACCTCATATGCGCCCTGTTGAGTCAGCTCATTCAGGAATGCACGGATAAAATCCCGACCCATTCCCTTACCCTGAAATTCTGGGAGAAGCATTATATCTAACAAAAAGGCTGAGTTATCTTCCAGGCTGAACCACAGATATCCCGCAGCCTGACCGTCATGTTCATAAGTTCTAAAATGGTTATTTTGAGTATTGATACCCGCTGGCAAGGCTGCTTTAAATGATTTCGACGCCTCTATCTGGGCTTTTTTACGGCTGTACCGATGATTTGCCATCAGGTCTTCAACATAGTCATTTGAAGAGAGGCCCCCCCAGAGGTCAAACTCGTCGTCATGCATGGGCCTATAAATTGATTTGGGGATTTTTGACTGTTTTGTTTTCAATTTACTGTCTCATTCTTAATAGCAACGTAACGCATACTTAGTACTACTCTACCGAATTATCCGCCGATTCAGCATGATAAAATTATATCATATAGCTTTGTCAACTGAGCGTAATTTTGCTGACGCCGAAGTCTGCACTTCGCTCAAAGCAGACCCAATGACCACGTAGCCTGTCCGTTGCGTGCCAGAAGCGGACGTTCACGTCCGTTCTTGAAATATTGGCCCGATAATTCAGCGTTAAATTTTCCGGTTAATACGCAACGCATCCACAACGAGTGAAAACGCTGGGGAAGGCTGTTTACGGCTGGGATAATAAAGATAGTAGCCGGGAAAAGGACGGCACCATTCTTCAAGCACGCGGATCAGTTTTCCTTCCTGCAGATGTGTGCCGAACTCCTCTTCAGGTAAAAAGGCAATGCCTAGTCCGGCAAGAGCTGCGTCAACGACGTGTTCCGATGTATTAAACGTCATTTGCCCTTCAACCCGAACGTGAAATTTACCGTTTTCCTGCTCAAACTCCCAGGCGTAAATTTTCCCCGATTGAACCATGCGCTCATTAATACAGCAGTGTTGCATCAGATCGCGTGGCGTCTGAGGGGCGGCGCACCGGGCAAAATACTCAGGGGAAGCTACAGCCGCCATGCGCAGTTTCGGGCCAATGGGTACGGCTATCATATCTTTGTCGATAGTGTCTCCGAGCCGCACGCCGGCATCAAAACGATCCGCAACGATATCCCGGAACCCGTGGTTGGCATCAAACTCAATATGAATATCAGGATATTCGCGTAACAGTGGTGTCAGCTTTGGCAGCAGCGTGGTCTTCAGAACATTAGGTCCACATGTAATACGGACGGTCCCCGCAGGTTTATCACGCAGTGCCGTCAGCATGTCCAGCTCGGCTTCAATCTCATCAATACGATGGCCCACAGACTGCAGCAGTCGCTCCCCGGCAGCCGTCACTGACACACTGCGCGTGGTCCTTGTCAGCAGGCGGATTTGCATCCGTTCTTCCAGCCCGGAAATCGCCTGGCTCAGTGCGGGCTGGGTCACGCCGAGCTGGGCGGCAGCGCGCGTAAAGCTGCCCTCACGCGCCACGGTGACGAAAGAGAGTAAGTCGTTGAGATTGCGTCTGGCCATGCTCGTTTCCGGTCCATTTATAAATTTTACTTATAAGGGTATTAAGTATTCATTAGCTAGTTAACCCGCTGCATATTGGTAACAATAATGCGATGAAAAAGTCAACGCTAACCCTTATGCAAAACGCTTACTGCAGAACATCACTGCTGCTCCTTGCCGGCCTGCTTTTCGTCACGCAGTCCGCTATGGCGGGTGAGAACGACCGGGGAGTGGCGCAGGAGACGCTTATGAAAATTGAGA
The DNA here is from genome assembly GCF_016805595.1 of Serratia sp. 4542. NCBI lineage: Bacteria > Pseudomonadati > Pseudomonadota > Gammaproteobacteria > Enterobacterales > Yersiniaceae > Serratia > Serratia sp. 4542. Next base: position 69,098 of record NZ_RXKV01000010.1, read on the forward strand.
TCATTGTGGAGGGAGAAACCGCCACCGCCACCCTCTTTGATACGCCGACAGGCCGGGACTTTGCGTCTTTGCTTCCCCTCAGCCTGACGCTGGAAGACTATGACGATATTGAGCGTATAAGCGACCTGCCGCGCAGGCTTTCCACGGTGCAGGCACCGGACGGCATGACGCCGGAAGCCGGAGATATCACTTACTACGCGCCCTGGGGCAACCTGGCGATTTTTGCCCGGGGCAGGGCTTACGCCCGTTCACTGATCCCGTTAGGGAAAGTGGATTCCGGACTGCCGCTCCTGCAGCGCCACGGACCTCTTGCGGTGCAGATCAGGGTCGCCAACTGACCCGCAGCACCTTCCGTACCGCGATTATCCCTCTTAACCCGTCCCCGTATGCCGTTTCAGCTCTTCCTGCAGCGCGGGGCACAGACTTCATGTTATCTACTGAAAAGAAATCCCTGAATGAGTAATAAGACAGACGAAAACAGAAAAAAAAACACCGGAAGCGGGAAACAGCCTGCGCACTGGAGTGGTGTCTTTGCCATGACGCTGTGCGTCTTCGCCCTGATCGCCTCCGAATTCATGCCGGTCAGCCTGCTGACACCGATGGCGCAGACCCTTCGTGTCACCGAAGGCATGGCCGGACAGGGCATCGCCATTTCCGGGGCATTTGCAGTGGTAACCAGCCTGTTTATTTCCGTGCTGGCAGGCACGCTTAACCGGAAAACGCTGCTGCTCGGCCTGACCTGCATTATGGCAATTTCCGGTGCTGTTATTGCGATGGCACCCAATTACCTGACCTATATGGCGGGCAGGGCCCTGATTGGCATTGTGGTCGGCGGGTTCTGGTCGATGTCGGCCGCGACGGCAATGCGTCTGGTCCCGGTGCATCGTGTTCCGCTGGCGCTGGCTATTTTCAACAGCGGCAATGCTTTGGCTACCGTCGTGGCTGCCCCTCTGGGCAGCTGGCTCGGATCGGTTGTTGGCTGGCGGGGCGCCTTCTTCTGCCTAGTGCCGGTCGCCATCATCGCGTTTGTTTGGCAATTACTCAGTCTGCCTTCCATGTCGGTCACCCGTCAGGCGGCGGCTTCCCGCAACGTTTTCACGCTGTTTCGTCGCCGGGTGGTCACGCTGGGCATGCTGGGTGTGGGGATCTTCTTTATGGGGCAATTCACGCTCTTTACCTACATTCGGCCTTTCCTTGAGACGGTGACGCGGGTGGATGCCGCAACGGTGACCCTGGTCCTGCTGGTTATTGGTGTCGCGGGTTTCATCGGCACTACGCTGATTGGCCGGGTGTTAAAACGCGGGTTCTACCCGACCCTGATGGCCATCCCGGTACTGATGGCCATCACCGCGCTGGCACTGATTGCCTTCGGCAGTCAGGTAGCCATCGTGACGGCGCTGCTTGGGCTGTGGGGGCTGATTTCCACTGCCGCACCGGTGGGATGGTGGGCATGGGTTCCGCGTACCTTCCCTCAGAATGCCGAAGCGGGCGGCGGACTGATGGTGGCGATGGTGCAGCTGTCCATTGCTCTCGGTTCGACGGTGGGCGGCCTGCTTTTCGACCATCACGGCTACCAGAGCACCTTCCTGGCCAGCGCCGCGATGCTGATTATCGCAACCGTACTGATCTTTCTGACCTCGCGGGCAGACACTTCTGCCGCAGACCATTCATAAACCCAGGAGTAATGCCATGACAGTTAAAGCTTACGGTGCCCATGCGGGCACACTGCCGCTGGAGCCGATGGATATCACCCGTCGCGCCCCCGGTGCCCATGATGTGCAGATTAATATCGCGTACTGCGGCGTCTGTCATTCGGATAACGCCACCCTGGCTTAATGATAAGGAGACCATCATGAAAAAATTTACGTTAGCGCTGGGGCTGTTGATCAGTGCATTTGCTTCCTCTGCGGCGGATATGTCCCGTGGGGCCGATAATTTTTATAAAAGCGATAAGGTGACGCAGCAAAAAGTCACCTTTAAAAACCAGTATCAGATGGCCGTGGTCGGCAACCTGTTTATCCCGAAAAAGATGAACCAGAATACCCGACACCCGGCGATCGTCGTGGGTCACCCGATGGGAGCCGTTAAGGAACAGAGTTCGAATCTTTATGCGCAGAAGCTGGCGGAGCAGGGGTTTGTCACGCTGGCTATCGATCTCTCTTTCTGGGGCGAAAGCGAGGGCAAACCGGGGCACCTGATTTCACCGGAAATCTACACAGATGATTTCAGCGCGGCGGTTGATTATCTAAGCACACAGCCGTTTGTCGATCCGGATAGTATCGGTGTATTAGGTATCTGCGGCAGCGGAAGTTTTGTTATCAGTGCTGCCAAGATTGACCCGCGTATGAAAGCCATTGCCACCGTCAGCATGTATGACATGGGGGCTGCATTTCGCAACGGCCTCAACCATTCCCAGACGCCGGAACAACGAAAGGCCTTTATCCGGTCAGCCACAGAGCAGCGTTTAGCAGAGTTTCAGGGAGGCGAGACGGCCTACATTCCCGGTACCGTGAATACACTGGACGCTTCAACGCCGGATATTCAGCGTGAGTTTTTTGATTTCTACCGCACCGAACGCGGTGGTTACACCCCGAAGGGTGAGAAAGAAGCACTGACGACGAAACCGATGTTGAGCAGTATCGGCAAGTTTATGAACTTCTATCCGTTCAACGATATTGAAACCATTTCACCGCGTCCGATGCTGTTTATCACCGGCGATCGGGCTCACTCAAAAGAGTTCAGCGAGGATGCATTCAAACGCGCCGGTCAGCCTAAAGAGCTTTATGTCGTACCGGGCGCAGGGCATGTCGATCTCTATGATCGTACCGACGTGATCCCTTTTGACAAACTGACAGACTTTTTCCGTAAGAACCTGCAATAACACGTTCAGTTAAGGAGCATCTGACATGAACTATAAACATCTGGGTCGTACCGGTCTGCGGGTGAGCCGCATCGGTCTCGGTACCATGAATTTCGGTGAGCTGACGGATGAGCCGGCCAGCTTCAGGATCATGGATGAAGCCGTGGATGCGGGTATCAACTTTTTCGATACCGCCGACGTCTATGGCGGACCGCAGTCGCCGGATATGGCAAAGGGGTACGGGACATCCGAAGAGATCATCGGTAACTGGTTGGCGCGCAGTGGCCAGCGTGATCGAATCGTGCTGGCCACGAAAGTTTACCAGCCGATGGACACGGGCCCGAATGACAAATACCTGTCCGCTTACCATATTCGCCGGGCCTGTGAGGCCAGTCTGAAAAGACTGAAAACGGACCATATCGATCTCTACCAGATGCACCATATCGACCGGAACACCCCCTGGGAGGAGATCTGGCAGGCCATGGAACAGCTGATCCGTGAGGGTAAAATCAGCTACGTGGGCAGCAGTAACTTTGCCGGCTGGGATATTGCCACCGCACAGTGCACGGCTGATGCGCGCAACCTGCTGGGGCTGGCATCGGAACAGAGCCTTTACAACCTGACCCAGCGCACGGTTGAGCTTGAAGTCATTCCGGCACTGCGCCATTACGGCATTGGCCTGATCCCCTGGAGCCCGGTCGGGATGGGGATGCTGGGTGGCGTGCTGAAAAAAATTGCCGATGGCCGCCGGGCAACACCGCAGCTGCAGGCACAAATCAATCGCTTGCGGCCGCAACTGGAGGCCTGGGAAACGCTGTGTGATGAGCTGGGGGAGGTGCCCTCAGACGTCGCGTTGGCCTGGCTGTTGCAGAATCCCGTGGTTACCGCTGTGCTCAGTGGTCCGCGCACAGCTGAACAGCTTCGTCAGAATCTCAATGCCCTGACGTTGTCCCTTTCAGGCGATACGCTCAAAAGACTGGATACCATCTGGCCGGGACCGGGTGGGGAAGCCCCTGAAGCCTACGCATGGTAACCGTTATCCGTGTTAACAATTACCGGCCTTCGGGTCGGTAAGTACGTTATTTCAGTCAAATTTATTTATCACCTGAAGATGTTGTTCTTTGCTTTAATACTTTGATGTCCGCTCTCGCTCATAGTGGATTTTCTCCCCAAGTGCCGATCCGCCTGGCGCCAGAAGCGAACTATCGTTCGCCTGACCAAATAAGCCTCAGTGCGATGAAACAAATACCGAGGCAGGCTGCGCGGGCGGAATGGCGAAGTGATGCTGCATACGCTTTATCTCCTCTGCCGGTGGCAGGCCAAACAGACGCTTGAATTCGCGGTTAAATTGCGATGGGCTTTCATAGCCAACGGCGTAACTCGCGGCGGCGGCGGTGATTTGTTGGCGCACCATCAGCATCCGTGCCTGGTGCAGGCGTACCGATTTCACATACTGCATCGGCGGCATCTGCGTTATCGCCTTGAAATGGCTATGAAAGGTCGGCACGCTCATGCCGGCCCTCATCGCCAGCTGCGTCAGCGTTAACGGCTCCGCGTAAGCGGCATGGATGTGCTGCAACGCTTTACCGATTTTGCCAAACTGGCCCTGCAAGGCCAGCGCGGCACGCATTGCGTTGCCCTGTGCGCCTGTCAGCACGCGAAAATAAAGCTCACGCACCCGCGCCGGGCCGAGGATTGCCGCCTCAAGCGGGTTAGCCAGGACTTCAAGTAAGCGAAGTACGGCCATTTTTACCGCGCCGTCCATGGGGCTCGACATCATGCTTTGCGGCGCGACGGGAGGATGCGGGGCGCCATGCTGTTCAATCTGCAGCATCAGTTCCGCGGCAAGCTGAAAATCCAGATGCATATAAATCGCCAGCAGCGGATGTGCTGCCGACGCGTCGGTTTCCATCACAAACGGCACCGGCACCGAAACCGCCAGGTAGTGCTGCTCATCATATAAATAGGTCTGTTGACCGAAATAGCCGCGTTTGCTGCCCTGGCAGACGATCACGATCCCCGGATCGTAAAGCACCGGCGTTCTGGCAAGCGGGCGATCGGAACGCAAAATTCGCACATCAGGCAGGGCAGTGAGGTTGTATCCCTCTTGCACCGCAAGTCTATTCATCAGGGCAATCATGTCGGACATCCCACCACCTCATAAAATCAGGCAAGAAAAAGAGAAGATATGGCCTAAAAATGCGGCAGAACAGAGAATACCATGCAACCTTCATGGTTCATGGGAGTTCTTTTTATGGCATCTGCAAAAACGATTTTAATCACCGGCGTCAGCAGTGGCTTTGGCCAGGCGCTGGCGCGGGAAGCCCTCGCCGTAGGGCATCGGGTTGTAGGAACGGTGCGCAACAGCGGAGCACTGCAGGCTTTCAGCGAGCTCGATACGCAGCGGGCTTTTGGCTATCTGCTTGATGTCACGGACGTTGAGCGTATTGATGAGGTGGTTGGAGAGATAGAGTCCGCCGTCGGCCCGATAGATGTGCTGGTGAACAATGCCGGTTATGGCCACGAAGGCATTCTGGAAGAATCCCCGCTTGCAGAGCTGCGCCGCCAGTTTGAGGTCAATGTGTTTGGCGCGGTGGCGATGATCAAAGCCGTGCTGCCGGGCATGCGCCAGCGCCGTCGCGGCCACATTATCAATATCACCTCAATGGGCAGTTTCATTACCTTGCCCGGTATCAGCTATTACTGCGGCAGCAAATTTGCACTGGAAGGGATATCAGAAACTTTAAGTAAAGAGCTTGCCCCGTTCAACCTACACGTGACCGCCGTGGCGCCGGGCTCGTTTCGGACGGACTGGGCCGGGCGTTCAATGGTACGCAGCCCTCGCTGTCTCCCGGACTATGACGCGTTATTTGAACCTGTTCGTCAGGCGCGTCAGGAAAAAAGCGGCAAGCAACTGGGCGATCCCGTGAAGGCGGCTCACGCCATGCTGGCATTGATCGAGAGCCGGAATCCACCCACGCATCTGTTGTTAGGCAGTGACGCATTAAGTTTGGTGCGGCAAAAGCTCGAGGCGTTAGGCAAGGAAATTGAACAATGGGAGAAACTCACCCGTTCAACGGATGGCTGAACGGTTTCGGGTAGGGAGAGTGCAGGGGATCATCGATGATGACCGCCCAACAGCAAAAAGCCCGCTCAGGTTTCCCTGAGCGGGCTTCTCTAAATATGGCTCCTCTGACTGGACTCGAACCAGTGACATACGGATTAACAGTCCGCCGTTCTACCGACTGAACTACAGAGGAATCGTTTGAACGGGGCGAATAATAGCGAGGCGCCGTCGGCATGTCAAAGGCGGATTACACATTCTGTGACTGTTTGCTTACAGAATGCGCAACCCGTTGAGTTTTTTGGCAGATTTAGCTCTCGGGCGCCCGAAGCAGGCGCAGCTGATAGCGGTAAACGCCGGCGGTGAGCAGGTAATCCCGGTGCACGCTCGGGCTCCAGGAATCGTCGCCGCCCACCCCCATGTGGAAGCCGTCCAGATGCAGCCAGGTGCCCGCTTCCGGCTGCAGCAGGTGCTGGTGGCTGCAGGCCATCAGCTGTTGCAGGCCGTAGCGGCTGAGCGAGAAGTGGAAGCGGCCGTCGATGCGCCAGCCGCCGTAGCGCAGGCTGCGGGTGTCGCAGCGCAGGCCGTTCTCGCCGGGGAAAATATACGGCGTGTGCAGATCCTCCAGTGGCAGGCGCCAGCGCCCGTGCTGCGCGGCCAGGCGGCGATCCGGGTAGTTCTCGTGCGGGCCCAGGCCCAGCCATTCCGCCTGCGGTTGCACCGTCGCCAGTTGGCAGTGCAGGCCGATGCGCGCCGGTGGCGGCAGAGTATCGGCCACCTCGACCTCCACGCTCACGTTCACCGCGCCCAGCGCATCGAACAGCCACTGTTTGCGGCTAAGCAGCAAAATCTGTCCGTCCACGCCGAACTGGTGTTCGCTCACCACCCGCACGCCGTTTTGCAGCGCATCGGCCTGCAGCCGCGTGCAGCGTTCCTCCAGCCGGTACAGGCCCGCCAGCTTCCAGCGTTCGACCCAGGCGTTGGGATCGATATGGTCCGCCTCGCTGACGCCGATGTCGTTATCGATCGGCGCGCGCGCAAAGCCGTCGCGCAGCGGCGTCAGCAGCTGCGGCTGCTCATTCTGCCACCACTGCGTCAGGTGGCCGCTGCTGCGCTCGAAGCGCCAGCGCTGGTCGCTGTGGGTGAGGGTCAGCCCCTGATCGTCTTCAATCAGCGTGGGCGGCACGCCCTGCGGCGGCGGCGGCGCGGGATGCAGCGCGCGCGGCACCCGCCACTGATCCCAGGCGCAGCGGTGGTGCGCTTCGGACCAGTCGGTGGCCTGCGGCTGCACCACCTCCACGTTCAGCCACAGCTCGCCGGGCTGATGCAGCATCGGCAGGCGATCGAGCAGGGTGAAGCGAGCGCTGCCCTGCGGCGGCAGCGCCAGATCGAAGCTGCCGCTGGCGCGCTCCACGCCGTCCAGCTCCAGCCGCCAGTTGAGCTGCTCGTTGTCGGTGTGGCGGAACAGGTAATCGCTGGTGACGGTCAGCGTCAGCGCGGCGGCGTCTAAGGTGAAGCGGAACAGCTGCTGCGCCCGCTGCGCTTCGAACAGCGCCGGGTGCGGGGTGCGATCCGCGAACACCAGCCCGTTCAGGCAGAACTGGCGATCGTTGGGGGTATCGCCGAAGTCGCCGCCGTAGGCCCAGTACTCTTCGCCCTGGGCGTCGCGACTGATCAGCGCCTGATCGACCCAGTCCCAGACAAAGCCGCCCTGCAGGCGCGGATAGTGGTGGAACGCGCGCCAGTAACGCTCAAAGCCGCCGAAGCTGTTGCCCATCGCATGGGCGTATTCGCACAGGATCAGCGGCCGCTGTTCCTCCGGCAGGCCGATCCACTTGCCGATCGCCCATTTGGGCACCGCCGGGAACGGCTGATCCTGATCCACTCTGGCATACATCGGGCAGATGATGTCGGTAGCGGCGGTGTCGGCGCCGCCGCCTTCATATTGCACCGGGCGGGTCGGATCCTGGCTTTTCACCCAGCGGTACAGCGCGTCGTGGTTCACGCCGTGGCCGGACTCGTTGCCCAGCGACCAGATAATGATGCAGGAGTGGTTGCGATCGCGCTGCACCATGCGGGTGACGCGCTCGCTCATCGCCGGCAGCCACAGCGGATCGTCAGCCAGGCGGTTCATCGGCTGCATGCCGTGGGTCTCGATATTGGCTTCGTCCACCACGTACAGCCCATAGCGGTCGCACAGCCGATACCACAGCGGGTGGTTGGGATAGTGCGAGCAGCGCACCGCGTTGAAGTTGTGCTGCTTCATCAGCAGGATGTCGTGGCGCATCGTCGCCTCGTCCATCACCTGGCCGTGGCGCGGGTGATGCTCGTGGCGGTTAACGCCGCGGATCAGCAGCGGCTGCCCGTTGAGCTTCAGCAACCCGCCGCTGATTTCTACCTGGCGGAAGCCGACGTCATAGGCCTCCACCTCGATGACCTCCCCCTCGGGTGAGAGCAGGGTGACGGTGGCGCGATACAGCGCGGGCGTTTCGGCGCTCCACAGCGCCGGGCGTTCTACCGGCAGGCGCAGCGTGACGCGATCGTTATAGGCGCCGCGCTCGTCCACGATCTCGCTGCCGAGCGGCTGGGTGCGTTCGGCCACCCGTGCGCCATCGCGCCACAGCTGAACCTGCACTTGCAGCGGGCCGGGCCGGCTGGCGCGCGCCGTCACCACCAGTTCGCCGCGGGTAAAGCGGTCATGCAGCGGCGTGGTGATGCGCACATCGCTCAGGTGCGCGGCGGGTTTGTGCAGCAGGCTGACGTCGCGGAAGATGCCGCTCATACGCCACATGTCCTGATCTTCGAGATAGCTGCCGTCGCACCAGCGCAGCACCATCACCGCCAGCCGGTTTTCTCCCGGCTGCAGCCACGGGCTGAGATCGAACTCCGCCGGCAGGCGGCTGTCCTGCGAATAGCCGACCCAGTGGCCGTTGCACCACAAATAGAACGCCGAGTTGACGCCGTCGAAGATGACGCGCGTCTGGCCGGCGGCCAGCCAGGCCGGATCGACGCTGAAGGTGCGCGAGTAGCAGCCGGTTGGGTTGTCTTCCGGCACGCGCGGCGGATCGACCGGGAACGGGTAGCGCACGTTGGTATAGATCGGCGCATCGTAGCCGGCGAGCTGCCAGTTGCCCGGCACCGCCAGCGGGGCGGCGTCCGGTAAATCCTGCTGCAGCCAGCCTTCCGGCGCCGCCTCTGGGCGCGGGAAATAGCTGAAGCGCCACTCACCGTTCAGCGATCGGCGGCTGGCGCTGGGGGCATCGTCGCGCGCGTCTTCCACCGTGCGCCAGCTGGCGAACGGCGGGTGGGCGTCCAGCCGGCGGTAGTGGGTGCAGGCCGGGTTTTGCCAGTCACGGCGGGCGAGGATCTCGGTCAGGGAAGCAAGGGGCGCAGCGGGCATCGGCGATCGTCCAGTCGGCTAGGTGATGTTCACCAAGATGCTGACCGGCGCATAAAAAGTAAAGCGGTTACACGCAACCTTGCAAGGGCGATCAAATAACCGTTAATGCGGTTCGCCGGCGCGGTAGATCCGCTGTGGGCGGCCGACCTTGCCGTAAATGATCTCGGCGCGCAGCTGCTGCGCGGCGGTGCAAAACTCCAGATAACGGCGCGCGGTGGTGCGGCTGAGCCCCATTTTTTGCGCAACGCTTTCAGCGGTGTGGCGCGCGGCGGGTTCGGCAAACAGCGCGCGGACCTTGCCCAGCGTCAGCTCGTCGATGCCGGCGGGCAGCGCCGCCTGCTGTTCGCCGCGGGCGTAGGTGTTGAACATCTCGTCGATGCGGCGCTGGTTGAGGCGCGCTTTGTCCTTCAACGCTTCGCGGCGCTGGCTGAAGCGCTGCAATGTCTGGCTCAGCCGGTCATAGGCCAGCGGTTTGATCAGGTAGTCGAACACGCCGTAACGCAACGCCTCGGCCACGGTGGCCATGTCGCTGGCGGCGGTGATGAACACGATGCCGCCGCGATATCCGCTCAGCGTCAGTTCGCGCAGCAGGGTGATGCCCTGGCCGTCGGGCAGAAAGTTGTCCAGCAGGATCAGGTCCGGCTTGAAGCGCTCGGTCATGGCGCGCGCCTGCGCCAGGGTGCCGGCCAGCCAAATCTGGCGGCAGCCGCCGTTCTGGCGGATAAACTCCGCGTGCATTTCCGCCAGCGGCGTTTCGTCTTCAACGATCAGGATGTTCAGCCATTCCATAATGAAACCTACTATTGCAATCAAGATGCTAAATGAATGTAAGTAAATTGCGGCGCTAAATAAAGATTATCTCAATAATAAACACCATAAGATTAATTAAGCAAATAAAGAACATTAAATAACTTATTAACCGGAATCGGTTTGTGAAATAGGTCAATAATCGGCGTTTTTTTTCTGTTTACCATTGATTTATCGAACGCGAGACGGCGTTTATCTTCATGGTTTTTAAGGTTTTAATTACCTTTGTTGATGTTAATTAAAATGCCTTTTTGTATTTAATTTGTTGTTTGCCAGTTAACCCAGAGAGCGTGTTATGTTAGGCGATGCCGTATTTAATCGGGTAAAGCGATCGGATCATAAAGCGATTTCGGAAATAAGCGCCTTCTTGCGCAGTAACGATCTGAATATCGACACCACGGTTGAAATATTTATTACCGTTACCCAGCACGACAAATTGGTCGCCTGCGGCGGCATCGCCGACAATATTATCAAATGCGTCGCCATCAGCCCGCTGATGCGCGGCGAAGGGTTGGCGCTGGCGCTGGCGACCGAGCTGGTGAACCTGGCCTACGAGCGCCACCACACTCAGCTGTTTATCTACACCAAGGTGCAGAACGAGCCGCTGTTCCGCCAATGCGGTTTCTACCCGATCGCCACCGTGCCGGGCATCGTGGTGCTGATGGAAAACAGCCCGTGCCGCCTGAAGCGCTACGCCGCCCAGCTGGCGAGCCAGCGCCGGCCGGGCGACACCATCGGCAGCATCGTGATGAACGCCAATCCCTTCACCCGCGGGCATCAGTATCTGGTGCGTCAGGCGGCCAAACGCTGCGACTGGCTGCACCTGTTTTTAGTGAAGGAAAACACCTCGCGCTTCAGCTATGAAGACCGCCGCCGGCTGGTGCTGGCCGGCACCGCCGATATCCCCAACCTCACGGTACACGAAGGCTCGCAGTACGTGATCTCGCGCGCCACCTTCCCCTGTTACTTCATCAAGGATCAGGGCGTGGCCGATGACTGTTACACCGAAATCGATCTGAAGATCTTCCGCCAGTATCTGGCGCCCGCGCTGGGCATTACCCACCGCTTCGTCGGCAACGAGCCGTTTTGCGCGGTGACCGCGAAATATAACCGCGACATGCGCTACTGGCTGGAAACGCCGGCGTTGCCCAGCCCGCCGATCGCGCTGGTGGAAATCGAGCGTTTGCAATATCAGGGCACGGCGATCTCCGCCTCCTGGGTGCGCAAGCTGCTGGCGGCGGGGGACTTCCACGCCGCCGCGCCGCTGGTGCCGCCGGATACCCTGTACTACCTGCAGGATCTGCAAACGCAGCGCCGGGCCAAGGCGGCCCCGCATCCTTTTGAGTCCGCACAATCAGGTGAATGATGAAAATTATCCGAGAAGCAATGGCCGGCACGCTGGAATCCAGCGATGTCATGGTGCGCATCGCGCCCGCCGAGGGGCCGCAGCACGATCTGTTGATCGCCAGCAGCGTGGAAAAACAGTTCGGCGCGGCGATCCGCCACACCCTGCTGGAGGTGCTGCAGCGCTATGAGGTGGAGCCGGTGCAGGTGATCGTCGACGACAAGGGGGCGCTGGACTGCGTGCTGCGCGCCCGGCTGGAAACCGCGCTGATGCGGGCCTGCGAGGGCGGCCAGCTGCCGTGGGAGGCGAAAGATGAAAACGCTGAATAAAACCCGGCTGCGCCGCAGCATGTTGTTCGTCCCCGGCGCCAACGCGGCGATGGTCAGCAACGCCTTTATCTACCAGGCCGATGCGCTGATGTTCGATCTGGAAGACTCGGTGATCCTGCGTGAAAAAGACGCGGCGCGCCGGCTGGTGTACCACGCGCTGCAGCACCCGCTGTACCAGGAGGTGGAAACCATCGTGCGCGTCAATGCGCTCGACTCCGCCTACGGCCTGGCGGACCTGCAGGCGGTGGTGCGCGGCGGCGCGGACATCGTGCGCCTGCCGAAGACCGACAGCGCGCAGGACGTTGTCGACATGGAACGCGAGATTGCCGCCATCGAAGCGGCCTGCGGCCGGCCGGTCGGCAGCACCGGGCTGTTGGCGGCGATCGAATCGGCGCAGGGCATCACCAATGCGGTGGCGATCGCGCATGCTTCGCCGCGGCTTATCGGCATCGCGCTGGGGGCGGAAGACTACGTGCGCAACCTGCGCACCGAACGCTCGCCGGAGGGCATCGAGCTGCTGTTCGCTCGTTGTTCGCTGCTGCAGGCGGCGCGCGCCGCCGGCATTCAGGCGTTCGACACCGTCTATTCCGACGCCAATAACGAAGCCGGCTTCCTGCAGGAAGCGGCGCTGATCAAACAGCTCGGCTTCGACGGCAAATCGCTGATCAACCCGCGCCAGATTGAGCTGCTGCACAACCTGTACGCGCCGACCGCCAAAGAGGTGGCGCACGCGCAGCGGGTGGTGGACGCCGCCGAAGCGGCGGAGCGGGAAGGGCGCGGCGTGGTGTCGCTCAATGGAAAAATGGTCGACAGCCCGGTGATTGAACGCGCCCGGCTGGTGCTGGAGCGCGCCGCGCTGTCCGGCTTACGGGAAGAACCGGCGCAGCACGGGGAGGAAGCATGATGAACCGCCAACAACGATTGATGACCTTCGCCAACCCGGCGGATCTGCCGGGCTATCAGGACGTGTCCAAAGCCAATCTGCAGGCGCGCAAACCGCGCGATCTCAAGCTGTGCGACTCCTTGCAGGAAGCGGTGCGCCGCAGCGGGCTGCAGGACGGCATGACCATTTCCTTCCACCATGCGTTTCGCGGCGGCGATTTGACCCTCAACCAGGTGATGGAGACGCTGGCGGCGATGGGGTTCCGCAACCTGACGCTGGCGTCCAGCTCGCTGACCGACTGCCATGCGCCGTTGGTTGAGCATATCCGCCACGGTGTGGTGAGCCGCATTTACACCTCCGGGCTGCGCGGCCCGCTGGCGGACGCGGTTTCGCGCGGCCTGCTGGCGGAGCCGGTACAAATTCACTCGCACGGCGGCCGGGTCAACCTGATCGAATCCGGCGAGCTGAAGATAGACGTGGCCTTCCTCGGCGTGCCGGCCTGCGATGAGTTCGGCAACGCCAACGGTTACAGCGGTGAAGCCTGCTGCGGCTCGCTCGGCTATGCGCGGGTGGACGCCGAGGCGGCGGGCACCGTGGTGCTGCTGACCGAGCAGCTGGTGCCGTATCCGCGTCATCCCGCCAGCCTGGCGCAGGATCGGGTGGATCTGATCGTGCAGCTGGAGCGGGTGGGCGACGCCGACAAGATCGGCGCCGACGCCACGCGCATGACTTCGAACCCGCGCGAGCTGCTGATCGCCCGCCGCGCCGCCGAGGTGATCGCCGGTTCCGGCTACTTCACCGAAGGCTTCTCGCTGCAAACCGGCACCGGCGGCGCTTCGCTGGCGGTGACCCGGTTCCTGGAGGACAAGATGCGCGCCCGCGGCATTCGCGCCGCGTTCGCCCTCGGCGGCATCACCTCGACCATGGTGGATCTGCACGAGAAAGGGCTGATCGGCAAGCTGCTGGACGTGCAGAGCTTCGATCGGGCGGCGGCGACTTCGCTGGCGCGCAACCCGCGCCATATCGAAATCAGCGCCAACCAGTACGCCAACTTCAGCTCCAAGGGCGCCTCTGTTGATCGGCTCGACGTGGTGGTGCTGAGCGCGCTGGAAATCGACACCGGCTTCAACGTTAACGTGCTGACCGGCTCCGACGGCGTGCTGCGCGGCGCGTCCGGTGGCCACTGCGACACCGCCGCCGCCGCGCGGCTGGCGATCATCGTTGCGCCGTTGGTGCGCGGGCGCATCCCGACGCTGGTGGAGCAGGTGACTACCTGCGTCACGCCGGGCTCCAGCATCGACATTCTGGTGACCGACCACGGCATCGCCGTCAACCCGGCGCGGCCGGAGCTGGCGCAGCGTCTGCGGGAGGCCGGCCTCGAGGTGGTGAGCATCGACTGGCTGCGCGCCCGTGCGCTGCAGCTGACCGGCGAACCGCAGCCGATCGCCTTTACCGACAAGGTGGTGGCGGTGGTGCGCTACCGCGACGGCTCGGTGATCGACGTGGTGCATCAGGTGGCGGAGTAAGCGATGGCCGCCGTCGATCCCCAACTGGCTGCTGAACGCGCGGTCAGCCTGCCGGAGCTACTCACCAGCCGCGAATGCCGTCAGGCGCGCCAGCAGGCGTGGCTGGCGCAGCACGAGTGCACGCTGCTGGTGCTGACGCTGGTGGTGCCCGGCCCGGTGAAGGACAGCGCGCTGACGCGCGGCATCTTCAACCTGGGGTGGGCGGCGCTGCTGCGACTGTGCGCCGAACAGGGTTGGCCCAGCCCGCAGGCCGAGGCGCTGGCGCTCTCCACCGGCTGCGAAGGGTTTGTCGCGCTGCGCGCCGATGCCCAGCGGGTGAAGGACTGCGCCATGCAGCTGGAGGTGAGCCGCCCGATCGGCCGGCTGTGGGATATCGACGTGCTGGATACGCAGGGGCGCATTTTGTCGCGCCGCGACATCGGCCTGCCGGAACGGCGCTGCCTGCTGTGCGGCCAACCGGCCAAGATCTGCGCCCGCCAGCGGCGGCACAGCAGCGAGCAGCTGCTGCATGAAATGGAAAGGATGTTCAACGATGCGATCTCTGCCGATTAACCTGCCCGCCCACCGTGCCGAACCGGCCTGCGATTTCGCCCGCGCCGCTTTCCGCGCGCTGCTGGTGGAAGTCAACCTCACGCCCAAGCCGGGGCTGGTGGATCGCCATAACACTGGCGCCCACCGCGACATGGATCTCGGGCACTTCTATCGCAGCGCCCGCGCCATCGGCGTGTGGCTGCCGCGCTTTATCCAACGCGGGCGCGAGGACGCCGCTTTGCCGGCAGAGCAGCAGCTGGCGCGGCTGCGGCCGCTCGGCCTGGCCTGCGAAAACCAGATGTTCCGCGCCACCGGCGGCATTAACACCCACAAGGGCAGCGTGTTCTCGCTCGGGTTGCTGTGCACCGCCTTCGGCCGCCTGCAGCAGCAGGGCCGCGCCATCGGCGCCGAAGCACTGTGCGCCGAGGTGGCGGCGATGTGCCGGGGGCTGGTGGATCGCGAACTGCGGCGCAACAACGCAGGGCAGACCGCCGGCCAGCGGCTGTTCGCCGCGCACGGGTTGAGCGGCGCACGCGGCGAGGCGGAGGCCGGTTTCCGGCTGGTCATTGACGGCGCGCTGCCGCTGTATCGGCAACGGCTGACCGCCGATGGCGACGAACAGCGGGCGCTGCTGGACAGCCTGCTGTGGCTGATGGCCCACAACAACGACACCAACGTCGCCTCGCGCGGCGGCCTGCACGGGCTGCGCTGGCTGCGGCGCCGGGCGGCCTTGCTGCTGGCGCAGGGCGGTTCGGCGGGGGAGGCGGGTCTGGCGCGCCTGCGGCGCTTCGATGCCGACTGCATCGCTCGCAACCTCAGCCCCGGCGGCAGCGCCGACCTGTTGATAGTGACCTGGCTGCTGGCGCAGCTGGGTGCCCAAGAATAATAACCAAGCCTTCAGGAGAGTCCCTATGTCCCAAACCCAGGAAAAGATCTGGAAAGCGATAGCGCCGCTGGCGGTGCTCGCGATCCTGTTATTGATACCGGTGCCCGACGGCATGCCGCCGCAGGCCTGGCACTACTTCGCCATCTTCGTGGCGATGATCGTCGGCATGATTCTGGAGCCGATCCCGGCCACCGCCATCAGCTTTATCGCAGTGACCGTCAGCGTGCTGAGCGCCAACTGGGTGCTGTTCGGCGCGCAGGAGCTGGCGGAGCCGGGCTTCAAGGCCGGTAAAGAGGCGCTGAAATGGGGGCTGGCGGGCTTCTCCAGCACCACCGTCTGGCTGGTGTTCGGCGCCTTTATCTTCGCGCTGGGCTACGAGGCCACCGGGCTGGGGCGGCGCATCGCGCTGTTCCTGGTGAAGTTCATGGGCAAGCGCACGCTGACGCTGGGCTATGCGGTGGTGATCATCGATATCCTGCTGGCGCCGTTCACGCCGTCCAACACCGCGCGCACCGGCGGCACGGTATTCCCGGTGGTGAAAAACCTGCCGCCGCTGTTCGATTCCTTCCCCAACGATCCCTCTTCACGCCGCATCGGCGGTTACCTGATGTGGATGATGGTGGTCGGTACCAGCATCAGCTCCTCGATGTTCGTCACCGGCGCCGCGCCGAACGTGCTGGGCATCGAGTTCGTCGGCAAGATCGCCGGGGTGCACATCAGCTGGATGCAGTGGTTCCTGGCGTTCCTGCCGGTCGGCCTGCTGCTGTTGATCATCGCGCCGCTGATCTCCTACTACCTGTACAAACCGGGCGTGACCCACAGCAGCGAAGTGGCCGCCTGGGCGGATACCGCGCTGGGGGAAATGGGCAAGCTGACGCGCAAGGAATACACCCTGATCGGCCTGGTGCTGCTTAGCCTGTGCCTGTGGGTGTTCGGCGGCAAAATGCTGGACGCCACCGCGGTGTGTCTGCTGGCGGTGTCGCTGATGCTGGCGCTGCACGTGGTGTCGTGGAAAGAGATCACCAAATATTCCAGCGCCTGGAACACGCTGGTTAACCTGGCGACGCTGGTGGTGATGGCCAACGGCCTGACGCGTTCCGGCTTTATCGACTGGTTCGCCCAGACCATGAGCACCCACTTGGACGGCTTCTCGCCGAACATGACGGTGGTGGCGCTGGTGCTGGTGTTCTACTTCGCCCACTACCTGTTCGCCAGCCTGTCGGCGCACACCGCCACCATGCTGCCGGTGATCCTGGCGGTCGGCAAAGGGTTGCCGGGCGTGCCGATGGAGCAGCTGTCGATGCTGCTGGTGCTGTCGATCGGTATCATGGGCGTGCTGACGCCGTACGCCACCGGCCCGGGGGTGATCATCTACGGCTGCGGCTACGTGAAGTCGAAAGACTACTGGCGCCTGGGCGGTATTCTCGGCGTGGTGTATATCGCCGCGCTGCTGCTGATCGGCTGGCCGATCATGAGCCTGTGGTACTGAGTTGAAGCCACGCGGCCACCGCCCGGTGGCCGCGGTTACGATCCTTTCCCGTGAACCCTGTCACACACTTGTCACACTAACCCCGCCATCATACTCGGGCAAACGCTAACACCTTAAAAATAATCATTTTCCGGGAGCCTCTGCGGATGAGAAAAAAAACGCTATTGCTGTGCCTGCCTTTGTTATTCACCGGGAGCGCGCTGGCGGAAGCCGGCGGTTATCAGCTGGAACAGGTGCTGGTCATGAGCCGCCATAACCTGCGCGCGCCGCTGGCCAACAACGGCAGCGTGCTGGCGCAGTCTACGCCGAAGGCCTGGCCGGCCTGGGAAACGCCGGGCGGCCAGCTGACCACCAAGGGCGGGGTGCTGGAAGTGTATATGGGGCACTACTTCAACGCCTGGCTGAAGCAGACCGGCCTGTTGCCGCAAGAGGGCTGCCCGACCGCCGGCAGCGTGTACGTCTACGCCAACAGCCTGCAGCGCACGGTGGCCACCGCGCAGTTCTTCAGCAACGGCGCGTTCCCCGGCTGCGACGTCAGCGTGCACCATCAGGACAAGATGGGCGAGATGGATCCGACCTTCAACCCGATCATCACCGACACCAGCGAGGCCTTTAACCAGCAGGCGCTGGCGGCGATGAACGCCGCGCTGGGCTCGCTGAAGCTGGACGCCTCTTACCAACAGCTGGCGAAGATCATCGACTACAAGGATTCCGCCGCCTGCAAGACCGACAAACACTGTGATCTGACCAAAGAAGCCAGCGTGATGAGCGCGGTGCCGGGCAAAGAGCCGGGCGTCTCCGGCCCGCTGCGGGTGGGCAACTCGCTGGTGGACGCCTTTATGCTGCAGTATTACGAAGGTTTCCCGATGAAAGAGGTGGCCTGGGGCAAAATCGCCACCCCGCACCAGTGGCAGCAGCTGGCACAGCTGAAAGACGGCTATCAGGACT
Source organism: Serratia sp. 4542 (assembly GCF_016805595.1). Classification (NCBI taxonomy): domain Bacteria; kingdom Pseudomonadati; phylum Pseudomonadota; class Gammaproteobacteria; order Enterobacterales; family Yersiniaceae; genus Serratia; species Serratia sp. 4542. The sequence goes on from NZ_RXKV01000010.1 coordinate 87,166, forward strand.
CGCTGTTCACCTCGCCGGTGGTGGCGCAGAACGTCGCCAAGCCGCTGCTGACCTACATCAACAACGCGCTGCTCGGCGAGCGCAAACCGGACGCGCCGAAGCTGACGGTGCTGGTCGGCCACGATTCCAATATTGCCTCGCTGCTGTCGGCCATGCAGTTCCAGCCGTATCAGCTGCCGCAGCAATACGAGAAAACGCCGATCGGCGGCAAACTGGTGTTCCAGCGCTGGCGCGACGCGCAGAACGACCGTGAATTGCTGAAGATCGAGTACGTCTATCAGTCCACCGAACAGCTGCGCAAGGCGACGCCGCTGACGCTGCAAACCCCGCCGCAGCGAGTAACGCTGGCGCTGAAAGGCTGCCCGATCGACAAAGACGGCTTCTGCGCCTGGAGCGATTTCGAAAAGACCATGAAAGGCATCTTGTAATGCCCAGCCTCTCTCCCGCGCGCGGGGGAGAGGCCTCTCCCCATCCCGGCTAACGCGCCGCCACGCAGGCCTTAACGCCATTTATTTTGCCCAGGGTCATTGTTGCAGGCCGTTTCGGGGGCTAACATCATCAGCCTGCCTGTTTATCATGGATACCGCCGTTGCCCACTTTTATCCGCAGTATCGAATTTTTCACGCCGGACGGCTATCCAGGCCAGGTGGCGCGCTGCCATTTTGCGCTGGCGGAGTATCGCGACGAGCGTTTTCCCGAGGCGGGCTTTGCGCTGCCGGATCATCTGGCGCGTGCGGTGCCGAAGCGCCGCGCGGAGTATCTGGCCGGGCGTGTTCTGGCGCGGCAACTGTTGGCGCCGCTCGGTTTTGCCGACTTCACGCTGGCGCGCGGCGAAGATCGTGCGCCGCAGTGGCCGCCGGGCATCGCCGGGGCGCTGAGCCATAATTCGGATACCGCGCTGTGCGCCGTGCACCGCGAGAGCGGGCTGGGCGGCGTGGGGCTGGATGTGGAGACGCTGCTCTCCGACGTGCGGGCGGAGGAGCTGTGGGGGGCGATCGTTTCCCCGGCGGAGCGCGAGGCGTTGCTGCGCGAGGCGCTGCCGTTCAATGAACTGCTGACGCTGACGTTTTCCGCCAAAGAGAGCCTGTTCAAGGCGCTTTATCCGCAGGTGCGCTGTTACTTCGATTTTCTCGATGCGCGCATGGTCGCCGTGGATATGCAGCGGCAGACGTTTGTATTAGCGCTGCTTAAGACGTTGACGCCAAATTGCCCCGCCGGCCGCCGGTTTAACGGGCGTTTTTGGCGTGAAGGTGACGATGTCACGACTTTTATTTTCTGCTAAAACACAATAATAACAGTGTGTTATTTCTTACTTTGCCGTAACGCGGATTTGCCGCAGCGGGCGGAAAGATTCATTCATCGGAGATTGACCCACGGTGGGGATCCGGTGTAATTTATCCTCCTTTTATAGCTAATGATAATTATTCGCATAAACATTATCATTGGTAAGGCGCAACAAAGGAGTGGTCTAGTGGCGACACTGACGACAGAAAACCAAACCTTCCCCGGGTTTGTGTACGCCGAACAATCGACCTTTTTGTACCGGTCCGAATTCCGTTCCCTCTCCGCCGATGGCGTGTTCGAGCGTATCGAGACGCCGGCGTTCGGCGGTGAGCAGGAAGGCAGCGCGCTGGCGCAGCATATCCGCCAGGCACTGGCGCGCGCCAAAGCCGCCGGCCAGGAGACGCCGGTGGTGGTGGGCGCCATTCCGTTCGATACGCGCCGGCCTTCCAGCCTGTACGTGCCTGAAAACTGCCAGTTTGTCGCCAACGACAGCTTTACCCGCGCCGCGCGCCCGATGCTGCAACAGCCGCATCGCCTGGCCGCCTGCACCAGCATTCCGGACGAGCCGCGCTTCAAGCATGCGGTGGCGGAAGCGGTCAGCCGCTTTAAACAGGGCAAGCTGGACAAGGCGGTGCTGTCGCGCATCCTCGACATTGAGCTGGAGCAGCCGGTGGCGGGCCACCAGATCCTCAATAACCTGATGGTGCAGAACCCGAGCGGTTACCACTTTTCCCTGCCGCTGGCAGATGGCGGCGTGCTGATCGGCGCCAGCCCGGAACTGCTGATCCGCAAGCAGGGCGGCGAGATCCACACCAATCCGCTGGCGGGCTCGGCGCGCCGTCAGGACGATCCGCAGCAGGATCGCCTCGGCAGCGAGCGCCTGATGCGCTCGACCAAAGACAAATACGAACACAAGCTGGTGATCGACGACATTCGCCGCCACCTGGCGCCATTGTGCGCCAGCCTGAGCGTGCCCAGCGGCCCGTCGCTGCTCAGCACCGGCACCATGTGGCACCTGTCCACCCGCATTCGAGGTGAGCTGCTGAACCCGAATCTCAACGTGATGCAGCTGGCCTGCCTGCTGCATCCGACGCCGGCGCTGTGCGGCTTCCCGACCGAGAGCGCCCGCCAACTGATCGCCGATCTGGAACCGCACGATCGCGGCCTGTTCAGCGGCATCGTCGGCTGGTGCGACGCCAACGGCGACGGCGAGTGGGCGATCGTCATCCGCAGCGGCCTGCTGCGCGGCAACCGGGTGCGGCTGTTCGCCGGCGCGGGCATCGTCGCCGCTTCGACACCGCAGTCCGAGTGGATGGAAACCGCCGCCAAACTGGGCACCATGCTCAACGCTTTCGGCCTGAACAGCGGCGCGCTGTAGGCCTCTTTGCGGCGCAGTGCGCGCCGCGTCATACGCTTTCGCAGGAGACAACGATGAACAACAACATGACCCGGCAGCGTGCCCGGATGGCGGTGTGCGCATGAGCATTCAAATGGATTTCACCGGCAAACGCGTGTGGGTGACCGGCGCGGCGCGCGGCATCGGCGAGCAGATCGCCCGGCATTTTTTGACGCAGGGCGCCGAGGTGGTGGGATTTGACCGCGAGTTCGCCAACCCGGATCTGCCTTACCCTTGCGTGACGCTGGACATCAGCCGGCCGGAGCAGGTGGAGGCGGTGTGCCGCCAACAGCTGGCGGAGAACCCGCGACTGGACGTGTTGGTCAACGCCGCCGGCATTCTGCGCATGGGCAATACCGAAGATCTGAGCGTGGATGACTGGCATCAGTGCATCAACGTCAACGCCTCGGGAGCGTTTTACCTGTTCCGCGCCGTGCTGCCGCACTTCAAGGCGCAGCGCAGCGGGGCGATCGTCAGCATCGGCTCCAACGCCGCGCACGTGCCGCGCGCGCAGATGGCGGCCTACTGCGCCTCCAAGGCGGCGCTGACCAGCCTGAACCACTGTGTGGGGTTGGAGATGGCGCCGTTCGGCGTGCGCTGCAATCTGGTGTCGCCGGGCTCGACCGACACGCCGATGCAGCGCGGCATGTGGCAGACCGACGACGCGCAGCAACGCACCATCGCCGGCTTCCCCGAGATGTTCAAGCTGGGGATCCCGCTGGGCAAAATCGCCCGCCCGGATGAGATCGCCAACGCGGTGTTGTTCCTGGCCTCCGATTTGGCCAGCCACATCACCATGCAGGACATCGTGATCGACGGCGGCGCCACGCTGGCCGCCTGAGTCAGACCCGCTGGCGGCGCAGCAGGTGCTGCGCGCCTTCCGCCGCGAGCAGCAGCACCGCCAGCCAGATCGCCAGATAGGTCGGCCATTCGCTTTGGCCGATGCTTTCGCCGAGCAGCAGCGCGACGATCACCAGCAGCACCGGTTCCACATAGCTCAGCAGGCCGAACAGGCTGAACGGCAACAGGCGGCTGGCAAGGATGTAACACACCAGCGCCACGGCGCTGATGACGCCGAGCAGCGGAATGCGCCAATACAGCTCGGCATTGATCTGCAGCGCCGCTGCGCCGCCGTCGCCGAAGGCGAACCAGGCCGCCGCCGGCAGCATCAGCGCCAGCTCGCACCACAGCCCGCCGAGATTGTCGGTGCCGAAACGCCGCCGCAAAATAAAGTAGAGCGGATAGCCCAGCGCCACCACCAGCGTCGGCCACGAGACGCCGCCCGCCTGATACAGCTCATTGCCCACCCCCACCATGGCGCACGCCACCGCCAGCTTTTGCAGCAGCGACAGCCGATCGCGGTAGATCAAACGGCCCGCCAGCACCATGGTCAGCGGCAGCAAAAAATAGCCGAGCGACACGTCGAGCGCCTTGCCGTGCAGCGGCGCCCACAGGAACAGCCACAGCTGCACCCCCAACAGCGCCGAGGTGAGCAGCAGGCCCAGCAGGCGCTGCGGCCGTTGGCCGAGCCAGGCCAGCGTGTCGCCCACTTTGCGCCAATCGCCGGACAGCGCCATAAACAGCGTCAGGAACGGCAGCGTCAGCAGCGTGCGCCAGCCGTAGACCTGCTCGCCGTTCAGCGGGGTGAGGGTAGAGGTGAAGTAATACATCGCGCCGAACAAGATGGAGGCGACGACCGAAAGAGTGATGCCCTTAATCACACGCATTCCTGGTGAGTGATTGATTTTATGGCGGCTACTGTAGAGAAATTTGCCGCCAACGACAATGGCGTTGCCGGGCGCTGGACAATCGGCGGCGGCGGGTTACAATGATTACTGTGTATTCATACAGGCTTTGGCGATGACAATCGATCTTTTTGAAGACGCGCTGCCGCCGCCGTGGCGCGAAGAGATCGCCCCCGGCGCGGTGGTGATGCACGGCTTCGTGCGCGATCACGGGCCGGAACTGCTGGCGGCGGTGCAGGGCGTCGTCGCCCAGGTGCCGTGGCGGCATTTGACCACCCCCGGCGGGCACGTGATGTCGGTGGCGATGAGCTGGTGCGGCAACGGCTGGACCAGCGACAGCCGCGGTTACCGCTATTCGGAACGCGACGCGCGCAGCGGTAAACGCTGGCCGGCCATTCCCCCCATCCTGATGGCGCTGGCGGACGAAGCCGCGCAGCAGGCGGGCTTCGGCCCCTTCGTGCCGGATTCTTGCCTGATGAACCGTTACGATCCGGGCAGCAAGCTGTCGCTGCATCAGGATAAAGACGAGCACGACTTCGGTGCGCCGATCGTCTCGGTGTCGCTCGGGCTGCCGGCGGTGTTTCAGTTCGGCGGGCTGCAACGCAGCGACCGGGCGCGGCGCATCCCCTTGGCGCACGGCGACGTGGTGGTATGGGGCGGCCCGGCGCGGCTCTGTTTTCACGGCATCCTGCCGGTCAAGGAAGGCTACCACTCGCTGGTGGGGCCGCACCGCATCAACATCACGCTACGCAAGGCGCTTTAGCTGTGGCTCCTGCGCCAGGCAGGCGACGAGATAGTCGATAAACACCCGCAGTTTGGGCGGCAGATACTGGTTAGGCGCGTAGAGTAACCACAGGCCGCCGTGATAGCTGCTGAGGAAATCCCATTCCGGCAACACCTGCACGATCTCGCCGTCGTCGAGCGCCTGGCGGGCGGTAAAATACGGCAGGCTGCCGATGCCAATATGCTGTTTCACCGCGTCCAGCCGCACGCCGGTGTGGTTGGCGGCGTAGCGGCCGCGCACGTTGACCGTCACCGTTTTGCCGCTGCGGCGGAACTTCCATTGCGCGTCGCTCGGCGTTTCGCCCAGATAGATGCAGCTGTGCGCCGCCAGATCGTGCGGGTGCTGCGGCGTGCCGTGCTGCGCCAGGTAGTGCGGCGTGGCGCACAGCAGATGGTCTATTCTCATCAACTGGCGGCCGATCAACCCGGGCGACGGGCGATCGGTGATGCGCAGCGCCAGATCGACCCGATCGTCGATCAAATCCATGTAGCGATCTTCCAGCCTCAGCCTCACGTCCACCTTCGGGTAGCGGCGCAGGAACTCCGGCATGTGCGGATGCAGCACGAAGCGGCCCACCGCCTTGGGCACGCTGACGCTGACCAGCCCCTCGGGCTCCACGGCGCCGCGCCCGCCGATCGCCATGACCGCGTCGGCCGCCGCCAGCAGGGTGCGGCAGTGCGCAAACGCCTCTTCGCCGCTTTCGCTCAGCCGCAGTTTGCGGGTGGTGCGGTGCAGCAGCTGCAGTGCCAGCGCCTGCTCGAGCTTCGCCACGCTGCGGCTGACGGCGGAAGGCGAGGTGCCCAGTTTACGGGCGGCGGCGGAAAAGCTGCCGCTCTCTACCACCTGAACGAAAACGGCCATTTCGGGCAACAGGGCGTAAGAAAGATTTGTGCTCATGACGCAAAGGTCCATTGTAATTGCGGCGGATTATCCCTCGATTATGACATGAATATAATGGCTCTTCGAACCGAGGAGAAAAATGATGACCGAACGACGTTATTACTACAGCGACGATGTACAGGGCCAGGCGCAGGTGTTGAGCTGCGCGCCGGCCGAGGCGGGCGCTTACGCCGTGGTGCTCGACGCCACGCTGTTCCACCCGCAGGGCGGCGGCCAGCCGTCCGACGTGGGGACGTTAGGCGGCGTCGCCGTGCTGCGGGTGCAGCAGCAAGGAGATACCGTGCTGCACTTTACCGCCGCGTCGCTGCCGCTCGGGCCGGTTACGATGCAAATCGATGAAGCGCAGCGCCGCCTGCACGCCCGCTGGCACTCCGGCGGGCATCTGATCGGCTGGCTGGGAGAAACCCGAGGCTGGCGGCCGGTCAAGGCGCATCATTGGCCGGGGGAAGGGCGCATCACGTTTACGCCAGGGCCGGATGCGCAGACGGTAGAAGCGGACTTTTTGCAGGCGGAGCTGGCGCGCTTGATCGCCGCCGATTTACCCCGCCGCCAACAGGCGGTGGAGGGGATGCGCCAGGTCGGTTTCGGCGAACTGCCCGCCTACGGCTGCGGCGGCACCCATGTCGCCACGCTGGCGGAGGTGGGGGCAATTGCGATCACCGGCGTAAAGATGAAGAAAGGGCAGCTGATCGTGCAGTATGAGCTGGGGTGAACCCCCTTGATTATCGTACCCTGTACGAGTAGGCTGGAGGGAACGATCGCAGGAGGCGATGATAATGGACTATCTGGAGTTTATCGAAACGACCGTTTTCAGCCGAAAGCGGGCTGAATTGATGAAGGATGATGACTTTCAGGCTTTCCAAAGCTATTTGCTGTTGAACCATCATGAAGGGGATACGATCAGCCACACGGGCGGATGCAAAAAGATACGCTGGGGGCTGGACGGAAAGGGAAAACGCGGCGGCGTAAGAGTGATTTATTATCTGACGGCGCCCAGCGGCCGAGTCTATTTATTGTTGATATACCGTAAAAATGAAAAGGATGATTTATCCGGACAGGAAAAGGCGATATTGAGATCCATCGTTCAACAACTTGATTAACGATGGCGAAATGGCGTGACGAAGGAATTAAAGCATTATGAAAAAAGAACTTTTCGACGATTTGGTCAGCAGTATGAACGAAATGGTGGCGATCGAAAAGGGTAAGATGACGCCAAAATCCGAGCATGTTCACCGTCATGCTATTCCAGACGTCAAGCTGCTGCGCAAATCCCGTGGGATGAAGCAGGCGGAGTTTGCCAAGGCTGTGGGGGCCAGCGTGGGACTGGTGCAAAGCTGGGAGCAGGAACGCCGCATACCCTCGGGGTCGGCACTGAAACTTCTGCTGCTGATTGAGCGTAACCCGGCATTGCTCGATGAGTTGCTGGTGATTTAAATCATACTCAGCGCCCGGCCTGCCGCAGCTGGGTGCAGAACGCGCATTGGCATCCCGCTACCGGCACCGCCGCGCAGCTGCCGATGTTCACCGGCTGGGCATCCATGGCGTGAAAGCCGTAAAACAGATTTTCGATGTTTTGTTCCGCCGCGCGCGCCTGTTCCGGGCGCGGTTCGGGCACTTTTGACTGAAACGCCGCGGCCTTGCCGGCCAGCAGGCTGAGAAACAGCAGCGACAGCTGGATTTTCATCGTCGTCTTCCTTTGGCTGAAGTTGTGATACGTTATAACAAAACCCCATCAATGCCAAGCGGCGGTGCCGCTGCCACTCACGTTATTTTTACGCACTGCAACAGTTTCTCATTCAATTAACACTTCGACATATCTTTTGTCGATACGCTGACTAATAATTCAAATTACAAAAATTGCCTCATTAAACGAATATTTAGATACTCGCTGTGCGGCCTGGCCAGTGCTGACACGTTTTTAAATTCTGAGCATACAGAAAGATGCCTCTGTAGGTATCGTCACGCACTCTGGATAGGACATCGCCACCATGGGCTCTTTTTTTAAGCAGGTCTACCGCTATTCCCACGCGCGCCCTTATCGGCATAACGAAAACCTCTGGCCCTACGTGAAGATCGCGCGCGGCGAAGGCGGTGAAATCGCCGCCTTATGGTACAAGCACCGGCCGGTGCCGATCGTCCCGCTGAGCGAACTGCGCAGCAGCTGCCGGGGGGAGGTGCTGCTGACGGCTACCGGCCCGTCGGTGAAGGCGCTGCGCTTCGAAAATATTCCCGCCATGCCCGCCATCGGGGTCAACGGCGCCTATTTTCTGCATCGGCAGGTGGATTTTTGCTTCTACGTCATCGTGGACATGGGGTTTATCGACAGCCGCCCAGAGATCGTGCGCGACGTCATTCAACGGCCTGAGCTGACGCTGTTCACCACCGTGCACGGCGTGGCGCGCATTCTCGATCGCTTTGGCCCGGCGGCGATCGCTTGCCGATTGGCGATCGTCGAAGACGCGGCCTGCAAGATTTACCGCCCCCGGATCGACAGCGGCGCGCTGTGGGAGCACTACTGCCGGGAAAACGGCGTGGTTTTTGCCGCCGAGAGCCGCATGCTCGGCTTTAGCCAGGATATCCGCTGCGGCATTTTCGATGCCGGCACCGTGGCCTATTGGGCGCTGCAAATTATCGCCTATCTCGGCTTCAAGCAGCTGTTTATCGCCGGGCTGGACATGAACAACTTCCACCTGCCGCGCTTTTACGAAACGGAGCAGGATCGGTTGCCCACGTTCCTGGCGGACAAGGTGGAGTCGCTGGTGATCCCCGCTTTTCGACACGCCGGCGCGATCATGAAAAAGCAGCAGATCGCGATAAAAAACCTCTCCCTGCACAGCGCTATCGGCAGCGATATCTTCGAGAAGGTGGACGGCAATGTTTACTTTCAGCAAGCCTGAGCGGTGTTATCGCTTCGGCAGCGCGCTGTTTTTAGCCTTCGCGTTTTTCAGCGCGATCTTTTGCGGGCAGACCCGCGTCAACAACCTGTTTCATTTGGCGGCGCTGCTATGGCTGGCCGCCGTATTCACCTGGCCGCCGCTGCGGCGGCAGCTGTGGGCCAATCGTCAGGCGCGCTGGGGGGGCGGGCTGGCGCTGATGTTTTTGCTTTATTATTCCCTCAGCGCGCTGTGGGGCGAGACGCCGGGCGACATGCCGTCGGCCCTGACCCACAGCGCCTATATCCTGCTCTACCTCGCCTGGCTGGTGACGCTGCTCGACGGTGAGCGGCGTCACCAACTGCAGTGGGCGATGCTGGCCGGCATGACGGCGCTGTGCCTGTATCTGACGCTGGTCGACGCCCCGTCGATTTATCATCTGCGAGAAACCACCGCCCGCAATCCGGGGCCGAGCAACGTGATCGATCTGGCCGGTTACGCCGCCATCGCCATTTTGTTGAGCCTGATGATTTTCCGCGATACCGGGCAAAAAGCGGCGCTGTGCTTTATCCCGCCGCTGCTGGCATTCATGGTGCTGACGCAAAGCCGCGGCCCGCTGATCGCACTGGCGCTCGCGGTGGTAGTGGCGATGCCTTATCGACACCGGCCGGGACGGTGGCTGTGGTTTCTGTTGCCCGGCGCGCTGGCTGTGGTTCTTGCCGTCGTTTACAGCGCGATCGGCGAAATGTTGCTGACGCGTTTTGGCGAGCTGTATCAACAGAGCTTTGTTCGCATCAGCATTTGGCGCCACAGCCTGGCGCTGATCGAACAGGCGCCGTTCTTCGGCTACGGCTTTGATAAGCAGCTTAACTTTCTCAATTACACCGGCGAGCTGAACCACACCACGCACAGCCTGTACCTCGGCGCGTTGCTGAAGGGCGGCTGCGTGGGTTTCCTGTTGCTGCTGGCGCTGCTGGGATATGGCGCGCGGCTCGCCATCGCACACTGGCGCGCAGGGCGGCGCTGGGAGGCGGGCCTGTTTCTGTTTATGCTGGTGTTCTACAGTTCGCAGGGCATGTTTGTGATCGCCAATCCGGCGGAGTTTTGGTACCTGTTTTGGCTGCCGCTGGCGCTGCTGCTGTCGCAGCCTAAACGGCGGCCGATCGGGACTGTGCAGACGACAGCGCCGCCAGCGTCTTCTCCCACACCTGTTCCGCCGCGATAATACTAAGCGGCTGGCGGCGCTCAGCGGCACTCAGCGCGGCGCTGTCAACCGGCACGTGCATCACCTGATGCCGTTCGCTGTCCTGATAGGGGCCGGTATGCCGCGGGTTAGCGGTGACGAACAGGCTGACGGTGGCGGTTTTCAACGCCACGGCGAGGTGAAGCGGCCCGGTATCGCCGGTTACCAGCACCTGCAGATTGGCGATCGTCGCCAGCAGTTGCGGCAACGTGGTCGCGCCGATATGGCTTACCACCCGCTGTTGCTGTTCTTCGCTCAAACCCGCCATAAATTCCCGCTCGAGGCTGCGCTCCGCCTTGCTGCCAATCAACGCGATCTGACAGTCGGGGGAGTGCGCCAGCAGCCGTTGCGCCAGCTCAACAAAGCGATCGACCGGCCAGCGGCGCAGCGTTTCGGAGGCGCCCATCTGAAAGCCGATCAGGATCTTGCCCGCCGGTTTCGCCAGCGCGGGAAAAGCGACCGGGATGAACATGTCAGGATTGTCGGTACGGCACCCCAATTGCCCCACCATATCCAGCTTGCGCTGAATCAAATGGCCGTCGCTGCTGTGGCTGACGCCGGTCAGCCAGCGCTCCATGCCGCTCGGTTTGTTGCCGTAAACGTCTTTGAACAGGTATTGGCAACCGGCGGCGATGGCGACCAGCACGTCGTAAGGCGCCTTCGAGTGCAGGATGACCGCCAGCTGTGGCCGGTTTTTTCGCAGGCGCCGGATAACGGCCAACATGTCTTTGGCCTTGTGGTCCCAGTAAATCACGTCATGAAAGCAGGGGCTGCCTTCGACCAGCTGCCGGTTTTTATGGCTGGAGACCAGCGTGATTTGCGCGCCGGGATAGCGTTCGCACAGTGCGCGGATGGCGGGCGTATTGAACATCAGATCGCCGAGGGCGCTGGTGGAGAAAATCACGATGCGTTCAAAGGATTGCTGCGGATCGAAGCTCGCTGCGGGCCGGAAATTGCCCGCGATGCGGGTATAGAGACGTAAACCGGCGTTGGCCGCCGCTATTTTCCACTGTTTAGACATTGCAGTTCGCTTCCGCTTGAGATCGGCGGCCACCGTCTGGCGCCGCGTCGTATCATACAAGCGCGGCAACGGCGGGCCAATGGCCCGCAACAGATTGCGACAGATGCTAACGTTATGTTTGCAATTGCTGCCGGGCGCCGCGCTTACTCCTCCCAGACCTGCGTACTGCGCGGGCTGTCCATCTGATAATCCGAATAGGGGCGAGTGAAGAACTCGCGCCCCAGTTCGCGGGCGGCCTGCAGCGGATTGCGCGGATCGCGGGCGATCTCGCCGCGCTGGTTGCCGGCGCCGTGCACCACGCCGACGAATGCGGAATGGGTGTAGCGGCTGAACTCCTGGATCTGATGCACGATGCCCAGCGCCGCGCCGGGGTAGGTCTCTTCCGACGCTACCGCCAGCCCGATACGCTTGCCGCTCATGCGCTGGTGCACCTGTTCCGCCTGAGGGTAGGCGTTGGAATAGAAGCTGAACGAGCGATCGAAAAAGGCTTTGGTTTGCGCCGACATGCCGTACCAGTAAATCGGCGTGCAGAATACCGCGCCATCGGCCGGCAGGAAGTGCTCCAGGAACAGCTCGGCGTAGCGATCGGCCGGCGGTGGCGTGTGGCGTTCATCGCTCAGAAAACCGCTCAGGTAATCATCGAGAAAATGCAGGCTGGCGGACGTGCCGGCTTCGGCGGCGCCCGCCAGGATCGCCTGCGCCAGCGTGGCGCTGTTGCCGTCGCGGCGCGGGCTGCCGACCAGCACCACCAGACGCTTGGATTGATGAGTTGTATTCATGTCATGTTCCTCGGTATCAAGTGAATTGAGCCCTACTCTAGAAACAAGTGGCGGCAGGCGACAAATGACGGCTTTTCTGCCAGGATGATTTCAACTCATCTCAAGAGGCTTCGCCATGTTCGCCACGCTGCCCGTCAACGCATTACGCACCTTTGAATCCGCCGCTCGCCTGCGCAGCTTCAAGCTGGCGGCGGCCGAGCTGACGGTGACGCCGACGGCGATTTCGCACCAGATCAAAGCGCTGGAACAGCAGTTGGGGTTTGCGCTGTTCGAGCGGGTGCCGCGCGGCGTGCGGCTGACGCCGAAGGGAGAAACGCTGTTTGCCGGGGTGCACGGCGCGCTGCTGGACATCGCCGCCACGCTCGAGGGCCTGCGGCCGCAGCCCAGCACCGGGTCGCTGTGCGTCTCGGTCACGCACTCTTTCGCGGCGCTGTGGCTGGTGCCGCGCCTGGGGCGTTTCTACCAGGCGTACCCACACTATCTGGTGCGCCTGGAGGCCTGTGCCGAGGTGATCGATCTGCAGCAGGACGCCAGCGTGGACGTGGCGGTGCGTTACAGCCGTGCGCAGTATCCCGCGCTGCATCAGACGGCGCGGCTGGAGGAAAGCTTTGGCGTCTACGCCGCGCCGGATCTGGCCGCCGCCGAGCCGGAAAACCCGGTGCTGATCACCGTCAAGTGGGGGGATTCGGCGCTGTACGACAGCGGCTGGCGCGACTGGTGCCGGGCCGCCGGCGTAGACTGGTGGCAGCGCCATGCGGCGATGCGCAGCTATCACGAGGAGCATTACGCCCTGCAGGCAGCGGTGGCCGGGCAGGGGCTGGTGCTCGCCAGTTCGGTGATGGTGTCCGATATGGTGGACAACGGTCTGTTGGTGGCGTACCGGCCGGAGGTGCGCGTACCGGGCGCCGCCTATAGCGTGCTGTGCGCGCCGGGGCGCGAGCGGCATCCGCCGGTCAGGGCGTTTCTCGCCTGGCTGCAGCAGGAGCTGCCGCAGGGCAATGGCACGAAATAAAAGTTTTATCGTTCTAAGCTGTGGGAATATCAGCGAACTTTTGTTTTTACTTCACTGCGAGAACCTATCATGAGCCAGCCAAGAACCTCCGATTACCCGATTGATGCGCAATTTATCGAGCGCTGGTCGCCGCGCGCGATGGCCAACGACGCCATCGACGATCAAACGCTGCTGAGCTTTTTTGAAGCGGCGCGCTGGTCGCCATCGGCCTACAACATTCAGCCGTGGCGCTTTGCCTACAGTAAGCACGGTTCCGACAGCTGGGAGAACTACCTGGAATTCCTGATCGACTTCAACCGCGGCTGGGCGCAGCACGCTTCGGCGCTGGTGGTGATCGTCTCCAAAACCACCAGCCTGAACGGCGAACGGCTGGTGGACAACCCGACCCACGCGTTCGACACCGGCGCCGCCTGGGCCAGCCTGGCGCATCAGGCGCACCTGAAAGGCTGGTTGACCCACTGCATGAGCGGCATTCACCACGACAAGATTAAGGCGGCGCTGCAGCTGCCGGACGACTATGCGGTGCACGCCATGGTGGCGATCGGCAAGCCGGGCGACAAGGCCCGCCTGCCGGATTTCCTGCAGGAAAAAGAGGCGCCGTCGGGCCGTCTGCCGCTGGGCAAGACCGTCAGCGAAGGGCTGAATTTCACGCTGTGATTGCCCGCTTTCCCTCAGGCCCGCTTGGCGGGCCTTTTTTATGCGGCGAGTAAAACTTAGGGAGTATGTTCTCGTTCGCTTATTCGCTGTATATTTTATTATATAGCGATGGCGTAATGAGGAGGAAACCGTGGGTGACCATTTTGGCAAAGGGCTGTTGGCGGGGCTAAAGGCGGAGAACCTGAAGCCGGAGGCGGAGCTGTCGCGCTTTTGCTCCGACTATAAGCGCGGCTTTGTGCTCGGCTATGCGCACCATTTGGCGCAGCGCTGCGGCGACGAAAACCGGGCGGCGTTCGAAGCCGGGCAGCTGAGTCGCGCCTATGGCCTCGGCAGTGAGCCGATGAGCGAGTTCTTTTCCGGCGGCGACAGCCGGCTGGCGGAGAAGTTTTTCCGCGCCGGCTATAACCGGCCGACGCAGGGCTAGCGCGGGCGGGGCGTCAGGCGGCGCTCAGCACCGCCACCATATACACGCACGGTTGGTCGCTCTGGTTTTCAAAACGGCAGTCCGCCGGCGGGCCGAGCTCCAGGCAGTCTCCCTCGGCCATGTCATGGCGCGCGTCACCTTCCACAAAGACCAACTCGCCGGATAAGACCCAGATCAGCTGGCGCTTGAAGGCATACACCGAAGCCGGCATCGGGATCGTCGCGCCGGCCGGCAGTTCGATACGCACCAGATCGAGCGGCAGATCGGTGCGCGGCGAAACGTGGCGCCGCACGTAGCCGCTCTCCGGATCGACCCAGATCGGTTGATCTTCCCGGCGCAGCAGCCGGCCTTCCTGAGTTTCCGCCCGGGCGATCAGCTTGGACATGCTGAGGCCGAACGCCCCCGCCAGCCTGCCCAGCAGCATCGCCGTCGGGCTGCTCTCGCCGCGCTCGATCTTATGAACCATCGCCCGTGAAACGCCCGCCTGCTCAGCCAGATCGGACAGCGACCAGTGGCGCGCCTCGCGTTCAATGCGAATGCGTGCGCCGATCAGCTGATTTAGATTGTCTAATTTAATATTCATATCGTAGTATTATAGTGGACAATTGGCCGGGGTAAACCATGATTATACGAAATGCGACGCTCAACGATAGCGCGGCGATTGCCGCCATCTATAACGACGCGGTGTTGAACAGCACCGCCATCTGGAATGAACAAACGGTGGATGCGGCCAATCGCGCGGCGTGGATCGGCGAACGGCAGGCGGCGGGCTACCCGGTGCTGGTGGCGGTGAACGGCGCGGACGAGGCGATCGGCTACGCGTCGTTCGGCGACTGGCGCGCCTGGGACGGCTATCGCCATACCGTAGAACACTCGGTGTATGTCCATCAGGCGCATCGCGGTGAAGGGATTGGCAAAGCGCTGTTGATCGCCCTGATCGCACGGGCGCGGGAGATCGGCAAGCACGTGATGGTGGCCGGCATCGAATCCGGCAATCAGGCCTCCATTCAGCTGCATCTGGCGCAGGGATTCCATGAGGTAGGGCGTATGGAGCAGGTGGGCGCCAAATTCGGCCAATGGCTGGATCTGACCTTCCTGCAGCTGACGCTCGACGAGCGGGCCACGCCGCCGGCGCGCTGATCCCGGGAGGCAGGGCGATGAATATGCTATTGCTGCTGATCGCGGCGGGAATGGGACTGGTGGTGCAGAATCTGCTGATGGTGCGCATTACCGAAAGCGTCTCGACCATCCTTATCACGCTGGTGATCAACTCCAGCGTCGGTTTACTGCTGCTGGTGGGGTTGCTGCTGGCCAAAAACGGCCTCGGCGCGGTGGCGGAAGTGACCGGCGCCGCCAGGTGGTGGATGCTGCTGCCGGGGCTGCTGGGATCGCTGTTCGTGTTTGCCGGTATCCTGGGCTACCAAAAACTGGGGGCGGCGGCCACCATCTCGATCCTGGTCGCCAGCCAGCTGTGCATGGGGCTGCTGGTGGACGTCTACCGCGCCGGCCCGGCGGCGCTGCGCGAGAATCTGCCGGCGCTGTTCGGCGCCCTGCTGTTGGTGGCGGGCGCCTATCTGGTGGCGAAACGCAGCTTTTGAGGGAGCGGTTTGCCGCCGCCGGGATTGTTTCTGCGTCTTGAGCTAGCCGCAGATCATTGGGGGAAACTATTCCCCCGATAACAATCTAGTAAACATAGTCATACTTTATTTCTGCAACGTGGTCGTAGACGTTATCCCGGTTTTTCTTCACGTCTTTAATCAAAATTGAAATATTTTGCTGAGCATTAATACATCTTCCAAACTTATTCCAGCTTTTACAGGTGGTTGTGGTCGTTTCTGTGGTGAAGGACTTCATCACTTCTTTGCTGGTTAACTCTCTATCGTCATTATCATAAGTAAAATCTGCGGTGGTTGTACCTGATTTTGTTCTTATTAAAAGATTTTTAGCGCCATAACTATAAACGGTGTTGCCACTGTCATTGCCCAGCGTACTAACGCGTTTTGTCTTGGACAGCCTCCCGGCGTCATCGGCTAAATATGTTGTTACCGCCTTGCTTGACTGGTGCTTTTGCTTGATTAGCAGGTCGGATGCCTCTTCCGAACGGACGATTCGGCCACCGCCATCGGTGAGCACGGTGCCGCTGATTTCTTGCGCCATCAGCTCATGGCGGGCATTGTCATTCTCAATCATAGACATGTTAAATGTTGAGCTGTAATCCCAGTTGCTATGGTTTTTATCAAGCGTGCTGCTGAACTGGATCACTAAAATACTCTTGTTAATTTGTGACCTGACGGTTTTTTTAGCGCGTGAATGCAGCAGGGTACCGCAGTCATCAAACTCTACCTGGGAATCAGCCGAGATATAGTCATCCTTGCTGGTTATACGCATGCTGATTTTTTTAGGCGTTTTCTTAGCTGACCACTCTTGAGCCAAGATGGCATTATTAAAGGCGTTGTTGGCTGATGTTTTTTCAGAGCAGAGATTTTTATTTGCATATACATTGCATGAATAAATGAGCGGCAAAAAGAGCAACATTGATTTTTTCAAAGTGAACACTCCATGTCATAGCACATTGATGTTGTATGATTATATCTACGTATTGCCATATACCGCAACTTTTTGCCAGCCTGGCAAACAGGCCAGAGCGTTCATGAATCTGTACCTGTCGTTACGTTACACAATATATACTATGGCATTGTAATTTTAGAGCATGTACTATTATCTAACTATACGACTGTAGTGATGGATATTTATGCTATGCTAACATCTGATCCACGTTATCAACTTCTAGCTGTATATAGTGCACAACATCTCCGTGCGGTTGCTGGCAGAGTCATTGCTCGTGCTGAGCTGCCACCTCTGAATTTTTCTACGCTGCTCTGGCGCTCAATGTGGCAATCACCAATTCCACCTATTTTACACCCTGAATCAGGTAACGAATTTTTACAGGAAAACGGCTGCCCCTATCCACGACCTTATGGCCTTGAGTCGTGGATCACGACCAATAATAAAGGTATTCTCGATTTCCAGTCTGCTAATAAGATTATTTATTTGGCTAGTTTTATTGAAAAAGACTGGGGTCTTAGCAGGCAAATGCCAATATGGAGAAAACACACAACGAACCGGATCAACGGCTATGCATATAATATTGTTCAGATGTTTATGTATGATGGGCTTTCGGATGCTTATCCAACTGAATACTATGTTACGTTCGACTACGATCTTTTGAGTGGCGAGTTGAAAAATAAAAGGCTTAATCACTGGGTGTCTACATACCAAAAAAAATCGAAAGATCCCTTTGTCGTTGCATCAATGGAAATTACTCGGATCTCTAATATGAGATCAATATTTCTATGGCAAGTTACGCTTGAGACAGTTAAAGGGTTGTGTACATCTTTAACGGTGGAGGCTACACCGGGTGATTCATATTTAAGCTATGTTCATCCCGTCAGACAAAAGCGAGTTCATCCATTTATTGGCTATATTTGAATGCTTAAAGGATATAGTATTAAAGGGAGGGGGTTATATGTGCCATGCGATAAAATAACTTTGTAAACCATAGGGTATAGGCGTGGAGTAAGAAGATGAAATATAATACCACTCGGTCGCCGTAGAATTTCTCGACCAAAGCCGTGCGAATAGAGACTGTAATTTAAATTGTGTATCTGCCTGTTTTTGATATGTTCATTCCCACAACCGAGACAGGCAGTTATGGACGAAAATAAACTCAAAGCGCTGACTGCTGAACTGGCAAAGGCCTTAAAACCGAAGCCGACCTCAACCAGTTTTTCCGGATGTTGACGAAGCTTACCGTCGAAACGGCGCTCAATGCAGAACTAAGCGAGCACCTCGGACACGAGAAAAACGCGCCCAAAAAAGGCTCAAATACCCGCAATGGCTACGCGTCAAAAATGCTGCTGAGTGATGACGGCGAGAGCGAGCTGAACACCCCGCGTGACCGTGAAAATACCTTTGAACCTCAGTTACCAGACGCGTATTGCGCAGATGGACATCCAGATTTGGTCCCTCTATGCCAAAGGCATGACCACCCGCGAAATCGTCGCCACGTTCAAGGAAATGTACGATACGGGCGTGTCTCCCACGCTGATATCTAAAGTCACCGATGCAGTTAAAGAACAGGTGACAAAGTGGTAAAATAGGTCTCTTGATGCACTGTATCCCATTGTTTATCTTGACTGTATCGTGGTGGGGGTTCGTCAGGCTGGCAGCGTGATTAACAAAGCCGTATTCCTCGCTCTGGGCATTGACACTGAAGGTGATCTTGACCCGCTATCTCCAGACAGCTTTTGTATCTTAAGTTAACAATGCCCGCAGGCGCCGGTGTTCTCTCGGGGAGTGATATCCCAGTGCGCTGTGCGGATGGTTTTCATTGTAATGATTGAACGCCTCAGCAAGGTTCTGCAGCGCCGTTCGCACATTCGGTTTTGGCATGAACGCGATGTAGTCTTCCTTCATCGTCTTCACGAACCGCTCGGCCATGCCGTTGCTCTGTGGGCTGCTCGCTGCCGTTGTGTAGGCTTCCAGATTCAACTCTGTGGCGAACTTGCGCGTGCCATGCGTCGTATACGCCGAACCATTGTCCGTCAGCCACTGCACCGGTTTGTCCGGGAGCGTCACTTCGAAGCGCTTCTCCGCGGCTCCCTGCATCATGTCCTGCACGGTCATGCTGTTATAGCCACCGGTGCTCGCAGCCTTAGCCACGTTGACCATGTTCCTGTTTGTTAGCGGCGATGAAATTCACATCTTAAAGTATTTCATCTTCGGGCCTGGTTTTGTTTCCAGCGCGATTTATACCACGGTGATTACGCTCGGCTCACAGCAAGCGAGTGTTTCCTCACCCAATCTGGTGAATTTCATTCTGACCTGTGGAACAGTCGGCACCATGTTGACCTTTGTGGTCACCGGGCCAATTGTGGCGCACTTAGGCGTACATGCGGCGCTGTTCGGCGCCCTGCTGCTGGTGGCGGGCGCCTATCTGGTGGCGAAACGCAGCTTTTGACGGCGGCTGAAATACAAAAAACCCGCTCGGGTTTCCCTGAGCGGGCTTCTCTAAATATGGCTCCTCTGACTGGACTCGAACCAGTGACATACGGATTAACAGTCCGCCGTTCTACCGACTGAACTACAGAGGAATCGTTTGAACGGGGCGAATAATAGCGGGGCGGTTGCGGCTTGTAAAGCGTGAAAACGCCAGATGCGGTCGTTTGCTGCAAGATTGCCCAACCTGCTGCTTTTTCTCGCTTTTGTCGCTTATCCCGCGCGCAGTGCCCCCGGATGGCCCGTTGTTCGGGCCGTTGCTTGCCTGTGGTGCAACGCCTGCCCTGCGCGGTGGCGCTCGCCGCCCGACGAACGGCCGTCGGCCGCCGTGTATCCCGCTTCCATGGCCGTTTACCGACTCTGGCCCGGATCTTGCTGCGGTGCCTGACCGGATTTCGGCATTCTCAATTTAGCGGCTCGCTGGAGGCACTATGAATTTCAGACGTCTGAAGTACTTCGTGAAAATCGTTGATATCGGCAGCCTGACCCAGGCGGCAGAGGTGTTGCACATCGCCCAGCCGGCGCTCAGCCAGCAGCTGGCGACGCTGGAGGGGGAGCTGAAACAACAGCTGCTGATCCGCACCAAGCGCGGGGTGCAGCCGACCGAGGCCGGCAATATTCTCTATGCCCACGCGCAGACCATTCTGCGCCAGTGCGAGCAGGCGCAGAGCGCGGTCAACAGCGCCGGGCAGGCGATGAGCGGCCAGGTGTCTCTCGGGCTGGCGTCGGGCAGCACCGCGGCGCAGCTGGCGCTGCCGTTGCTGCAGAGCCTGCGCGATCAGCAGCCGGGCATCCTGCTCAGCCTGCATGAAAACAGCGGCGCGGCGCTGGCCGGGCAGGTGGCCAATCAGATGCTGGACATGGCGATGGTCTACGGCGCCAAGATGCCCGCCGGGCTGCACGCCATTGCACTGATGCGGGAAGATCTTTATCTGGTGGCGACGCGCGCGGTGCCGCATCCCGGCAACAGCGTCGAGCTGCTGGACGTGGCGCGGCTGAACCTGTTCTTGCCGCGCGAGGGCGATGCGGTGCGCAATCAGCTGGAAGAGGCGATGGCGCTGCGCAAGCTGGCTGTCAACGTGGTGGGGGAGATCGAATCCTCGGGCGCGCTGAGCGCCGCGATCGCCGGCGGGCTGGGGGCGACCGTGCTGCCGGAATCGGTGGCACGCGCGATGATCGGCCCGGCCAAGGCCTGGATGGCGCGCATCAATGCGCCGACGATGTCGGTGCCGCTGGCGCTGTGCATGTCGGGCCAACAGGCGCTGTCCGCCCCGGCGCTGCTGGTCAAAGACATTCTGCTGTCGATCGCCGGCGGCCGCAGCCAGGAGAAACGCGCGCTGGCGCTGGTGCGTTGAGGAAAAAACGGCCCGCCGCAGCGGGCCTGATAACCGTTATCGGAACGGCGGTTCGTTGAAGGTGCGCAGCTTGCGCGAGTGCAGGCGGTCGCCCTCGGCGCGCAGCAGATCGATGGCGCAGATGCCGATCTGCAGGTGCTCGGAGATCGCCCCTTCATAGAAGCGGTTGGCCTGGCCCGGCAGTTTTATTTCGCCGTGCAGCGGTTTGTCGGAGACGCACAGCAGCGTGCCGTACGGCACCCGGAAGCGGTAACCCTGAGCGGCGATGGTGGCGCTCTCCATGTCGACCGCCACCGCGCGGCTGAGGTTGAAGCGCCGCGCCGAAGCGGAATAGCGCAGCTCCCAGTTGCGGTCGTCGGTGGTGACCACGGTGCCGGTGCGCAGGCGCTGTTTGACCTCTTCGCCGGGCATGCCGCTGACCATCTTGGTGGCGTCGTACAGGGCGCGCTGCACCTCGGCGATGCTCGGGATCGGAATATCCGGCGGCAGCACCGCATCCAGCACGTGATCGTCGCGCAGATAGGCGTGGGCCAGCACATAGTCGCCGATCGACTGGCTTTCGCGCAGGCCGCCGCAGTGGCCGATCATCAGCCAGGCGCTCGGGCGCAGCACCGCCAGGTGATCGCAGATGGTTTTGGCGTTGGACGGGCCGACGCCGATGTTGATCAGCGTGATGCCCTGGCCGGTGCGCGAAATCAGGTGATAGGCCGGCATCTGGTGGTTTTTCCACGCCAGATCGGACACCGCCTGCTCCGGGGCGCTGGTTTCCGGCGTGATATAGGTGCCGCCGGCGCTGGAGAGCGCGATGTACGGGCTGGCCGGATCGGCGATCTGGGCGCAGGCCCAGCGCACGAACTCATCCACATAGCGGGTGTAGTTGGTGAACAGCACGAACGGCTGGAAGTGCTCCACCGGCGTGCCGGTGTAGTGCCGCAGCCGCGCCAGCGAGAAATCCGCGCGCAGCGCATCGAAATGCGACAGCGGGAAATGGTTGTCGGTGGTGTGGTACAGGCCGTCGGCGGTTTCGTCACCGATCTGCGCCAGCTCGGTGGTGGGGAAATGCTGCGCGATGCCGGCGCTCATCGAGCGATCGAGCGCCAGGCTGGAGCCGTCGATCACGTAAGGGAACGGGATCTCCTGCTGCGACGGCGCCACTTCGATATGGGCGGCGTAATCGTGCTCCAGCATCGCCAGCTGTTCGGCCAGATAGTGGCGGAACAGCTGCGGCCGGGTCACGGTGGTGCTGTAGCTGCCGGGATGGGTGAAGCGGCCGAAGGCGCGGGTTTTGCTCGGGCCGGATTGCTGCCCGTCCCAGCTGACGCGCAGTTCGGGATACACGAACAGCCCGGCGGCGCGCGCCTGCGCATCCGGCAGCGTGCCGTGGCTGATAAAGTCGCCGACCGCCTGACGCAGCGCGTCTACCGCGGCGTCATACAGGGCTTCCAGTTGATCGAGTGCCTGATCGGCGCTGAGGCCGCTGCGAGGTGGGGCATAGCTCATACTTTCTCCTTGGATGTCCCGGCTCTGTGGCGGGGTTGCGGCGTTTTACCGTCACAGGTTAGCCGAAGAAGGGCGTAAAAGCTTGGTCGAAATGACGGGCGCGGCAAAGAAAATACCGCGCCCGTGAAGGCGCGGGGATCAGGAGGCGGGGTCGGCCGCCTCGACCTTCAACGACACCAGGCCGATGCCCAGCTTCTTCGGCGTAAAGCCGCCGCTGGCGCTCTCTTTCGGCTCGGTGGGGGCCGGCGGGGTAATGCTGATCTTCTGCGCGCCGCGCGGGTTGTCGAAGCGCAGGGTGACGGTGCTGTCCTGTTCGCCGAGCGACACGAAGCGCTCTTCGTCGCCGACGCGCACCGAAATCGGTTCGCCGACGTTATTGCCGTAGGCGCGGGCGCGCAGCACCAGATCGAAGCGCTTCGGCAGCGGATCGACGTAATCGATGTCGACCGCCGGCGCCAGGTTGGCGTCGGACCAGCGGCCCCACTCCTCGACGCCGGAAACGCCGGTGATGGCCTTCACCTGCTCCGGCAGGCCGGGCAGCATGAACTCGATGCTGTCCGCCCGGTACTTCATCGCCGCGTCGTCCACCTGCAGGCGAGCAACGGCGTTTTGATAATCGGCGACGCTGTCCGCCGCCGGGGCGGTAAAGCTCACCTTGCCGCGGAAGCGTTCGCCGCTGGCCTGCACGATCTGCGGCGGTGAGGCCAGGGTGCCGGAGGCCACGCAGATGTCGGTGCTTAGCGCCAGCTGCGGTGCCCAGACCCGGCCGATCTCGTAGCATTTATCGACCCAGACGAATTTTTCCCCCGCGCCCAGCCCGGCCAGCTGCTTGCGCAGCGGGGTGGAGAGGTAGACGTTGAACATCGGTTCGATGCGGTTATCGCCTACCCGCAGAATGAACGGCACCTTGTAGGTGACGCCGGAGAAGCTGAAGCTGCGCTGGCGCGTATCCACGCTGTAGTCGCTGATGCGGTTCGGCAGGCCCCACTGGTTGATCACCGCCGGTTTCCAGCCGTTGATCTTCTCTTCGATGTTCAGGAACACCGTAGACAGCGACGGCGCCGACAGGCTGCTGCGGCCGAGGCCGATGTAGTTGTCGCCGCCCATCACGTCCAGCACCGTGGCGCCGTTGTCCAGCGTGCTGCGCTTCTCGTTGCGCTGTTCCGCCAGCGGCCGGGTGCCGTCGATGATGAAGAACAGGTTGCGGCGCTTCTGTTTGGTCAGGATATCGTAGGCGGTGTTGTTCATCGCCAGATGATCGGAGGACACCACGATCACGGTGTTGCTGAAATAGGGCGAGCGTTTGATCTTGTCGATCAGCGCGGCGATGTGTTGCTGGCTGCAGGCCACCGCGCTCAGCGAACGGTTTTCTTTATTCTGCCAGGCGTAACTTTTCTTGCTGCAGCCGGCGGAGATAAAGCCGTCCGGGTGATGGGTGTCGACGGTCAGGGTAAACAGCGAGAACGGTTGGCGCTGCCTGGACAGCTCGACGAACTTGCCGTACACCACGTCCAGCACGCTGTCGTCGTACCAGCCCCAGTCGTTTTTGTAGCTCGGATCGGCGACCTGTTCGCGCAGCTCTTTGAAGCCGTAAACGTGGTCGAAGCCGTGGGATTTCAGGAAGGTGTCTTTACCGGCGAACGCCAGCTCGGCGCCCTGATAGAAATAGTTGCTGTAGCCGGCGGCCTTCAGCACGTCGCCCAGGCAGACGTTCTCCGGGTAGAAGGTGGAGACCGCGCTGGAGGCGTTGCCGTCGAAAGGTGCGAACAGCGGAATGCCGCACTGCGAGGCGACCATGCCGGCGATGGTGTAACCAGTGCCCGGCAGCTGCTGGGTGTTGCTGAAATCGATGCTGTCCGTGCGCAGGGCGTTCAGCTCGTCGGCCAGGCCGGGAAACAGCTCGGTATCGAAGTAGGTGCGCTCCAGACTCTCGGCATAGATGTACACCAGGTTCGGCCGCTTGCCCTGTACGGTCTTTTTCGGCGCCTTGTAGTAGGTGGTGAAATCGGCGGTATCGCCGACGATCTGGCTCTTGACCAGCAGCGAGATGTCCTGAAACGCCGGGGTGGTGCCGACCGAGAACAGCGCCAGCAGCACGGCGACGACGCTGTAGGCCACGCTGCTGCCTTTGGCCTTGCGGCGCAGCAGGCTGCGGGCCAGCACCGCGAAGATAAGTCCCAGCGCCGCCAGCAGGCCGATAAACGGCAGCACGTATTTGCTGATGCCCGCGCCTTTGAGGCTGCTGGTGACGGTGTAAATCACCGCGTCGGTGATGCCGTCGCCGGTGAAGTAGTTGCTGGCGATCAGGATGACGTTCAGCACCAGATAGCTGCCGAGCAGCGTCAGCAGAATGGCGAACCACCAGCGGTTGGCGGCGGCCCGGGTGCGATAAATCAAAATCGACGCCAAAAAGAGAACAAACGAAACGACTGCTAAAACCATCCGCCAAACCTTGTCTGATTGAAATAAAACCGTTGCTGCCCTGGTTTGCGCCGCCGAGCGTGCCGCGGCGCGAAAAGTGAAGGGTATAGCCTATTGCCGGCGGCGGAACAACGCGCGATCTCCCGCTACGGCCGACGAGCGGCGGCTATTGTACATTTTTATGACAATAGTGTGACGTTAATCACGCCGACGGCGGCCTCGGCGGCGAAAGCTTGCTGGTCGGAGGTTTCGCTCTACGCTTAATGAGCGCCACGACGGTGCGCCCATCAGCCATTCAGGAGGAAGTATGCAGACGATTCCCGCCGCGGTACTCGACGATCTGGCCCCGCAAGGCGTGTTGCGCGCGGCGATCAACTACGGCAATCCGGTGCTGGCACAGGCCGGGGCCGGTGGCAAACCGCAAGGCGCTTCGGTGGAGCTGGCCGCCGCGCTGGCCCAGGAACTGGGCGTGGCGCTCGAACTGGTCACCTATGACGCGGCGGGCAAGGTGTTCGCCGACCTGGACAGCGGCGCCTGGAACCTGGCGTTTATGGCCATCGAGCCGGTGCGCGCGGCGCAGATCGCCTTCAGCGAGCCCTACGTGATCATCGAGGGAACCTATCTGGTGGCGAACGACGCGCCTTACTTTGAGGTGGCGCAGCTCGACAGGCCGGAGGTGCGCATCGCGGTCGGCCAGGGGGCGGCGTACGATCTGTTTTTATCGCGCACGCTGCAGCAGGCGCAGCTGGTGCGGGCGGCAACCTCCGCCGAGGCGATCGCGCTGTTTTTCGAACGGGGGCTGGAGGCGGCGGCCGGCGTGCGCCAGCCGCTGTTGGCCGCTGCGGCCGCCCATCCCGGCTACCGGGTGCTGGAGGGGCACTTCACCGCCATCCGGCAGGCGATGGCGGTGCCGCGGCAAAAAACTCAGGGCGCCACCTACGTGAACGATTTTATCGAGCGCTGCAAGGCCAACGGGTTGGTGAAGGCGGCCTTGCAGCGCAGCGGCCAGGGCGAGGTGACGGTGGCGCCACCGGCCGCCTCGGCGTGATCAGTCCAGCTCCACCGCGTACTGTTCCACCGGCGTGATTTTCTTGATCAGCTTGTTGTCGAACAGGAACTGTTCGTAAGCCTGGTAGCGTGCCCGATCCAGCTTGGCCGGATCGCGGGCGAACAGCGGCAGGCTGGCTTGCCACGCCTGTTTGTTCAGCTCGGTATTCAGCTCCGGGTGCGCCTTGGCGAATGCCAGCCAGGTGTCCTGCGGGTGCGCATGCAGGTAGTCGCTGCCTTGCTTCAGCGCGGCGAGGAACTTGCGGATTTTCGGCTCGTTCACCGCATCGCGGTGGGCGACGATGATCAGCTCGTCGTAGGCCGGCACGCCGTAATCTTCGACGTTGAACACCACCGGCGTCTTGCCCTGCAGCTTCAGCTCCAGCGCTTCGATGTTGCGGTAGCCGCCGATCACCGCATCGACCTGGCCCGCCAGCAGGGCGCTGGTCAGCTGGAAGTTGACGTTGATAAGCTTGATGTCCTGCGGCCTGAGGTGCTCGTGTTCGACCATGGTGGCCAGCGTCGCCTGTTCGATGCCGCTGACCGAGTAACCCACTGTTTTGCCCTTGAGATCCGCCGGCGACGTGATGTTTTTATCCAGCGCGATCACCGTATTCAGCGGCGTGTTGATCAGCGTGCCGACGCGCATCAGCGGCAGGCCCTGATCGGCGAAGAAATGCAGCTGCGGCTGATAGGTGATGGCGAGGTCGGCCTGTTTGGCGGCCACCAGCCGCGGCGGCAGCGCCGGATCGGACGGCGGCACGATCTTGACGTCCAGCCCTTCGGCCTTGAAGGCGCCGATCTGCTCGGCCACCATAATCGGCGCGTGATCGGGGTTGATGTACCAGTCGAGCACCAGCGTCAGCTTTTCGGCCGCGCCGGCCTGGCCGGTGATGGCTGCGCCGAGCAGCAGCCCGCAAACGGTTTGTTTGATCATGGTCGTTCCTTTATCCCTGGTTATGGTTGCAATCATCAGTCGTTTTCCGGCGCCCAGGCGATCAGGCGCCGCAGCAGCGCATCCACCGCAGCCCACAGCAGCACGGTCATCAGCACCAAAATAAACAGCGCGGCGAAGCAGACGTCGGTCTGCATGCGCGCGTTGGCGTTCAGCATCACGTAGCCCAGCCCTTCGGCCGAGCCGACCCATTCGCCGATGATGGCGCCGATCGGCGCGACGGCGGCGGCCATGCGCAGGCCGGAGCCGAAGGCCGGCAGCGCCGCCATCAGCCGCACGTGCCGCAGCTGCGCCCAGCGCGAAGCGCGCATCGTGCGCGCCAGATCGAGATAGTCGTTGTTGACCCGGCGCAGCCCGTCGAAAAAGGCCGATACCACCGGGAAGAAAATGACCAGCACCGCCATCGCCACCTTGGCGCTCATGCCGAAGCCGAACCACAGCACCAGCAGCGGCGCCAGGGCGAACACCGGTATCGCCTGGCTGGTGAGCACCAGCGGCATCAGCCAGCGTTGCAGGCGCGGCGAGAAGATCATGCACAGCGCCAGCGCCGCGCCGAGCAGCACACCCAGCGCCAGCCCGCTGACGATCTCCGAAGCGGTGACCAGCGTGTGCCAGGCGAAGTAGCCGCGCCCGTCCCACAGCGCCTGCGCCACCGCGCTCGGCGTGGGCAGCAGAAAGGCCGGAATGCCGCTTTGCGCCGCCAGCCACCACAGCAGCAGCAGGCCGGCAAACACCGTCAGCCCACGCCGCAGGCGGGTAAGCCCACGCTCTTTGGCAATCTTCATTGCGCGGCCCTCACCAGCTGTTGCAGCAGTTCGGCCTGGCTTTTCAGCAGGTCGGCGTCATCCGGCGCGCGCGGCGGTTGCCCGCTGATGCGGTGGCTATCGTCGAGGCCCAGCGGCCAGGGCGACAGCACCAGCAGCCGGTGGCTCAGGCGGCAGGCCTCCATCGGATCGTGGGTGATCAGCAGCACGGTGTTTTGCGCCAGCAGTTCGGCGGCCAGGCTCTGGATCTCGGCGCGGGTAATGGCGTCCAGCGCGGAAAAGGGTTCGTCCATCAGCACGATCGGCTGGCGTTCGTAGAGCGTGCGGGCGATGGCGGCGCGCTGGCGCATGCCGCCGGACAGCGCGGCGGGCAGGCTGCGGCCATGCGCGGCCAGGCCCACGCGCTCCAGCAGGTGCGCCGCCCACGCCCGATCCGTCACTTCGCCGCGCAGCCGCGAGCCGAGGGCGACGTTCTCCTCGACGGTCAGCCACGGGTAGAGCAGGTCTTTTTGCCCCATGTAGGCGATGCGCCCGGCGATCGGCAAACCGTCGCTGCCGGTCACCGTGCCCGAGGTCGCCCGTTCCAGGCCGGCGATGATCTTCAGCAGGCTGGTTTTGCCGGCGCCGCTGGCGCCGAGCAGGGCGACGAAGCTGCCGCCGGCGATGTCGAAGCTCAGCCGGTCGAAGACGATTTGCTGACCGAAACGCAGGCTAAGATCCCGCACCTGGATGCCGGGCGGGAGAAGCGGGGAGGTCATGAGGCGTTCAGCCCCATCTGCCAAAATGCCGATTCCAGCTGGGTGGCGGTGGTGAAAATCTGCGCCAGCTCGGTGAAGCGGCCTGGTGCGCCGCGCTGGTGGCCGACGGTTTCCAACAGCTCGATGGCAGCGCGCACGCCGGCCAGATAGCCCTCGTCACCGTAGTTGCGGATCCAGGAGGCGTAAGGATTGCCCTCCATTTTGGTGGCGGGGTCGTGCAGCAGCCGCAGGCCGATTTCGGCATAGCCGGCCACGCAGGGCAGCAGGCCGGCCAGCAGATCGAGGGCGTCGCCGGCATGGCCGATATCCAGCACGTAACGGGTGTAGTTCATGGTCTCCGCCGCTTCCGGCTGGGCGGCGATCTGCGCTTCGCTCAGCCCCCATTCGGCGCAATAGGCCACGTGCAGCGGCAGTTCGGCGACGATGCCGTTGAGCGACGCCGTGGCGGCGCGCATTTCCGGCAGGGTGCGTAGCTTGCTGACCAGCAGTGCGTAGGCGCGGGCGAAGTGCAGCAGGAACAGGTAGTCCTGGGTCAGGTAGCGGCGAAAAGCGCGTTCGGGCAAGGTGCCGGCCGCCAGCTGCTGCAGAAACGGGTGATCGACGTAATCTTGCCAGTGGCTGCCGGCTTGTTGGCGCAACCGGCCGTAAAGACCGCTTTCGAACAGGGTGGTGATGGACATGGGACCTCCTTGAGTCAGTGGAGATCCGGGCACGCTGGGGTATGAACAGGCAACGGGTGAGAGCGTTGTTGCCTAACCGTCCCTTCGCTGGCATGACCCAGATCAGGTTCAAAGGGTTCGGCTTGCGCCATCTCAGCCCGTAACAGGACACCCCTCGGAGCTGCTTGTTATACGACATTTGTTTTTTGATTACAATCGCCGGGCGGCGCAGCGGCAATCGGTTCGTTTAGTGCGATCGGGGGCGATTTTGCTGGCGCAGAGCGCGCGATTTTTGTCACTGTAGGCCGATGATTTTGCCTTTGAGGACGATTCCCGATGAAAAAGATTGGTTTTCTCTCGTTTGGCCACTGGTCGCCTTCCGCCCAGTCCGGCACCCGTTCCGCGGCGGATGCGCTGCTGCAGTCCATCGATCTGGCGGTTGCCGCCGAAGATCTGGGGGCGGACGGCGCCTATTTTCGCGTACACCACTTTGCACGCCAGCTGGGGTCGCCGTTCCCGCTGCTGGCCGCCATCGGCGCCAAAACCCAACGCATCGAGATCGGCACCGGCGTGATCGACATGCGTTATGAAAACCCGCTGTACATGGTGGAAGACGCCGGCGCGGCGGATCTGATCGCCGGCGGGCGGCTGCAGCTCGGCATCAGCCGCGGCTCGCCGGAGCAGGTGATCGACGGCTGGCGCTATTTCGGCTATGCCCCGGCCGACGGCGAGACCGACGCGGACATGGCCCGTCGCCATACCGAAGTGTTCCTGGAAGCGCTGCGCGGCGAAGGGTTCGCCGAGCCCAATCCACAGCCGATGTTCCCGAATCCGCCCGGGCTGCTGCGGCCGGAGCCGTTTTCCGCCGGGCTGCGCGATCGCATCTGGTGGGGCGCCGGTTCGAACGCCACCGCCGTCTGGGCGGCGAAGCTCGGCATGCACCTGCAAAGCTCGACGCTCAAGAACGACGAGACCGGCGAACCCTTCCACATCCAGCAGGCCAAGCAGATCCGCGCCTACCGCGCCGCCTGGCAAGAGGCCGGCCACGCGCATGAGCCGCGGGTTTCCGTGAGCCGCAGCATCTTCGCGCTGGTGGATCAGCGGGATCGCAACTACTTCGGCGGCGGTGGCAAGGAGGGCGATCAGCTCGGATATATCGACGCGCAGACCCGGGCGATCTTCGGCCGCAGCTATGCCGCCGAGCCGGACGTGCTGATCGAGCAGCTGGCGCAGGACGAGGCCATCGCCGAAGCGGATACGCTGCTGCTGACCGTGCCTAACCAGCTGGGCGTGGATTACAACGCCCACGTGATCGAATCGATTCTAACCCATGTCGCGCCGGCGCTCGGCTGGCGCTAAACGGAGGAGTGACATGTCACGCATTTTCATTACCGGTTCGGTAGACGGGCTGGGCCGCGCCGCCGCGCAAACGCTGTTGGACGAAGGGCATCAGGTGATTTTGCATGCGCGTGAGCCCGGCCGTTTGGACGCGGTGCGCGATCTGCTGGAGCGCGGTGCGCAGGCGGCGATCGGCGATCTGTCCGATGTGCAGCAGATCCGGCAGCTTGCCGAGCAGGTCAATCGCCTCGGCCGCCCGGACGCGGTGATCCACAACGCCGGTATGTTTACCGGGCCGCAGGTGATGCCGGTGAACGTGATTGCGCCTTACCTGCTGACGGCCCTGATCGAACGCCCCAAGCGTATCGTCTACCTGAGCAGCAGCATGCACTTTGACGGCGTGCCGGAACTGAACGGCGTAGACTGGCTCGGCGGCGCTGCGGGCTCCTATTCGGACAGCAAGCTGTTCGTCACCGCGCTGGCCGCCGCCGTGGCGCGCCTGTGGCCTGACGTGATCAGCAGCGCGGTCGATCCCGGCTGGGTGCCGACCAAAATGGGCGGCGCGGATGCGCCCGACGATCTGGCGCTGGGGCATGTGACGCAGGCGTGGTTGGTGACCAGCGATGAGCCGCAGGTCCTGGCGTCCGGCGGCTATTGGCACCATCAGCAACGGTTCGATCCCCACGCGGCGGTGCACGACGAGGCGTTTCAAACGGCGCTGCTGGCGCAGTTGGCGCGCGCCGGCGGGGTGAACCTGCCGCAGGCTTGAGGGCAGTGCTTTGTTGGCCCGTCGGTGCTTGCCGGCGGGCTTTTTTATGCTTGCAGGGTGAACCGGCGAGGCTTTTCTTATACAGTGGCTGTCTGACCTGTTTTGCTCGTTCTTCTTATTATCGCCATGCATACATTCCTGATTATCGTCCCTGAAGGGGGCATGCTGTTCGAAGCGGCGGGCATCGCCGATATCCTGATGCAGGCTAACCGTCTGAGCCCTGCCGAAGCGCCGCTGTATCAGATCGCGGTCGCCACCACGCAATCCCACCGGGTGGTACACGGCCTGTCCGGGCTGAGCCTGTTGGCCGACCATCGCCTGGCGGATCTCGATCCGGCCCTGCCGCGCGATACCGTCATTGTCGCCGGCAAGGGGGCGACCGAAGAAGAGGGCGCCCTGGTGGCGGATTGGCTGCGCCGCGCGGCCCCGCAGGCGCGCCGTATCGCTTCCGTTTGCGGCGGGGCTCTGCTGCTGGCCGAAGCCGGATTGCTGGACGGGCGGCGGGCGACTACCCACTGGCGGCTGGCGGAAACGCTGCAGGCGCGCTTCCCGCGGGTGCAGGTCGAGAACGGCCCGATCTACGTGCAGGATGGGCCGATTTGGACCTCCGGCGGCGTCAGCTCCGGCTTCGACCTGACGTTGGCGCTGGTGGAGGACGACTACGGCTTCGTGCAGGCGCGCGAAGTGGCGCAGGATCTGGTGATGTTTCTGCGTCGCCCCGGCGGGCAGGCGCAGTTCAGCCGCTACCCGCTCAACCAGGCCAAATCGCCGGGCCCGATCCGCGACCTGCAGTCCTGGATCCTGGAAAACCTCGCCGACGATCTCAGCGTCGATCGGTTGGCCGAACGCGTGGCGATGAGCCCGCGCAACTTTACCCGGGTGTTCACCCGCGAGACGGGCATTTCTCCCGCCAAATTCGTCGAAGAAGGGCGGTTGCATACCGCCAGGCAGCGCCTCGAGCAGAGTGCGGAGGGCATCGAACAGATCGCGCTGGCCACCGGTTTCGGCAACGGCCTTAACCTGCGGCGGGTGTTTGAGCGCAAACTGCAGCTGACCCCGAGCGAATACCGCGAACGCTTCCACGCGCGCAATTTGGCGTAAATTGATCGGTAAACGTCATTTACGCCGCCTCGTGGCAGGGCTAGATTTGAGGCAAAGCCCAAAACGAGGAGAGCATCATGGTGAAAGTAGGCATTAACGGCTTCGGCAGGATCGGGCGCAACGTGCTGCGCGCGGCGCTGGGGCGCAGCGATTTTGAAGTGGTGGCGATCAACGATCTGACGGACAGCAAAACGCTGGCACACCTGCTGAAATACGACACGCTTTCCGGCACGCTGGCGGCCAGGGTGGAAGCCGGTGACAACCAGCTGCTGCTGGACGGCCGGCCGATTCAGGTGTTTTCGCAGCGCGATCCCGCCGAGATCCCG
Organism: Serratia sp. 4542; assembly: GCF_016805595.1. Classification (NCBI taxonomy): domain Bacteria; kingdom Pseudomonadati; phylum Pseudomonadota; class Gammaproteobacteria; order Enterobacterales; family Yersiniaceae; genus Serratia; species Serratia sp. 4542. The sequence goes on from NZ_RXKV01000010.1 coordinate 119,335, forward strand.
TGGAGCAGCGTGGGCGTGGACGTGGTGATCGAAGCGACGGGCTTCTTTACCGATAAAGCCAAGGCGGAAGTGCACATCACGCACGGCGGCGCCAAGCGGGTGATTATCTCGGCGCCGGCCAAGAACGACGACATCACCATCGTCATGGGGGTTAACGACCAGCTCTACGATCCGGCGCTGCATAAAGTGGTCAGCAACGGCAGCTGCACCACCAACGGGCTGGCACCCGCCGCGCAGGTGCTGCATCAGGCGTTCGGTATCGAATACGGACTGATGAACACCACCCACGCCTATACCAACAGCCAGGCGCTGCACGATCAGCCGGAAAAAGATCTGCGCGGCGCGCGGGCGGCGGCAGAGTCGATCGTGCCTTACTCCAGCGGCGCGGCCAAGGCGCTCGGCAAGGTGATCCCGGATCTCGACGGCCGCCTGACCGGTTACTCGCTGCGGGTGCCGGTGCCGGTCGTCTCGATCGTCGATCTGACGGTGACGCTGAAACGCCCGGCGACGGTGGAGGAAATCAACGCCGCTTTCCGCGCGGCGGCGGCATCCGGCCCGCTGAAAGGAATTTTGGGCTACAGCGATGAACCACTGGTGTCGAGCGACTACCGGGGCGACGCGCGCTCATCGATTATCGATGGTTTGTCTACGCTGGTCATCGGCGGCAACCTGGTGAAAGTGCTCGCCTGGTATGACAACGAATGGGGGTTCTCCAATCGGTTGGTCGATCTGGCGCTGCTGATGGAAAAACGCGGGTTGTAAATGCCCCATAGCAAAAAGCCCGCTTAAGTTTCCTTAAGCGGGCTTCTCTAAATATGGCTCCTCTGACTGGACTCGAACCAGTGACATACGGATTAACAGTCCGCCGTTCTACCGACTGAACTACAGAGGAATCGTGTGAACGGGGCGCATGATATCCAGCGGCCCCGGGTGTGTCAACGCTAAATTGCCTTGAGTGGTGCGACTGCTCGGTATCTGAGCAATGTGTCCATCAATCAGCCCATTGCGCGTCGTTCTCCGCCTGGCTGCGCAGCAGGCGCGCCAGCGGATCCTGGCGGTAGAAGCGGCAAAAGTGCTGATACAGCGCCGGGAAGCGTTCGGCCAGCAGCTCGGGGGCGCTGAAGAAATACTCCGACAGCACGGCGAAGCACTCGGCCGCATCGGTGGCGGCGTAGGCATCCATGCTGGCGGCCTCTTCACCGACCATGTCTATCTCGTCCTGCAGGCTTTCCATCGCGGCGTGCAGATCGTGCTCCCAGGCGGCCACCTCGCGCAGCGGGATCGGCGGCACGCCGGTAGCGACGCCGCCGTTGCGCATATCCAGTTTGTGCACTGCTTCGTGGATCACCAGATTGAAACCAGAAAGATCGAAAGAGTCCTGCACGTCTTGCCAGTTGAGCACGATCGGCCCCTGTTCCCAGCTTTGGCCGGACTGCACCACCGGCCCCGAGTGCACCAGGCCAATTTCGTCCTGCCATTCGTCTTCCACCACGAACGGAGTGGGATAGAGCAGAATTTCGTTGAAGCCGTCGAGGCACTCCGCGCCGAGTTCCAGCACCGGCAGGGCGAACAGCAGGGCGATGCGCGCCTGCATTTGCGAGGTGAGCTGCAGCCCCTGCAGCGGCACGATGCGCTTTTGCTGCAAGATCTGCCCGGCAACGGCCACCAGCCGCTGCTGCTCCTGCTCATTCAGCGGCGAGAGCAGCGGGATCGCCAACGCGTCCTGCCACTGGGCCTGAGTGTCTGCCTGGGGTTGAGAGGGTTGAGTCGCTTTCCACGGCCATTTAATCATCAGGTTGCTCGTAAACTCATCACTTGAACGTTCAGCGGTATGCTAATGCTGTAAAAATGCCGTAAAAGCGGGCATGATAGCAAGCGTTGTTAGGAGAGATGCCGGAGCGGCTGAACGGACCAGTCTCGAAAACTGGAGTAGGGGCAACTCTACCGGGGGTTCAAATCCCCCTCTCTCCGCCACTATTCAATCACTTACGAATAAATCTTTCAACGATCCCCATCACAGATAGCGCTGGCCTGGCGCCAAATCACTGAACGACAATCCACTGCCTGCCGTTGATTTTCAGCGTGTATTTGCGCGCCATATTGGCATTCCGTCATCTGAAGCTTGCCCGACTTTCACGCTTCCAGCGCGCTGTGAATATAGCGTTGCGGCGATACGCCCAGTTTTTTGCGAAACATGGCGATGAACGCGCTAGGGCTGGCGTAACCCAGTTCGTGGGCCAGTTGACCCACGGCTACGCCGCGCGCCAGATTGCATACCGCCTCCAGCAGGCGAATTTGCTGGCGCCATTCGGAAAAGCTCAGCGCGGTCTCTTCGCGAAACAGCCTCGCCAGGGTGCGTTCGCTGGCGCCGACCTTTTTCCCCCACCAGGCGAGCGTTTCGCCATGGCCCAATTCGCGGCACAAAGCATCGCATACCTGGCGCAGGCGCCGGTCGCTCGGCAGGGTCACGTGACACAGTTGGCCTGTCTGCATGCGTTGAAACTCATCGCTCAGCAGATTTTGAATGAGCGTAAGCCGTTCGGCGGAAATGGTGTTTTCAAGCCCGGCGGCAATCAGGGGATGTAGCAGGGGAGTGGCGCTCAACCCCTGGGGGCGTGCGCCATAGCGACGAGAAAAGGGCGGCGTAAAATAGATGTTGTGCGTCACGACGTCATTGATGGCTTCCAAACCGTGCGGTGTGCCGCTGGGGAGCCAAATGGCGCGGCCCGGCGAGAGCAGCCAGATATGCTGCGCGGTGGCGATTTTCGCCACGCCGCGCAGCGGCAAAATCAGCTGCCCCTGCTCATGCTGATGGACGGGCTCTTGGCTGCCGGGGCTGTAGCGCAGTTGACGCAGGCCTTCAATACCGTGATGGGATGTCATGTTTACCTGCCTCTGTCCGGTTCTCACCATTTGTGCCTATTGCTGCGATAACGGACAACGTTTGTCCGTCTGGCGACATCCTGACTGTCGGTAGCGCCATTCTGCCATGAACGGGCTTCTCTTTTAAAGTTGAATAATTATCATTTCCATCAAATTCTACTAACAGTCGGAAAGGCGAAGAGACAGATGGGCAAATTTTTCAGGGAAAAACCGTTGAAAGTGCTGGTATATACGATAATCGCAGGCTATAGCGGGCAAGCCTTTACCGCGGATGGCGGGCAGAATACCACAAAAGAAGAGACGCTGGTGGTGAGCGCGGCGGCGTCTCAGGATCAGGATGACGAGAGCACGCTGGTGGCGCACGGCGCCGCCTCCGCGACGAAGTCAAACCAGCCGATTAGCCGCACTTCACAGAGCATCTCTGTGGTGACGCAAGCAGAGATTGACGCGCAAGCGGCGAAAAACGTCCCGCAGGCGCTGCGCTATGTTTCCGGCGTCAACTCGGAGAGCGCCGGGCCGGATACCCGTTTCGACACCATCATCGTGCGCGGTTTTGAAGCCGACGAATACCTTGATGGCCTGCGGCTGCCGCGCGAAGCGTGGTGGAGCCGTCCGGCGTGGGATCCGTTCCTGCTGTCGCGCATCGAAGTGGTCAAAGGCCCTTCCTCGGTACTGTATGGCCAGGCGAATCCCGGCGGGATCGTCAACCTGGTCAGCAAAACGCCGCAGGCGACCCCGTCCGGTGAGGTGTATGTCAGCGCGGGCAACGAAAATCAGTTTGGCGCCGGCGTCGACGCCACCGGGCCGCTGAACGATAACGGCACGCTGTTGGGGCGCGTGGCGGGGACCTTTTTTGATACCGAAACCCAGGTCGATCATACCCGCTATCAGCATTATGACATCGCGCCGTCGCTGACGTGGCAGCCGGATGCGCACACCAGCCTGACGATTATTTCGCAGCTGCGCAAAGATCCGGACAGCGGATTCTACAACCAGATGCCGCTTTCCGGCACCTTGACGCCCAACCCGTACGGCCACATCTCGACCCGTTTTTACGGCGGCCAGCCGGGCTTCGACAAGTACGAACGCCAGCAGGGCAGCATCGGTTACCAGTTCCGGCACGATTTCAACGATACGGTGACTTTCCGCCAGAATCTGCGTTACCTCAGCAGCACCGGCGACTATCTGATGGTCTATCCATGGGGTGTGCATGCGGATGCGCCGCTCATCGATCGCTATTCGATGAACCTGAAGGAGAGCATGACCAACTTCGCGGTGGATAACCAGGCTGAATTCCACTTTGATACCGGTCGGGTGAAACATACGCTGCTGACCGGGATTGATCGCATGCATACCTCGGTGCGCAGCCAGTCGGGCTACGGCGACGCCAGCCCGATTAACTTCCTCAACCCGGACTATAGCGTGCCGGTGGCCATACCGCCGCTCGACAGCAGTACGCACAATACGCTCGATCAAACCGGGCTCTATCTCCAGGACCAACTCGAACTGGGGAGCTGGATCCTGAACCTGGCCGGCCGCTACGACGCGGCGAAAACCAAAAGTATCGATCTGCTGAACGACGCTCGTACCGAGCGCAGTGACTATGCAACGACCGGGCGCGCCGGGCTGCTGTACCACTTCGATAACGGATTGGCGCCTTACATCAGCTATTCCACGTCGTTTGTGCCGAGCAGCAGCAATGACTTTTACGGCCACGCCTTTAAACCGACCGAAGGCAAGCAGACGGAAGTGGGGTTGAAATACGATCCGGTCGGGCTGGATGCCTTGTTTACCCTGGCGTTGTACGACCTGCGGGAAACCAACGTGGCGACCGCCGATCCCGATCACCCGAACTTCAGCGTGCAGACCGGCGAAGTGCGCTCGCGCGGAGTTGAGCTTGATGGCCGCATCAATATCACGCCGGCGTGGTCGGTGCTGGCATCGTACAACCTGACCGATCCGAAAGTGCTGAGTGCCAACGACGATACGCAGGGCAAGCGTCCGGTGGGCATTGCGCGCAATACCGCCAAGCTCTGGAGCCAGTATGCCTTTGACGGCGCGCTTGACGGTGTGACGCTGGGCGGCGGCGTGCGCTATGTCGGCACCAGCTACGCCACCACGGACAACGGCCTGAAGGTGCCGGCGGCCACGGTCTACGATGCGCGCGTCGGCTATCAGTGGCGCCAATGGCAGCTAGCGCTGAATGCCGCCAATCTCGGCAACAAAACCTATCTGGCTTCCTGCTCCAACAATGGCTGCGAGTATGCGCTGAAACGCCAGTACATCGCGACCCTCAGCTATAAGTGGTGACTGATGCTGTCGCGACGCAGGTTGTTGACCGCTCTCCTGTTGGCCCCGCTTTACGCGCGGGCCGACGCCGGCCGGCCGCCGCAAAAGCTGGCCGTGTTGGATTGGGGACTGACGGAAATTCTGTTGGCGCTGGGGGTGACTCCGGCGGGCGTCTCGGCGCCGGATTGGTATCGCAAGCTGATCCCGACGCCTGCGCTGCCTGCGTCGGCGTTGGATCTTGGCCTGCTGTTCCAGCCCAATCTGGAAACGCTGTACGCACTGCGGCCGGACGCGATTGTCATCACGCCGCAGCATGCGTTGCTGAAGCCGGCGCTTGAACGCATCGCGCCGACGATCGCGCTGCCGGCTCATGGGCTGGCGGAACTCATCAGCGCCGCCCGGCAATTGGGCGAACGGCTTCAGCGGCAGCCTCAGGCCGCGCAGATATTGGCCAGCCTGAACGGCAAGCTGAGCCGCGCCTCGCTGCTGGCGCGGCAGGTTGAACGTCCGGCGCTGCTTGCCGCCCCGGTAGATGCGCTGCACCTGCGGGTCTACACCGCAGGCAGTCTTCCCGGCGACGTATTGGCCGCCTGCGGGCTGCGCAACGGATGGCATGGCGGCGCGGGAGCGGAAGGCAGCGTGCTGGTGGAGCTGACCCGCATTGCCGATCTGAATGCGCGGCTGATGCTGTTGACGCCTGACGATCAGCGGGAGTCGGTGTCTCAATGGCGCCAAAGCCCGCTGTGGCAACGTCTGCCGCTGACCGCAGCGCACAACCTGAACCTGATAGAAGAAAACATCAGCGATGCCGGCGCCCTGATAACCGCTGGGCGCTTTGCCGATATTTTTACCGGGATGATGATGAGGTGGCGTGATGCATGAATCTTTTTCCCGCCGTCTTTCCTGGGGGGTAATCGCCGCGTTGTGGCTGACGTCGTTGCCGTTGGCGCTGACCGATATTCATCGGCAGGGCGGCATTGTCGCGTTGTTCTCCGAGCATAATCTCGATCCGGCGGCCATTATCCTGCATAGCATGTGGTTGCCGCGTCAGGGTATGGCGATGGTGGGGGGCGCTACGCTGGGGCTGTGCGGCTGGTTAATGCAGCGTGCGCTGCGCAATCCCTTGGCGGAGCCGATGACGCTCGGCATGACCGCCGGAGCGACGTTGGCGATGGGGCTGGCATCGTTGTGGCTGCCGTCGCTGCTGGTCGGCGCGCGCACCGCCGTGGTGATTGTCGGTGAGATTGCGGCGCTCGCGTGCGTGCTGGCGCTCAGCTGGCGTCAGCGCATGTCGCCGCTGGCGATGGTGCAGGCGGGCATCATGATCAATTTGTGGTGCGGGGCACTGACTTTGCTGATCGCCATTATCAACGATCGCTTTTTACTTCAGGTGCTGATGTGGGGAGGCGGTTCGCTGGCGGTGGAAAACGGGCAAATTCTGCTGCGGATGTTGCCGTGGCTCGCCGTCTGCGTAGTGGGCCTGTTGTTCTTGCTGCGCCCGCTTGAACTGCTGCAACTGCCGGAAACCGTGGTCAGCAGCCTCGGTGCATCGCCGGTGCGCATCCGCGCCGCCGCGGTGCTGCTGGCGCTGACCATGAGCGCCCTCATCATTAACGCCGTCGGCGTCATCGGTTTTTTGGGGCTCGCAGCGCCCCATCTGGCGCGCTTTGGCGGCGCGCGAACATCCCGGCAAATGGTGCTGCATACGGCGCTCATCGGAGCGGGCCTGCTGTGGCTGACCGATCTTTGCGTCTCTCGCGTGTCGTTGGAGAGCGGTCAGCTGCTGCCCGTCGGCATGCTGACCGCCCTGACCGGCGGCCCGTTGCTGATGCTGTTGGCGCGTTTTGCACGGCAGCAAAGCATCGATCTTGCGCCGCCGTTGCCGGTGTCGCAGACCTCGCATCAACGACGGTTCATCTGGTTGTCGGCCGGCATTCTGGCTGCGGGGATCGTGGTCTCTTTATGTTTCGGCCATGGATTGCAGCATTGGCACTGGGCGGAAAGAGGGGAGCTGGCGAACCTGCTGCCATTGCGATTGCCACGACTGCTGGCGGCGGTGAGCGCCGGTGCGCTGCTGGCGGGGGCCGGCGTGTTGATGCAGCGGGTGAGCGGGAACCCGCTCGCCAGCCCGGAAGTGCTGGGTATCGGCGGTGGCGCGGCCATGGGGGTTACGGCCTTCGTGTTTTTGCTTCCCGCTGGCGGCAGTGGCTGGCTGTTGGCGAGTAGCCTGGGGGGCGCGCTGATAAGCCTGTTGCTGACGTTGTGGAACAGCCGTCGAAGCGACTTTAATCCGCAGCGAGTATTGCTCAATGGTTTGGCGCTGAATGCACTATGCCAGGCCGCGGTCAGCATCGTTATGCTCAACAATCTTGCCGCAAGTGCGGTGTTGTTGCCGCTGATGACGGGCAGTACCTATTACGTCGGCGCGTCGTTGGCCCAAGGTGTGTTTGTCATCACGCTGCTTCTCCTGGCGCTGATGCCGCTGTTCCGCCGCTGGTTGGTGCTGTTGCCGATGGGCAACGTCGCCGGCGCGCTCGGGGTGCCACTGCCGCGCGCACGTTTCAGCGTGTTGGCGATGGCGGCAGTCATGACCGGGTTGGCGACGTTGCTGGTCGGCCCTGTGTCTTTCATCGGCCTGCTGGGGCCGCATCTGGCGCGCAAGATGGGCGCGAAAGGGCCGCTGATGCAGCTCTATACCGCCGCGCTGTTGTCATCCGCCATCATGACCGTTGCCGACTGGCTGGGGCGCAATGCGCTCTACCCGCGCCAGCTGCCGGTCGGGTTGGTGGCGTCGCTGATCGGCGTCCCCCTGCTGGTATGGCCGTTAATTCGTAATAAGACATCCCGGTCAAAACCATAAAAAGTGTGAGTATGAGCAAGGAATTTGCATGTCGGTATTAATGATGTTGTTTCGTATGGTGCGCGGTTGGCTACTGCTCGCCGTGGTCGCCGGTGTCGTCAGCGGGCTGTGCAATGCCTCTTTGCTGGCGATGATCAATCACGGTCTGACGCAATCCAATGAGGCTTCATGGCTGAGTCCGGGAGGCGATTTTGCGTTACTGACGCTGTTGATGCTGGCGGCGCGCGTGGTTTCTCAAACCACGTTTATGGCGCTGGGACAAAAGGTGAAGGCGCGCTTGCGCAGCGAACTGGTGCAAGACGTCAGCGAAACGCGCTGGCTGCTGTTGGAGAAAGCGGGAATGGCAAGAACGCTGTCCGTGCTGACACAGGATCTCGATACGCTGGTGGTGTTTTTCGTCAACCTGCCCAATCTGCTGATTTTCGGCGCCGTTATCGTTGGCTGCCTGATTTACCTTGGCAGCCTGTCATTGAGCGTACTGGCGCTGGCATTGGCGGTGATTGTCTGCGGCAGCTTGGGCTACCGCGCCGCGCACGGCCCCGCGATGCGTTTGTTGCGCCGATCGCGTCAGCGGGAAGATACGCTGATTCAGCAATGCAAAAAATTGTTTGACGGCGCGAGGGAGTTTCGGCTTAACGCGGTGCGTCGCCGTCAATTCGTCAGCGGTGAACTGGCGCAAAATATTGACGCGGTTCGCCGGGAGAGAACCCGCGGTTATGTGTTGTACGGTTTGGCGAGCAGTTGGGGAAGCGCGTTGTTTTTCGCTTTCATCGGCCTGGTGTTGTTCAGCTTGCGCGACGGGCTGGCTTTGGACGAGCGGGCGCTTACCGGCTATATCATGGTGTTTCTGTATATGATTGTGCCGGTCGAAGGGCTGTTATCCGCGCTGCCCACCCTGGCCGGTGCGCGGGTGGCCATGCAGCGGGTACAGTCGCTGCGCGCGCAACTCAGGCCCGAAGTTCCACAGCGCCATTTTACGCCCCCTCCTTTTGCTTCGTTAGCGTTGGATAATGTCCGTTACCAATATCAGAACGAAGAAGGGGAGCATTTCACCCTTGGCCCGCTGAATATGCACATTGCGCCCGGTGAACTCATTTTTATCGTCGGTGGCAATGGCAGCGGCAAGACGACGTTGGCGAATCTGCTGGTGGGAATTTATCCTCCCGATAACGGCGCGATTTTGCTTAACGGCGAGCCGGTCAGCGACGATCTTCTGGAAATATACCGTCGGCATTTTTCGGTGGTGTTCAACGACTTCTTTCTTTTTGACGATGTGGCGTTCGTCACTGAGCGCACGCCAAAGCAGGTCGAACATCTGCTGCGCCTGCTGAAGTTAAGCCATAAAGTCAGTTTTGCCCACGGCCGTTTTTCAACAATCGCGCTCTCTCAAGGGCAGAGAAAACGGCTGGCTTTACTGCAGGTGTGGTTGGAAGAGCGCCCGGTTTATCTGTTTGATGAGTGGGCCGCCGATCAGGATCCGGAGTTTAAGGCGGTGTTTTATCTTGAACTCTTGCCGATGCTGAAGGCCGAAGGCAAAACGGTCATCGCGATTACTCACGACGATCGCTATTTCTACCTGGCGGATCGCATCATCAAGCTGGAATCTGGGCTGGTGGTCCCATCGACGCATGGCGTGCCGTCATGATGCACATTGCTTTCACCCAGCACGATATTGGGCTTTTTTCCCTCATGCTTGATGATTCGCCCCGGCTGTCCTCTGCACAGTGAACGCGGTGATAGTGTACTGTTGCCCGCGGGTAAGGTAATTTGCTGATGGCAATGATGACTGACGCGGGGGCTAACGGGCATGAACGAGAAAATCGACTATCACATCGAGAAATACCATTTCGCGCCGCTGGATGAGGCCCCCAGACTCGCGCACCAGTGGAGCGAGGTGCTGAACGAGTGCCGCGAGACGCAGGCCGGAGCGGAGGAGCGTCTGCGCATTGCGCTGCTCAACGTGGATTATGTGACCAGTTTCGAACTGCCTTTCCGGTTATTGCTGGTGCGGGCGCCGCAGCTGATCGCCGGAATACGTGAGGAGCTGCCGCTCAGCCAGAAGAATGTGGTGTTCAACGGCAAGCGTTTCGGCTGCGTCTACAGCCTGAAAAGCGATTTGAGCGGCGTGCCGGAGGCCTTTCAGTACAGCCTGTCGACCCGCATTCACCGCCGGGCGGCATCGGGCGTGGACGCGCTGCCATACCGGGAAATCGCCAAGGCGCTCAAGGCGCCGCGTGAGCGGCTCAGGTTGGCGCTCGAGCAAGGGCTGCCGGTAACGGCGCTGGACGGATTGTTCTGGTTCGGCATCCAGCGCATTGCCGCCGAGGTGCGCAGGCTAAGAAAAACCGGCATGGCGATCGTGACGGCGGAAACGGAGATCTTCGACACCCTGACCGGCACCACGCGCAAGGTCCCGGTGTACCGCCTGGCCGAGAGTTAATTGTCGTTTCCGCACAGAGGTGGTTCGAATCAGGAACCTCCTTAATCATGGTACCGCTTACCGATAGGCTTCATTGCGCGCAATCGCGTATTTGCCGCTGCCCAGCAGCAGGATGGCAAGCCCGCCCATAAAGAACACCAGTTCGTTTTCAATGCCCCAGGCGCCGACGTCGGTAACGGTGAATACCTTGCCTGTGCCCACCATCAAAAACGCCACCACCAGCGTAAAGGCGTAAACCAGCGCGGCGGGGCGGGTGAACAGCCCCAAAATGATCAGTATCGGCGCCAGGATCTCGCCCACGTACACGCCATAGGCGATGAAGGCGGGCAGCCCCTGTTCCTGCAGCGCGCCGGCGATCCAGCCGACGCCATGCTGAATTTTCGCTACGCCGTGAAACAGCATCAGCCCGCCGAAGGTCAATCTGAGCGCCAACTTGCCGGCGTCCGGGCGATCAAAAAGACGAGTGAATGCCGCATTCAGTGATTTAACCATGGCCTTTTCTCCTGAATAGGAATGATTTTCAATCAATGTACCAGTCAGGTGAATGCGAAAGATGTCCTGGATCAGTAAAACGGTGGGCTTCGCGCCGACTTTTCGCGTGAGGTGGAGGGATAGTTGAAAGGCGGCGGCTCTCTCAGGGTGCGCACGTTCAAGGCGGCAGGGGAGGTTACGTTCCGCTTTTTCACCCGCAGTAACATTCTCACACCGGCTGAACGTAGGGTAAAAAAAGTCTCTGGGCCGTTTTCATGCGTTACCTGGTTATGCCGCCGCACATTCTCTTTATGTCTGTTTTTACCCCCGGAGTCGCGGCGGCGGCACTGTGTGAGGATGGCGGCAACATAAAGATCAATAAGGTTTTTTTCCTTAATAATAATCGACGACTCGCGTGTGATATAACCCTATAGGGTTAATCTTGTTTTTATTTTGTACTGCTAACTAATTAGCGGTTCTTTTTCGCCATCTTATTGGGAATTATCTTGCTTATTTTGTTTTGCGAAAGTTGATCCTGTGGGAAGGAATGTTGCCCGTTGCATTTATTTCCGATTTTTTCCTTGTTTTTTGATGTGAATTCAACGGTGAAGAGATTCCGACTGATTTTATGAGTGGCATTATGATCGGCTGTAAACTTTGGTGAACTATTTTTATCAGACTAAAAATAATAGAAATACTGATTTTTCAAGTTATTGAATTGTTTAATAATTGTATATTATTTTGTTAATTTTTTATTAAAAAAATAATATTTTTCCTTGATATTGGTTTTGGCTTTGCTAGTATCAAATTAGTGGTCTTATCAGTTAGGAAAACATCCCTTGAGCATGGAGTGGATCGCTGGCCATAACGGGGTTATCGCCGTCACAAGATTGAAGTGGTTATTTTGCCGGCAGGTGAAATGATATTATTCATACCACTTTATCGAACCCAGCGATTTTTTAGATGCTGACTCAGTGCTGGCCTGGCGTAAAAGAATAGGTCGGTGAATGGGGGATGAATCTTAAGTTAATCTGATCATTACCCTGGGTTAACTATAAAAAATGTGCTTTATCAACCCAGCTGTTTGCGCGCCAATACCGTGTTAGGTGCGCCACGGCGGAATGTTAACTCAGAACCTAAGCTTTAAAATTAATAATCAAAACTCTCGCCAAATTGTTTATTTTCACACCAGGTTTCGCATTTGTAAGTACTGAGTGCTGGAAATGAAAGTCACACTGTCATCGTGTTCTCATGATCATTGCGTGCTACCCGATCGCAAGAAACGAATGACTGTCATGCTTGTATGAAAAAATTTCACTATTTACCATAGTTACCATTTGATTGTTAAATTATTTGTATTCTGAGGTTTTATTGGAATTATCCTACCAACGGAGAAACGTTGTTTTTAGGGCATTTTTTGATTTTTTTCCTATTATTAGCTTGCATAATTATTGTTTTTAACTTATTGATTTTAAAATGGAAAAATAAATATGTAAATGTAAAATAGTTTAAACCGATCACTGAGTTTTTATTGATAGGTTTAATCTATTATTGTTGTTAATATTAATACATCTAAACAATTTGCGGGCTTGGTGACGACTAATTACGCTAAAAGGACTCTGGGAAAGACTGGCGAATGTAAAAGCCCATTTTTATAGGCTTTATGTTTGTAGTGCTGATGAAAAGGATATCAGGCCATGAATGAAGTCATCTCAACAGCAGTTAACGGCGTCGAATTTGACCCTCGATACAGTGAAATTGAATTCACGTTATCGGAATTTGACAGCCAAACCGATCCGCTGAATGCCGTGGATAATGCACGCGACATCAATTGGCATGCTATTCGCGAGCAATCCGCCGCCTTACTTGAACAGTGCTTCGATTTACATGTCGTGCTGTGGTTTATGCGCGCTAACCTTCATATCGATGGTTTTTCGGCTGTCTATCAAGGCATCACGACTATCGACGGCAAATATGCCGAAGAGGGGAGCACCATTTTCCCTCAGGCCGATATGGAGCCGGCGACGGACAGCTTCCATGCGGCCGCGTTAGGCTGGCTAGCCACCTCGTCCTGCCTGCACGAAATCAAAAACAGCAAGATCTTCCCCGATACGCCGTTAACCACCGATGAACTGCTCAATATGCGAATGGACGAGCAGGAAGGCAAAAGCCTGCATTTTTCGGAAGTGGTGAAGGTGTTGGGGCAGGCTGACAGCTATTTTGCCGGCAGAAATATGCCGTCATTAAAAGAACAGCTGTCGCAGGGAATCGACGCCCTGGAGCGCGTGGAAAACTACGCCAACCTGCAGGCTGAAGATTACCGGCTGGACTGCCGCCAGGTACGCGACTATTTAGCGCTCTTCAGCCGCCAACTGCTCTCTCTCGAACAGCAGGAATTGCCGGAGGAGATCGGCGCTGCGCCGGCCGACGCGGAAGCGGCGGAGGCGCCGGCCACCCTGCCTGGCAAATATATCCGTTCCCGGCAGGATGTCATCTTGCTGTTGGACCAGGTTTTGGACTATTTCCAAAACTATGAGCCCAGCCATCCGGCCCCCATTCTTATTCGACGTTCACAAAAAATGATCGGTATGGACTTCGCGACGATTGTTGAGGAGCTTTTGCCGGAATCTCTGGCCTCGTTAAATCAATTGTCCGGGAAGTAATTTTTCTCACAAAGGAGTTTTCCAATGGCTAAGGACTCAAGCTCTCAGAAATTTATCGGTAAAAATAACGCGCCCCGCGTGCAAATTGAATATGACGTAGAGCTCTACGGTTCACAAAAGAAAGTAGAGTTACCTTTTGTCACGGGGGTCATGTCCGATCTCTCTGGGCATCGGAAAAAACCTTTGCTGCCGATCGAAGAGCGAAAATTCCTGACGTTCGATCAGGACAATTTCAACGATCGCATGCGGGCCATTAAACCTCGTCTTCAATTTTACGTGGAGAATACCTTGAGTGAGGACGATGCGCTGCTGGACGTGGAATTAGAGTTTGAATCGATGGAGGATTTTTCGCCCGGCGCCATCGCCAAACGGGTTCCGCAGATGCAACGCCTGCTGGAGGCCCGCGAACATCTCACGGAACTGATCACGTATATGGATGGCAAATCCAGCGCGGAAGAGGTGGTGAAGAATCTGCTGGAGAAGCCCGATTTTCTGCATCGTTTGGTGACGGATGCACGTAAAACGGTCGCGGATGCGGAACAGGATGTGCAGGATTCCGGGAATAAAGGAGATGAGGAATGAGAGCGAGGCAACGACGCTATTCAGCTAAGCAGCAGGCAACGGCGGTCGCTGAAGTTGAAACGCAGGAAACGGAAAACGAGCTTGACGGTCTGCTCAAGCGTTCGTTCCGGCCCAGAACGAACGAGGCCTCAGAAGCGGTTCGTCGGGCCATCGGCACGCTGTCCGAATATGCCAACCAGGGCAAGGTCAAGGTCAGCCAGGATGTCGTATTGACCATTGAATCGCTGATCGCCCAGATCGACGAGCAGCTTTCGCAGCAGATGAACAATATCTTGCACCATAAGGAGTTCCAGAAGCTGGAGTCCGCCTGGCAAGGTCTGAGTTATCTGGTCGACAATACCAACGTCAGCGAAACGCTGAAGATTCGGGTATTGAACATCAGCCAGGATGAGCTGACGCGCAATCTGCGGCGCTACCGAGGATCGGCCTGGGATCAAAGCCCGGTGTTCAAACAAATTTATGAACAAGAGTATGGCCAGTTCGGTGGCGAGCCGTTCGGCTGCATCATCGGCGATTTTGAGTTCGATCACAGCCCGATGAGCGTGACGCTGCTGACGGAGCTGGCGAAAATTTCCGCCGCCTCGCACTGTCCGTTTATTTCCGCCGCTTCGCCGTCGCTGCTGCAGATGAGCAAGTGGAACGAATTGGGCAACCCGCGGGATATCGGCAAGATTTTCACCACGCCGGAATACGCTTCCTGGCGCCGCCTGCGCGAAAGCAACGATTCGCGTTATCTGGTGCTGACCATGCCGCGTTTCCTGTCGCGTTTGCCTTACGGTGCGAAGACCAACCCGATCGAAGAGTTCGCCTTCGAGGAGGCCGTCAGGCCGGATATGGATGATGATTTCTCCTGGGCCAACTCGGCGTATGCGATGGGCGTCAACATTAATCGCGCCTTCCATGAGTACGGCTGGTGTTCGAAAATCCGCGGCATCGAATCCGGCGGCTCGGTGGAGGAACTGCCCGCCTACGCGTTCCCTTCCGATGAGGGCGGTTATGAGCTGACGTGCCCGACGGAGGTCGCCATTTCCGATCGGCGCGAGCAAGAGCTGTCAGACGCCGGGTTCTTGCCTTTGGTGTATCGCAAACATTCTGATTTCGCCGCCTTTATCGGTTCTTGCACCATGCATGCCCCGGCGAAATATGAAGATCCGGATGCGACGGCCAACGCCAAGCTTTCCTCCCGGCTGCCGTACATTTTTGCCACGTGCCGCTTTGCACACTATTTGAAATGCATCGTACGCGACAAAATCGGTTCTTTCCGTTCCAGAGACGATATGCAGCTGTGGCTGAATGACTGGCTGATGAATTACGTGGATGGCGATCCTTCCGTGTCGACGGAAGCGACGAAAGCGCGTCGTCCATTGGCCGCCGCCGAAGTTCGCGTTGAGGATGTTGAAGACGATCCGGGTTATTACCGCGCACATTTCTATTTGCGCCCGCATTACCAATTGGAAGGCATGACCGTGTCCTTGCGATTGGTATCAAAACTTCCGTCAGCCAAAAAAGATGGGAGCAGATAAGTCACGGCTGGTCATTGGTTTGGATATTGCCGACGTTAATTATTAAATGGCGTGGGTGAGAATTGATATTTCATTGAAATTTAGCGGCGTTATTCTCTGCGCCATGGCTATTTATTAATGGCTAATGGGTTCCCATTGTCGCTATTTCAATGATTGCGTAGGCAATATAACGACTTATCTGAGTAGACATTTCAATTAACGTAGTAGGACCTATCAGTCAAGGAGACAAAAATGAGCACTAAAGCTTTAGTAGACTATTTTTTGAAGATTGAAGGTGTTGACGGTGAATCCCCTGACCAAACTTATCCGGGATGGATTCAGCTGCAAGCCTGGCAATGGGCGGAGGAAAATGCCGGGCGCTGGGGATTCGGCAGCGGCGGTGGTTCCGGCAAAGTCGAAATGAAAGACTTTGAATTCCGTATGGTAAGCAATAAGGCTTCGCCGAAGCTGTTTCTGATGTGCGCCACCGGCGAGCATATTCCTCAGGCAAAACTTGTTTGCCGTAAATCAGGCCAGGGTCAGCAAGACTTTATTGCCGTGACCTTCAGTAACTGCCTGGTTTCCTCATTCAAGACCGTGGGTAATATGCCGCTGAACTCCACCATCGGTACTGAAATCGATACCGTGCTGCCCACCGATGTTATCAAGCTGAATTTCGCACGTATCGAAGTTGAGTACAAAGAGCAAAACAACGATGGCTCCATGGGTGCGGTGATTAAGACGGGGTATGACCTCAAGCTTAACGCCCGCATCTGATCATTGATGTCGTAACACTTATTGCAGGCCGTCTGCCCGCAGATCTTGCGGGCAGACACACTCATTACCGCGAGGTGTTAAATGAAAGCGTCATTACCCATGCTATTCGATAAGCTCAGCGTGAGAAGTCAAAGCGGCAGCGCCGATAATTGGCGGCGCGTCCTGGTGCGCGATATCGAATTCTTATTGAATGACGCATCGCGCAGCGCAGATTTAAAACTTCACGATTATGCGCACAGCGAAAGCTCGGTATTGAATTATGGCCTGCCGTCGCTGAGCCAACGAATACCGATTAATACCGATCCGCTAACGCTGGCGAGACATATACAAAGAATCATTACGTCTTTTGAGCCACGGCTGGATCCGAAAACGATTCGCGTGGTGCCGGTAGTGAATGAGCGTCAATCGTATGTATTGGCGATCTTATTCGATATCTATGGCACCTGCTCATTACCGGGTGACGAAATGCTGGTGAATTTGCGCATAGCTCTTGATTATTCCTGTGGCGCCGTACACGTATTTGATTAATAGAGGTGACTATGTTCAGTGAGCGTTTTCTCCAATTATATAATGATGAGCTGCGTTATTTTCGCGAGGCCGGCCGTCAGTTCGCCTCTTCGCATCCCCAGGTCGCTCAGCATTTAGGCATGCATATCGACGGCGTGCTGGATCCTTTCGTCGAGCGCCTGTTGGAGGGCTCTGCTTTTCTTTGCACCCGCATCCAGGAAAAGCTGAACAACGAACAGCCAGAATTCGCCTTGCAAATGCTTTCGCGCCTGGCGCCCTTGTGGTACACGCCGGTTCCCGCGATCGCCACCGTCGCGATTAAGCCCGATCTCTCTTTTCCCCAGTGGCATAGCCAGGTCGACCTGCCGCGCGGGAGCCGAATGACCCTGAACGATATCTCGCTGAACAACAAACCCGCCACGTTCACCACGGCGCGGCATATTAAAGTGCAGCCCGTTGAGATTGCACTGGCGGAATGCGAAATCCTGCCGCCTCACCATTTGCCCGACGGTGCCGCCAGGCATATGCAAGACTGTTCGGCCTACGTCAGAATCGGCCTGACCACGCACGGCGTGTTGCCCATCTCGGAACTGGATCTCGAGCCGTTGCACCTGACGTTGGCGGAAGATACGGTGCGGGCCAACCAGCTGATGGCCGCGCTGCTTAATCGCACCTTGCGCATCGTGCTATGGGCGAAAAACGACGATCGGCCGGTCATCAAAGTCTTGCAACCGGAAAGCCTGCGTCTGGGCGGCGTCGGCGACGAAGAGGCGCTGTTGCCCACCGCGGTGGGGGAATTGCCCGGCAACCGCCTGATGCGCGAGTACTTTGCGGCGCCGAGCCGCTTCTTCAGCCTGGAGCTGCATGGCGTGCGGGATTTTCTGCGCCAATGTGAACGCGTCCATGAGTTCGAGATTTTGTTCGCGCTTGAGCAACGCCCGCTTACGCTGATCGGTCGCGTCAACGCCAGGGATTTTCATCTTTTCGCGACCCCGGTCATCAACCTGTATCGCCGCCATTGCTCGCCGGTGCTGCTGACGGGAGAGCGCACGGAGCATCAGCTGGTGGTCGATCGTTTGAACACCTCGCTGTATGAGATTCATAGCGTCAAACAGGTGAAGGGCATGCTGCCCGACGGCAACCCGGTGATTTTCTCTTCGCTGCAGGCCGACGTGCACTACGACTGCGAGCGGGAGCCGGCCGGCTATACGCTGCACCGCCGCCGGGAACCGTCGCCATCCAAATACAACAACCCGCACCTGCCCAACGAAGATACCTTTATCGCCATTTCGCCGGGCAAAAGCGGCATCGACATCGATGACATCACGTCGCTCAGCGTCGAGGCGCTGGTCTGCGAACGGCATCTGGTGCCTGCGCACCTGCAGCAACCGCATTTCCAGCTGGAAACGGCGATGCCGATCCATCAGGTGGAGATCGTCCGCTATCCGAGCAACCCCGTCGCGGTGCCGAACATCAGCCAGGCGTGGCAAGCGATCCAGATGCTGGCCTCCAATCCTTTGCGCCATGCGCGCCCTGACGTGCAGGATTGCTCGGCGCTGTTGCGCGACTGGCTGTCGTTGTTCTGCCATCAGGACGACTCCAGCCAGCGCAAACGCATCGCCAGCATCAAAAACGCCTGGGTGGAGCACCACTTCGAACGCAATCAGGGGCCGGGGCCGCTGGCCTGGATCCGCGGGGCCGAGATCGCCGTCAACCTAAGCGCCAACCATCATGCCGATCACGGCGCCTATCTGTTCGGCAAAATATTGCACCACGCGCTGAGCCAATACGGCGATCTGAACCAAACGTTGAGCATGAAGCTGTTGCTGGATGGGGAAACCCACGCCGACTGGGGGGCGCTCTACTATGGCTGATATGTCGCTGATGCGCGAAACGGCGCTGTCGTTGGAACAGGCGCCGGCGCCGGGGGCCCAAGGCGAAAGCGTGGGCCAGGCCGAAATCCGCGGGCTGTCCAATCGGCAGGATTTCTTCGAGCTGTTGCGGCGCATCGAGCGTGCGCAGCCGGATGCGCCGCGGCTCGGCGTCTCCAACGATCGCAGCCGCGAAAGGCTCTGCATCACTCAGCCGGCGGATATGGGCTTTGCCTCGCGTGAAATCGCCTCCATCGTACAACGCCCTACGCAGGTGCTGATTCAGGCGCGGCATTTCGGCATGTTCGCCCCTTACGGCCCGCTGCCGATCCATGTGACCGAGCATGCGCGCACCGAAGTCATCGCCAGGCGTAATCAGGCGTTCCAGCAGTTCGTCGGCATCGTCAGCCAGCGCTTCGCCGTACTGCATTACCGGGCCTGGGCGCAGCTGAAGGCGATGATCGGGCATGACCATGACGATGACAAAAACCCGTTCTTGCATCATCTGCGGCAGACGGTGGGCGTCGACACCACGTTGGCCGTGAACCCGCATATCCAGCGCCTGCGCGAAGCCTACCCCGGCATTTATCTGCCGGGCCGCCGCTCGCTGCGCCAGCTTAACAAGATGCTGGCGGCCTACTTCGCCGTTCCCATCGAAATTACGCCGCGCTACGCCAAATGGATCGACGACGGCAAAAAAAACGGCAGCCAAAAGCTGGGTAAGCTAGGGAGCACGCGCATCGGTAGCCGCTTTTTCGATGCCCAGTACGGCGCGCATATTCAAATCGGGCCGCTGGGGGCCCCGCATTATCAGCAGTATCAGCGCGGCAGCCGGCGGCTGCAGGCGCTGGTGAGCATCTGCCATGACTTCACGAGCCATCAGCTGATGTTGGACGTCAGCCTGCTGATCGCCACGGAGCCGGGCATGGCGGCGCAGCTGGGCGGCAAGTCGCTGAGTAAAGACAGCTGGCTGAAACCTAAGACAGGGACGTTTAGGCAGCTGGTTTATCAATCAACAACTTAATATAAGGAAATTTAAGGTGTATCAACGAGAACGTCTTTTTTCGCGATTGGGCCACTTTGCTTATCAGTCCTTCGTTGAAGCCACCAAGCTGTGCCGGACCTTCAGGCACGAATACGTGGAGCTTGAACACTGGCTGAAAGTTCTGGTGGACAAAGAACGCGGCGACTTGCCGCTGATCCTGGCGCACTACGCGATCAATATTCAGCGCGTAAGCGATGCGTTGGATCGCATTCTCCATACCTTGCCAAACCGGACGAATGCGGTGGTGGATCTGTCGACGCAGTTGGAAACGGTGGTGGAAAGAGGGCTGCTGATGAGCCAGCTCGCCGAAACGCCGTCCGGCGGCGTGCGCACCATCCATATCCTGGTCGGCATTTTGCAGGATCCCACGCTGCAGCGCAGCCTGTACCGGCTGAGCGAAGAGTTTAAAAAACTGCCGATCCCGCAGCTGTTCGACGACTACCCGGCGATTCTGGCCGAGTCTGTCGAACACGAGGAGGAGGAAGAAGAAAGCTACGGCGCGCTCGGCGAGGCGCCGGATGCGCCCGAGACGGTCGAGATACTCGATAAATGGTGTGCGGACCTGACTCGTCAGGCGCGCGACGGTGAAATCGACCCGGTGATTGGCCGCGAATCGGAGCTGCGCCAGGTGATCGACATTTTGCTGCGCCGTCGGCAGAACAACCCGATTTTGGTGGGCGAAGCCGGGGTCGGCAAAACGGCCGTGGCGGAAGCGCTGGCCTGCAAGATAGCCCAAGGGCAGGTGCCGCCGCTGCTGCAGGGCGCCCGGCTGCTGTCTTTGGATCTGGGGCGCATGCAGGCCGGGGCGAGCATGCGGGGCGAATTCGAATCGCGCCTGAAAGCGCTGATCGACGCCATCGCGCATTCGGCCGTGCCGGTGATTTTGTTCTGCGACGAGGCGCATACGCTGGTGGGCGCCGGCGGGCAGGCCGGCACCGGCGACGCCGTCAACCTGTTGAAACCGATGCTGGCCAGGGGCGCGCTGCGCATGGTGGCGGCGACCACCTGGTCGGAATACAAACAGTTCATCGAGCCGGATGCCGCGCTGACGCGCCGTTTCCAGTACGTGCTGGTTTCAGAGCCGGACGAAGAGAATGCGGTGAACATGATGCGCGCCATCGCCCCGCATTTTGCGCAGCACCACAGCGTCAAGATCCGCGAGTCGGCGCTGCAGGCGGCGGTGCATTTATCGCTGCGCCATCTGCCGTCGCGGCAGCTGCCGGACAAGGCCATCAGCCTGCTGGACACCGCCTGCGCGCGGGTGGCGCTGAGCCAGCATGCGCAGCCTGAAAAAATCGAGTCGCTCGAGGCCGGGCTGGCGGTGAAGCGTACCGAAATGCACGGCCTGCAGGAAGAAAGCAAATTCGACGAGCTGGCGCTCACCCGCATCAGCGAATTGCAGCAGACGCTCAGCGAGATGGAAGGAGAGCTGGATGCGCTGCGTCAGCGGCAGGCGCAGGAGCAGCAGGCGGTCACCACCTTGCTCGATGCAGAGCAGCAGTCGCCGGATCGTTTGCCGCAGCTGGCTACCGAGTTGGGCGAGCTGCAGGGCGGCGGTCTGCCGCTGGTGTATCCGTGGGTGGACGATCGCGTCGTGGCGGAGGTGCTGTCGGATTGGACCGGCATCCCCACCGGCCGCATGCTGCAAAGCGATCTGGACAATGCGCTCAACCTCAACCAACTGCTGAGTCGCCAGATTTTCGGCCAGCAGACGGCGATCGACGAAATCGCGCAGGCGGTGAGGATCTCCCGCGCCGGCATCCAGGCGCACGATCGGCCGTTGGGCGTTTTCATGCTGTCCGGCCCGAGCGGCGTCGGCAAAACGGAGACCGCGTTCGCCCTGGCGGAGGCGATGTACGGCGGCGCGCATAACCTGATCGTCTTCAATATGAGCGAGTTTCAAGAGTCGCACACCGTCTCCACGCTGAAGGGGGCGCCGCCGGGCTATGTCGGCTATGGCAAGGGCGGCAAATTGACGGAGGCGGTGCGCCGCAAACCCTATTCCATCGTGCTGCTCGACGAATTCGACAAGGCGCATCCCGATATCCATGAAGCGTTCTATCAAGTCTTCGACAAGGGCGTGATGGAGGACGGCGAGGGCCGCATGATCAGCTTCCGCCAGTGCTTTATTTTGATGACCAGCAACATCGGCGCCGGCGAAATAGAAGCGACGCTGGCGGAAACGCCGGAGCTGAAAACCGAGGCGCTGCGCCCGATGCTGCACGACGTCCTGGCGCGCTTTTTCCCGGCGGCGCTGTTGGCGCGCATGAACGTCATTCCTTACGTGCCGCTTTCCACCGAAGCGATAACCCATATCGCCACCAAACAGATTTCACGTTTACAGCAGCGTTTGCACAAAGAAGTGGGCGTGTCGCTGGTGCTGGAGGGCGACATCCCAGGCTGGATCGCCAAACGCATCAGCGCCCATCCATCGCGCGGAAGAGCGGTCGAGTCGCTGCTGCAGCAGGCGATCTTGCCGCCGATCAGCAATGAAGTGCTGCAGCGCAAACGGACGGGACAGGAACTGCAAAATATCCAACTCATGGTCGAGAACGATAGCTTAAGTGTTTATTTCGACTGATTTTTAATTTACCGCCGGCCCGCAAACGCGGGGCGGGGTTCGATATCGGATCAGAGAGGTTGTTATGCCTTTAATCGAAATTGATAACCCGGTGTTAGCCGAATTAAATGCGTTTCCACTCAGCTTCACCACCCAAGAAGGGTTGTCGAGCAATTCGCAATATTCGCTCGAATTCGAATGCGAACAGGCGGACGTGGATTATGAATCCTTGCTGGGTGAAGGGATCCGCATCCAGATAGAAAGGCCGGATTTCGGCTCGCGGCCTTTCTATGCTTACGTGATCGGCGCGTCCGATGCGGGGCAGCATCAGGATAAGTTCGTGTACAAACTGGAGCTGAGCACCTGGCTGTGGTTTTTGATGCAGAACCGCAACAGCCGTATTTTCCAGGATCTGAACGTGCTCGACATCATCGAGCAAATCTTCTCTCGCTATGGCTTTGCCGACTACCGTCTGGATATTCAAGGCACCTATCCGACGCGTGAGTATTGCGTGCAATTTTCTGAAACGGATTTCGCGTTTATCAGCCGCCTGCTGGAAGACGAAGGCATCTGGTATTACTTCGATCACGCCGAGGATAAGCACACGCTGGTGATCACCGACCGGCAGGATTTCGACGATCTGGATTTCGGTTACGCCGTGTTGCCGTTCATGCCGGACAGCGAAGAAAACCGCGCCATCCGCGAAGGGATCCAGCGCATCCAGCGTTCCCGCAAAGTGCGTCCGAATGAAATCGTGCTGCGTGACTTCGACTTCCAGAACCCGCGCAAGAACCTGCAAACCAAGGTGGAAGAGAGCCGCCTCGGCCTGCAGAACACGCCGCTGGAGTGGTACGACTACGCGGCGGGCTATGTGGATACTGAACGCGGCGAGAATCTGGCGCGTTTGCGCCTGGAAGAAATGCAAAGCGACGGCCACCTGCTGTTTGGCGAGAGCAACGCCGTCGGGTTGATGGCCGGCAAGGACTTCTCCTTGATTTTGCACCCGGACGCCAACCGCAACCGCCGCTTCAAACTGACCCGCTGCGACTATGTGTTCGTGCAAGATGGCCCCGACAGCAGCAGCGACGGCCGCAACGTGACCTGCCGTTTCAACGCCTTGAACGACGACGTGGCGTTCCGCCCGCTGCGCGAGACGCCCAAGCCGCAGATGCCGGGCATCCAGAGCGCCACCGTGGTCGGCGCGCCCAATTCCGAAGTGCATACCGACAAGTTTGCGCGCATTCGCGTGCACTTCCACTGGGATCGCTACAAAACCACCGAGGAAGACAGCTCGTGCTGGATCCGCGTGGTGCAGGCCTGGGCGGGGAAAGGCTGGGGCGTGATCGCCATGCCGCGCGTCGGCCAGGAAGTGTTGGTGACCTATGTCGACGGCGATCTCGATCGCCCGATGGTGACAGGTATCGTTTATAACGGCGATAACCCGCCGCCTTATCAACTGCCTGAATACATCAACTACTCGGGGATGGTGTCGCGTTCGCTGCGCTTCGGCAAACCGCAGCATGCCAGCCAGCTGACTTTCGACGACAACCGCAACAACGAACGCGTCATGCTGCACGCCGAACGCGATCTGCAAACCACGGTCGAGCGCAACCAGGCCACCGAGGTGGGGATGGACAAGTTCGACATCATCCGCCGCACCTTTACGGACTGGTTCACCAACCACGTTTCTTACAAGGATTACGTCTTCAGCATTACCGGATTTAACGCGTCGATCACCGGCGTCAGCGCCTCACTGACCGGCGTCAGTCTTAGCGCCACCGGGGTCAGCACCTCGTTTACCGGCGTCAGCACCTCGTTCACCGGCGTGAGCACCTCGTTTACCGGCGTCAGCACGTCGTTCACCGGATTGAGCACGTCATTTACCGGGCAGAGCACCAGCTGCACCGGCGTCTCCAACTCGATGACCGGCGAAAGCAACTCCTTTACCAGCATCAGCAACAGCATGACCGGCGAAAGCAACAGCTACACCACGGTCAGTACCAGCCAGACCGGCAGCAGCACCAGCTTTACCGGCGTGAGCGTGAGCACCACCGGCTCATCGACCAGCACCACCGGCTGCAGTATCAGCACCACCGGTTCCTCGACCAGCACCACCGGCTGCAGCATCAGCACCACCGGCAGCAGCGTGAGCACCACCGGCAGCAGCGTCGGCACCACCGGCAGCAGCGTCAGCAGCACCGGCAGCAGCGTCAGCAATACCGGCAGCAGCGTCAGCAATACCGGCAGCAGCACCAGCACGACGGGGGTGTCCATCAGCTACACCGGCGCGTCACTGTCCGAGACCGGCGTCGATTTGAAAAAAGTCGGGATGCAAAGCAAAAACTAACGAGGCGCGGCAATGAGAATCATACGGCCACAGCAATTGGTAGTGATTAAAGGGGGTTACCAGATCGGCGCAGACAGCCGGCTCGGCATCAGCGTCGTGGCCGGATGCTACCTGTCCCGACCGGAACACTTCGTGAACGAAGCCGAAATCTGGGAGGCGTGGAAGCGTGCGCCGCTCAGTCTGCCGGTGTTGGACGTTGCTGAGCCGAAGCCGTTCGCCGAATACCTGATCGCCGGCCATGCCGGCGTCGGGCAGCCGGTAAAAACGCTGGACGTCAGCGCCGACATCGGCGGGCTTAAGCGCCGTTGGCGGGTGGAGGGCGAAGGGCGACGCGGCGCGATGGGGGCGGAACCGTTCCTCAGCGTGCCGCTGGACCACACCTCGGCCTGGGGCGGTAAAGACAGCAAGGAGAACCCGGTGGGGCGCGGTTGCAATGATGGGCTGCGGCCGCTGCTGATGACCTTGTCCGCCGAAGGTTCCGCACAGGAGCGTTCCCCGCTGGCGGCGCCGGCGCCGGTGCCACACGAGTTTTCGCTGCGCAAGGCGCATATCGATAAGGTGGCGGGCCAGATCGCGAGCAAAGCCTATCTGGAGAAGGCGTTTCCCGGGTTGCCGGCCGATATCGATCGGCGCTATTACCAGATGGCGCCGCCGGCGCAGTGGCTGCCGGAAGCGGCGTGGCCGGATAGGGTGCCCTTCGAACTGCAGGGCGTCGGCGCGCAGAGCCAGGCGATTCGCGGCGAGCTGCCGGCGGTGCGCGGGCGGGCATTCATACGCCGCCACGATAGCGAAGGCCTCGAGGAAATCGAACTGCAGCGAAAAACGCTGTGGTTCCTGCCCGACAGCGACATGGCGCTGATTATTTTCACCGGCAACGCGCCGCTGACGCATCTTCTGGACGAATCCATCGAGTCCCTGATGCTGGCGTTGGATCGTTGCGACGCGCCGCGCCCGTTCGATTATTTCCGGCAGGTGCACCATAAGCGCAGCGACGACGACGCTTCGCCTTTCGAGTTCCTGTTCGATCCGGATCTGATGCCGGCGGAGATGGGGCTGAACGTCATCCAGGCGGCGTCGGATCACCCCAGCGATCTGCGTTACGATCCGTCGCCCACGTCTTTGGGCGACTCCGCCGTTTTCTATCAACGCATTCGCGAGGCGATTGCCTTGCACCAGCAACAGACGGCGGCGGAGCCCGCCCCCGTGACGTTGCCCGATTTGCCGGATCTGCCTGCCGAAGAGGGTAACGACGCGTTTTTCCCCGCTAGCGCGACCGTGGAAGGGAAAACCTTCACCGGATTGCGCGGCCCTGCGCTGTCGGACAAGCATTTTCTGCAATGCCGTTTTGAGCGCTGCGATTTTTCACAGGCCGTTCTGGAGAACTGCACCTTCGAAAACTGCGTTTTTGATGCGGTCAACCTGACGCAGGCGGCGCTGCGCCGGATCCGCATGGTGTCGTGCACCCTGCAAAAGCCGCTGATGGCGGAAAGCGCATGGCAAGAGGCGGTGCTCGAAAAAGTGACGCTGGAAGAGCCGCAGGGGCAAGGCATGCGGGCCGAGGGCGTGAAGCTCGATTACTGCGTCTTCGAGCGGGGAGATTTCACCGCGAGCCGCTTTGAGCGCGGGGCGATTGGCAACGGCATGTTTAACGGCTCGACGCTGATCCGCGCGCAATTCCTGCAAGGGGAGCTGGATGCCTGCGTCTTCAACCGCTGCCTGGCCGAGGGGGCGGTGGCGCTGGATATGGCGTTAACCAAGAACTCGTTCCTCGGCGGCAATTGGCGCGGCGTGCGCTTCGAACGTTGCCGAATCGAGAGCATGACGGCGGGGATGCAGGTGAATTTCTCCCACGGCGTGTTCAGCGACTGCGGCTTCACCAAAGTGGGGCTGAAAGCGGCGCGTATGGAGAGGTGTCAGCTGCAGTACAGCGTTTTCACCGAATGCAATTTCGACGAGGCCGACCTGACGGCTTGCGCGATCGTCGGCTGCGACCTGGCCGGCGTGCGGTTTAAAGACAGCGTGCTGGCGCACGCCCGCTGGCAAAACAGCAGCGCCCAGCAAGCCATGTTTTATAACGCCGATTTGCGCGATGCGGGATTTGAGCAGTGCAACCTGGCGGCGGCGAATCTGGCGATGACCTGGCAGGACGCCGGCACCCGTTTCAGCGGGTGTTTGCTGGAGCGGGCGTGCTGGGTGCCGCGCAGAATTATTCAGGGGGACTATGCGCATGAAAACTGAAAGCCGCGTGATTCAGCAGGCCCTGCCTGACACCGAGGTGATTGAGCTGGAGGTCGCTCAGGCGGTGTCGCAGACGCCGCCCCTGCCGCGAACCTTCAAAAAGCGGCGCTTCCACGATCGCGAGCTGAAAGGGCTGACGCTGAGCGACTGTTCTTTCATCGACTGCCATTTCGAGCGCGTCACGTTTGAAGGATGCGATTTGCGGGCGGTGCGCTTTGAGGGCTGCACCCTGAACCAGGTCAACGTGGTCGGCGGCAGCTTGCTGCGCCTGTCGTTCAACGAATGCCGGTTTGACAACCTGACGCTGCAACGGGGGCTGCTGTGCAATCTGGCGTGCAACGACACCACGCTGCGTGGGTGCTACATCGGCGACTGTCTGCTGGACGACTGCAGTTTGATCCAGTGCGAGGTCAACGGGGCGGAAGTCGAGCGCAGCAGCCTGGGGCACCTGGCCGTGCAGTCCAGCATCCTGACCAACATGATGTTCCAACAGGACATCATTCAGGACGCCAACTGGTATGCCTGTCAACTCACGCAGTGCCTGTGGCAGGCATCGACCCTCGAACGCCACATCATGGGGAGCTGCCGGCTGGAGAAATGCAGCTGGCAGACGATAGAGGGGCAGGCGCGCATCTGGTTCACCTGCCGCCTGTCGGGCTGCAACCTGGCCCAGCTGCGGCTGCAGGGCGCCAGCTTTCACCGCAGCGAGCTGGAAGGGTGCTCGTTCGCCGACAGCGATCTGACGTCGGCGATCTTTGCCGAAGTGCAGGCGCTGCGCTGCGATTTCGAGCGCGCGACGCTGACCCTGGCGCAGGCGCAGAAGGCCCGGTTCAGCGAATGCGCGATGAACGGCGCCCACTGGGGGCGCGCCAGGCTGACGCAGGCGGAGTTCAGGGCGTGCGATCTGGCGCTGGCCAACATGGAGCAGGCCGAGATGCGGGAGGCGAACCTGATGGAACAGCCGTTGACCGCCGCCCAGCAACAGAGCGCCCGCCTGCATGGGGCGAAGCGTCATCGCGCCGAAAATGTGCCGCTTACCGCCGATCCGTTCTTGAGTGCGATCGACGCCTGGTATGCGCATCAACAACCGGGACCGCGGCAACCGTCGTATCAACGGCCAACAGGAGTAAGCAGATATGTATAAGTCCAGAAGAGAGCATCAGAAGGTCTATGCCAACGCCAGGGTGACGCCTTTGCAGTTGGTGCGCAGCGCTCCGCTTGCCGAACAAGGGGGGCGCAAGGTGGTGACGCTGGCGGCCGACGCCAATGGCGGCCTGTATGTCGATGGCATGCGCGCCCACTGCCTGGCGGTCGCCACCAGCTGCCTGGTTCAGCCGCTGGCGGGCGATCGCGTTTGCGTCATCGTCGACGGCGACAAATTGGTCATTACCGAGATCCTGTCGCGGCAACAGGCGCACGCCGTCATGACGCTGGACAGCCGCAGCGCCAACTTGCGCATCGTGGCGCCGGAGATCGAACTGCAAGGCGGCAAGCGGCTGACGTTGCGCAGCCCGCACTTTACGCTGCTGACGCGCAGCAGCCGCTGGGTCGCCGAAACGCTGCACCAAATCTCTCAACGCCTGTTTGTGCGCAGCAAGCACGCAAGCCGGCGGGTGGAGGAAACCGACGAGGTGCTGGCGAAGCACATCATTCAGGATGCCCGGCAATCCCTCGTCATCAACAGTGAAATTGGTTCCCTGAAGTCTTCGGCGGTGCTGAAGATCGACGGCGGCCAGATACATATGGGGTAAGTCATCATGACCGCAGCCAACAACAACACGGCCGGGATCAGCTTCGCCGGCTGTGACCCGATGATCCCGGCGCCGGGCCCGAATACCGCGCCCAACAATACCGGCATACCGAACGTGCCTAACTATTTCCTTTGCGGCGGCAATGAACAGAACATCGGCAGCATTCGCGTGGCCACCGTCGATTCGGGCGGGGTGATCGGCGCCGCCTCGGGGACGCATTCGGCACAGATGCAGCCGATGCAGGGGTCGGGGAAGTATTTCACCGGCGGCATGCCGGTCACGCGGTTAGGTGATTCCAGCACGACGAACAACAACAACATGGTCGCCACTCAGGTCGCGCCGAGCCAGACCAAATGTTTCGTTAATGCATAGGAGTTCAGCATGGTGAAGACGCTCCGGGGGATCGCGGCAGGGGGACTGTTGGCGGTGGGGATGCTGAGCGGGTGCAGCTGGTTTTCTCACGACGAGGCTGCCGATGCGGGGCGTCGATTGCGGTTTATCGATGTCGAGGTGACCGCCAACGACAACGTGAACCCGAATGCGGCCGGGGAGGCGCAGCCGGTCAAGGTGTGCGTCATCGAAACCAATCGCTCGGGGTGGATGCCCGAGGGGATTGGCGATGGCGCCCCTTGCCGGGAGACGGCACCGTCGGAAGGGGCGCTGAGCCGGCACCAGAGCATTTTGCAACCGAGGGAGACGCTGCGTTATCGCTTCGAGGTGCCGGCGGGGCAAGAGCGATGGGTCGTCGTGGGGGCGGAATTTCAGCAAATCAGCGGGGTATTGCCGCTCGCCGAGCAAAAATCGCCCGCGCAGGCTGATTCGCAAATGAAGGTGATGGTGGGGATGACGTCACTCAGCATAGTGACTAACGACAAAATGGATGAATGACATGTTACCTAAACAACGCGTCGCCTGGGTAGAAGGCATGTTGATGGAACCGCAGCATTTCCAGCAGCAGGAACGTTTTTTCGAGCACTTGATTGAAGCGCGCTTGCGCAGCGTCGAAACCTTTACCTGGGGGTTCCTGACGCTGGAAATCGACAACGGGCTATTGGAGCAGGGCAAGTTTGCGCTGAAGAAAGCCAAGGGCGTTTTCCCCGACGGCACGGCGTTCAGCATGCCTGAGGATATTCCGCTGCCGCCACCGCTGGTGCTGGGAGAGGGCTGCCAGGGGAAAGTGGTGTGCCTGTCCGTGCTGATGGACATTGCCGGCAATGCCCAGATCGATCTTATCCAGGATGAGCGGAAAAGCAGCCGTTTTCGCACCATGGACGCCGACGTGCCGGATCGCAACCACGGCGTCAGCCTGGAGGGAACACCGCGCGTGTGCACGATGCAGCTGGGGAGCCTGGTGACGCGGCTAAGCCTGGAAGATGCGGTCAGCAGCGCGGAAAGCGTGCTGCCGGTCGGCTTCGTGCGCGAACTCACCAGCGATCGTCGGGTGCTGCTGGATGAGCGCGCCCTGCCGCCGATGCTGGACTTCCGCGCCATCGGCTGGCTGCCCGCGTTCACCACCGAATTGCTTGGGCTGATCAGCCAGCGTCTGGAGTCGGTGTTCCGTCCGGATGTGCATATGACGATCGGCGGGCTGTCCGAGCTGCTGGAACTGCTGCTGCTGCAAACCTTGAGCGAATTCAATTTGCGCATCAGCCAACTGTTGGCCAGCCCGCAGGTGCATCCAGAAACCCTGTTCGACACGTTGTTGAGCCTGCTGGGGCGGCTCAGCATCATTCCCGGCGGCGAGCGGCTCTGGGACCGGGCCGATTTGGTGTATCTGCACGATGAGCCGCACAACTGCTATTTCCAGCTGTTCGCCTCGATTCGCCGCGCGTTGTCACTGGTGATCGAAGCGCCGGCGGTGGCGCTGCCGTTTATCGATCGCGGCGACAGCATCTACCTGTGCCCGAACGACTCGCAGCTGCGGCTGGAAAAACTGGTGTTTGCCGTCAGCTGCGGTTTGTCCATCGAGCATCTGCGTTCGTACTTCCCCGCGCAGGTCAAGCTGGGGCCGGTCGAGAAAATCATTCAGCTGATCGATCTTCAATTACCGGGCGCTCGCTTGCTGCCGATGGCTTCGCCGCCGCGGCACATACCGTATTACCCTAACAGCATCTATTTCGAGGTGGATCATGCCGACCCGATTTACAAGGAAATGATGGGCGGCTCGGCGATGGCGCTCAGCATCGTGGGTGATTTCCCGGACCTGCGTTTTGACGTCTGGGGATTAAGGCAAGGGAGGGTGGGATGAACGAATTCGAGAGGAAAATCCGCGAGGCGATGGCGGTAACGCGCAACAACGCGACCCCGCGTCTCCCCACGTCCGGCTCGGTGGGCAAAACCACGGCGGAAATCGCCGCGCTGTCCTTCGGCGCGCGGGCGTTGGCCGCCAAGCTGCGGCCGGGAAGCGCCGGGGTGGCGGCGCCCCCCGAACCCAAACCTTATGAAGCAGAAACCGCCGTCCCGGAAAGCGTCGAACCCGCGCCTGGCGATCGCCAGGCCGATGCGGCGCCGACCTCGAGCGGGCTGTTTGGCCGCGCCGCGCTGAGCAAGCCCGGCGTAATGATGGGCCACTGGGACAACCCGCTGATCGCCGCCGCCATTCCGGTATTGCTGCAGGTGGAGCGAGTGCGCGATCAGAAACAGCTTAACCCGGCGGCGGTGCGTGCGCAGATTGTGCGGGAGATCCAACAATTCCAGCAGACGTTGCTGGCGGATCACGTTGCGCCGGGCGATGTGGACAAGCTGGCCTATCTGCTGTGTTCCTACGTGGACGAGTGCTGCATGAGCACGCTGGAGTCCGGGGAACTGAACCTCAGCCTGCTGGTGGAGTTTTATCGCGATGCCTGGGGCGGGGAAAAATGCTTCGAGCACCTGCAAGAG
Organism: Serratia sp. 4542; assembly: GCF_016805595.1. NCBI lineage: Bacteria > Pseudomonadati > Pseudomonadota > Gammaproteobacteria > Enterobacterales > Yersiniaceae > Serratia > Serratia sp. 4542. Next base: position 151,001 of record NZ_RXKV01000010.1, read on the forward strand.
TATCTGGCCGCCTCGCCGCGCAACAAGGAGATCCTGGCGTTTTACGATCTGATCCTGTCGCTGGGGTTTGAGGGGCAGTTCCACGTGATGGAGCGCGGCGCGGTGCTGTTGGCCGACGTGCGCAATCGCCTTGACGGTTATCTGTACAGCCAGAATCCGACGCAGACGCTGGCCGATGCCGAACCGAGCAAAGTGGTGCGCAAGGCCACCCGTATCACGCCGCTCAAACTGCTGTGCTACGGCCTGGCGATAGCGCTGCTGGCGTATGCCTCGGCCGCCTGGTATCTGCATGACCAGTCCCGCGCGCTGCGCAACGCCATTCTGGCCTGGACGCCGCCGCAGCCGCGCAAAATCAACATTATGGAGACGCTGCCGCAGCCGCTGCCGCAAATCCTCAGCGAAGGGTGGCTGGAGGTGCGCGCCGATCCGCGCGGCTGGCTGTTGATCTTCACCTCCGACGGCGCCTTTGCCACCGGGCAGTCGAAGCTGTCGGAAGAGTTTAAAAAGAAACGCAATATTGAGCGTCTGGGGGAAGCGCTGGCGCCGTGGCCAGGCGATCTGGAGGTGATCGGGCATACCGACAACAAACCGTATCGCAACACCTCCAACAACTCCAACCTGAAACTGTCGGAAGCCCGCGCGCAGACGGTGGCCGACAAGCTGCGGGAATCATTGGCCAACAGTAAATACAACCGCACCGTGACGTCGGTCGGCAAGGGCGATCAGGAGCCGCTGGACGACAACGCGACGGAAGAAGGGCGCCGCCGCAACCGCCGGGTGGACATCCTTTGGAAAATCGGCGAGAGGGAGATGGCTTCACCGTCTGCCACGTTGAATCAGGCAGGGGTAGCCGCCGAGGTCCCCGAGGATAACTAAGACATCCGTCGGCGTAGAGATAATAAGGAAATTATATGATACGTAGATCATTCATATTGGTGATTGCCTTGCTGCTGTGTGCGGTGGTGTGGTGGATTGGGCCGCTGATCGCCATCGGCACCTACCGGCCGCTGCTGTCGGTCTGGGTCAGAGGCATCATCATCGCCCTGATCCTGTGCTGGGCGCTGTGGCCGTTCGTGGCGACGTTTTTATCCTGGGTGTTCCGCCACGCGCGGGCGCCGGCCCCGGCTAAAAGAAAAACCGCGCAGCGAGATCGCGTGACCTCGCGTTTTTACGACGCCTTGCGCACCTTGCAATACGTCGGCACGTCGAAGCAGCGCACCCCCTGGCAGCGTTTCAAATACCGCCTGGCGCGCCGTTATATCAGTGAAAAGCCCTGGTTCCTCGTCATTGGGCCGCCGGGCAGCGGCAAAACCTCGCTGATCGGCGAAAGCGGCGAACGTTTCTTGCTGGCTGAACACTATGGCCTGCAGCAGACCGTGGACGTCGGGCCGACCCAGGATTGCAACTGGTGGCTGGCGGAGAACTCGGTGTATGTGGACACCTCCGGTGAATGGCTGCAGCTGAACGGCCTTGGCGAAGACGGCGCCAGGGCGCGCGATACCCTGTTCAAACTGATCCGGCGCCACCGCCGCCATCCGGGCATCGACGGCATCATGCTGTGCCTGGATGCACGCTGGCTGCTGCATGCCTCGCTGACGGAAAGAAAATCCGTCGCCGATGCGCTGCGCGTGCGCCTGCTGGAAATGGCCTCATGGTTCCGCTGCGAGCTGCCGGTCTATCTTACCATCAGCCACCTCGATCAACTGGTCGGCGGCGAGACCTTCCTGTCGATGCTGGGCGACGACCTGTTGCAAAAAGGGATGGGGTTCAGCCTGAACCGGGCCGAACAGGGCGAAACCCCGTTCGAGCAGTATGAAGATCTCTACCGGGAGATGGTGGCGCGCGTCAGCCATCACGTGCTCGAACTGCTGCACGATGCGCCGGACGGCCAGAACCGCCAACAGCTGCTGTTCTTCACCGAGTCGTTGGGATCGCTGGGCAACCCGCTGTATTCGCTGCTGGAGCAGATTTTCCCGCAAACGCCGGTGGGCTACGCCTGCCATTTGCAACAGGTATGGCTGGGCAGCACCATCGCCTTGCCGCCGCAGGGCGCGATTTATAACGCGGAAGCGGCGGATATCTATGAAGCCCGTCCCACCGGGCGTATTTACCACCCAGAGCTGAATTACGCCAGGCAGGAGCGCGGGGTGCTGCAGCAGTCTTCTCACGCCAGGCCGCTCGGCAGCCGCATGAGTTCCCTGGGCCGGTATGTGCTGGTGCTGGTGCTGCTGGCGGTCTCTTTTAACCTGCTGGCGATGCGTTACCTGTGGGAGAGCGATTACATCTCTTACATTGCGGCGCGCTTTGACGAAACGAAGCGCATCGTGCGCGAAATACCGGTCACGAACCGCGTCAGCGACGATGTCATCTCCGCCTATGAGCAGCTGGGATACATGAACGCGCAGCTGGGCGGTGAGGTTTCGCCGGTGCCGAATCCCTATTTCGAGCACAAGCTGATCAACAGCGCGGCGCAAAAGACCTACCAACGCCATTTGCTGCAGATCTTCTGGCCGGCGGTGGAAAACTATATCGCGGACGAACTCAAGAATGACGTTTCGGCGTCCAACAAGGACGTCTACGGCACGCTGAAAGTGTATCTGATGATGGGCGAACCCTCGCACCGTTCTGCCGAGGCGCTGGTCGACTGGTTCATGACGCGCTGGGATAGCTTTATGCCGCAGGGCTACACCGACATGAACAAAGGCATTTTCGCTTACCACCTGCGGGAAATGTTCTCTCTGCCGAATGCGCCGGTCATGAAAATGAACGGTGATCTGCTGCGCCTGGCGCGGGTGAAAGCGATGAATATTCCGATGCAGGTCAGGGTGGTGCGCCGCATCGAAGAGAAACCGCTACCGGCGGCGATCAACGACATTTCATTGGCCGATGCCGCGGGGCCGAACGTGTCATTGATGCTGCGCCGCAAGAGCCAGGCGACGGTCACCGATACCGCCGTGCCGGGGTTCTATACCCGCGCCAGCTACCGCGATGTCTTCCTGGCACAGCTCGATGACGCCGCCAAAGACATGATCGAAGAAGAGTCCTGGGTGCTGCGCGACAGCGCGGAAGGGAAAAACGCGGTGAACTCGCTGGCCTCGGCGCAGAAGCTGGCCGACGAGGCGAGGAAGCTTTACCTCATCGAGTATGCGGACAAATGGGATGCCTTCATGCGCGACGTGCGCGCCCGGCCGGTCAACGGGCTGGAGGATGCGGCGATATTGGCGCGCCAGCTGTCCGATCCTTCATCCCCGCTGGCCAACCTGGTGCGTTTTGCCGCGCGTGAAACCAGCATGACCGGCACCAACCAGGGCGATGCGGCGAGCTGGTTCGATCGCCAGCGCAATCGTATTGAACAGCAGCGGCGTGACATTCTCGGCGAGATTTCCGGCGAACGCGCGCGTTTTCGTCTCACGCCGGAACGCGCGGTGGAAGACCGTTTTGAGCTGCTTCGCCGCCTGGGGTATCAGCTGTTGCAGACCACCAACGCCAGCAACGATCCGCTGAGCCGCAGTTTCGAAGCGCTGTACAGCCAGCTGACCACGCTCTCCACCTCATTGCGCGGTGGCCAGGTGGTGCCCGCCGGCGGCACGCTGAAGCGGCTGCAGCTGGATGCGGCGCGTCAGCCGGAACCGGTGCGCAGCGTCATGATGGATCTGTTGCAGGTCGGCGACAGCCAAACGATCCAGCAGAGCCAGAAGAACCTGAGCAAAGGCGCTTCATCGCTGGCTTCCGGGCTGTGCAAGGGCAGCATCAGCGGGCGCTATCCGTTCTCGCGCAACGCCAGAGCGGAGGTCGGCATCGAGGACTTCTCGCGCATGTTTGGGCAAAACGGCGCCATGCAGCAGTTCTTCGATGAAAACCTGGCCGCTTACGTGGATGTCAACGCGCAGAAATGGAATGCCAAACCGGGGTCTGAGGGGATCGTCAATGCGAGCACGCTCGGCGCATTTGAAAATGCCCGTTTGATTCGCGACACCTTCTTCACCGCCGGCGACAAACTCTCGTTTTCCATGTTCATCAGGCCGCTGTCCCTGACGCCGACCATCACGGAAGCGACCCTGGACATCGATGGGCAGGTGATTAACTACAGCCATGGTTTTAGCCAACCCACGCGTATCGACTGGCCCGGCCCGAAAGGCGGCAGCTATGTTCGGCTGACCTTCCGCACCGGCACCGGCCAGATCCAGGTCGCCAGTTTCGACGGGCCCTGGGCCCTGTTCCGGATGTTCGACGCCAGCAATCCCGTGCCGCTTTCCAGCGACAGGCGAGAGCTGACGATGTCGATGTCTTCGGTGGTGGGCGTGCTCAAACTGGAACTGCGCTCGACGATGAAAGATTTCCCACTTTGGTCACGGGCGTTGCGAGGATTCTCGTGCCCGAAAGCGATGTAAACACAACCGTAAAGAGGTGATAAACATGTTAGATCCAGCCAAAATTTTAGAAACCATGAAGGCCGGCGGCAATTTGGGCACCAACTCCCAATCGTCGCTGAGCCAGCCGTTTATGCAAGGCGTCAGCAATATTCAAATGTCGGGGCCGGATGCGGCCAAGTCGGTCATGAGTAACGTGACAAAATCTTGCGATGATATGTTCGGCAATATGAAGGGCATTTTTAATGGGCTGCAGTCGAATGTGAACGCACACCAAAAAATGCAAACGGGCGAACAGCCGAAAGATTTTAATGTTTCTATGGACGATCTTCGCCCGGCGATTGCGAAAGGGTTCCCGCACGAAATGGCGGACTTCTTTTCCAAAGTGCCGAAACTGTAATCTGCAACTCGGTGGGTAATTTACCGGGGGGGCCGAAATGCCCCCTGGTATTCACAAGGAGAGGTGAGATGATCAACGAATGGATGTTAAAAAATGCCAACAAACGCATGGGCTTTTTTATTGTGGTGATCCCCAGCCTGTTTTTTTGGATGATGCTTTTTCTGACCTTTTATCTTTTTTGATTCTTTGAGGTAAAAAAAAGCACCCGCTAAGGTGCTTAAAGTGAAACGAATTAAAAAAATAGGAAGGGATGAAAATGCGTTATTACAGTTTTGAAATGATCTGCAATCCGCTGGAGATCAGCGCATCGACGGCCAGACCAATACCTTTACCGATGGTGCCGACAACGGTTTTGGCATCCGGGTTAACACCGGCAATCGCGGAAAGGGTATCAATACCGGTTCCCACTGCACTGCCAATCAGTGTCCCTACGTCACCAAAAAAACCAGCACCGTTCACTTGTTCAATTTCAATTGCGGATAGTTCTTTCATGATTGAAACTCCTTTTTCAGTTAGCCCTTTACTTCAGGCAATTTCATTATTGCAAATCAGGTCTTTTTTTCAACAGAAGTATTACTATTTTTTATACTATTCTGTTGTCTGTTATTTTAATTTCGTATCGTTAGAGTATATATTGCCGAAGCCTGATTTTCGTCTCCCCCGTTCGTGCTGAATGAGGGATGCCGGTTTTTATTTTCAATCTGAATGACCTATATCTGAAGGGGAATTTATGAAGGTTTTGACGACACCGGAAAGACCTTTCCGCTATGAAGATCTGGCGGAAAAAATTGTCACCGAGGCCAGAAGCCGCTTGGGCTGCGCCGCTCTGCGGTTTTTAGACTGCCTGATCCAGGGGTATGGCCCGCCGGTGATTGTCTTTGATATCTATAATAATCACGGTAAGTTGCAAACGGTGAAACTGATTCTCCCCATCGGAAGTCATAAGCAGTTAAAAAAAGATCACCTCGGGCTGATCGCCTGCCTGGAGGCTAAAAAATTGGTGAGATTAAAAAAGATATAAACAATGTTCCGCATCGGCAACACCGATTGAGTTCTTCTTGTTTTTCGTCACACCGCTGAATAATCTCTGTCCCTGCCTGGATTCTCTTATATCCACGGACGATGCGTTTGCCTTTTTTCAACCCATCAACGCATTTTTTTTGGAATCACTTATCGTCATAAAGTGTAGCTTTTCTTTATGCATTTTTTTTACAATCGGATTAATATGGTTATAGAGGGTTTTTTAATATGGCCTGCCAGGATTACGGCACATCTCGAGATAAAGCATTATCCCGCCTTTCTTCTAAGTAAAGTCCTAAACCATAATCGGATGCTCTTAACAATCAATACAGAGCCGTGTTATGTTCTATATTATGTTTTTTTTCGATATTTATCTGGATATATTGCGCTCTTGGAGTAAAATTAACTTATCAGAGAAAATTCTTGGCACCGTATCACGGATGGCAATGATGCACTATAAATATAACTTACGGTAACCCATTACCTTGTAAAACGCGGTACTTCCCCGCGTCTTGCTTTTGTGTGCTCTCCAGGGCTGATGAGTTTATATCATTATATATAAAATACACTTTTTGCGAGGCGAAGACGTTTCCGCATCGCATATAACGCTTTTTTATTAAAAAGCATCTCAAAACTAAAAAATAATCACAGCAATCATATTGCAGTAAGGAGAGTGGGCAAGCGTAGTCAAAAGGGAGGTTTGTTAATGGAGCGCGTCAATATTGCTATCGTCGATCAAAATCAATTTTTCAAGCTTGGGTTGGGGCTCGCCTTGCAAGAGGGTTTTCTCCAGAATGGTGTCAAGGCCAAGATCACGGGAGAGGAACGGGCCAACATTATATTCCGGGCACCGGATAAGCGGGTGTCCATCAATTTTTGCCATACCCAGCTTTTGCAGGGCAATTTTTCTTCTATTCCGCTCTATTTTTCAATACTGGAGCATAAAACGATTTTTCCAAAAATCCATTGCAATCTAGAGGCCGGAAGCATTACGCGCAAAGACGGTGTGGCGGCGATCGTGGATAAGGTCATGTTTTGCTATCGCAAGAAAAACAGTTTGGTTTCAAGCTATTGCCCACGTTGCCGCACCCAGTTGACCTTTAGCGAAGGGAAGGTGTGCCGTCTGATTCATCTGGGATACTCGCAAAATCAAACTGCGATGTTGCTCGGCATCAGCCCGAAAACGGTCAGCATTCATAAACGCTCTGCGATGAGAAAACTGAATATCGATAACAATATTGAATTCTTGCGCTGGTTAAAAATGCACAGCGACTCTTGTTAATGGAGAGGGGGAAAGTGACGATCTGATTCGGTATTTTTACCGGCGCAGGCGGCGATCGTTCATGGTTGCCGCCTGGCATGGAATAGGTTTTATAGGGAGATAAAACATGGCTGATTTTGTAAGGGAAACGGTTTCCAAAAATCATTTCAAATTATTGCAGGACCTTTATGGCAGAGATCTGGGCGGGGAGCGTTTCCTGCACTGGAAGCATCTGCTCGATCCGCATTGTGGCGCGCCAAGGGAGAAGACGGGCATATTCTACAAGGATCGGGAACGTTATCTCGGGATGTTCGTTTCAAGCTTTTATCCCTTTAAGATCAACGGGGTTAATGTCAATGTCAATATGCTTGGCGATCTTGGCATCCATCGTCAGGTAAAGTCCTCTACCGTATTGAAAGACTTTTTCCTGCAGGCCAGACGGCCGGACGTGGCGGCGGATATCTGCTTTTCCGATGACAGGAAGATCCGGGTTTACGAAAAAATATTTAGAAAGTATTTAACAACCAATACCCAAATCTATCCTTATGTCGAATTAACCTTAAAGCCTGACAAGTTTATGGCATTTCGTTTTGCTGAAAGTGGGCTCGCACAGCAGGCAAGCTTCATCAATAATTTAGGGCGGGAAAAAGATCGCCGCGCCTTTGAGTATATTGAAAAACACCCCCTGTACCATAAAATTCATTATATCAACAAAGGCAGCCACTACGCCGTGATTGGCTGTTCTCATGAATGTGCCGAACTCTTGGATATTTCCAACCCTTCCAGGGAGTGTTTTTCCTGGGCCATCGGTGTGTGTCGGCATCTGCATAGCCGTTGCAAAGTAATGATCCCCCTCGCTTTTTATAAGTCGGTTTGTGCTCAGGCGGCGGAGGTCATTTCAGAAAAACGCATCAACATGCTTATCGGCTATTACTCACAAAAGATAAGCGATCTGATGCCGAAAGAGGTTTGGGTATGCCGCATGGATCGCCGTTAAGCAGGGCTTGTGTCTTCTAAATGGAGTGTTTGTCATGGAAGAAATTCCTGTATCACCCTACTCAAAAGTTTTTATCGATGAATATGATCGCCATCCTGAAGGCTGCAATTACAACGTATTGGTGCTGCAGCGAATTGAGGGCGCGTTGGATCCCATCCGGTTGCAAGCCGCGCTGAATGCGCTGGTGCAAGATCATGTTCTGCTGAACAGCCATATTCATGAACAGGATGGCGAGCTGTATTGGCGCCGCAATGACGCAATCCATCCGTTGCAGCATTACACGGACCGTACGCTGCTGACGCAAGTGATTCGCCGGCCCTTCGATATTTACCGCGGGCCGCTTTATCGTTGGGCACTATTCGCCGAGGGGGAGCGGCGCTATACCTTGGCGTTGGTCGGCCACCATCTGGTGATTGACGGCGCCTCTTCCGACGAGTTTTTCTCCCTGGTGAGCCAGTACTATCGCCAGCAGCGGCTGGCGACGCGCGTCGAGGCGGCCGAGATCGCCGCCGTTAACCGGCAACTGCAGCAGGAGGTGAAGCAACTGGCCGCCGAGGGGGCGCTGGCGCATTGGCGCGCCGAAGCGGAAAGTTTGGGCGCGCTCGAGGTGCCGTTTGAGCGAAGCGGCGCCGGCCGTGAAGACGAAGCGGGCGAGCTGCGCTTCCACTTTCCCAAAGCGCAATGGAAAGCGCTGAAACAGGCCTCGGGGATACGGCGAGTTAATGACTTTCTGGCGCTGCTGGTACTGTGGGGCATCTTGATGGCGCGCAGTGGCAATCAGGAAACGGTCTACATCAGCTATCCGGTGTCGATAAAGAAGGGGCAAAAGTTTGCGCTGGGCGGCCATGTGAACACCAGCGTGTTGCCTCTCTCTTTGCGTGACGGCGCGAGTTTTTCCGACGTTTATCGACGGGCGCTGGCATTTATTACCGCCGCGCCGCCGCAGTCGCGCCAACGTTTTAACCAGCTGCCCACGCAAGAGGTGGTGCGGGCATTGGGGATCCGCGCGTTACCGATCTCCTTTGCCCAAACCAACTTGCGCGATGCGGCATTGCCGCTGGCCGATTGCGCCACCTGGCCGCTATTCGAAGCCAATCACGATATGGCCAGCGCGGCGCTCTCGCTGGAATACGAAGACCGGGCCGATATTGATGCGTTGCAGTTCCGGTTGCGCTTTCGCCAGGGCATGTTTGACGAGGAAGACATGCGCGACTGCGCGGCGCATTTTACTCGCCTGATGCAACAGGCGATGAGCGCGCCTGACGCCCCGTTAAGCCACATGGCCTTCTATCCCGCCGCCGACAGGTCGCCGCCGGATAATGAGAGTCTCCCGCTGCCAGGGGAGACCCTCAGCGCCCGTTTTGAAGCGATCGCGCAACGCTATCCGGAAAACATCGCGCTGGAGTATGAGGGGCTGCGCGTCAGCTACCGTGAGTTGAACGGCATGGCGAACAGCCTGGCGCGCGAGATCGTGCTTCGCTATGCGTCGCTGACCGGGGCCGAGCCCCAGGCCGACGCGCCGATCGCGCTATACAGCGAAAAAAGCCTGGAAATGGTCGTGGCGCTGCTGGCGGTGCTGAAAACCGGCGCGGCCTATGTGCCGATCTCCTGCCATTATCCCCAGGCGCGTATTCAACATATTCTTGCGGAAACGCGGGCGGCCTTGGTGATTGCCGGGCCCTCTATGCAGACGGCGGCGGAAGCGTTGGCGGCGATGATGCCGCATCCCCAGGCAGTGCTGACACTGGGCGATCTGAGCCGCCTGCCGCATGAACGGCATAATCTGCCGGTGGTCACCGCCGCCGAACGGCTTGGCGCGATCATTTATACCTCGGGGTCGACGGGAGTGCCGAAAGGCGTGATGCTCGAGCAACAGGCGATGTGCGGGTTGGCGACCGCGTCCGGCATCGCAATTACACCCGAAGATGTCTTGTTGTTCCTGTCCAGCCCGGCGTTCGACGCGGCGACGTTCGAAGTGTGGGGCGCCTTGCTCAACGGCGCCAAACTGGTGGTCATCCGCGACACGGAAGATATCGCCGGCGATGTGCCGCAGCTGGAAGCGCTGCTGCGTCGGCAGCAGGTGTCGATTCTTTGGGCCACGCGCAGCTTGTTCGATCATCTCTACCTCAGCAACCCCGATCTGTTTGCCGGGCTGCGCTATCTGCTGGTGGGCGGGGAGGCGCTGACCGCCACGCTGATGCAGCGCCTGGTGCGGCAACCTCACCGTCCGCAGTGGGTCATCAATGGCTATGGCCCCACCGAATGCACCACGTTTACCACGATGTACGCTATCGCTCAGGACGAAGCGCGCAGCAGCATTCCCATCGGCAGGGCGATACCGGGGCGTGAGCTCTACGTGCTGGATCGCTGGCGGCAACCGCTGCCGCCGGGCTTGGCCGGCGAGTTGTATATCGGCGGTTCGGCGCTGGCGCGCGGTTATCTCAACCAGCCGCAGCAAACCCAGGCGAGTTTCATCGAGTTGCACGGCCGGCGCTTATACAAAACCGGCGATCGGGTGCGTTGGCTGCGCGACGGCAATCTGGAATATCTCGGCAGAAATGATTGCCAGGTGAAAATTCGCGGATTCAGGATTGAACTCAGCGAGATAGAAAATGCGATCAATGCCCTGGAGGGCGTCGAGAAAGGCGTAGTGGTGGATGTCGTCCATCGGGAGAGCAAGCGCCTTGCCGCCTATTTGCTGATGGCGCGGGGCGTGGCCTGGGATCCTGCCGAATTACGCTCCCGGCTTGAGCGCAGTTTGCCGGATTATATGGTGCCGTCCAGCTATGTCGAGATTGACGAGATACCGCTGACGGTTAACGGCAAGTTGGATCGCTCGGCCTTGCCCGCGCCGCAATTCGCGCAAAGCGGGCGTTATGCCGCGCCGGAGAACCCGCTGGAGGCGCTGATTTGTTCCCTGTGGTCGAACATTCTTGGCGTGGAGACCGTGGGCATCGACGACGACTTTTTCCGATTGGGCGGCGATTCGATCCAAAGCATTGTGTTCACCAGCGAATTGAGCAAGTCGGGTTACCACAGCAACTCGCGTGCGGTGTTCGAAACCAGAAATGCGCGGGCTCTGGCCCAGCGCATTCTGCGGCAGCAAGACGCGGTTACCGCGCTCAACGAACAGGGTGAACTGCAGGGCGAATTCGAGCTGCTGCCGATTCAACGCTGGTACCGTGAGCTGGCGCCGAATCGCAGCGCCTTCTTCAACCAGACTTTTTTGGTGCGGGTACCGCCGATGTCCGCCGAACAGGTCGCCGATCTGGTGGCTGCGCTGGCGGATCAGCATGACATGCTGCGCGCGCGTTTTAGCGTCGACGACGCCGGCGTCATCGTGTCGCAGCGCTACCTGTCAGCGGCCGACGGCGGCCCTTCATGGGGCTACTATGACCTGGCGCTTTGTCGCCAAAGCCGCGCCGAGCTGCTGCGCCAATGGCAATCGGGGTTTGATCCGGCGGCAGGGCCGATATGCCGCTTCGTTTACATCTTTGACAGCCGCGCCCCCGGCTACGCGCTGATGTTCTGCGCGTTTCATCATCTGATCGTCGATGTGGTTTCCTGGCGCGTCATCGTCAGCGATCTGCAGCGGTTGCATCAGGGGGAATCGCTGCCGGAAAAAGGCACCAGCTACCGCCAATGGGGAGAACGGTTAAGGCAATACGCGGCAACCCGGCAAGACCAATGCGCTTACTGGCTGGCGATGATCGCCGGGCAGCCCGATTACGCCACGCTCAGCGGCGTGGCGCAGGCCCCTGAATTTTGCCGCTTCGAGTGCGATGTGGCGTTGACCGCGCTGCTGATGGACGGTTGCCACCAGGCCTACAACACCTCGGTGCGCGAAGTGCTGTTAGCGGCCCTGGCGCCGGTGCTGCAGGCATGGCACGGCAGTGCGGACAGTTACCTCACGCTGGAACACCATGGCCGCGATATCAATGACGATAAGATCCGGCTTGAGGGCACCGTCGGCTGGTTCACCGCCTTGATGCCCTTGCGCATCACCGCGCACGAGTGCCAAAAAACCACGCTGCGCGCCATCAAGGACAGGCTGAGAAAGATGCCTGACCACGGTATCGGTTATTCGGCGCTGAAATACGCTTCAGCACCCGGCGATGAGGTGCCGGCTTGCCTGCGGCGCCACCGCCTGCCGGCCATTTCGTTCAATTATCTCGGCGCGTTCAACGAGCAGGCCGACGACGCGTTATGGGCCTTGATCGACCAAACGGCGGATTTGGAAAATGGCGCGATGCCGGTCAGCGGCAACGTATTGGATCTGGTGCTTTATGTTCACGACGATCGGCTAAGCATCGTCATGTCAGGTTTGCTGCCGCATGAAACGCTGTCGCGGATCGGGTCGCACTATGTCGACAGCCTGTCGGCGCTGGTCGAGTACTGCTGCCACGAAGCCGGCAACGGCGTTTGTCTCGCCAGCCCGGGCGACTTCCCCCATGCCGACGTCAGCCTCGCCGAATTGGATCGCTGGCAGCAAAAGCATCGCCTCGCTGCCGTTTTCGAAGCCACGGTAACCCAGCGAGAGTTGATGTATTTCAACCGACTCAACCGCGAGTATCAGATCGACCAGGCGGTTTATGAGATCGCGGGGCCGTTGCAGCCCGAGGTGTTGAATCAGGCATGGGCGCTGGCGCTGCAGCGGTTTGAAATGCTGCGCGCCGGATTTGACGATCAAACCCGCCGCGGCCGGCCCAACGTCTTTATCTGCGAGACGCTGCAGGCGCCGATCGCGATGGACGATTGGTCGGATGCCGCGCCAGCCTCTCTGGAGGAACGGATGGAGGCGCTGCTGGCCCGGGAGAGGGAGACCGCGTTTGAGCTGGATGCGCCGCCGTTGATTCGCTGGCGCCTCATCAGGTTGCATGCGGACGAGCACTATCTGGTGCAGACCTTTAACCACATTCTGTTTGATGGATGGTCGCTGGGGGTCTTGTTCGGCCAGTGGTTCAACGATTACCTCGCCCTGTTGGCGGGCCGGGTGCCGGCGCTGGAGATTAACCGATTCGAGCCTTTTGCCGCCCATGTGCGCACGCACGGCAATGATCCAGAGGCGCGGGCCTTCTGGGCAGACTATTTGCGGGATGCGCCGGTCAATCAACGCTTGCCGCTGACTGCCGCACCGCAGCTCGTACCGCAGGGGCGCCGGATGCGTCAGCATGGCGACGAATTCTCCAGCGCGCAGATGGCGCGCCTCACCGCGTTTTGTCGGCGGCAGGGGATCACGGTCAACCAACTGACGCAGCTGGCCTGGATGCTGGCGCTGGCCGAGGCGCTGGCTTGCGATGATATCGCCATCGGCACGACCATGAGCGAGCGCCCGGCCGACATTGAGCAGGTGCAGACGCTGTTTGGCCTGTGTGTCGCAAGCCCGGTGCTGCGGCTGCGGGCGATTCGCCGCCGCCCCCTTTATGAGCTGCTGGATGACATCGCGGATTCACAAACCTTCCGGCAGAAATACGCCTTTTCCGAACTGAATCGATACGACGAGAATTGGGTGCCCACCTCGCCGTTCGGCAGCCTGTTCGTGTTCGAAAACATGCCGAAACCGGCGATGGATCCGCGGCTGCCGTTTCAGTGCCGCGTGATGGATATCGTCAGCGGCAGCAATCACCAAACGGTGCTGTGCCTGTTCCCCGAGGCGGAACGGCTCGCCATTTCACTGTTTTATGATTCCCACGAGATCGCTCGGGAAAACATCGTCGAATTGGGCCGACGTTTTCTGATTATTGCGCTCGCGATCGCCAATCTCCCGCCCGACAGCGACATCTGCGCTGAGGACGGGATTATCCAGGCTGAGGAGGCATGATATGTGGCTGGCAGTCGACGGCAAAATAAAGTACCGGGCGATCGTGAGCGATCTTGACGGCACCTTGCTCGATCCGTCCGGGAATTTATCCGATGTGACGGTGGAAACGCTCAACATTTTACAGCGTCGGGGGTTGGAAATCGTCATTGCAACGGGGCGCTGCGATGCGGATGCGCGCGGGATCGTGGACGGGTTGGGGTTCTCGCCGGTGATCGTTTCTTGCAACGGCGCGATGGTCAACATCGAAGGGCAGGCGGTGGCGGATAGAAGCTATTTTTTGCCCGCAGAGCTGCAAACCGGGCTGATCGATTTTTTAGTCGCCAGCCCGTTCCACGTGACCCTGTTCACCCGAGAGGGCTGGATGATGGCCGAAGAGAACCCGCATTTTTCTGACTACGTCAAAACGTCGGGCGTGGCCTGCCGCTATGTCGAGCCTGAGGCCATGAAGCGGCAGCGGATATTGAAGGTACTGGTGCATGGCGACGCGGCGCCGATCGAGACGCTCTTTGGCCAGGTCAACCAGGCCTTCGGCAAAACGCTGTCCATCTGTAAGTCCTCCACGGAAACGATAGACATCATGGATAAGCATATTTCCAAGGCCAGAAGCGTGGCCGACTATTTGAATTCCAAACAGATAGCGATGCGCGATTGCCTCTCTTTCGGCGATGCGATGAACGATCTGGACATGCTGCGCTGGGCCGGAACGGGCGTGGTCATGGGCAATGCCATGAGCGAATTGAAACGCGCTCTGCCGTTGAATCCGGTGGCGTTGCCCAATAGCCGCAATGGCGTCGCAGACTATCTCTGTCGTGAATTCGGTCTGTTCTGACGTTTTCACCGGGCGAGGTTTATTGGCAGACAAAAGGAGGTGAACGAACAGTGAGGGTTTCATTTTCTCAAAACGGAACACTTAGATTAATGCAAAGGAGCGAGTATGAAAGAACTGACTGAAGCAGAAGTTATGGCGGTATCCGGCGCGGGCATCGCTTCCGACGCCGGCAAAATCCTGGGTACGGGTATTGGCGCCATCGTGGATGCCGGCACCGGTCTTTTCGGTATCCATGCGGATGCGTCAAACGCCGGCGCAAAACTCGGTGAAGGCATTGGCGCCGTCATCGATGCCGGGATTAGCGCGTTCTCGCAGTTGTTTGGCCGCAAATCCTCTTGAGCCTTTAATGAAAAGTGCCCGCAAGGGCACTTTTAAATCAACCGCGAGTGCGGTGCAGGGAACGGGGCGGGAGGATGAATGGCAAATAAAATCATGCTGATTATGGTTATCAATCTTTTTGTGGCGGTGGCATTGGCGGTGTTTAACGTCATCTATATCCAAAAGAAGATGGATATCCGCTACCCCAGTGACGCCACCCCCTTTCAGGTCGCGGAGAAAGCGCAGGCCAGAATCCTGTCTATGAGACAGACCGCGGTGTTTTTAAACAACAATCCCGTGGTGGCGTTTACGTTGGAAATTACTGCCAAGCGCAGGCAGTTCACCCTGACGGATCATCGCGAGGTCGTGCTCTACGTCGCCATGAGTCGTTATCAGGAGAACCGCATCTATAGCGTGCTGGTGGGCGAAAACGAGAACGATGTGATGTTCGAAAAAGACAGCTTCGGCTACCCGATATTATTTCATCACGCCTCGTGAGGCTGTTGATGCCCGTTTGCCGCCGCGCCGGCCTGCGAGGGCGGGGCAACGCCAACTATCGTGGGGGAAAAATGTTAAAGATCTCCGCTTATATTACCTTGATTTGGCTGGCGTTGGCCGTCTGCCGGTACGCCGCGGCCAAGGAGGAAGACACCTGCTTCGCCGATGAGCACCCAGCATTACAGACGGTGATCCCTTGCTATAACCAGCAACTGGCCACGCTGCCCCTGTCATTTTCGTTAAAAAGCGTGGAGAGCGGCCAACACGCGGAAATTCGTCATTATCGGCTGATGTCGCAATCCTGGTCGCCGCAAGACGCGATTCGGCCGACGCAGTGGTGGCACGACGTGGACATTTATATTCCCAACGGGGCATTCACCGGTAAAGCGTTGCTGGTGATGAGCGAAGACTGCGCGTGCAGCGCCGCCGGCCCGGGAACGTCGGGCAATCAAAAACCGGCGTTTTCCGCCGAGGCGCTGGCGGCGCAGAGCAAAACGGTGGTGGTGGTGGTCAATCGGCTGCCTTACCCGTACCTGGAATACCAAAATGAGGGTCGGCGCCGTTCAGGGGCGGATAGCCGGGCGAGGGGATGGCGATTGTTCCTGGATGATGCCGATGAATATTTGATGATGCCGCTGCATATCCCGATGACGGCGGCGCTGTCGCAAACCATGACGCTGGCGCAGCGCGAATTGCGCCAGTGGGGGATAGACAAATTTATCGTCGCGGGCGTGTCGGAGGGGGGAACCACGGCCTTGCTGACGGCGCTTTCAGATGAGCGCATCGATGCCGTGGCCGCCATTTTCCCTGAGGGGATCGCGGCGCGGCAGGTGATGAAGCATACCTATCGCACGTATGGCGGGCGTTGGCCTTTGGCGTTTCATCCTTATTACCAACTGGGCATCGATCGGCGCATAGAGACCCCGGCGTTTGACAAGCTGATGCAGATTGAAGATCCCATCGAATATCCCCCTCTGGCCGAACGCGGGCGGCCTCCGGCGCCGAAGTATTTCATCGTCGCCGGCGGCGACGAACGCTATCCGCCCGACAGCACGCGGTTTTATTTGAATAAGCTGCCGGGGGAGGTCTCGATGCGAGCCATCGCCGGCGACGAGCGCACGGTCCCCGAACGCGCCGTTCTGGCCTTGGTCAACCGTCGTCAGCGTGATATTGCGCTACCGACGATCGAGGTGCAGAGCAACGCCTCAGAGACGGCGCTGCGCACGCTCCGCTTTTCCGAGCCGCCGATCAGGGTGTTGCGCTGGACTGCGCATAACCGCACGGCCCGAGATTTTCGCTACTCGTGCGGCGTGCGTTATACCTCGGCGCCGCTGGAGGCGAACCGCGGTGAATTTCGGCTGAACACCCCTGCACAGGGTTGGGAGGCCACCTTTATCGAAGCCGAGTTTAGCGACGGGTATATCGCGACCTCGCCGGTCTTTATCACCCCTGACGATCGCTACCCGATCGCCGCACCGGCGGGCGATGGCCTGGCGTGTGAAACCTTACCGGGTCGAGGGCTGGGGGAGGATTATCGCCATGACGATTAATCCCACTGAAAATAAGACGGAAAAGCGTTTACTGTGAATTGAACGTCAAGAGAACGCGGCTACATCGCTGAATTAACCTGCGTCAGAAGGGAACCGTTAATGATCGGCGGCGCCCTTTCTGCAGTATTATTACGCTGATTTATTGTCGGCGTTTTCTTATTTAAGAGAAAACTTCCCTTCATATTTAACCTATTCTGAACGCTTAATTTTTATTGCCCCATCCGGTTTCGCCGTCGGCGCGCCGCTGCCCCTTAGCAAGAATCAAAAAAATCTCCATTCATTGGCTCCCGCGCGGCGTCTTTCATTTTTGTGACAACTCATCCTTACGCACATTCATTGAAGAGGAAATGAGTGGTTTATCTTGTGGATGGTGTATGAAGCACGCTGATAAACCTTTCCTTTTCGGCCAGAGGAATGAATCAAGAAACGCCTTTTTTTTGGTTTTTTTAAAATAAAAATAAGAATGATGCCAATTCGATTCGGGGTAATTATCTTTTCTCATCTTTACATTGATTTTATGTATTGCTAAAGAGGGAAAGCCAAGCATAATTAACTGTGAAAGGGGCGGAGCTCCTATTCGCCTTATCACGGATTAGCCGTGATAGGGATATTTTTAAGTTTGTCCAATCAAAAGGAGAAGTACCCATGATGGAAAAAAAAGTGATTATGTTGGCATTGGTTGCGGCGAGTTTTTCGAGTGCTTTGCCGGCCCTGGCGGCAGACGGGCAGGTTAATTTTACCGGGAATATTGTTGATGCCGCGTGCAAGGTCACAAATGACTTGAGTAATCCATTAAATGTTGTTCTGGGCGATGTGGCCCGAACGGCATTTGCGGGGGGTAAGGGATCCACTTCCTCGGCGACTAAATTTACGCTGGAAGTGACGGATTGTCCGGATACGGTAAAAAGCGCCACCGTTAAGTTCGACGGCGCGGCCGATAATGGTGACAACAACGTATTGCAGCTGACCCAGGAAACGGATGTCGCCACGGGCGTTGGCATCCAGCTGTCTGATATTTCTAATAATGTTCTTCCGCTTTACACGGCCTCAACGGCCTATCCGCTGGCTTCCGGCAGCGGCGTGAAAAACAATCTTGATTTTACCGCGCGTTATATTTCCACGCTTGCAGATGTGACTGCCGGTAAAGCCAATAGCGTCGCGACCTTCACGCTGAATTACAACTGATAATATTTTCTTGCCCGCTGGTTTCCAGCGGGCCGTATTGCCTCGGAGATAATATTATGCGGTTTAATCGCTGCAGTGCCCTAATGGGATTCATTTTATTATTATTTTTTTCTACGGCGCAGGCCGGTGTGGTTGTCGGTGGAACGCGAGTAATTTTTAACGGTGAAAAAAAAGAAGCCTCAATCAGCGTCGACAACCCGGACAACGAACCTTATTTAATCCAGTCCTGGCTGGATAATCAACAGAGCGGCGTGGATAAGATAGCCTTTATCATTACGCCGCCTTTATTTCGTCTGGATGGGCATCAGGAGAATATGCTGCGCATCGTCCGCGTCGGCGATGACTTGCCGAAGGATAAAGAGAGCCTGTATTGGATGAATATAAAGTCCATTCCTTCGACAGAACACACGGGTAAGTCGAACACGTTGCAAATCGCGGTAAAAACGCGCCTCAAACTGATTTATCGCCCTGCGGCGCTGCTCAAACAGGTTCCCGAGGATGTGACTCAACGGTTGACGTGGCAGCGCGTCGGCAAGGAATTAAAACTCACCAACCCCACGCCGTATTATATGAATTTTCATTATGTTCGCATCGGCGGGCGCGAAATGAAAGAGGTGACTTATATCGCGCCGATGAGTAGTGAAATGTTTTCATTGCCGGTTTCTGGCGCGTCGTCGGTCAGTTGGAAATTAATTAACGACTACGGCGGCACCGGCAAGGAGCATCAGTCAGGTATTTAACCGCCAGGGGATGGGCGGCAGAAGGGAATAACGAATTCAATAATGGAGCTAATGAATGATAACTCGTCAGCGTAGAGCAGCGAAGCGGGATGCTTGGCTGAAGCGCATCGTCTTATTCACGGCAACCACGGCGGTATGCGGCAACATGGCCAACCCCGCCTTTTCCCGTGACTATTTCAATCCGGCGTTGCTGGAAACGGGGCGTTCGGGCCAACAGCCTGTTGACCTGTCGGTGTTTGAAAACGGCAACCAAGTGCCCGGCAAGTATCGGGTGGATATTTGGGTGAATGACATGCTGATGGAGACGCGTGATGTTCGGTTTGTTATCAAGCCCGGCGGCGACGATAAAGCCGGCCTGCAGCCTTGCCTGACGGGGGAGGATTTACAACGGCTCGGCGTGAAGATCGAGCGGTTTCCCGCATTGAACCGCGCGGAAGAGTGCGCGAATTTGGCCGCCATCCCGCAGGCCTCGGCGCAATTTCAATTTAACCGCCAGCGGCTGGTGCTGAGCATTCCCCAGGCGGCGTTGGAAAATCGGGTGCGTGGCTATGTACCGCCCGAACTGTGGGACGAAGGGATGCCGGCGATGCTGCTTAATTACGGTTTCACCGGCAGCAACAGCAAGGGGCGCGATCGTTTTACCCAGAGCGCAAGCAGCTACTACCTCAACCTGCGGCCGGGGTTCAATCTGGGGGCCTGGCGGGTGCGGAATTACACCACCTGGAGCTACAACAGCGGCGGTGGCGGGCGGCAGTCGGAAGATCGCTGGGACACCGTCTATACCTACGCCCAGCGCAATATCATCAGCCTGAAGAGCTTGCTCACGCTCGGTGAAAGCAGCACTCCGTCCGATGTGTTTGACAGCGTGTCGTTTCGCGGCGCGCAGCTGGCCTCCGATGACGACATGTTGCCGGAAAGCCTGCGCGGCTATGCGCCGGTGGTGCGCGGCATTGCGCGCAGCAACGCGCAGGTGGTCATTCGCCAAAACGGTTATGTCATCTACCAGAGTTATGTCGCGCCGGGCGCGTTCGAGATTTCTGACATGTATCCGACCGGCGGCAGCGGCGATTTGGACGTGACGATCAAAGAGGCGGACGGCAGCGAACAGCATATGACCGTGCCTTTTGCCAGCTTGCCGGTATTGCAACGCGAAGGGCGCCTGAAATACGCGCTGACGTCCGGCCAATATCGCACTTACGATCACAGCGTGGAGAAAAAGGTTTTCTCGCAGGGCAGCCTGATTTACGGCTTGCCGGCCGGCTTTACCCTCTATGGCGGCGGGCAATTCGCCGGCCCGTATCAATCCTTGGCCTTGGGGGTGGGTAAAAACCTGGGCGAGTTCGGCGCCCTGTCGGTGGACGCGACTCAGGCCTGGGCGAAACAGGAACATCAGCCGAAAAGCGACGGCCAGTCGTGGCGCGTGCGCTACAGCAAAAACATCGTAGCGACCGGCACGAACTTCGCCATTGCCGGCTACCGCTATTCGACCAGCGGCTATTATGGGCTGCAGGAAGTGCTGGACACCTACCGCAGCGGCAACCGCTACGCCCTGACAGACCGCCGTAAAAACCGCGCCGAGATTACGCTCAACCAGAATTTATGGGAGGGGGCGGGTTCGCTTTCCCTCAGCGCGGTCAGCGAAGATTACTGGAATTCCGAGCGCAACATGCAATCGCTGAGCGCGGGTTACAACAATAGCTGGAATGGCATCAGTTACGGTTTTAACTACAGCTACAACCGTAATTCACAGGCTATTTACGGTGACTCAGACCGGGGACAACGGCGTATTTACGATCGCGACCAACTGTTTGCCTTCAATATCAGCGTGCCATTGGAGAAATGGCTGAGCAACACCTACGCCACCTATAGCCTCAATACCAGCCAAAAAGGCAATACCAGCCATACGGCGGGGCTCAACGGCACGGCGCTGGCCGGCAACAACCTCAACTGGAGCGTACAGGAAGGGTATGGCAATCAGGACCAGGGCAACAGCGGCAATGCCAACCTTGACTGGCGTGCCACCTACGGCGAACTCGTCGCGGGATACGCTTACGATCGCAGCCAACAGCGCGTCAACTATGGCGTAAAAGGGGGCGTGATTGCCCACGAAGACGGCGTCACCTTCGGCCAGCCCTTTGGCGAGACGGCCGCCCTGGTGACGGCGGCCGGCGCCAGCGATGTGGCGGTCGGTAACCAGGTCGGGGTGAAAACCGATTGGCGCGGCTATGCCATCGTTCCTTATGCCACCCCTTATCGCAACAACTCGATTCGTCTTGATGTGGAGAGTTTGCCGGATGATGTCGATCTCGCGCTGACCAACCAGTCGGTCACGCCTACCCGCGGCGCGGTAAGCCGGGCGAATTTCAAGGCGCACGTCGGCAAAAGGATCCTGATGAGAGTCACGGATCCACATGGAGTGCCTCTCCCTCTGGGGGCCAGCGTCCGCGATGCGGATCATTCGGCGCAGCCGTTCCTGATTGGCGGGGATGGGTTGGTTTATCTGTCCGGCATGGCGGAACAAGGCCGGCTCATCGTGCAGTGGGGGCGAAATGCCGAGCATCAGTGCCGCATCAGCTATCAACTGCCGGCGGAGAAACCCGCCGCAGGGATCCAAACCCTCAATGGCGTTTGCCAATAGATCTCGCTCCGTATCCATCATGACTTGTTAAGTGAGAGTGAAAATGAACGTTTTTATCAGGATATTCGGTTACGGCGCTCTGCTATGGCTGGCGACGCTAACGACGGTGGCGTATGCCGGCACCTGTACCACCAACGCGAAAACCATCCGCATGGGGTTGCTGACGCTGGCCGTGGATCCGCGTATTGAAATCGGCGAACAGTTGGCTGTCCGTACGGAAAACAGCATCAGCGGCACGACGTTTTCTTTTCTTTGCTCGGGCTCGGTGGCCTATCGTTCCCTGTCGCCGCTGACGCCGAGTGCGCTGCCCGGCGTGTTTGAAACGGGCATCGACGGCGTAGGCGTGACGATTTCGGACCTGTGGCAGAGCAATAAGAACGTGCCTTTCAATACGGCGATTTCGCCCAACCTGCTGACGCCGTGGATCAACCGCAATGATGTCAGGCTGACGTTTATCAAAACCGGCCCGATTAAAACCGGCGGTGATATGGGGGGGAAGATTATCGCCAGATATTATCTGGACTCGACCTCGGTATTGGACTTGAGCATTTCCGGCATGAAGGTCATTCAGAAAAGCTGCCTGGTGGATTTGAATTATAAAAATCAAACGGTGGACTTAGGCAGCCCAAAACGCAGCGAATTTAATGGGGTCGGCAGCAGCGCGGTGTCTTCCGAACGTAACTTCTTCGTGGTCCTGCAATGCCAGGAAGACAATATTCCGGTACAGGTGACGTTTGAAGCGGCCGGAAATTCGCCGGGCGTAGGCATGATCGCTATTGCCGACGGTTCTGATGCGGCAAAGGGCGTTGCCGTGGAGGTCCTGGACGAGAGCCGTAATCCGCTCACGTTTTCCCGGCCGATTAACTATCACACCGCTGCCGAAAAAGAGATCAGAATTCCCTTAATGGCGCGTTATAAGCAGACGGGGGACATTAGCCCCGGGCAGGCCGATGCCGTCATGACATTCACCATTACGCAGAATTAAGGGAGCCGCATCAAAAATATAATGCCGTCTTTTCCCGCGGCATTATTGGTGGCATCCGGCGCTGCAGGCCGATGCCAATGCAATGACAACACGCATGTATGGCTGTGTTTGTCCGTTTAAATATGGAGATTAACCAATGAAAGAACTGTCTGTTATCGAAATGAATGAAGTGTCAGGCGCCTATTCCTGGGATATGAGCAATGGGCTGGCCGGCCTGATTGGCAGCGCCGTCACCAATGCCGCGGAAGCCGTTTCGTCCGTTGCTTTGGGCGCCGCGGTCGGCAGCATGGCGGGCGCCGTCATCGGCGGTAAGCACGGCGGCGACGGCGGTGGTCTGCTGGGCGTCGGCTCCATTGGCCAGGGCGTTGGCATGGTCGCTGCGGGTATTCTGGGTGGCGTGGCCAGCGGCGTGGCCGCGGCCGTTGTTGGCTGGGATACCACCCTGGAATACTCCAAAAAAGGCCTCGATGGGCTGATTAACGGCACCATCAGCTAAATCAATATTGCTGTCCAAGGCCGCAGCGCTCGCGCTGCGGCTGTCTCCCGGTCAGGCATGCGCAGGTCTTCCTATGAGTGATAATAAGAGCAGAAATATTTTCCGCCAGGAGGCGGTCAATTATCAACGTCAAAGATGGACCGGCAGAGCGCTGCTGATTTCCGGCGCGTCCAGCTCTGTGATTGCCGTGACGTGCCTCGTTTTTATTCTTATTTTGGCGAGCGCGCTCTATTTTTGTGAATATACGCGCAGGGTGGATGTCGAGGGGGAGGTGATCAGTATTCCGCATTCGACGAACGTTTTTTCTTCCCAATATGGCTATGTGAATCGGTCTTTCCACCAGGCCGGTGATGTGGTGGAAAAAGACGAGCCGCTGTATATCATCGATGTTTCCAGAAGCACGGCCTCGGGTAATGTCAGCCATATTGCCGCGGGTGAAATCAACAAGCAGATCGGCAATCTGGATTCGATCATCAGCAAGCTGAAAAAAAACAAAGACGCGATGCTGGAGAACCTGAGAAAACAGATCGACAGCTATGAGATAGCGTATAAAGAAACGGAAAAACTTAACCTCAGTGCCAGAGACGGCATGGAAAAAATGAGGGAGAGTTTGAAAAACTATGAGCATTACCTGACGAAAGGGCTGATTACCAAGGATCAGCTGAATTATCAGCGTTCGCTCTTTCAGCAACAGCAGAGTTCCTATCAGGCGCTCAACAGCCAAAAGATTCAGCAGAATATCCAGCTGTCGCAGCTGCGCAGCGATCTGCTGATTCGCGCCGCCGATTACGACAATCAAATATCGCAAAGCGAATCGCAACGCAGCGAGCTGCAACGCCAATTGGCGGAATCCAACGCCGGCGACCAGGTGATTATCAAGGCGCCGCTGAAGGGGAAAATCGAGTCGCTGAGCGTGACCGCCGGGCAGGTGGTCGAGAGCGGCAGCAGCCTGGCGCAGATCAAGCCGATTGAGAACATCAAATATTATCTGGTGTTGTGGCTGCCGAATAACAGTTTGCCCTACGTGAAAATCGGCGATGGCATCAACATTCGCTACGAGGCTTTTCCCTCGGACAAGTTCGGCCAGTTTCCGGGGCGCATTGAATCCATCTCTTCGGTTCCGGCTTCTCCGCAGGAGATGGCGGAATACAGCAGCGGCAATAAAAGGGAGCGAAACGCCTACTACAAAGTGTTGGCGTCCATCAGCGACACGCAATTCAGCGACAAAGGGAAATATCTGGAGATCAGCAGTGGGCTGCAGGCCAGGGTGATTGTGTTCCTGGATAAGAAACCGCTTTATCAATGGGCGGTCGCGCCTTTGTATGACATAAAAAACAGCGTGGTGGGGAGAGTCGATGAAGGATCATAATCTTTTTGAACGGATCAACGAAAAGTTAACGTTCTCTCTGCGTAAACGGGTGCCGAGCATCTTGCAGTCGGAGTCGTCGGAGTGCGGCCTGGCCTGCCTCGCGATGATCTCTTCTTATTACGGATTTAATGTGGATATGCTGAGCCTGCGACAGCGATTCGGCATTTCCACCCAGGGCGCGACCCTGGGCACCCTGTCACAAATCGCGGCGCAAATTCAGCTGAAGACGCGGGCCTTGTCGCTGGACATCGATGAAATCAATCAGCTGAAAACGCCCTGCGTATTGCATTGGAACATGAACCATTTCGTGGTGCTGGTTAAGGTTCAGCGCGCGGGCTTTGTGATTCACGACCCTGCCTTCGGGCGCCGAGTGATTGGCCTGCAAGAGATGTCGAACCATTTTACCGGCATTGCGCTGGAGCTGTGGCCCGACAAGGCTTTTCAGCAAGAGACCTTAAAGACCCGTTTACGCCTGCTGGATTTGATGAAAAACATCGAGGGGCTGCCGGGGACGCTGCTCAAGATTTTTGCCTTATCGCTCGTCATTGAGTCGGTCAACCTGCTGCTGCCCGTGGGGACCCAGCTCGTGACCGACCATGTCATTCAGGCGCATGACTACAGCTTGCTGACGGTCATCTGTTTGGGGCTGATCTTCTTCACCCTGTTTCGCGCCGTGGTCAGCATCGCCAGGGCCTGGATTTCCATCGTGCTGGGGACGCTGACCGATATCCAGTGGAAGACGACGCTGTTCGAACATCTGCTGAAGCTGCCGCTGGACTTTTTCGAGAAGCGGCACCTGGGGGATATCCAATCGCGGTTTTCCTCATTGGATGCGATCAGAACCACCTTTACCAATAATATCGTCGGCGGGATCATCGACGGCATCATGACGGTCGGCTTGTTCGTGATGATGATGGTCTATGGCGGCGGGCTGGTCTGGGTGGTGTCAGGCTTCACCCTGGTCTACATCCTCATCAGGATGATGACCTACCGCACCTACCGCCAATTCTCGGAGGAACAAATCGTCAAGGCGGCCAAGGCCAACTCGCACTTCATGGAGACGCTGTACGGTATTTCCACGGTCAAAGCGCTGGGCATCAAGGAAACGCGCTCCAGCTATTGGCTCAATTTGAATGTCGATGCCGCCAATACCAATATCAAAATCACCCGTTTCAATATGATGTTCGGCGGGATCAATACCTTTATCACCACGCTCGATCAGGTGGCGATACTTTGGCTCGGCGCCATGATGGTCATCGACAATTCTATGACGCTCGGCATGTTCATGGCGTTCAACGCCTATCGCGGCCAGTTCTCGCAGCGGGCTTCCAGCCTGATCGATCTGGCGATCGGCCTGCGCATGCTGTCGCTGCACAATGAGAGGATATCCGACATCGTCTTTACCGATGCGGAGGCGGAGTCCGCGCCGCGGCAGGTCTTCGAACCGGGCAAGGGGGTTGCCGTTGAGGTTAAAAACCTCACCTATCAATATGACGCGCTGTCCCGGCCGATCTTTAAAGACCTGGATATCCGCATTGCCGCCGGCGAGAGCGTCGCCATCGTCGGGGCGTCAGGCGTGGGGAAAACCACCTTGCTGAAGGTCATGTGCGGCTTGCTCAACCCAACCTCGGGAGAGATCCTGGCCGACATGATGGATATCCATAAAATCGGCGTGAATAACTACCGCAATGCGATCGCCTGCGTGTTGCAGGACGACCGGTTATTCTCCGGCTCGATCGCGGAAAACATCAGCGGCTTCGAGGTCAACGCCAATAAAGAGTGGATTGTGGCCTGTGCGATGCACAGCAACATTCACGAGGAAATCATGCAGATGCCGATGGGTTACGAAACCCTGATCGGAGAGCTGGGGAACGGCATCTCCGGAGGGCAAAAGCAACGTTTGTTTATTGCACGCGCCCTCTACCGGCGACCAAGCGTGCTGTTTATGGATGAAGCGACCAGCCATCTGGACGTTGAGAATGAATTGGCGATCAATCGGGCGATATCTTCGCTGAATATCACGCGCGTGATTGTCGCCCACAGAAAATCGACGATCGACTCGGCGGATAGGGTGGTGGCGCTGGGGGCCGCGAGCGGGGGCTAACGCTCGCCCGGCAACCCAGGCTGTCCCCGCGGCCAAAATCGCGGTAAAATGCAGCAGTTGACCTTATCGCACGCCATCAGGCCGCCGTACTCGCTATGAAAATGCGCAAACCGCGCCGTCCGCCCGGGCGGTGGATCTATTACATCCTGCATGAAGACATGCTGTGGCCCTGCCCGGTCAAATGGGAGTGGGAGAGCGGCTATAACGCCTGGCTGCCGTTTTACTATTCCCCCACGCTGGAGTTCGTCGCCGGCAACCCCGCCCGCGCCACCAAGGTCAGCAGCGGTCGGCGTTAAGCGGGCAGCGCGTGCTGCTCGCCTTGCCGCCCGGCATCCGCTCACCTAAGATCATTGCATCACCCACAGGTTTTCCGGGAGCTCCCATGTCTACTCTGTTTCGCACTTCTCTTTGCGGCGCGGTGGCGTTGCTGCTGCTGGCGGGCTGTCAGCAAACGGCGCATAAACCGACGCCGCCGCTGCAGGCGCAGTTGGATCACATCGCTTCGATGCTGGCCGGCGGGCACTTCCTGCGCGTGGACTGCGGGCGCAGCGATGTGCCGGACGATGTCAAATTGCAACGCACCGCGATGCGAGCGGCGCAGCATCGCGGCTGGGATACGCAGGCGGCAGGGTATCGGCAGCTGCCGGCGCTCACCCAGGCGCGCTACCTGACTCTGCAGCAGGACAATCAGCTGCTGACGGACAAATGCACCACGCTCAGCCGCAGCACCGCACGCTTTATCGCGGCGGCGCAGGCCGATCAGGAAGACTACATGGAGTAGCGCGACGGTGTGCCTTTCGGGCGCTCGTCGCGGGCGCCCAAAAATTCTTTGCAGGATAACGATTTATCGCTCATCATTTGAAATGATGTTTCACTTTTATCCATCGAGCCCACCTTGAACCTGTATGCCGCCCTGCGTCAGCGCGTGGAAAATACGCCCTGGTACGCCAAACGGAAAAGCTACCGCGTGCTGTTCTGGCGCGAAATCACGCCGCTGGCGGTGCCCATTTTTCTGGAGAACGCCTGCGTTCTGTTGATGGGGGTGCTGAGCACCTTTCTGGTGAGCTGGCTCGGTAAAGAGGCGATGGCCGGGGTGGGGCTGGCGGACAGCTTCAACATGGTGATCATCGCCTTTTTCGCCGCGGTGGATCTCGGCACCACCGTGGTGGTGGCCTTCAGCCTCGGCAAGCGCGATCGTCGGCGCGCGCGCGCGGCGGCGCGTCAGTCCCTGGTCTTGATGACCGGCGTGGCGCTGCTGTTGGCGGCAGGCATTCATCTGGCGGGCGAACCGATCATCGATGTGATCGCCGGGGCGGCCTCGCCGGAGGTGAAGGCGCTGGCGCTCTCTTACCTGCAGACCACGGTGTGGAGCTACCCGGCGGCGGCGATTGCGCTGATTGGCAGCGGCGCATTGCGCGGCGCGGGCAACACCAAGATCCCGCTGCTGATCAACGGCGGCATGAATATCCTCAATATCATCATCAGCAGCATTCTGATTTACGGCATGCTCGGCTGGCACGGGCTGGGCTTCGTCGGCGCCGGGCTGGGGCTGACGATTTCCCGCTATATCGGTGCCATCGCCATTCTCTATGTGCTGGCGATCGGTTTTAACCCGGCGCTGCACATCACGCTGAAAAGCTATTTCACGCCGCTGAAGATGAGCATCCTGTGGGAAGTGCTGGGGATCGGCATTCCCGCCAGCGTCGAATCGGTGCTGTTCAACGGCGGCAAGCTGCTGACGCAGATGTTCGTCGCCGGCATGGGCACCAACGTGATCGCCGGCAACTTCATCGCTTTTTCTATCGCTTCGCTGATCAACTTGCCGGGCAACGCGCTGGGCTCTGCCTCGACCATCATCGTGGGGCGGCGGCTCGGTAAAGGCGAGATCGGCCAGGCGGAGCGGCAGCTGCGCCATATTTTCTGGCTGTCGACCCTCGGGCTGACCGCCATCGCCTGGGGCACGGCGCCGCTGGCCGGCGTCTTTGCCGCGTTCTATACCTCGCAGGATGACGTAAAAACGGTAGTGAAAACCCTCATCTGGCTCAACGCCGCCTTTATGCCGATCTGGGCTGCTTCCTGGGTGTTGCCCGCCGGGCTGAAAGGCGCGCGCGACGCCCGCTTCGCCATGTGGGTGACGATGCTGGGCATGTGGGGCTGCCGCGTGGTGGCCGGCTATGTGCTGGGCATTGAACTGGGCATGGGCGTGGTGGGCGTCTGGCTGGGGATGTTCCTCGATTGGGCGGTGCGCGGCGCTTTGTTTTACTGGCGCATGGTCAGCGGGCGCTGGCTGTGGAAATATCCGCGGGTCAGGCGCACGGACGCCGGATAGTCTCGTCCGCGCGAAGCCTGCCGGTAGCCTGAGGGACTCCGGCAGAAAAAACGCGTTCAGAGGGAAGGGTACCAGCGCAACGACTTATTGACCGGCCCCGGCGTGACCAACACTTTGCCCCTGCCGGCCAGATTCAACAGCAGGTTGCGCGCCTGATAGATGGTGATGTCGTTAGACTCGGCCAGTTGGCGAGTGGTGGGCCACTCGCCGGGGGGCGGGGGGGCCGCACCGTTGGCCACAGGGCAGAGGCGGTGCAGCGTGGTTAATAAATGCTGCTGCAGGTTTTGTAATTCTTGTTGTTTTGGCGTGCGTTTTATCATGTCAGCCTCCCTTAAGCCTTAGCCGAGTTTTGATATAACGGTAAGCGTCTCCCGGACAATAATGCTCTGTTCCGGCAATACCCTTCTTGAACCGGTCGCGAACGCCTGCCTGAACCCGATATTTCCGTTGCGATAATCCCGCGGCACTCACCGATCAGAAGGGGTAACGGGGTGGCTAAATGCTCAGCCTGCTGTATGTAATGGCTGTAATTCATATCTTTTCTCCATTATTTACTGCCCGGTGCCGGTTTTTACCGGACCGAATTGATAAGCCTCCCTTTCCTTTTCCGGATCATTATAACGCAAATAGAAAAAAGGCGATCAATAATGTCGCGTGATATATATTTTACGAGATAATTGACTGACGTTGTTAATTTTACGATCTGTTGTTTCGCAAAAATATATTTGCCCTGTGGTTTTTGGGCTTATATCTCGTATTTATTGCTTTTGCCGGAAATGACTTTTCAAATTGTCGCGGTTTTTGTAACAATATTCGGGCCAAGACAAGCGAATAAGTTAAATCTTAGTGTAATTTTCATGATGGGTAGTAAATTTTGTGGAAATTTAAAGATTTGATTTTTTTCTTTCTCGTCAGCGTGAGTTTTGCTGAATACCTAAAATGGGTAATGATGAAATAAAATACGCGATTTAATTATCGTGAGGGTTTGCTTTGTCTGCGGATAATACCGTTTTCATTCTGGATTATATAAATAACTGTTAAAGGAACGGGAGCGATCCTGCGCTTTTTACATAAATTAAAGGAATAAGTGAATTATGAAACTGAACAAAATCATGCTGGCAGCGGCTCTGGCGTTTGGCGTTTCTTCTCTGGCGCATGCCGGCGATCAGGGGCATGGCAAAGTGACGTTTACCGGTTCCATTATTGATGCGCCTTGCTCCATTTCTCCTGAGACCGTGGACCAGACCGTGGATATGGGCCAGGTTTCCAACGTTGCGTTGAAAAATGGCGGCAAATCGGCGCCACGCCAGTTCGATATCAAACTGGAACAGTGCGACAACTCGACGCTGAAAACCGTCACGACCACCTTCGAAGGCAAAGCCTCTGCCGCCAACAAGGATCTGCTGGGCATCGTCGGCACCGCCAGCGGCGCCAGCATCGCCATCACCGACACCGCCAGCAATCCGATCAAGCTGGGCACCGCCACGGCTCCGCATAACCTGGGTGCCGGTACCAACACGCTGCGCTTTGCGGCTTACCTGCAGGGCGACGGCGCTTCCGCCAGCGTGGTTCCGGGTGATTTCACCGCCGTAGCCGACTTCAAGCTGGCTTACCAGTAAGCCTGCGCCATTGGCGTGACTTTTTGCATGCGGGGGTTCCCCGCATGCATTTTTCCAAGATGGAAGGGCAGTTGTCAGGAGGTTCAGTGCGCCGATTTATTCACCCTTTAGTGTCTCCTTGCATATTGATGGCCACGCTGATGAGCCCGGCCGTGTCGGCGGCGCCCAGCTCTCAAGGCTGGGGGCGCGTAAATATGCAAGGAGCCATTATTGATACCGCTTGCGCGATCGCCGCCGGCAGCCGCGAACAGACTATCGATATGGCCGTAATGCCGACGGGAAATATGATGCGTGACGGTTTGGGCAATACACATGCCTTCACCATTGAATTAATCAACTGCACGCTTGAGCGCCCGAAGCCGAATTTACCGGACTGGCGGCAGTTTCAGGTAGTTTTCGACGGTGATGCCGAGGGCGATTTATTCGGCGTGCACGGCGAAGCGAAAGGCATCGCGCTGCAAATATCCGATGGCCTGGGGAATATTGCCGCGCCAGGTCGGCCGTTGCCGCTTGGCGATATAACGCCAGGCAGCATGTCGCTTAATTATTCCATAAAGCTGGTTGCCAATAATCAACCGATGCGTGCAGGGGATTATTTTTCCGCCGTGCGTTTTAAGCTGGATTATTACTGAGCGCTGCGATTGCGGCGAGCCGCAACGCCAGAATTATACGATATAAGGTTAGGGATATGATGTTGTCGCCTGCTGGGAAGCTATTTCGTTTTCAGGTGCTGGGGTTATGTATCACGCTGGCGCTGGGAAGTTCATCAACGTGGGTATATGCCGAAGACGGTATTCAGTTTAATGCCGACATTTTGGACGTGAACGATCGCAAAAATATCGACCTAAGCCAATTTTCCCGCAGTGGATACATTATGCCGGGAAGTTACAGCATGGTGGTTCATCTCAATAAAAGCGAGTTACCCGAGCAGAAAATCCCTTTTTATCCGCCGGACAACGAACCTGACGGCAGCCGCGCCTGCGTCGGCAAAGCGCTGGTCGATCAGCTGGGGCTGAAATCGGCGGCGATGCAAACGCTCACCTGGTGGCATCAGGGAGAGTGTCTGGATGAGTCCAGCCTGAAAGGGATGGTGTCGCGCGGCGATCTGGCGACGGGCGCGCTGTATTTAAGCGTGCCGCAGGCCTACCTGGAATACAGCTCGGAAGACTGGGATCCGCCGTCGCGTTGGGATGAAGGCATTCCGGGCCTGCTGTTCGATTACAACGTCAACGCCCAGAGCCGGCAGCAGCAGCAGGGCGGTACGCGGGGGTACAGCGTCAGCGGCAACGGCACCGCCGGCGCCAACCTCGGCGCCTGGCGCCTGCGCGCCGACTGGCAGGGGCAGGTGAACCATCAGACCGGCAGCGGGCAATCGACCGACAAACGGTTGGACTGGAGCCGTTACTACGCCTATCGGGCCGTTTCCGCGCTGCGCTCGCGCCTGACGTTGGGTGAGGATTATCTGGATTCGGGCATTTTCGACAGCTTCCGCTTCTCCGGCGTGAGCCTGGTGTCGGACGACAACATGCTGCCGCCTAACCTGCGCGGCTATGCGCCTGAGGTGGTCGGGGTCGCCAAAACCAACGCCAAGGTGACGATCAGCCAACAGGGGCGGGTGATCTATGAAACTCAGGTGGCGGCGGGGCCGTTTCGCATTCAGGACATCAACGACGCCATCAGCGGCGAACTGGACGTGCGGGTGGAGGAGCAGGATGGCAGCGTGCAGGCGTTCAAGGTCAACACCGCCAGTATTCCGTACCTGACGCGCCCCGGCTCGTGGCGCTTCAAGCTGGCCGCCGGCAAACCTTCGGACTGGCAGCACCATTCGCGCGGGCCGCTGTTCGGCACCGGCGAGTTCTCCTGGGGCGTCAGCAACGGGTGGTCGCTGTATGGCGGGGCGCTGCTGGGCGGCGACTATAACGCGCTGTCGCTGGGGATAGGCCGCGATCTGATGATGTTCGGTGCGCTGTCGTTCGACGCCACCCAGTCGCGGGCGCGGTTGCCGCAGCGGGATGAGACGCTGAGCGGCGGCTCTTATCGCGTGAGTTATTCGAAAACCTTCGACGAGCTGGACAGTCAGGTCACCTTCGCAGGCTATCGCTTCTCGGAGGAGGACTTCATGAGCATGGGCGAATACCTCGATGCGCGCTATTACGGCAGCCGGGTCGGCAACAACAAGGAGATGTACACCATCACCTTCAACAAGCAGTTCCGCGACTGGGGGCTGAGCAGCTATCTCAACTACAGCCACCAGACCTATTGGGATCGTCCGTCCAACGATCGTTACAACCTGACGCTGTCGCGCTATTTCGATCTCGGCGAGATAAAAAACCTGAATCTGTCGCTGTCGGCCTACCGCAACCGCTACAACGAAACCAACGACGACGGCGTGTACCTGTCGCTGTCGATGCCGTGGGGCAACGGTGCCACGCTCAGTTACAACAGCACGGTGAACCGCAATGACAACACGAACCGGGTGGGGTACTACCAGCGAGTCGATGAGCACAACAACTATCAGCTGAGTGCCGGCAGCTCGCGCCGCGGCGCCAACCTGAGCGGTTACTACAACCACGAGGGCGATGCGGCGCGCCTGAGCGCCAACGCCAGCTATCAGGAAGGACGCTACAGCGCCGTGGGGCTGTCCGCGCAGGGCGGCATGACGCTGACGCCGGAAGGCGGCGCGTTGCACCGCGTCGGCATGATTGGCGGCACGCGCCTGCTGCTGGACACCAACGGCGTGGCCGGGGTGCCGGTGCGCGGCTACGGCAGCACCGTCAGCACCAACCGCTTCGGCAAGGCGGTGGTGGCGGACGTCAACAGCTACTACCGCAACAAGGCCAGCATCGATCTGGACAAGCTGGGCGACAACGCCGAAGCCACCCGCTCGGTGGTACAGGCCACCCTGACCGAAGGCGCGATCGGCTACCGTCAGTTTGACGTCATCGCCGGCGAGAAGGCAATGGCGATCGTCAAACTGGCGGACGGCAGCACGCCGCCGTTCGGCGCCACGGTGCTGAACGCCCGTAAACAAGAAACCGGCATCGTCAACGACGGCGGCAGCGTCTACCTGAGCGGCATCAACGCCGGCGAGATCATGACGCTTCACTGGAGCGGCGCGGCGCAGTGTCAGGTGCAGCTGCCTGCCACGCTGCCGGCCGACATGCTCACGCGTACGCTGCTGCTGCCTTGCCGGCCGATCGCCGCGGCGCCGGCGGAGCCGGTTGAATAAATTCATCATCCTGAATTTGGAGTTATCGACAACATGCAAACTTTTTCTCTGAAAACCACGGCGGCGCTCGTGCTGCTGGGCGCCACGGTGTCGCAGCACGCGCAGGCGGCGATCGCGCTCGACCGCACCCGGGTGATCTTCGACGGCGGCCAGAACTCGGT
Source organism: Serratia sp. 4542 (assembly GCF_016805595.1). NCBI lineage: Bacteria > Pseudomonadati > Pseudomonadota > Gammaproteobacteria > Enterobacterales > Yersiniaceae > Serratia > Serratia sp. 4542. Next base: position 184,920 of record NZ_RXKV01000010.1, read on the forward strand.
CAGCCTCAATCTCAGCAACCAGAACAAACAGCTGCCGTACCTGGCGCAGGGCTGGCTGGAGGACGAGCAGGGCAACAAGATCCAGAGCCCGCTGGTGGTGTTGCCGCCGGTGCAGCGCATCGAGCCGGGCAAACCGAGCCAGATCAAGATCCAGGCGCTGCCGGCGGCCAAACAGCTGCCGCAGGACCGCGAGACGCTGTACTACTTCAACCTGCGCGAGATCCCGCCGAAGAGCAACAAGCCCAATACGCTGCAGATCGCGCTGCAGACGCGCATCAAGCTGTTCTACCGCCCGGCGGCTATCGTGCCGAGCCGTACCGACATGGCGACGCCGTGGCAGGAGCAGCTGACGCTGACACGGCAAGGAGAGCGCTACCAGGTCAATAACCCGACGCCGTACTACATCACCATCGTCGATGCGGGCAGCAAAAAGGGCGGCGAGGGCGTGAAGGGGTTTGAGCCTTTCATGATCGCGCCGAAAAGCCAGGCGAGCCTGACCGTCGGCGCTGCGGCGCTGGGCGGCAGCCCGGTGCTGACCTACATCAACGATTACGGCGGCCGGCCGCAGCTGATCTTCAACTGCAGCGGCACGAGCTGCAAGGTGGTGCCGGAGAAACGGACGGCTTCATAACCCGCGCTGTGAGCCATTCAGGGGTAAAGGATGAAACGAGAACGGAAAAAAATCGGCGCAGGCGCGTTGCTGCTGGCGCTCAGTCTGGGCGTGATAGCGATGCCGCCGGCGCAGGCTGACGAGGTGGACAACTGGCAGGTAGAGGGCGCCAATGGCGTGCTGCAGGTGTATGGCGCGCTGACGGAGAGCGCCTGCCGGCTGGAGATGACCAGCGCGCGGCAGGACATCTGGCTGGGTGAGACCGGCACCGCACGGTTGCGGCAGGTCGGCGATCGCGGGCAGCCGGTGGCGTTCGAGCTGCGCTTGCAGGATTGTCTGCGCACCCCGGGCGGCCAGCGTGATGCGCGCACCGGCGCGTTGACCTGGGCGCCGAATCAGCCGGCGGTGACGGTCAGCTTCGGCTCGACGGCGGACAGCGACAACCCGCAGTTGGTGAAAGCGCAGGGTACCTCCGGGCTGGGGCTGCGCCTGCTGGACGGCCGCGGCCGCGACGTTCGTCTGGGCAGCCGCGGGCAACCGCTGCTGTTGACGCCGGGGCAAGATGCATTGAGCTACAGCGTGACGCCGGAGCGAACCGCGGCGCCGCTGATGGCCGGCGCGTATCGGGCGACGGTGGATTTTAGGCTGAGTTATGACTGAGGCGAGGCGATGGCACAGAAGATAACGCGTTGCCGGGCAGCGTTCTGGCTGGCGGGGATGCTGGCGCTGGGCCAACTGCCGGCGCAGGCGACCACGGTGAACGTGCGGGTCACGGTGCTTTCGCCCCCCTGCATCATCAACGGCGGGCGCCCGATTGAGGTGGACTTTGGCGATGAGGTGATGACCACCCGCATCGACGGCGCCAATTATCGGCGGGCGGTGAATTATACGCTGACGTGCAGCGGGCAGAGCAGCAACGGGCTCAAGCTGCAGGTGCAGGGGGCGGCGAGCGGTTTCGACGGCCAGCTGCTGCGCACCAGCAAGGACGGGCTAGGTATTGCGCTGCTGAACGGCGGCCGCCGCTGGCCGGTCAATCAATGGCTGAGCTTTACCTATCCGGCCGCGCCGACGCTTGAGGCGGTGCCGGTGAAATCGGCTTCCGCCAGGCTGACGGCGGGCGAGTTCACCGCCGGCGCCACCATGAAGGTGGATTACCAGTAACGCGGGAGCGAGAGCATGAAACAACGTTTTACGGCGAGCGTGCTGCTGTGCGCCGCGATGGCGTGCCCTTTCGCCTGGGCGGAAAAAACGGTCGACATGCAGTTTCGCGGCACGCTGATCGCGCCGCCGCCCTGCACCCTTAACGACGACGGGATCATCGACGTGGACTTCGGCGATCGCGTCGGCATCAACAAGGTTGATGGCGTGAACTACCGACAAACCATCGGCTACCGCATTCGCTGCGAACCGGGGATCGGCAAATGGGACATGTTGCTGAGCCTGACCGGCACCGCCGCGACGTTCGACGAAGCGGCGGTGCAAACCAATCGGCGCGCTCTGGGGATCCGCATTTACCAGAACGCCCAACCGTTCAAAGTGGGCAGCGCACTGCCCGTCGATCCCGCCAAACCGCCGGTGCTGGAAGCGGTGCCGGTCGGCAAGCCGGGCGAAGCTTTGACGGAAGGCGCATTCGAGGCCGCGGCGACGCTGCGGGCCGACTACCAATGAACAAGGAGGCGCGCGTGAAGACAATACAAGCCCGCCGCCGGCCAGGCGGCCACGGAGCCATCGGTCTGCTGTTGCTGACGCTGGGCGTGAACGGCGCGGCGCACGCGGTGGACAACCTACGCATGCACGGAGCGCTGGTGGCGGAGCCTTGCGTCATCCAGCCGGGCGACGAAGACATCGAGCTGGATTTCGGCACGCTGGTCGACAAATACCTGTACCTGAACCAGCGCACGCAGGGGCAACCGTTCGAGCTGCGGCTGACGGAGTGCGATCTCAGCCTGGGCAAGACGGTCTCGATCACCTTCAAAGGCACGGAGAATGCGCAGCTGCCGGGGCTTCTGGCACTGGCGGCGAGCAGCCAGGCGCGCGGGATCGCCATCGGCATGGAGACGCCGCAGGGGCAGCCGTTACCGCTCAACAGCGCCGGCGGCAAGTACCCGTTGCAGAACGGCAGCACGGTTATCGGCGTACAGGCTTATGTGCGCGGCGAACCGGAAGCGATCGCGAAGCGAGCTATCGGTCGCGGCGCTTTCAGCGCCATTGCGACTTTCAGTCTGGATTACCAATGAGCGCCGGGCTCCGGCACCACAGAATAAGGATATGACGCGATGCAGCGTGTTCACTTCAGATGGATGTACTTACTGTTTGGCCTGCTGCCGGGGCTGTGCTCGGCGCAAATATACTCGTACGTGACCAAGAGCACCGGCTCCCCCAGCAACGCGTCCTATGAATTTGTGCTCGAAAGCTGGGATACGGACGATTCGTCGCCCAATCCCTGTTACCAGCAAAGTATGTGCGCGGTGGGGATCAACCACCGCCACACCAGTGCCAATACCGGCGGCAGTACGGCGGTGACACCGTCGACCTCTATCGTCGGCTCAGGGCGCTACCCACAGATCACCCAATTGAGGACGATGGGCGAACTCAGCCGCTTCTACCAAAACATCTATCCGTTGCCGATTGTCGGCGCGACTTCTCATGTGGGGGACGCTATCACTCAGGAGTGTGTCGGGCTGTTTTATACCACCAGTTCCTCTTCCGTTGTTCAGGGGGCCAGTGCGAGATTGATGCCGAGCAGCGTTTGCGGCATCGCGCCACCGCCGGTCGGGGTGTGCGGCATCGATGAGCAACAGCTCGATCTGAACCACGGGGTGTTGCCGGATACCGAACTGGTGGGCAACACGGCGCGTGGCAGCCTGCGCGTGGTTTGCTCGCAGAAGATGAACATCGTCATGTATATCCGCGTCGGCAGCAATGGCCGCCTGGATCTGGGGAACTCCGGCGTTTACAGCACGCTGCGCATCAATGGCGCTCTGGGCAACCTGGGTTACCAGTTCACTGCGGATACACGCGGCGTCACGGTGCCGATCACTTCCACGCTCGGCGTGACCGGAACGGTCAAGGCCGGCGATTACTCGGGGCAATCGGTCGCCATTCTGGCGTTGCCGTAGCCGCATTACCCCCGCCGCGCGCCGGCGCGATGCCGCGTTATGTCGTTGAGCCGCCCGCCATCGGGGGGATGGCTCACGCTCGGTGGCGGCCGGAAAGGATTATTTTAAAGGGAGCGTGCCGATGGAAAGCACCATCACTCTGGCGTTTATCGATAATGACCGTTTCTTTATTGAAGGATTGCAGCGGCTGCTGCTGGCGTATTTCTCGCGCTGCGGCATGCGGGTTCAGCTGCTGGACGCCGCACAGGCGCATCGGGCGGATATGGTGTTCCAGTCCGTGGAGCGAGACTGGCAGGCGCGTTTCTGCCTGCGTTCAGTGAGCGGCAGCCGACCGATCAACTTTGCGCTGCGTGAGCCGGGCGATATTCGCTGGCGCGATAAGCCGCGTTGCATCAGCGAAACGGGGGTGATCTTCCGCAATGACTCGCCGGACAGCGTAGTCAGACAGCTGGACCTGGCGCTGGCGGCGCGGGCGCAAAGCGGGGCAGCGCACCGCTGCCATTGGTGCGAACGGCAGCGCATTACCCGCCGCGAGCAGGACGTGATGCGCTATCTGGCCTGTGAATTGCCGCAGACCACCATTGCGCGCAACCTGCACCTGAGCGTGAAAACCGTCAGCAACCACAAACAGGCGGCGATGAGAAAACTGGGTTTCAAACGCAACGCGGATCTCTACCACTGGCTGCGAATGGGCGGGTTGAAAACCGTAGAGCGGCCGCGAGGGTGACGGCGCGGCTCAGGCGCCAGACCTACGCCTGAGCCGCTGCGGCGTCAATACAGCAGGGTCATCGCGCTGAAGAACAACAGCGTCAACGCGATGATGATGACGTTTTGCGTGGCTTTGCGCACCAGCTTACCGGCGCTCAGACGGCTGTCGATGACGTAGAGCAGCGGCACCATCAGTAGCACGTAGGCAAACATCAGCATGGCGGTAAAAGGCTGCACATTCATTCCGGCGGCTCCTGTGGGTCATCTTGGCCGATCAGGTGCACCAGCACGGCCTCTGTTTGATGGGGAAGCCCGACAAAGGGCGAATGGACGGGGTGAGCCGGCTCGAACGGCAGGCCGGCGCGCCGCGTCTTCACCGCCGCTTGCAGGATCTTCTTTTGGTGTCTTTGCGTGTGGTCGACCATGCGCCTCCGAATAGGGCCGCCCGCAGGCGGCCGACTGCCATATTGCCCATTAAGGTGGAGAAGGATTGCGGGCCACTGCCGGGGCCACGCACTCATAATATTGCGAATGATAATTATTATCAATAATGAAAATGAAAAAATTAAGGGTATTGCGGGCGGCGCATCAGGCGGGGCGTAAAAAGAAAAAGCACGCCTTGCGGCGTGCTTTGCAGGGTATTACCGGTGGCGGTTACTTCTGATCGGGCAGCGCGTAAGCGACCACATAGTCGCCCAGCTTGGTGCCGAAGGAACCGTGGCCGCCGGCGTAGATCAGGACGTACTGCTTACCGTTGACCTCATAGGTCATCGGCGTCGCCTGGCCGCCGGCCGGCAAGCGTGCTTCCCACAGTTTCTCACCGTTGGTCACGCTGAAGGCGCGCAGGTAGTTGTCTGCGGTGGCGCCGATGAAGAACACGTTACCGGCGGTGGTCACCGGGCCGCCCAGCATCGGCATGCCCATTTTGAACGGCAGTGGCAGCGGGGAGCTGTCGCGCACGGTGCCGATGCGTTTTTTCCACACGATGTCGTTGGTTTTCAGATCAACGGCGGAAATGTAACCCCAGGCCGGCTGTTTGCACGGCAGGCCGAACGGTGACAGGAACGGATTCAGCGTGACGCCGAACGGCACGCCATACTGCGGCTGGATACCGGTTTCGGTACCGCTGCCGCCCTTGTCGCCTTCCGGCGGCTCAATCGGGTTGCCTGGGCCGCGCGGGATCAGTTTGGACACGAACGGCAGCGCGATTGGGTTGGCGATGGCGATTTCGCGATCGGTATCGACGGCCAGGCCGCCCCACTCGAACATGCCGAGGTTACCCGGGAACACCAGCGTGCCCTGCTCGGAAGGCGGGGTGAAGGTGCCTTCATAACGCAGGCTGTGGAACATCACGCGGCAGACCAGCTGGTCATAGATGGTCGCGCCCCACATGTCTGCACCGGTCAGTTTCTTCTCAGGACGGAAGGTCAGCTCGGAGAACGGCTGGGTCGGTGACAGGCGATCGCCTTTGGCCGGCCCCTGCGGTACCGGTTTCTCCGGCGCCGGCACCACCAGTTCGCCGTTGGTGCGGTTCAGCACGAAGATGTTGCCGGTTTTGGTCGGCACGTAGATGACCGGCACTTTTTTACCGCTCTTGTCGGTAATGTCCGCCAGGGTCGGCTGCGCTGGCACGTCCATGTCCCACAGGTCATGGTGAACCGTCTGATAGAACCAGGCCAGCTTGCCGGTGGAGGCGTTCAGCGCCAACAGGCCGCTGGCGTAGCGCTCCATTTCCGGGGTGCGGTTGCCGCCCCAGATGTCCGGCGTGGCGACGCCCATCGGCAGATAGACGATATCCAGCTTGGCGTCATAAGCGGCCGGTGCCCAGGAGTTCGGCGAGTTCGGCACGAAGTGATGCTCGTCCGCCGGGATGGCGTTCGGATCTTTCGCGCCCGGATCGAAGGCCCACAGCAGCTTGCCGCTGTTGACGTCGAAGCCGCGGATCACGCCGGAAGGCTCACGGGTGGAGTAGTTGTCGGTCACGGCGCCGGCGACGACGATCACTTTATCGGTGATCACCGGCGGCGAAGTCGGCTCGTAGTGGCCCGGCGTCGCATACGGCATGTTGCTCTGCAGGTTCAGTTCGCCGTTGTTGGCGAAGTCCGGGCACGGTTTGCCGGTTTCGGCGTCCAGCGCGAACAGGCGGCCATCGTTGACCGGCAGAATGATGCGGCGTGCGCACATCGCCGGTGCGGCGTTGCCGGCAGCGTCTGCGGCGGCAGCGGTTTCGTGGTAAGACACGCCACGGCAGGTGATGTGCTGGAAGGTCGGGTTGTACTTCAGCTGCGGATCAAACTTCCATTTTTCTTTACCGGTGGCGGCATCCAGCGCAAACAGCTTCTGGTGCGGCGTACACATGTAAAGGGTATCGCGGATCTTGATCGGCGTGACTTCGTTGGTGATTTCACCCGGATCGTTGGCGGTCTTCAGATCGCCGGTCTGGAAACGCCAAACCTCTTGCAGCTGGCCAACGTTTTTGTCGTTGATCTGGCTCAGCGGCGAGTAACGGGTGCCTTCCTGGGTGCGGCCATAGGCCGGCCAGTCGGCGCCGGTGGTGTCTTTAGGCTGTACCTGCGCGGCGTCGAGGGTGCCGTTGATCTCTTGCGGATCGTTGAACACGGCATAGGCCAGCGCAATGACGGTGATGACCAGCGCCGCGCTCAGCGCACCGTAGGCGAACTTGCCGTTGGCCACCAGCTTACGGTAGATAAACGGCAGTACCAGCCACAGGCCGAAGAAGAAGGTGACGTCCAGACGCGGCGTCAACGCCCAGAAGTCCGGGCCGACTTCCCACAAGGCCCAAACGGTGGTGCCCAACAGGAACACGGCATACAGCAGCAGCGCGGTGGCGCGGCGGCGGAACAGCAGCCAAGAGGTCGCCAGCAGCACCAGCCCGGCGATGATGTAATACAGCGAACCGCCCAACTTGGCCAGCCAAATGCCGCCGCCGAGCAGATAAAGCCCGCTCAGGGCGGCAAACAGCGCCGTTATGACGATAAGCGGCGATAGTGACGCTTTATTTTGCATAGCAATACCCTTACCAAAAATGAAAGTCCCCGATTTAGAGATTAAGCCAAATCGGAAAAAACACGCGGTTTCTCCCTAATATTTCAGCGGGAAGCCGCTAGGGTGACGTAAAACCCATCCCGTCTTTTAACCTTAAGGTGCTTTGCCTTATTCAAAGCGGTAAGACAAGGTGGCGCCGCCACCCCAGTTGCGACCCGGCGCCGGCTCGAAATAGCGGCCGTTGCCTTCGTTGACGATCACCGAACCGACGTAACGGCGATCGAACACGTTATCTACCCGGCTGAACACGTCCAGCGCCCAGCGGTTCCAGGTAAAGCGATAGCCGGCGTTTACGCCGGCCACGGTGTAAGAGGGGGCCTGCGCGCTGTTGGCGTCGTTGGCCTGAATGTCGCTCATGTAGCGCAGCTCCGCGCCGGCGTGCCAGCCTTCCGGCGGCGCAAAGGCCAGCGAAGCGTAGCCCATGTTGCGCGCGATGCCCGGCAGGCGATTGCCGGCGGGAATGGTCTGGGCCGGGGTACAAACGGCTTTGCCGCACATATCGCTGCGGTAGGTGGCGTCCAGCAGCGTCCAGGCCATATGCAGGCGCCAGTCCAGCGCAAACTCTTGATCCAGCGCCAGCTCCAGGCCGCGCCGCCGGGTTTTGCCGGCGTTGGCATAGCTGGTGCGTCCACCGCTGCTTTCCGCCACCACCAGCTCGTTGTCGGTATCGGTCTGGAACAGGGCCGCGCTCACCAGGCCGTTGCCGAGGCGCAGTTTGCTGCCCAGTTCGACGGTATCGCTGGTGGAAGGCTGCAGGCCGATGTTGAGGCCTGACTGGCCGTCGGGACGGTAGGAGAGCTCGTTGATGGTGGGGGTTTCAAAGCCGCGGCCGGCGGAGAGATAAACGTTCCACGCCGGATTGATCTTGTAGTTGAGCGAGCCCATCGGCAGCCACTGGTGGTAGCGTTTGCTGCCGCTGTCGTCGCCGTTGCGCGGCGTGATGTAGTAGTCGGTCGAGTCGAAGCTGACCGTGCTGTAGCGCAGGCCGGCGTCCAGCGTCCAGTGCGGCGTCAGTTGCCAGGAGGTTTGCAGGTAAGGATCCAGGTTCCAGATGCGGTTCTTCTCGTTGCGCCGCTGGTCGCCTTTCTCGCCGTAGTCCACTGTGCCGTCTCGCAGAATAAAGTTTTCGAACCCCTGGCGGCGTTCGGTCATGGTTTCATAATCCAGACCGCCGATCAGTGTTACCGGTAACGATGCGAGAGTATCCTCATGCTTCCAGCGAGTGTCAATGCCCTGATATTTTCTTTCCAGCACGATCACCCCGCCGGCGTGGGTGGGGTTGAGCTGCGGCCCCATCGGGATTGATTGGTATTGCGTGGTGTGGCGCTCGCCGTGGTAGGCGGTCAGGGTCAGTTCATCGCGCTCGCTCATCTGGCGTTGATAGCGCAGGCCGGCCTGGGTCTGGTCGAGCGATTTGCGGGTGTTGTATTGATCCGCGCGCGGCGCCTGGCGCGGGTTGGCCTTCCATTCCGCCTCGGTCAGGCCGCCCGGATCGCCGGCGTCAATCGAGACGCTGTTGAACATCAGCGTCAGGGTGCTGACGTCGTCCAGCCGCACGCCGAGCTTGCCGTTGCCGAGGTTTTTCCGCGCGGCGCTGTGATCGCGGTAGCCCTGGGTGGTAAAGCGGGTGCCGGAGATGGCGTAGTTGACGTCGCCGGCCTGGGTACCGTCGCCGGTGGCGCCGGTCGCTTTCACCCCGTAGCGCCAGGTGTTGTCGCTGCCGAAATAGCCGCCGGCTTCCAGCGTCGGCGGCTGGGTGCCGGTTATCGTATCAACATTGATAACCCCGCCCGAGGCGTTGCCGTACAGCGCGGAATAAGGGCCGCGCAGCACCTCGATGCGTTCGACGGAATTGATGTCGATATTGGAGGTTTGCCCCTGGCCGTCGGGCATGGTGGCGGGAATGCCGTCGACGTACATGCGCACCCCGCGCACGCCGAACATCGAACGGCTGCCGAACCCGCGTATCGACATCTGCAGATCCTGCGCATAGTTTTGCCGATTTTGGATCTGCAGGCCCGGCACGCTGCCGAGGTTTTCCGACAGGTTAATCTGCGGCGCGGCGTTGCGCAGGGTTTCGCCGTCGATCACGCTAACGGAGACCGGCGACCCCAGCTCGGTCAATCCGGTGGGTTGCGCCATCACCACCAGGGTGTCGCTGTCTTTTTGCTCCGCCGCCAGGGCCGAGCCGATACAGATCGGCTGCAGCAATAACAGGGTTGCCGGGGTCAAGGCGGGACGTTTTTTATTCATCAGATAATTCTGCCAATAATGCTGAAAGAGTTGCCCGCAAAGGGGCGAAAATAGCCATTTTTGACTCCCTGTACTGGCATTCAATGGGAAGGAAACTGCATCCTGCAAAGAGTATAGGATATTCCGACATCGTGCGCTTTGGAATAGCGCAGCAGAAAGAGGTGTGTTTTTAATTAAGAAAATTCTCTATTCAATAGTGATTTGCCGGGCGTTTTTAAATTACCCTCACTTATCTTAAATATAATCCTATTTGTTTTTTTAATTTGTTCATTTCATTTATTTTATTAATGAATGCAATGTGGTTAATCCATTGATGGAAAATCAAAATCAATCCTAATTAATTGTTTTTTATGATGTTTATTTATTTGTATTTTTGTGGCTTTATTTTTTATAAAAATAAAATAATATTCGCACTTATGTTTTTGGTTTTTCAGCTAACAGCTCAATCGCATAACGGCCACGCTATTTATTTAATGCATAAGTAGTGGTTGATATATTTTTGGAATATATTAAAAGGGAATTGCTTTATGAACGTGCTCATCGCTTCACCTTATACCCACACGTTTTGGAATGAGTACGTGCTCAATCCACACTCCTGCGAGTACAACCTGGTGCTGGATCAGACGATTGAGGGAGAGCTGGACGTCGGACGATTGCGCGCGGCGATCGACGGGGTTTGCCGGGACTATATTCTGTTTCACCACGTTTTGGATGACAGTTCCTCGCCACTGCGCTGGGTAAAGACGGCGAAAAAAATTGCGTTGGAAACGCTCGATGCCGATTGTGATGTCGGTAAGTTAATCAACACGCCGTTCGATCTCCGGGAAGGACCGCTGTGCCGCTTCTACCTGATTGAGCTGGCCCCTCAGCGCTATAACCTGATCATTGTCGTTCATCACATCCTGATCGACGGCCTGTCGGGGCAGGAGTTCTACAGCGCCGTTTCTGCCTATTACAATCGCGGCGCGGCGGTGGCGCCGCCGCAGGCGGATGAAACGGACATCTGCACATTGTACGAGCGTTATGAGGCGGATGTCGCGACGCTGAAGCACGAGTTCGGCTCTGCGTCATTCTGGGGCAACATGCTGGCTGAATGCGCTCCGCGCGTGGCGTTGCCTTATCTTCCCGGCGCAGCCCCCGAAGCGCCCGGTGCCGGTGAAGTGCGCTTTAGGTTACCGTTCGCCGAGTGGCAGGCGCTGAAATCCGGCGTCAGGTATGCCAATCCTTTCCTGATATTCAAAACGCTGTGGGCGTTGCTGATCGCCCGGCAATCCGCGCAGGAAACGGTGCATATCGGTTATCCCGTCGCGCCGGAGGGCGGCGAGGCGCTGTTCTTCGGCGCACAGGTCAATACCGCCGTGTTCCCCTTGACCCTCGCCCCGGGGGCCACGTTCAATCAGCTGTACCGCGCGACGCTGGCCTACAGCAAAGCGCTCAAGGCGGCAGGCAAGCTGCGGCACAGCCAGTTGCCGGTTTATGACATGCTGAGCCTCAGCCCGGTGCGTCAGCTGAACGTCAACTTTACCCAAGCTTACCTGAAAGATGCGCCGCTGGCGCTCGACGGTTGTCGCATCGGCGTCAATCATCGCTTCAACGTCGATTTGGCCGGTTCGGAACTGCTGCTGGAGTATCAGCCTACCGAGCAGGCCTTTGAGTTTCGTCTGCGCTACCGCCCCGATCTGTTCGACGCGACCCAAATGACGGAGATGGCGGAGCAGTATCTCTGGCTGTTGCAGCGCGCGTTAACCGAACCGGACGCGCCGATTGCCGCTTGGCCGCAGCTGACGGCGCAGCAGGTTTTACGCTGCCGCGACGGCTGGGAGAGCGGGCCGGCAACGGCCGATGCGGAAGCGACGCTGCTCGAGGGCGTGGCCAGACAGGCGCGCCGTCACCCGGATCGCGTCGCCGTGACCGATGCCAAAGGATCGCTCAGCTACCGCCAGCTGGCGCAGCGCAGCGATCGTCTGGCGCTGCGGCTGCGGGCGGAGTATCAACGGCTGTGCGGCGTGGCCATGCCGCCGGAGACGCTGATCCCGCTGTATCTGCAGCGCAGCGCGGAGGCGGTGGTGGCGATGCTGGCCATCATGAAGGCGGGCGGTGCCTATGTGCCGCTGGATCCCGCCGCGCCGGCACAGCGGCTGGATTATATCCTGCAAGAGGTCAACAGCCCGATCGTCTTGACCGAAAACGCGTTGCAGGCTGCGGCGCAGCGATTGGCGCCAGGCGGTCTTTGCCTGTCGGCAGATGAACCGCTCGCCGACGCGGATGCCGCAGCCTTGCCGAGTGTGGACGCCCGGCAGTTGGCCTACGTGATTTACACCTCCGGCACTTCCGGGCGGCCAAAAGGCACGCTGTGCGAGCACCGGGGCGCGGCCAATATGGTGCGGGGCCACACGCAGCGTTTGTTGTGCAATGAGCCGGATGCGCTCAACTGCCTGCAGTTCGCGTCGCTGGTGTTTGACGCGCACGTCTTCGAAGTGTTCGTGGCTCTGGACAATGGTCACCGGCTGTTCATCGCGAGCGAAGCGCAGCGGCGGGATCCGGCGCAGTTGTGCGAACAGATGGCGGCCTGGGGCATCGAGGCCTGCTTCCTGCCGCCGGCGCTGCTTGGCACCTTGCCTGAACTTCCGGCTTCGGTGCGCTATCTCGCGACCGGCGGTGAGGCGACCGCGCAGGAAGCGCTCGACCATTACCTGGCCAGCGGCATGCAGGTCGCCAACATGTATGGCCCGACCGAAGCCTCGGTCAGCGCCAGCCTGAATATCTATCGCCGCAACGGCGCGCGCAATATCGGCCACGCTATCGCCAATATGCGTTGTTATGTGATTGACGAGAAAGATAATTTGTTACCGTTGGGCGTAGAAGGCGAGCTGTGCCTGGCCGGCGTGGGGTTGGCGCGGGGATACCTGAACCTGCCGGCGCTGACGGCGTCCACGTTCGTCGCCAACCCATTTGAACTGCGGGAACCGTACCGGCGCCTGTATCGCACCGGTGACAGAGTGCGGCGCTTGGCCGACGGCGGTCTGGAGTATCTCGGGCGGCACGATCAGCAAATCAAGATCAACGGCTATCGCATCGAATTGGGCGAAATAGAAATGCAGCTGCGTGCGCTGCCTGAGGTGGCCGAGGCGGTGGTAAGTCTGCGTCCCGGCACTACGGATCAGCTGGCGGCCTGGTATGTGCCGCAAGCTGGCGCGGAGCCGGAGGCCGGCGACATCTTGCAACGCCTGGCGGCGCAGCTGCCGCACTACATGTTGCCTTCGGCGATGCGGGCGCTGGCGGCGCTGCCGCTGACGGTGAGCCGCAAGGTCGATTACCGGGCATTGCCGGAACCGCTGCCGGTCGAGCCGCAAACGGCGTTTCGCCGGCCGGGCACGCCGCTGGAGACCCGTCTGTCGGCGCTGTTCAACCGGCTGCTGGGGGGCGATGTTGGCGTGGACGACAACTTCTTCCGCCTCGGCGGCAACTCCATTATGGCCATCAGGCTGTGCCACGAAGTGAATAAACTGCCGGGGGCAAAGATCTCGGTACTGACGTTGAATCAGCATCCGACGGTGGCCGCATTGAGCGAGCACATCGCCGCCCAACGGCAGGCGCCGCCGGATGAGCTGCCGATCCTCTCCGGCGGGCTGCGGGAGGCGCCGCTGTCGCTTCAGCAGTCGCGGCTGTGGTTTGTTCAGCAACTGTCGGTGAATGCCACGCATTATCTGTCGCCGGTGCTGCTGCGGCTGCCGCCGGATGTCGATGACGAACGCTTTGCGGCGTGTCTGCAGGCGATCGTCGAGCGCCACCAGATCTTGCGCAGCCTGATCCGCCAGAATGACCGGGGCGAAGCCAGTCAGTGGGTCAGCGACACCGTGCTGCCGGTACCTTTGCTGACGCTGAGCGCCGATGAATTTGACGCTGCGCTGGCGCAAGCCTGCAGCCAGCCGATGGATTTGACGCGCGAGCTGCCGCTGCGCGCCACGCGCTACCGTTACCGCGATGCGGCGGAGCGGGAAACGACCGTGTGCCTGTTGGTGTTCCATCACATCGTCTTTGACGGCTGGTCGCTTGAGGTGCTGCTGCAGGAATTGGACGCGCGCTATCGCGGGACGTGGCGTGAGGCGACAGAGCCGGCGTTGCAATACCTCGACTATGCGTGCTGGCAACAAGCGCCGGAAAATGTGCAGCGCCGGGCGGATGAATTGGCCTTTTGGCGGCAAGCGCTGGCAGGTTGCCAGCAACTCGATCTGCCGTTGGACTTTTTGCGGCCGGCGGTCTTCGACGAGCGCGGTGACAACAGCGAAGTACCGTTGCCGGCGGCGCTGGTGAAGGCGCTGGATGCGCTGGCGCGCAGAGAGGGGGTGACGCTGCATGCGGTGATGCTGGCGGGGTTCATGCTGCTGTTGTCCCGCTACAGCGGCCAGAACGATGTCATGGTCGGTACGCCGCTGGCGAACCGCAACCGCCCCGAACTGGAGAATCTGATTGGGTTCTTCGTCAATACGCTGCCTTTACGCCGGCGGCTCGATCCGCGTCATCGCGTCGCCGAGTTTGTGCGGCAGGTGGCGGCCACGACGCTGCAGGCGCAGCAGCATCAGACGCTGTCGCTGGAAGCGCTGGTGGACGATCTGGCGCTGCCGCGCGATTTTTCTCGCCATCCGCTGTTCCAGGTCATGTTCGCGCTGGAGAGCGAGGGCGGCGCGCAGGCGCGCCCGGACTGGCTGTCGGTGGTCGATCTGAGCGCTTATGAGCGCACCGCCAAGTTCGACCTGACGCTCACGCTGACGCCGCAGGGCGAGCAGATGCGTGCGCGCTTCAACTTCGCTTCGGCGTTGTTCAGCAAGGCGTCGATGGATCGGCTGGCCGGTTACTATCTCGCCGTATTGCAGCAGATGGCTCACCACGACGACTGGCCGCTGGAAAACATCCGCTTGCAACCGCAAAGCCAGGCGCTACCGGCCGGATCCCCCTTCGGCTATGCGTTTGAACGCAGCCTGCAACAGGATTTCGTGCAGCATGCGCGGCGCAATCCGCAGGCCGTGGCGGTTGTCGACGAGCAGGGGGAGATGACTTACGGTGAGCTGCACGAGGCTGCGTTGACGCTGGCCACTCAGCTGCGCGTGCAAGGACGGGTGACCGGCGACGCCATCGCCGTCATCGCCGACAAAGGGCGCCGGCAGCCGGTAGCCCTGCTGGCGGCGCTGATGTGCGGTAAGGCGTTCTTGCCGATGGAGGCGGCATGGCCACCGCAGCGGCGGCTGAAAGTGATGGCGCAGGCCGGCATCAATACGCTGCTCAGCGATGCGCCCTGGGCCTGCGCCGAGATCAACCTGATCGAACTGAATGCCGCAGGGCTGGCGGCGCAGCTGCCGCTGCCGGAACAGCGCCTGCCAGCGCTGGATGCCGGGCCTGACAGCCTGGCCTATATCATTTTCACCTCAGGATCGACCGGCACACCGAAGGGCGTGGCGATCGAACATCGCAGCGCGGTGAACATGCTGGAGGGCGTGCGGCGGTATTTCGGCCTCAACGAGCGGGATCGCAGCCTGGCCCTCAGCGCGTTGAGCTTCGATCTGGCGATCTTCGACATTTTCAGCCCGCTGAGCGCCGGCGGTGCGGTCGTGATGCCGGCCGAGCGGGACAGGAGCAATCCGCAGGCCTGGTATCAATTGATGATGGCCCATCGGGTGACGCAATGGCTGAGCGCACCGGCGCTGATGGAGCTGTTGCTGGATTACGTGAACGGCGCGGGGTTAACGGCAGGGCCGGCACCGGCGCTGCGGGCGGTGATGGTGGGGGGCGATTGGATCGCCACCTCGCTGCCGGAACGCTGCCTGGCCTGGGCGCCGCACGGCCGTTTTTGCAGCGCCGGCGGCGCGACGGAGGCGGCGATCTTCACCATGCTGTACGAGGTCCCGCGCGGTCAGAACATTCGGTCGGTCAGCATTCCTTACGGCAAACCGTTGCCGCACCAGCGTTGCTATATCCTGGACGCCGGGCGACGGCCCGCCGCACCGGGGGTGCGAGGGGAAATCTATCTGGCGGGTGAGGGCCTGGCGCGCGGGTATTACGGCGATCCGCAACGCACCGCCGAGAGTTTTTTCTGGCATGACGAGCTGCAGGAGCGGGTGTACCGCACCGGCGACGCGGGCCGATGGCTGGAGGATGGCAACGTGGAGTTCATGGGGCGTCTCGATCAGCAGATCAAGCTGAACGGCTATCGCATCGAGCTGGGGGAGATAGAACATGCGGTGCTCGCCTATCCGGGCGTGACCGCCTGTTGCTGCGTGCTCGTCACGCAACCGCAGCCCTGCCTGGCCGCGTACTACGTTGCCGATGAGACGATCGCCCCCCAGGCGCTGGCTCAGCACTTGAGCAGCCAACTGCCTCCGTACATGGTGCCGCAGGCGCTGATGCAGCTGGCGCAGCTGCCGCTGACCGAAAACGGCAAGATAGCCCGACAGGCCTTGCCGCAGCCGGAAAGGGCGGTGCGTGAGTTCGTCGCGGCGCAGGGCGAATGGGAGAACGCCTGTCTGGCGGTGTGGCGCGATTTGCTGCAGCGGCAGGATATCGGCGTGGAGGACAACTTCTTCTCGCTGGGGGGCAACTCTCTTCTGGCTATTCAGGCCTGTTATCAGATCGGCCGGCGGCTGGCGCGTGAGGTAACGCTGAGCGAGCTGGGGCGGTTCCCGACGATCCGTTCGCTGTGTCGCGTGTTGCAGCAACAGGAGCAGGGCGCCGCGCCGGTGTCGATCCCGCCGCTGCGGCAACGCGAGTATCCGCTCTCTTCTTCACAGCTGCAGCTGTGGTTTATCGAGAATCTGAACGGCGGCGGCAATCTTTACCATGTGCCGATGCTGTTCCGTCTCGGCGACGAGGTGTGTCTGGCGGCTTACGAGCGCAGTTTACAGGCGGTCGTCGCCCGACATCAGGTTTTACACAGCCTGATTGTCCAGATGCCATCCCAAAGAGCCGTATCCCGAGCCTGTGAACTGACGCTTTCGCTGGAGCGCGTGACGCTGGAGGCGGCGCACTGGCCGGACAGGCTGCGGCAGGATATCGACAGGCCGTTCGCGCTGGGGGCGGAATTGCCGATCAGGGCGGCCGTTTACCGGGTGGCGCAGCCGGATGGTGGGTGGGTGAATTACAGCCTGATTCTGGTGCATCACCTGGCGTTTGACGGCTGGTCGCAGCCGGTGCTGCTGCAGGAGCTGGACGTGCTGTATCAGGCGCAGCGGCAAGGGCGAGAGGCCGGGCTGGCGGCGTTGCCGTTGCACTATGGCGACTATGCCGTCTGGCAGCGGCGCTGGCTGGATTCCGTTCAGGCGGATGAGGCGAAAGCCTATTGGCGCCAAGCCCTGGCGGGGTGGCAGGCGCTGGAAATGCCGCTCGATTTCGTGCGGCCGGCTCGCTTCGATCATCGTGGCGCCAACCACGTCATCGCGCTGCCGGAGGCGCTGGTGGCGCAGGCGGCGCAGTTCGCCCGGCAGCAGGGCGTCACGCCGTTTGCGCTGTATCTTGCGGCCTTTAATTTGCTGCTCGGTTACTTCAGCGGCCAGCAAGACATTCTGGTCGGTACGCCGGTTGCCAACCGACCGGCGGCAGAGACCCGCTCAGCGATCGGATTCTTCGTCAACACGCTGCCGCTGCGCTCGCAAATAGACGATGCGGCGTCGCTGAACGATTATGTGCATCGCGTCTTTGACGGCGTGCTGCAGGCGCAGCGGTATCAGAATTTGCCGTTGGATCAGCTGATCGAACTGCTGCAGGTGCCGCGCGATCTGTCGCGCCATCCGCTGTTCCAGGCGCTGTTCGCGCTGGAGGAGGCGGGGGCCGCGCCGGCCTGGCTGGCGCCGCAGGATCTGCTGGCGCACTACCAGGCGGCCAAATTCGATTTGACGCTGAGCATCCAGTCGGCGCCGCAGGGCGGGCGGGCGATCTTCAACTATGCCACCGCCTTGTTTGCACCGGCTACGCTGGCGCTGCTGGGGGAGTATTATCTGACGATCCTCACGCAGATCGTCAATCACGGGGAGCAGCGCGTCAGCCAATTGGCGCTGATCTCGGAGAGTGAAATGGCGCGGCAGCGCGCCTTCCATCAATCCTGTCCGCCGGCCTACGATTTCGAACGCGCCATCCATCATGACTTCATCCGCCAGGCTGAGCGCGAGCCGCAGCGGGTGGCAATCGTCGATGAATGGGGCGAGCTGAGCTACGGTGAGCTGTATCGGCGGGCGCTGACGTTGTCGTTGCAGCTGCGTGAGCACGCGGACATGCGCGCCGAGACCATCGCAGTGATGGTGGACAAAGGGCGGGCGCAAATCATTGCAGTGCTGGCGATCCTGATGGCCGGCAAGGCCTATTTGCCGCTGGACGGCGCCTGGCCGGAACGCCGCCGCCTGGATATCGTCGCGCAGTCGCAGACCCGGGTGATTCTGAGCAGCCGGGAGTGGGGGGCCAGCGGTGAGGCCAGGCTGTTGACGATCGATCCGCAGGGGGCCGTCATGGAGTTGCCGCCGGCTCCGCCGGGCGAGGCTGTTTTGCCGGCACCTTCCGCGCTGGCCTATGTGATCTTCACCTCCGGCTCTACCGGCGCGCCGAAAGGGGTGGCGATAGAACATCGCGGCGCGGTGAACAGCATCATCGATACGTTGCACCAGCTGGAACTCGGCGCGGACGATCGCGGGTTGGCGCTCAGCGCGTTGAGTTTCGACATTTCGGTGTTCGATATTTTCGGCCTGCTGTCGGTGGGGGGCGCCATAGTGATGCCGTCCGAAACCGAACGCTACCAGCCTGAGGCCTGGCATCGGCTGTTGATGACCCAGGGCGTAACCTTCTGGAATTCCGCGCCTTCAGTGATGACGCTGCTGGTGGAGCAGTTGGAGTCCGCCGCGTCGCAGGCGCAGTGGCCGCAGCTGCGCAATGTGGTGCTGGTGGGCGAGGTGATCTCCCGCCAACTGCCGGCGCGTATTCGCCAATGGCGGCCAGGGTGCCGGATCGTCAGCGCCGGGGGCGCGACCGAGAGCTCCATTTGGTCGATCCTGTACGACATCCCGGAAACGCCGATCCTGGCGCCCAGCGTGCCTTACGGCCAGGCGATGGCGCATCAGCGCTTTTACGTGCTGGATCGCCATCAGCGCGTACTGCCGCCTTGCTTGCCGGGAGAGCAATACATCGGTGGGGCCGGCGTGGCGCGCGGCTATTACCGCAATCCGTCGCTGACCGAAGAGAAGTTCATCTACCATCCGGAACTGGGGGAGCGGCTTTATCGCACCGGCGACGCCGGCCGCTATTTGCCGGACGGCAACCTGGAGTTCCTCGGCCGTATGGATTTTCAGGTGAAAATCAACGGCTACCGCGTTGAGCTGGGAGAGGTCGAGCAATGTGCGCTGGCGTTCGGCGCGATCAAATCCTGCTGCGCGGTCGTGCTGTCGGAGGCGCATCGGCAGCGCCTGGCGCTGTATTACGTCAGCGAGGCGCCGCTGGATGAATCGGCGCTGCTGGCCTTTATGAGCGGGCAACTGCCGTTGTACATGCTGCCTGCGGCGCTGATGCGGCTGGACGCTCTGCCATATAACTCCAGCGGCAAACTGGATCGCAAGGCGTTGCCTGCGCCGGCGGCGAGCGAACCGCAGGCCTATGTCGCTCCCGCGAACGAGCTGGAACAGCAGCTGTGCGCGCTGTGGCAGGCGGCGCTGCAGTGCGGGCAGGTCGGCATGACGGACGATTTCTTCCTGCTGGGCGGCACCTCGATCAAGGCCATTTCCCTGTGTGTCGGCATGGGGGAACTGATGGCCGCGCCGGTGCCGGTGGTGCAGCTGTTGCAAAGCCGCACCCTGAAAAACCTGCTGGCCGCCAACGAACGCCGCCTGGTCTTGCCGCTTAACCGTTGGGCAGAGGGCGCGCCCGTCGTATGGATGATCCACCCGGCGCTGGTGGGGGCGGAAGCGTTTCACGCTTTCGCTCAGCCGTTGCAGGGGCGATTCAACTGTTACGGCGTCGACAACCATAACCTTTACCATCAACCGGCCATCGACTCGCTCGGCGATCTGGCCGAACGGTATCTGAACGACATGATCGCCGCCGGCCTGCTGCAAGGCGCCGGGCCGGTGCGCATTCTCGGTTGGTCGCTGGGGGGCATCATCGCGCTGGAGATTGCCGCCCGGCTGGAGGCGCGCGGCTGCCGTAACGTGCAACTGTATCTGCTGGACAGCTTCTACCGGCAGGCCACGGCGGAGTTGCCTTTGGAGCAGCTGTTGCCGGCGTTGGGCATCGAGGGCGAGGCGGCGACACGCGCCATGGCCGCAGGGCAGGCGGAGCGACGGCTGTCTGAGGGGAGTCTGAGCCGCAGGCTGCAAACCACGAAGGTGACGTTGTTCAAGGCGATGGAGGGTAACCCGCAGTTGCCGGAAGCGGTCACGGCGCCGCTGCTGGCGGTGGAAGATAATGGGCTTGGCGCCGCCTGCGAGCGGCTGCAGGTTATCCCGCTGGCTTGTCATCACCACAACATCCTGCTGTGTGAGGCGAAGATCGGGCAAGCGCTTAACGAGAGTCTCTGATTCATGAGCCTGGCTCATAAGCCCAAGCGTATTTCGCCCCATAGTCATGGCGGCGGTTGCGTTTTACAGTCACCACACCGGAGCGGCTCCGCGCCAGGCGGGGCCGGTATCAATCAGCGGGAGAGTGAAGATGCAAACACGCAAGTTGGGGCGCGAAGGGCTGGAAGTATCGGCGTTGGGGTTGGGCTGCATGGGGCTGAGTTTTGGCTACGTCCCGGCCACCGACAAACGGCAGGCGATCGAACTGATCCGCGCCGCGGTTGACGAGGGGGTGACGCTCTTCGATACCGCCGAGATTTATGGTCCGTTCACGAACGAGGAGCTGCTGGGCGAAGCGCTGGCGCCGGTGCGCGATCGGGTCGTCATCGCCACCAAATTCGGTTTCGATCTGCCGCAGCCGGCGGGGCAACAGGTGTTGAACAGCCGTCCGGAGCATATTCGCCGGGCGGTGGAGGGTTCGCTGAAGCGCTTGCGGATAGAGACGATCGATTTGTTGTATCAGCACCGCGTCGATCCCGAGGTGCCTATCGAGGAGGTGGCCGGTACGGTGCAGCAACTGATTCGCGAAGGGAAAGTAAAGTATTTCGGCCTGTCGGAAGCCGGTGCGCAAACCATTCGGCGAGCTCACGCGGTGCAGCCGGTCACGGCGCTGCAAAGCGAATATTCGCTGTGGTGGCGCGAGCCGGAGCGTGAAATCTTGCCGACGCTGGCAGAGCTGGGCATCGGTCTGGTGCCGTTCAGCCCGCTCGGCAAGGGCTTTCTCACCGGCGCCATTACCGAGAACACCACTTTCGACAGCGGCGATTTTCGCAACGTGGTGCCGCGCTTCAGCGCCGAGGCGCGCCGGGCCAACCAGGCGCTGGTGGATGTGCTGGGGCAGATAGCGCAGCGCAAGGGCGTGACGCCGGCGCAGATCGCTCTGGCCTGGCTGCTGGCGCAGCAACCGTGGATCGTGCCGATCCCGGGAACCACCAAGCGTCATCGGCTGGAAGAAAACCTCGCGGCGGCGGCGGTCGCGTTGGCAGCGGACGAACTGGGCGAGATTGAGCGCGCGCTCTGCGCGATCGACGTGATCGGCGATCGCTACCCGGCGCATCTGCAGAAAAACGTCGGGCGTTAAGCCCCGCGCCGCAGCGCCTCAATCAGCAGCGCAAAGGCGGTGGTGTGCTGCCTGCGGCTCGGATAATAGAGGTAATAGCCGGGAAACGGCGGGCACCAGTCGTCCAGCGCCATCTGCAGCCGGCCGTCGGCCAGCGGCTCGGCGACGGTATCTTCCGGCACGAAGGCGATGCCGAGGCCGAGCTGCGCGGCGTCGATCCGCTGGCGCAGGCTGTTGAAGGTCAGTTGCCCCTCCACCCGCACTTTGATCTCCCGGCCATCGCGGGCAAATTCCCAGGCATACAGCCCGCCGAGGGTGGGGAGCCGCATATTGATGCAGCGATGGTTTTGCAGCGCTTGCGGCGTGGCAGGGAGGCCGTAACGGGAGAAATAGTCAGGGGAGGCGACGGGCACCATACGCATGTTCGGCCCGATGCGCACCGCGACCATGTCCTTCGCCACCTGTTCTCCCAGCCGGATGCCGGCGTCGAAACGCCCGGCGACGATGTCGGTCAGGCTGTTGTCGACGGTGATTTCCACGTTGATATCCGGGTAATCGACGAGAAAAGTGCGCAGCACCGGCCACAGCACCGCATCCACCGCGTGTTCGCCGGCGGTGATGCGGATGTTGCCGGCGGGCCGATCGCGCATTTCACCCAGCGCGTTCAGCTCGCTTTCAATCTCCGCCAAGCGCGGGCCGATGCTGTTGAGCAGCCGCTCACCGGCCTCGGTGGGGGCGACGCTGCGGGTGGTGCGCGTGAGCAAACGCAGCGCCAGGCGCTCTTCCAGCCCGCGAATGGCGTGGCTGAGCGCCGATTGGGAAACCCCAAGCTGCGCCGCCGCTTTGGTGAAGCTGCGCTCCCTGGCCACCATCAGGAAAGCGATCAGATCGTTAAAGTTTTCTTTCAACATACCGGCACCGAAGAGGAAGGTGAGCGCACTGTCGCGCGTAGATTTATGAATTGAGCTCATAGCTCCTTGCGCATTTTACCCGCTAGTCGCCGGAAAAGCATGGCGCTATCTTGGCATCACTGACTCATGACGATCAGCACCGGCGGTGAGAGCCGGCGCGGAGGACACAACAGATGAAAATACAACGCAGCGGTTCGATCCCTTCACAGCGCGGTTCGGCAGAATATTTTACCGGGCAGGTACGCATCGACGCGCCGTTCGCCGGTGGCGCGCCGGCCAGGGTGGGCGGCGCGACCGTCACCTTTGAACCCGGCGCCCGCACGGCCTGGCATACCCATCCGCTCGGCCAGACGCTGATCGTCACCCAGGGGCGCGGGTGGATCCAAATGTGGGGCGAGACCACGCAGGAAATGCACCCCGGCGATATCGTCTGGATCCCGGCAGGCGTCAAACACTGGCACGGCGCGACGCCGGACACCGCCATGACCCATATCGCCATCGCCGAAGCGGTGGACGGCAGTCCGGTGACCTGGCTGGAGCCGGTCAGCGAGGCGGAGTACCGGCAATAAGGCCGCTCAGGCCTCGTGGCTCTGCTCGCAAAACCGCAGGCGGTTGCCGAACGGATCGGTCAGGTTCAGCTCTTTGCCCCAGTCGACAACCTCCAACCCCGGCCGGGCATAGCGGTAGTTTTTGGCCGTGAGCTCCCGGTGCAGCGCGTCGATATCGTGCACCGGGATGAAAATAGCGGCGCCGGGCGTGCTGTCGCCATAGTGTTCGCTCAGGTGCAGCGTCAATCCGGCGCGGCTCACCTGCATGTACAGCGGCAGATCTTCGCTGAAACGGTGCTCCCACTCCAGCGTGAAGCCGAGAAAGTCCAGATAAAACTCTTTGGCCTTGTCGACCGCAAAAATGCGCAGGATCGGAATGGCAGGGGAGAAGGTGATCATCGTCGATCTCACTGTTACGTTAGCGGCAGCCGATATGGATATCGACCGCCTCGAGGCCGGTATAGGCTTCGAAGTCGGTCAGGAAGCGGCGTTCGATTTCCGGGTGTTGCTCGAAGTAGGCCCAGATGGCTTGCCAGCCTGCGATAACCGCCGCCGGCATGGCGCCACGGGCCTGGAACACCAGATAGCGGCCGGGTTGGATGTGCAAACCGCTCTCTGCCGCGCTGCCGGCGGTGACGTCAAACGGCCCGCCGGCGTCGGAGGCGTAGTTGGAGTAGACCACATAGACCGGCGTGGCGGGCGAGGTGGCGAAAAAGTCTGACCACAGCGCCGGGATTTTTGCCGTCTCGGGCTGGGTTTCGTCCTGATTGGTGGTTCTGACCGTTTGGCCGGCGACGTAAAAGCCGGGTAGCTGTACCACGAGAGGTTGCATACTGGAAATTCCTTTTAACCGTTCGAACGAGAGGCCTAAAGGTAGCAAAGGCTTCCCGGATCCGCCAGACAGGGCCCCCGCAGACGCGGAGGCCGATCGCATCAAGCGCCCAAACCGCCAAGGCACAGGTATTTGATCTCGAGATAGTCCTCGATGCCGTATTTTGAGCCTTCGCGGCCCAAACCGGAGTGCTTCATGCCGCCGAACGGCGCCACCTCGGTGGAAATCAGCCCTTCGTTGATGCCGACGATGCCGTACTCCAGCGCTTCGGCCACGCGCATCACCCGGCCGATGTCGCGGCTGTAGAAGTAAGCGGCCAGGCCGAACGGCGTGTCGTTGGCCAGTTCGATGGCTTCCGCTTCCTGGTTGAAGCGGATCAGGGGCGCCACCGGGCCGAACGTTTCCTCGCGGAAGATTTTCGCCGTGCGCGGTACGTCGGTCAGGATGGTCGGGGTGAAGAAATTGCCACCCAGCGCGTCAGGCTTGCCGCCCAGCAGCACCGAGGCGCCGTGCTCGACGGCGTCGGCGATATGCTCGCGCACTTTCTCCACCGCGTCCGGGTTAATCAAGGGGCCGATGGTGACGCCGTCATCCAGGCCGTTGCCGACTTTCAGCTTGGCGACGGCGGCTTTCAGTTTGGCGGCGAAGGCGTCGTACACGCCGTCCTGCACCAGAAAACGGTTGGTGCAGACGCAGGTCTGGCCGGCGTTGCGGTATTTCGAGGCGACCGCGCCGGCCACGGCGGCGTCCAGATCGGCGTCGTCGAACACGATAAACGGCGCGTTGCCGCCCAGCTCCATACTGGTTTTCTTGATGGTGGGCGCACACTGGGCCAGCAGCTGCGCGCCGACTTCGGTGCTGCCGGTGAAGGAGAGTTTACGCACGTCCGGGTTGGCGGTGAGCTCGCCGCCGATGCCTTTGCTGGGGCCGGTGATCACGTTGCACACCCCGGCGGGCAGCCCGGCGCGCTCCGCCAGCACGGCGATCGCCAGCGCCGAGAACGGGGTCTGGCTGGCGGGGCGGATCACCCCGGTGCAGCCGGCGGCCCAGCCGGGGCCGGCTTTGCGGGTGATCATCGCCGCCGGGAAGTTCCACGGGGTGATGGCGGCGAACACGCCGATCGGCTCTTTCTGCACGATGATGCGGCGGCCCGCCTGGGGCTGCGGAATGGTGTCGCCGTAGACCCGCTTGCTTTCCTCGGCGAACCATTCGATAAAGGAGGCGGCATAGGCGATCTCACCGCGGCTTTCAGCCAGCGGTTTGCCCTGTTCCGCCGTCATGATGCGCGCCAGATCCTCCTGATTTTCCATCATCAGCTCAAACAGCCGCCGCAGTTTGCCGGCGCGTTCTTTGGCGGTCAGCGCACGCCAGGCGGGCAGCGCTTTTTTGGCGGCGGCGATGGCGCGTGCGGTTTCTTCGGCACCGAAGGCCGGCACATGGCCAACCAGCTCGCCGTTGGCGGGGTTATGGATGGCGATCGCGTGGCCTGCTTTGGCCGGCAACCATTGCCCGTCGATGTAATTGGCCTCGCGGAACAGCGTGGGGTCCTTGAGGGTAGCGCTGATGCTGGTGCTCATTGGTCTCTTCCTTTGCTGAGTTCAACAGAATGGTCTATCCCATACGGCTACCCTTTACCCTAGCAAACTTTGCCGTCGCCGTTTGCCAGCGTGGCGACAAGATGAGCGTTTTCTTCATGCGCACCTTCTGTACAAAAAATATCCGCCGTCGGGCCGATACTGAAAGAGCAGGCATATGACCCTTTTCGATGTGATTAAAAGGAGTGTGCGAATGATGAGATCAGTGGACAGACATCTCGCGGCCTACGGCAGCGAAATGGATTTTTTGGCGTCGAGTATCGCCCTGATGGAATGGCAAGGGCGGCAGATTGACGCCGGGCAGGTGGCCGGCAATATGTCGGAACAGCAAAGCCGCCTGTTCTTTGCGCGGTTGAGTTATTTTCGTCAGCTTTATCAGGCCGCAGCGGCGGCCGAACACAGCCTGTAATTTCCCGATTCAGCCCCGCCGCAGCGGGGCTTTTCATTTCAGCGGTGCCACACTCCGGTCGCCAGCGTCGCCGGTGAATACTCCAGATCGCGTCCCCGCCACGGCAGCGCCGCCGCAAAACGCCAGGCGCGGTGAACGTCAAACCGCCAATAGCGTTCCGCCCCTTCAACGCCGGGATCCCCTTGCGCCTGCCAGAGGATCTGCGTTTTTCCTTGCAGGTGCAGCACGTCGCCGCGATCGAAATCGATGAACAGCAGCGCCGCCCGCGGTTCGGCCAGCAGGTTGCCCAACGTATTCATATAGCGGTTGCCGCGAAAGTCCGGCATCCACAGCGTGTCGCCTTCCAGATGGATAAAGCCGGGGCGCCCGCCGCGATGGGAAATATCGACGCCGCCCTGCGTCAGTTCCAGGTGCGCACCGCTGGCGACGAAGCTGGTGTCTGCGGTGCGGATCAGCGCCTGCGCCGCCGCATCGAGCGACGCTAAATGCTCAACCGGCTGTGGCCGGCTCTCCACCGGGTAGAGTTCGCGGCGCTGAATGTACTGCGGGCAGTTGCCGAAGCTTTGGTGAACGACGATCTCCACCCGGTTTTTGTCGGTGCGGCCGACGGTGCCGTTGGCGCGGTTGCGCCGCCGGTTGCTGAAGTCGAGCCCGAGCGCGCCGACCGGTTTGCCGGGCAGCAACAGCGCCTGGGCGGGATCGTCGCTGCGGCGCGGCGCGCTGATGCGCAGGTGCGTGTCGTCCGGCGTGCGTAAAAATCCGGGCGGGCCGCTGAACAGGGTGGCGATGGGCCAGCCCTGGTCGTCCAGCGTGGCGACGAACAGGTAGGGCAGTGCGGCAAAAAACGCACGGTGCTGATCTGGCATCGCGGGGTAGATGCCTCCGCCTACGCGATCGAAACCGGCCAGCGTCTGCGCGCGCAGCTCATCGGGGTGGAACCGTTGCGGGATCATGGCGTCAGCTCGCCGCCGGTGCCGGCAGGGCCGGCATGGCGAAGAAGCCAGGAAGCGCCGCGATGCTCGCCACCCAACGCCGTATGGCGGGGTAAGGCGCCAGCGAAATGCCGCCTTCGGCCGCGACCGCCACATAGCTGTAGCAGGCCAAATCGGCGATGGTCGCCTGTTCACTGGCCAGATAGCCGCGCTCGCTCAGGTGCTGTTCCATCTGCGGCAGAAAACGATCGCTGATTGCCCGCGCCGCCTGATAATCCTCCGGCACCGCGAACTGGGCGATCAATCGGCAGGAGGCCGGGCCGTAGCGGACTTCGCCGGCGGCTTTGGAAAGCCAGGCCTGCACCCGCGCCGCCGCCGCCGGCTGTTCAGGCAGCCAGTGGCTGTCCGGCGCATAGCGTTTCGCCAGATAAACCAGAATGGCGTTGCTGTCGGCCAGCGTCAGATCGCCGTCCTGCAAGACCGGGATCTGGCCAAACGGGTTGAGCCGGCGAAAGGCCGCGCTCTGCCGCACGTCCGCCGAGGCCTCTACCCATTCATAGGGCAGCGCCAGCATGCGCAGCAGCAACGCCACGCGGTGAACGTGGCCGGAAAGCGGGGTGCCGTAGAGGGTGATGGTGGACATGGCATTTCTCCTCAGTGTTTTTTTTCAGCATACTCTTGCGGTGAATGAGCGGAATCCGGCAATGTGGAAATTGATAATTTCACTTATCGGAAGAGTCTATGGATCGGTTAGACGAGTTGGCCATCTTCGTGGCGGTGGTGCAGCAGGGCAGCCTGGCAGCCGCCGGGCGCAAACTGCGGCGTTCGGCGCCGGCGATCACCCGGGCGATCGCCGCGCTGGAACAGCGGTTCGGCACCCGGCTGGTGGAACGTACCACCCGGCGGCTGGCGCCCACCGAGGCGGGCGTGCGGTTGCTGGAGCGCGCGCAACAGCTGCTGCAGGATTATCAGGCGGTGGTGCAGGATACCGCCGAAGCGCAGCTGAGTGGCTTGCTGCGCGTCACTTCGCCGGTGCAGTTCGGCCGCCGATACGTGGCGCCGGTGGTGATGGCGTTTCTCGATGACTACCCGCAGATGCAGATCGAAATGGTGTTGAACGATCGCAATCTCGATCTGATCGACGAAGGGCTGGATATCGCGGTGCGCATCGGCCATCTGCAGGACTCTTCGCGCGTGGCGCGGCGGCTGGGGCAGGTCAGCCGGGTGACGGTCGCCAGCCCGGCTTACCTTGCGCGCTGCGGCGAGCCGCGCTCACCGGCGCAGCTGGCGGAGCATGCCACCATCGTCGGCACTCAGCGGCCGTCGCTGCGTGAATGGCGCTTCGGCCCGCAGGAAAACGGCGAGCGGGTGCGCTTGGCCCCCCGACTGTTGCTCAACGATGTGGAAGCGCAACTGCTGGCGGTGCGCGCCGGCAAAGGCATCGCCCGCCTGCTCTCGTATCAGGTGGCGGACGATGTGGCCGCCGGTACGCTGGTGCGGCTGCTGGCGGACCATGAACCGTTGCCGATGCCGGTGCAGCTGGTGGCACAGCAGGCGCAGCGCATGCCGCTGAAGGTGCGTGCCTTTTGGGATTATGCGTTTGAGCGGCTAAGCGCATTGCCGCAAATTCAGCCGGACGGGCGGGGAAAATAAGCGCAAAAAGTTTCATGGGTTAAACTTTTTCGCTGCCGGTGTTGTTTTATTTTACCGGGCGCGCATTGCTGATAGACCCGTCTTGACAATAATGTTGCCGGTGCTAATAGTTAATTCATATTTTAAATAATAAACGAAGTTTAATATATGAAACAACTTGCGGGGAGCTATGACAACGGCGCTGCGGTGGATAATGAAGACGCTATTTTGGCTTCATTTCAGACCCGCAGTGCGGCTATTTATCATCAGACGAAACATGAAAAGAATATTGCGTATGGCGAAAGCGAACGCGAGACGATGGATTGGCTCTATTCTGCAAAGCAGCACCAGGGGACGTTAATTTTTATTCACGGCGGCTATTGGCAATTCTGCGATAAGGCGGATTTCGCCTTTATCGCCGCCGGGCCGTTGGCGTTGGGTTTTGACGTGGTGCTGGTGGAATATGCGCTGGCGCCGGCGGTTAATCTTGACGCTATTTGTCGCCAGGTGGGGGCGGCGCTTGATGCTATTCAGCGCCGTCTGCCGCCGCACTATGCCCATCCGGTGCATCTGTGCGGCCATTCCGCCGGCGGGCATCTGGCGGCGTTTTGGCAGCAGCATGCGTTGGTGGAGGCGGTCTTTCCCATCAGCGGCCTGTTCGAACTGGCGCCGCTGCAAGAGAGCTATGTCAATCGGGCGCTGCAGCTGACCGAGCGGCAGATTGAAACGCTAAGCCCGGCGCGCCACCCGCCGGCGCGCAGTAAGCCGCTCACGCTGTATTACGGCGCAGCTGAGCTGCCGGAGTTGATCGGTCAGTCGCAACACTATCACGCGGCGCTGCGCCAACGCGGGTTGCCGGCCGAACTGGTCGCGGTGCCCGGCGCCAATCATTTCACCATTCTGGATGCGTTGTTCGCCGCCGACGGCGCGCTGCTTCGCCAACTTGACCACCACGGGAACCACTGACATGCGCGAGATCGTAGAGACCGGGCTGCCGGACATCGGCCAGCCTTTTTCCTGGGCCACCCGGGGCGGCGGCATGCTGTTTACCGCCCATGGCCCGGTGCGGGCGGACGGCAGCATCGAGACCGGCGCGCCGGAGCAACAGATTGCGTTAACCTTCGATAACCTGGCGCAGACGTTGAAGGCGGCGGGCAGCCACAGCGATAAGGTACTGCAGGTGATCGTTTATCTTACCGACGTCAACGACGTTAAATTGCTCGATGATATTTACCGGAAATACTTTAATTATCCTTATCCCAATCGCTCCACGGTTATTGTCGAAAAACTGGTGGTGCCGGGAATGAAAATAGAAATCACCGTCAGCGCCATCGCCTGATTTAATTTTTATTAAGTCCGTCTTCATATTAATTCAATAACGAGTTAAGGATGCGTCATGTTTAAACAGATTGCACCTTCTGCAGCCGATCCTATTATGTCGCTGATGGAAGCCTATTTGCAGGACCCCAATCCGAAAAAAGTGAATTTAGGCATTGGGCTCTATTACGACCGGCAGGGGAATATTCCGCTGATGCAGGCGGTGGAGGCCGCCGAGCAGCGGTTGCTGGCGCTGCGTCGCCCGCACGGTTATCCGCCGATCGAAGGTTCGCCGCAGTTCGCTCACCAGGTGCAGGCGCTGCTGTTCGGCGAGCAACAGGCGGCCGAGATCGCCACGGTGCAGACCGTCGGCGGCTCCGGTGCGCTAAAGTTGGCGGCGGATTTTTTGCGCCACTTTCTGGCGCGCGGTGACATTTGGGTGTCCGATCCCACCTGGGCCAATCACTGGGCGATATTTGAAGGCGCCGGGCTGCGGGTGAATACCTATCCCTACTTTGACGAAGCGGCGGGCGGCCTGCGTTTCGCCGCCATGCTCGACGCGCTGGACAGCCTGCCGCCCGGCAGCGTAGTCCTGTTGCATCCTTGCTGCCATAACCCGACCGGCACCGATCTGACGGCGGAGCAGTGGCGCGCCACGCTCGCCGTGCTGCAGCGGCGTAAGCTGCTGCCGCTGTTCGATATCGCCTATCAGGGCTTCGGCGACGGGCTGGAGGAGGACGGCTTGGCGTTGCGCGAAGCGCTGAAAACCGATCTGCCGTTTTTGGTCTGCAACTCGTTTTCCAAAAACGTGGCGCTGTACGGCCAGCGGCTGGGCGCGCTGTCGGTGCGCTGCGCCGATGCGGAAAACGCCGCTAACGTCAAAGGCGCGTTAAAAACGCTGATCCGCCGCAGCTACTCCTGCCCGCCGACGCACGGCAGCCAGATCGTGGAAACCCTGCTCGGCGACGCCGAACTCGGTGAGCTTTGGCGCAATGAGCTGGCGGAAATGCGCGTGCGCATCAAGCAGATGCGTGAGCAGCTGGCCGCCGGCCTGGCGCGGGGAGGTTCTTCGCTGGATCACCGGCGCATACGCGATCAGCGCGGCATGTTCAGCTATACCGGCCTGAACGAAGCGCAGCTGCAGACCCTGCGGCAGCGCTATGCCATCTATCTGGTTTCGCCCGGCCGCATGTGCCTGCCGGGGCTCAACCCCGGCAATATCGACTACGTGACCGCCGCCATTCTCGACGTCACCCGTACCGCCTAACTTCGCTCGGGAACACAGCCATGCCACAGATGAATGATTTTGAGCATATCGCCCGCCGTCAGGACGGGTTGAACAAGCATCTTACCGCCGGGCAGATGTCGATGCTGGCGATCGGCGGCGCCATCGGCACCGGGCTGTTTCTCGGCAGCGCCTACGCCATTCAGATGGCGGGGCCGTCGGTATTGCTGAGCTACCTGATCGGCGGCGTTATTGCGCTGCTGTTGATGGGCAGCCTGGCGGAAATGACCTCCGAACACCCGACGCCCGGCTCGTTCGGCGACTACGCCGAATTCTATCTTGGCCCGCTGTTCGGTTTTCTGGTGCGTTATTCCTACTGGTCTTGCGTGGTGCTGGCGGTGGGCACCGAAGTTACCGCCATCGGCATGTACATGCAGTTCTGGTTCCCGGCGACGCCGACCTGGCCGTGGGTGCTGCTGTTCTCGGCGGCGGTGATCGTCATCAATGTGATCGGCGTGAAGTCGTTCGGCCAGGTGGAATACGCGCTGTCCACCGTCAAAGTGACGGCGATCGTGGCGTTCATTCTGATCGGCATCGGCATTCTGGCGTTCTCGGGCAACCCGGCCTACGGCTTGCGCAACCTGACCGCCGGCGGCTTCATGCCGTTTGGCGTCAAGGGCATGTGGTTCGCGGTGATCGTGTCCATTTTCAGCTATCTGAGCATTGAAATGATCGCGGTGGCCGCCGGCGAGGCGAAAAATCCGGTGATTGCGGTGAAGGCGGCGTTCAAGGGCACCATCGTGCGGCTGTTCATCTTCTACATGCTGTCGATCGCCCTGATGCTGGCCATCGTACCCTGGCGGCAGTCCGGCACCGGCGAAAGCCCGTTCCTGATGGCGATGAACGTGATCCATCTGCCCGCCGCCGCCGGTATTTTCAACTTTATCGTGCTGGTGGCGGCGCTGTCGGCGATGAACAGCCAGCTGTATATCACCACCCGCATGATGTTCTCGCTGTCGCGCGCCGGGCAGGCACCGGCGGCGTTGGGGCGCGTCAGCCGGCGCGGCATTCCGGTCAATGCGCTGGCGATGTCGTGCATCGGCATCGTGGTGTCTATCGTGCTGAGCCTGGTGGCACCGGAAACGTCGTTCGCCGCCATGATGTCTATTTCGGTATATGGCGCCTGCTTTACCTGGCTGATGATTTTCGTCACCCACCTGTTCTTCCGCCGCCGGCATCGGCAGACCCACCTGAAGTTCCGCATGTGGGGGTTCCCGTATACCACCTTGCTGGGTGCCGGGTTGATGGCGGCGCTGATGATCTCGACGGCGTTTACCGAATTCTTCCGCATGACGCTGTGGTTCGGTATTCCGTTCACCTTGCTGCTGGTGGTGGCTTATCACGTCCAGAGCCGCCGCGCGGCCGTGCCGTCGCCGTTCAAGGCGCCGGAGGTGGAGTAATAAGGGAAGGGGCTGAGGCGTGCCTCAGCCCCGGGGATTACAGCTGGCTTTTCGGGATCAGGTGGTCGCCGAAGCTCAGGCGTTGGCGGCCCGGTTCGATTTCGGTCAGCGGCGCCACTTCGTGCAGCGAGGATTTGCAGCGCTGTACCAGATCCTGATACTCGCGGGTGCCGGCGATCTTCCAGGCTAATTCCTGTTCGGTCAGATCGCGCAGCACGCGCGCCGGGCTGCCGACCACCAGCTTGTTGGCTTCGATCACCGCCGCGGCTTTGACGAACGCCATCGCACCGACGATGGTGTTCTCGCCGATCTCCGCGCCGTCCATCACCACCGCGTTCATGCCCACCATCGCATTGCGGCGAATGCGGCAGCCGTGCAGGATGGCGCCGTGGCCGATATGGCCGTCTTCTTCCACCACCGTGTCCTGCTGCGGGAAGCCGTGCATCACGCAGTTATCCTGAATGTTGGCGCCGTCGCAGATCACCAGGCGGCCAAAATCGCCGCGCAGGCTGGCATTCGGGCCGATGTACACGTGCTTGCCGACGATCACGTCGCCGATCAGCACCGCCGTCGGGTGCACGTAACTGCTGGGGTCGACGACCGGCGTCAGGCCGTCAATCTGATACACAGGCATAGCGTGAGTTCCTTAAAATGTAGGGTCGCGCGGCAGGCCGCCGAAGCGCCGATAGTAGCCGGCGGCCGGCGCGGGAAGGGCGCCGATGGTGGTTTCCGCCAGCGCGCTGACATACTCCGTCGCGGCGCGATCGACCTGCTGATAAAGATTGATGCACAGGTTGCGGGCGATCTGGCCCTCCCACTGCGCGGGCAGCAGCGCGTCCGGCAGCAGTGGATCTTTCAACACCACGCGACGGAAGAAGTGAATCAATAATAGCTTAATCTGGAAACAGCGCAGCGGCGTCAGCGCCGCCGGATCGACTTCGCGCAGCAGCGCCATCAGCGGCCGGAAGGAGACGATAAACTCGTGATAGCCGGCCGCCACCTCGTTTAGCGACCAGCAGTCGGCCACCAAGTTCTGCAGGGTTTGCTCGGAGCGGTTATAGGGATAATCGGCGCGGAAGTAAATCACCTGCTCGCTGGCGTTCAGCTCGCCGAGCAGCGCCGTCACGTCGGTTTGCGCATGGGTGGGGGCGGCCATCAGGTTGCTGGCGATTTGCCCGAACCCGAGCCAGCCCAGCTCTTTTTTCAGCCGCGCGCGCTCGTTTTTTTCGGCGCTTTCCAGCAGCAACAGCTCCCACTTGCCGTCCCAGGCGGGCTGCTCGCGCAGATAGATTTTCGATTCGGCGTGGCGGAACTGGCGCATCCCCTGCTCGGTCACGCGGTAGAAGCTGCGGCGGCCTATTTTCTCCACCGCCAGCCAACCCTCTTTCTGCAGGCGGAACACCGAGGTGCGCACGAAGCGATCGCCGAAGCCAAAGGCCTCCAGCAGCGCGCTCAGGCTGCCGAGCCACACTTCGCCGCCGCGGTGGCTGAGCGCGTCGCCGTACAGCGAAATGATCAGCGAGGTGCCGCTGATCGGCTGCGCGTCGACGGCATGGCGAATGAACTCATCCAGTTTATGTTCCATATTTTTCCATGGGTTAGCCTTCGATGAGCCATAACATTACGCCTAATTTGGGGCGGCGTCATCCGTGACGCCGTGCGCCTCAGCGCGGCCGCAAATCGACCACGCGCTGCGCTTTGCCTTCCGAGCGCGGAATATCGCCGCAGTTGGCGATGCTGACGTCGGTGCTGACGCCCACGATCGATTTGATGTGGTGGCGTAGCTGGTGGCAGATGTCGCAACGCTGCTGGTGGCTGAGGCTGAGCGCCGACTCCTTGAGCTCGACGCGCACCGCCAGCGTGTCCAGGTGGCCGCTGCGGCTGACCTGCAGCTGGTAGTGCGGCGACAGCTGCTCGAACTGCATGATCTGCTCTTCCACCTGCGACGGGAAAACGTTGACGCCGCGGATGATCAGCATATCGTCAGAGCGGCCGGTGATCTTGCCCATGCGGCGCATCTGGCGCGCGTCGCCCGGCAGCAGCCGGGTGAGATCGCGGGTGCGGTAGCGGATCACCGGCAGCGCCTCTTTGGTCAGGGTGGTGAACACCAGTTCGCCATGTTCGCCGTCCGGCAGGGCGATGCCGGTTTCCGGGCAGATGATCTCCGGCAGGAAGTGGTCTTCCCAAATGGTAGGGCCGCCGCCGCTCTCCAGACACTCCATCGCCACGCCCGGCCCCATCACTTCCGACAGGCCGTAAATATCCAGCGCCTTGATGCCCATGCGGGTTTCGATCTCGTGGCGCAGGGCTTCGGTCCAGGGTTCAGCACCGAACACGCCGAGCCGCAGCGAGCAGCCGCGCGCGTCACCGCCCATCTTGCGCTCCAGCTCGTCGATCAGCGTCAGGCAATAGGACGGCGTCACCATGATGATGTCGGGTTTGAAATCGAGGATCAGCTGCGCCTGGCGTTCCGTCTGGCCGCCGGACATCGGGATCACCGTCGCGCCGAGCCGCTCTGCGCCGTAGTGTGCGCCCAGGCCGCCGGTGAACAGGCCGTAGCCGTAGGCGACGTGCACCTTATCTTTGGCGGTGGCGCCGCCGGCGCGCAGACAGCGGGCGACGATATCGGCCCAGTTATCGATGTCGCGCTGGGTGTAACCCACCACCGTCGGGCGGCCGGTGGTGCCCGAGGAGGCGTGGATGCGCACCACCTGTTCCATCGGCACCGCGAAGGTGTCGAACGGGTAGTTGTCGCGCAGATCCTGCTTGGTGGTGTAGGGGAAGCGCGCCAGATCGCTCAGCTGTTTGAGATCGTCGGGGTGCACGCCGGCCTGGTCAAATTTGCGTTTGTACATCGGCACATTGTCGTAGGCGTGGTGCAGCGTCCACTTCAGACGCGTCAGCTGCAACGCTTCAATCTCATCGCGCGAGGCGAATTCGATCGTTTCGAGGGGCTGTGGATTTATTGTCATGGTTAGCCTCAGGGGTCAGACACGCTCAATGATCATGGCGATGCCTTGGCCGACGCCGATGCACATGGTGCAAAGCGCGTAGCGGCCGGCTCGCCGTTCCAGTTCAAACAGGGCGGCCAGCGCCAGGCGCGCGCCGCTCATGCCCAGCGGATGCCCCAGGGCGATCGCGCCGCCGTTGGGGTTGACCTGCGGGGCATCGTCCGGCAGGCCAAGCTGGCGCATCACCGCCAACGCCTGGGCGGCGAACGCTTCGTTCAGTTCGATAACGTCCATCTGCGCCAGGCTCAGCCCGGCGATTTCCAGCACCTTGCGGGTGGCCGGCAGCGGGCCGATGCCCATCAGCCGCGGCTCCACGCCGCAAGTGGCGGTGGCAACGATGCGCGCGCGCGGCGTCAGCCCCTGGCGCGCCGCCATCGCTTCGGAGGCGACGATCAGGGCCGCCGCACCGTCGTTCAGGCCCGAGGCGTTGCCGGCGGTGACGCTGCCGGGCTGACGGAACGGGGTTTTCAGCGCCTGCAGCTGATCAAAGGTGGTGTCGGGGCGCGGGTGTTCATCCTGGCTGAACAGCATCACTGCGCCTTTTTTGCCGGTGAGGCTGACCGGGGCTATCTCCTGCGCCAGGTGGCCCAGCGCCTGCGCCCGGGCGGCGCGCTGCTGGCTGCGCAGCGCAAAGGCGTCCTGATCGGCACGGCTGATGTTGAACTGCGCCGCGACGTTTTCGGCGGTCTCCGGCATTGAATCGGTGCCGAACTCGGCCTGCATCCGCGGGTTGACGAAGCGCCAGCCGAGGGTGGTGTCGTACAGCTGCGCCTGGCGGCTGAAGGCACTGTCTGCCTTGCCCATCACCAGCGGCGCGCGGGTCATCGATTCCGCGCCGCCCGCCAGCAGCAGCCCGGCGTCACCGGCCTTGATGCTGTGCGCCGCCATCGCCAGCGCATCCAGGCCCGAACCGCACAGGCGGTTCACCGTGGTGCCGGACACGCCGACCGGCACGCCGGCCAGCAGCAGCGCCATGCGTGCCAGGTTGCGGTTGTCTTCCCCGGCCTGGTTGGCGCAGCCGAGGATCACGTCGTCCAGCTGCGCCCAATCGACCTGCGGATGGCGTTCCAACAGCACGCGCAGCGGCAGGGCGGCGAGGTCGTCGGCGCGCACCTGGGCCAGCGCGCCGCCATAGCGGCCGATCGGGGTACGCACGCCGTCGCAGATAAATGCCTGATTCATGCCTGATCTCCTAAAATGCTGTGGCCGAGGCGGTGTGCGCGGCCGCGGAACCAGGCGACGGTTTTGCCCCGTTGGTTAACGATTTCGACGTCATACAGCCCGGTGGCTTTGCCCTGATGGCGCATCTCCGCGCTGGCGGTGAGGCGATCGCCGGCCAGCGCCGGGCGGACGAAGTCGATGCTGCAGCCGGAGGCCACCGCCGCCAGCCCCTGGCTGTTGCAGGCGTAGGCGAAGGCGGTGTCCGCCAGGCTGAACAGCTGGCCGCCGTGGCAGGTCTGGTGGCCGTTGAGCATCTGCGGGCCGACGGTCATGCTGACCTGAGCGTACCCGGCGTCGACGGCATCGATGTGCATCCCCATCGCCTGAGCGCAGGTATCTTGTTGGAACATCTGTTCGGCGCAGCGCTGAGCCAGCGCGCGCGGCGTATTGGCGTTCATCGTTCGGCTCCTGGAAAAGAGGCGGGGGAAGCGTAGCGGCGCAGCAGCG
Source organism: Serratia sp. 4542 (assembly GCF_016805595.1). NCBI lineage: Bacteria > Pseudomonadati > Pseudomonadota > Gammaproteobacteria > Enterobacterales > Yersiniaceae > Serratia > Serratia sp. 4542. The sequence continues at coordinate 221,859 of NZ_RXKV01000010.1, forward strand.
GCATCGGGCGATAGCGCGCTTCGCCGTAATAGCGTTGCAGGTTTTCCAGCGTCGCCAGAATGTGGCGCCAGCCGAGCGCGGCGCCCCAGGCAAGCGGCCCGCGCGGATAGTTGACGCCGCGCAGCATCGCCAGATCGGTATCTTCGGCGTTTGCGACGCCTTTGTTCACCACGTCGAGCGCTTCGTTGGCCAGCATGGCCAGGGTGCGCATCGTCAGCAGGCCGGGGTAATCCGGCAACGGAATGACCTGCTTGCCGAGGGACTGCAGCAGGCGAATCGCTTTGGCATTGTGTTGCGCATCGTTTTGCGCCGCGCAGCTGATGGCGATGGCGGAGGCGTGCGCATAGTCGGCACAGAGATCGAACAGCACCACGGGCGTTCCACGTTCGTCGGCCAGTTGGCCGGCGGTTTTACCATTGGTTAACATCAGTGTAACGTCGTCGATCGTGACGTGTGGGCTGGTCTGGCCAGGTTGTTTGATCGCCCCCGCATTTTCGCTTAACAGCTGCGCCAAATCGGCCAGCGAAGACCAGTCGCCGTGCAGCGTAACGCGTTGCGGCAGTGCGGCCTGCGCCGGTGGAGCAAAAGCGATCTCGGCGGTGGGGATCTGCGTGTCGTAGCGGTAGAAACCGCGGCCGGATTTACGGCCGAGGTGCCCGGCGGCCACCAACTCCTGCTGCACCAGTGAGGGCGTGAAGCGCGGATCCTGATAGAAGGCCTGATACACCGATTCGGTCACGGCGTAATTGACGTCCTGGCCGATCAGATCGGTCAATTGCAGCGGGCCCATGGCGAAGCCGCCGGCGTCGCGCAATACCGCATCCAGCGTGGCGGCGTCGGCCACCTGTTCCTCCAGCGCGCGCAGGGTTTCGGCATAGAACGGCCGCGCCACGCGGTTGACGATAAATCCCGGCGTCGAGCGGCACACGACGCTCTGCTTACCCCAGCGCTGTGCCAGGGCCTGCAGCGCGGCGAGGGTCTCGGCGCCGGTCTCCAGGCCGCTGACGATCTCCACCAGCTTCATCAGCGGCGCCGGGTTGAAGAAGTGCAGCCCGGCCATGCGGGCCGGGTGTTGCAGTGCCCCGGCGATGGCGGTGATCGACAGCGAAGAGGTATTGCTGGCGAACAGCGTCGTGGGCGAGCAGAGCGCCTCCAGATCGCGGAACAGGCCCTGTTTGATCGCCAAATTTTCCGCCACCGCTTCAATCACCAGCGTGCAGTCGGCCAGCTGCTCGAGCGAGTCGGCGCATTCGAGGCGCGCCAGCAGGGCTTCGGTGGGCGCGGCGTCGGCCTTGCCGTCGTCGACCCGCTGGCGCAGGCGGCGAGCGAGATCGTCGATCGCGTGCTGGGCGGCGGTGGGCGCGATATCGAACAGCCGCACCGGGTAGCCGGCGGCGGCGGCCACCTGGGCGATGCCGATGCCCATGGTGCCGGCGCCGATCACCGCCACCTGGCCGTTAAGAAGGGGCGCGTTCATGGCTATTTCCCGCTGAAGTTTGGCGTGCGTTTGGCAAAGAACGCGCTGACGCCTTCGCGATAGTCGTCGCTGCGGCCGCCCAGGCGCTGCAGATCGCGCTCCAGATCGAGCTGCTGATCGAGGCTGTTGGTGGCCGAGCTGTAGAGGGCTTTCTTGATCAGCCCCAGACCGTAGGTCGGCTGGGTGGCCAGATGGCGCGCCAGCGTTTGCGTGCGGTCGGCCAATTCATCCGCCGGCACTACCTGCCAGATCATGCCCCACGCCAGCGCCTGTTGGGCGCTGATTTTGTCACCCAGCATGGCCATGCCCATCGCGCGGGCGTGGCCGGCCAGCCGCGGCAGGAACCAGCTGCCGCCGGAGTCAGGCACCAGCCCCAGACGGCAGAACGACTGAATGAAGCTGGCATTGTCGGCGGCGATGACGATATCGCACGCCAGGGCCAGCGCGGCGCCGGCGCCGGCCGCCACGCCGTTGACCGCGCACACCACCGGCTTCGGCAGGGCGGTCAGGCGACGGATCAGGGGGTTGTAGAAACGTTCGACCGACAGGCCGAGATCCGGCGCCTGTTGATCGGCGCTGACGTTGCGATCGTTGAGATCCTGCCCGGCGCAGAAACCGCGCCCGGCGCCGGCGATCAGCAGGCAGCGCACGCTGTCGTCGCGCTCGGCTTGCGTCAGCGCTTCACTCAGCTGGCGATGCATCTCGTCGTTAAAGCTGTTGAGCCGATCCGGCCGGTTGAGGGTCAGCGTCAACACGCCGGCGTCGAGATGGCTGAGAATCAATGCGTTATCCATAAATCAGCGCCCCTGATAGTTTGGCGTACGTTTTTCGAAAAAGGCGGCGATGCCTTCGCGGCGATCGTCGGTGGCGGCCAGGGTGACGAACTGCTGACGCTCCATCGTCAGCCCCTGGCTAAGGCCGATTTCCTCGGCCTGTTTCAGCGCCTGTTTGGCGGCGCGCAGCGCCAGCGGCGCCTGACGGCTGATGCGATCGGCAATCTGCTGCGTGCGTTCCAGCGTCAGGGCATCGACGCACACTTCGCTGATAAGGCCGGCCTGCAGCGCGGTGCGGGCGTCGATGGGCTCGCCGGTCAGCACCATCTGGCTGGCGCGCGACTTGCCGACGCAGCGGATCAGACGCTGGGTGCCCCCGGCGCCCGGCATCAGGCCGAGGGTGATCTCCGGCAGGCCGAAGCGGGCGCTTTCGCCGCCGATGACGATGTCGCAGGCCAGCGCCAGCTCGCAGCCGGCGCCCAGGGCATAACCGTTCACCGCCGCCAGCAGCGGCTTGCTGAACTGCGCCAGCCGCTGCCACAGCTGCGGACGGCGATCCGCCAGCGCGGCCGGCAGATCCTGCTGTTGCAGTTCGCGCAGATCGGCGCCGGCGGCGAAGAAGCGCACCGCACCGGCGATCACTACGGCGCCCACGCCGCTGTCGGCGTCGGCCTGCTCCAGGCGAGCAACCAGCTGTTCCAGGCACGGCGTGCTCAGAGCGTTGCGCGCCTCCGGGCGATGCAGCGTCAGCGTGACCACGCGGTGCTGCTGCTGATGCAAAATAAAGGGGGTGTCCATCGCGGCTCCTAGACGTCGAAGTCCAATACCACGCCGTCGCCTTTCGGCCACGACTGGCAGCTCAATACGTAGCCTGCCGCCAGCTGATCCGGCTCCAGGCTGTAGTTGACGCCCATCTCCACCTGGCCGGCCTTCAGACGGCATTTGCAGGTGGCGCATACGCCGCCTTTGCAGGCGTAGGGCAGGTCGGCGCCCTGGCGCAGCGCGGCGTCGAGAATGCTGTCGTCCTGTTCGCCGACCTCGATATCCAACCGGCGGCCGTCGAGCAAGATCGCCACCCGGGTGGCGTTGCGATCGCCGCTGCTTCGCGGGCGGGCGACCAGGCCGCTGGTGTTGAAGCGTTCGCTGTGGATGTGGTTGGCCGGGACGCCGGCCTGTTCCAGCACGGTTTGTGCGTCGTCCATCATCGATTCCGGCCCGCAGATAAAGGCGTGGTCATAGTCGCGGAAATCCAGCAGCGCGCCGCCGATCGCCGTCAGGCGTTCACGGTCGATGCGGCCGCTGAGCAGCGGGCTGTCGAGACTTTCCTGGCTGAACAGATACAGCTGCTGAAAACGCTGCGGGTAGCGGTTTTTCAGATCCGACAGCGCCTCTTTGAACATCATCGAACGGCTGTTGCGGTTGCCGTAGATCAGGGTGAAGCTGCTGCCCGGTTCGAGCAGCAGCGTCGCCTTGATGATCGACAGCATCGGCGTGATGCCTGAGCCGGCGGCGATCGCCAGGTAGTTGCCGTGGCGCTCTGCCTGCGGCTGGTAGCCGAAGCGCCCCTGAGGCACCATCACCTCCAGCGCGTCGCCGACCTTCAGCATGCGGTTGACGAAGCCGGAGAAGCGCCCCTGGTCAATCGCCTTCACGCCGATCTGCAGCAGGCCTTCCTGCGGCGAACTGCAGATGGAGTAGCAACGCCGCAGCTCTTCGCCGTTGACCAACGCCTTGAGCGTCAGGTGCTGGCCGGGGGTATAGCGGTATTGGTTTTGCAGCTCTTCGGGCACCCGCAGGGTGATGGCTACGGCGTCCGGCGTTTCGCGCTCGATGGCGGCGACGTTCAGGCGATGAAAGACCGTCATGGTGTCAGCGCTCCTATATGCATTTGAAATAATCGAACGGTTCCCGGCAGTCGCAGCAGCGGTACAGCGCTTTACAGGCGGTGGAGCCGAACTCGCTGATCTTCTCGCTGTGGGTGCTGCCGCAGCGCGGGCAGGCTACCGGGCCGTGGGCGTGCGGCCGATCGCAGGTGTGCCCCTGCGGTGGCGCTACGCCGTATTGCCGCAGCCGCTCGCGGGCGTCGGCGTTCATCCAGTCGGTGGTCCAGGCCGGGCTGAGGCGAATGTCCACCTGCACCGGGCTGAAGCCGGCGGCCGCCAGCCGCTGCTCGATGGCGTTGAGCAAAAATTCGGTGGCCGGGCAGCCGGAATAGGTTGGGGTGAAGGTCACGCGCCAGCCCGCGCCGTCGCGCGCTACGTCGCGCACCATGCCCAAATCGGTGATCGACAGCACCGGCAGTTCGGGATCGCTGATCTGCTGCAGGCAGTGCCAAATCTGCGGGATTTCGGCGGGTTGCAAACGGGTGACGTTCATCGTGGCCTCCTACCATTGACCGTTTGGATAGGCGCGCTGCAGGAACTGCATTTCCGCCAGCAGCGGGCCGAGGTGTTCGCTGTGCCGGCCTTGCTTGCCGCCGTGCCGGAACGCCTGCTCGGCAGGCAGCGCCAGCGTCGCCTGGCGCAGCGTCTCTTCCACCTGCGCTTGCCAGGGGGCCTGCAGTTCGCGCGGATCGACGGCGATGCCTTGTTCTGCCAGTTCCAGCTCCAGCGCGTCGGCGTGGAACAGCTCGGCGGTGAACCGCCACAGGTTATCCAGCGATTGCTGGATCTTGCGGTGGCTGACGTCGGTGCCGTCACCCAGGCGGATCATCCAGCCGTGGCTGAAGCGCAGGTGATAATCGGCCTCCTTCAACGATTTGGCGGCGATGGCGGCGATCTGCACATCGAGGCTGCGGCTCAGCGCCTGGTGCAGCTGTACGTGGTAGGCATCGAGCAGGAACTGACGCACCAGCGTGTCGTTGAAACCGCCGTTCGGCTGCTCCGCCAACAGCAGGTTATGAAACTGGCGCTCGTCGCGGCCGAAGGCCAGGCTGTCTTCGCTGCAGGGCGGGCCGGCCAGTTCGGCGGCGTAACCCAGAAAGTTGCGCGCCTGGCCGAGCAGATCGAGCCCGATGTTGGCCAACGCCAGATCGATTTCCAGCTCGGGCGCGTGGCCGCACCAGGCGCACAGGCGCTGGGCGAGGATCAGAGGCGTGTCGCCCTGGCGGAGCAAATAGCTGATGCGCGGATCGTTAACCGTCATGGTCGCCTCTACATGTTCTTGATGCCGTCGGGAATGGTGTAAAACGTCGGATGACGGTAGATCTTGTCTTCGGACGGATCGAAGAACGCGCCGCGATCTTCCGGCTGCGAGGCGATCAGATGGCGCGACTGCACCACCCAGATCGAGCAGCCTTCGTTGCGGCGCGTATAGGCGTCGCGGGCATTTTCCAGCGCCATTTGGTCGTCGGCGGCGTGCAGGCTGCCGACGTGGCGATGCGCCAGCCCTTGTTTGCTGCGGATAAACACTTCATACAGCGGCCATTCAACGTGGCTCATGATCTCGGTTCCTTATGTTGGCTATGCGGCGGAGGCGGCGTTTTTCGCGGCGTGGGCCATGGCGCCGTCGCGTACCCAGGCGCCGTCTTCCCAGGCGCGGCGTTTGGCCTGCAGGCGTTCGTGGTTGCATTGACCGCGCCCTTTGATCACCTCATGCAGTTCGCTCCAGTCGATCTCGCCGAAGCGATAGTGGCCGGCGGCCTCGTCCCAGGTAAGGCTCGGGTCCGGCGCCGTCATGCCCAGCGCCTCAAGCTGCGGCACGGTGTTGTCGACGAATTTCTGCCGCAGCTCATCGTTGCTGTGGCGTTTGATTTTCCACGCCATGCTCTGGGCGCTGTGGGGGGAGTCGGCGTCGCTCGGGCCAAACATCATCAGCACCGGCCACCAGAAGCGATCGATAGCGTCCTGCAACATGGCGCGCTGCGTGTCGCTGCCGTTGGCCATCGCCATCACCGCCTCGTAGCCCTGGCGCTGGTGGAAGCTTTCCTCTTTGCAGATTTTCACCATCGCCCGCGCATAGGGGCCGTAGGACGCGCGGCACAGCGCCACCTGGTTGACGATGGCGGCGCCGTCGACCAGCCAGCCGATCACGCCGATATCCGCCCAGTTGAGCGTGGGGTAATTGAAGATAGAGGAGTACTTCATCTTGCCGTCGAGCATCTTTTGGTAGATGTCCTGGCGCGAACAGCCGAGGGTCTCGGCGGCGCTGTAGAGGTACAGACCGTGGCCGGCTTCGTCCTGCACCTTGGCCAGCAGCACCGCCTTGCGGCGCAGCGTGGGGGCGCGCGTCAGCCAGTTGGCTTCCGGCAGCATGCCGATGACTTCCGAGTGGGCGTGTTGGCCAATCTGCCGAATCAGGTTCTGACGGTAGGCGTCCGGCATCCAGTCTTTGGCCTCAATGGCGATGTCCGCCGCGATCTTGTCGTCGAAATGCTGCTGATACTGTGCGTCAGTTGTCATGCTTGCCTCTTGGTGATTCGTATTTTTCACATTAAACATAAAAATGTGAATCACTTTAACTAACCATAAGGCTACAAACTGATAACAAAAAGATCAAACGTAATTCATGTGGTTTTGCGAGGTTACTCACAAGGTTATTTGTTATTTTGTTGATTTTATTTGATAAATAAAGTGATTGATTCCTTGTTTATAGCAGGTTAAATGCCCTGAAAGCGTCTTTTGTTTTCTTTTTGTTAAAATTTGGTTTGGCGCGGACTGGTATTTATGTGATACGTAATTAAGCTATAGGGTGAAAATTTATGAATTTTGGAGGGCACATGCAGCAGTTACACAGTTATCTTTCTGGCGCCTGGGTGTACGGGCAGGGAGAGGGGCGCGAGATCCGCCACGCCGTGACCGGCGAGGCGCTGTACCAGGTCTGCTCCGACGGCCTGCCGTTGGCGGCGAGCCTGAGCTATGCGCGCAGCCACGGCGGCCCGGCGCTGGCGCACATGACGTTCCAGCAGCGCGCCCAGATGCTGAAAGCGGTGGCGAAACACCTGTTGGCGCACAAAGAGGCGCTGTATCAGATTTCCTATCAAACCGGCGCGACGCGCAGCGACGGCTGGGTTGATATTGAGGGCGGTATCGCCACGCTGTTCGCCTATGCCGGCATGGCCGGCCGCGATCTGCCGGACGATACCCTGTGGCCGGAAGACGAGCTGATCCCATTGTCGAAACAGGCGCAGTTCGCCGCCCGCCACGTGCTGACCTCGCGCCCCGGCGTGGCGCTGCACATCAACGCCTTCAACTTCCCGTGCTGGGGCATGCTGGAAAAACTGGCGCCGACCTGGCTGGCGGGCATGCCGGCCATCATCAAGCCGGCCACCGCTACCGCGCAGCTGACGCAGGCGATGGTCAGGCTGATCGTCGACAGCGGGCTGGTGCCGGAAGGGGCGCTGCAGCTGGTTTGCGGCGGCGTCGGCGACATGTTTGCGCACCTGGATTACCAGGATGCGGTGACTTTCACCGGTTCGGCGCAGACCGGACAGCGGCTGCGGGCACACCCGCGCCTGCTGGAGAAATCGATCGCGTTCACCATGGAGGCGGATTCGCTCAACTGTTGCGTGCTGGCGGAAGACGTGACGCCGGAGATGCCGGAGTTTGCGCTGTTCATCAAAGAAGTGTGCCGTGAAATGACCGCCAAGGCGGGGCAGAAATGCACCGCGATCCGCCGCATCATCGTGCCGGCGGCGCAGGTGGCGGCCGTGCGTCAGGCCTTGTTGCAGCGCCTGGCGGGGGTGACGGTGGGCGATCCGCAGCTGGAACAGGTGCGCATGGGGGCGTTGGTCAGCCACGAGCAGCGTGATGATGTGCAAAGCAAGGTGGATTTCCTGCTGCGCAACGGCTGCGAACCGCTTTGCGGCGCGGCGCTGGATAAGCTGGAAGTTCTGGGCGACGGTGCGCGCGGCGGGGCGTTTTATCCGCCGACCCTGCTGTATTGCGCCGATCCGCTTACCCATCAGGCGGTGCACGGCACGGAGGCCTTCGGCCCGGTGGCGACGCTGATGCCGTATGCGGATACCGAGCAGGCGATCGCGTTGGCGTTGCTGGGGCAGGGCAGCCTGGCGGGATCGCTGGTGACTGCCGATCCGGCATTGGCCAAGCGCTTCATTCGCGCGGCGGCCTGCGCCCACGGCCGCATGTTGATTTTGGATGAGCAGGCGGCGGCGGAGTCCACCGGCCACGGTTCGCCGTTGCCGATGCTGGTGCACGGCGGCCCGGGGCGCGCCGGCGGCGGTGAAGAGCTGGGCGGGCTGCGCGCGGTGAAGCACTATATGCAGCGCACGGCGATCCAGGGCAGCCCGGCGATGCTGGCGGCCATCGGCGGCGAATGGGTGCGCGGCGCGCCAGTCGTCGAGCATCCGGTGCATCCGTTCCGGAAATACTTCGAGCAGCTGCAGCTGGGCGACAGCCTGTTGACCGCGCGCCGCACCGTGACCGAAGCGGATATCGTCAACTTCGCCTGCCTGAGCGGCGACCATTTCTACGCGCACATGGACAAGATCGGCGCCGCCGACTCGCTGTTCGGCGAACGGGTGGCGCACGGTTACTTTGTGGTGTCCGCCGCGGCCGGGCTGTTTGTTGACGCCGCCGTCGGGCCGGTGATCGCCAACTACGGCATGGAGAATCTGCGCTTTATCGAGCCGGTGAAGATCGGCGATACCATTCAGGTGCGGTTGACCTGCAAAAAGAAAATCCGCAAGCCGCAGAAAACCGCCGAAGATCGCCCGCACGGCGTAGTGGTGTGGGATGTGCAGGTGTTGAATCAGGAACAGCAGCCGGTGGCGCTGTACAGCATTCTGACGCTGGTGGCGCGCCAACAGGGGGATTTCGAGGCGTGATGCGCGTTTGCCGCCGCCGGTAACGCCGACGGCGGCAAATCAGTCAGATCAACGGCTGGCCGCGCAGCTGTTCCAACACTTTCAGCGGTGAACGCTGCGGATCCTGCATTTTATTCACCGGCAGCAGGAAGGTCTGTTCCAGCATAAACTGGCCGCCCATCGCGGCGTGCGGCGTTTGGTCCGAGAAGCAAATCCAGCTGCTGCCCGGCGGGAACGCCAGCGCCAGCTGTGGGCCACGCTGCTGATAATCGCCATCGGCCTTCATGGCGTCATGCAACTGCAGCATCAGGTGGTCATAATGGCTGCGGCGGGTTTTGGTGATGCGCACCTGGTGCTGCAGCCAGCTGCTTAACGCCGAATAGCGAGCCAGACGCGGCATAAAGCGTTCCGCCAGCTCAGGGAACGGCTCGCCGACCCGCCATTGGCGATGTTCACCGTGCGGATTGATGTTGGTGAAAATGCGCAGAATGCGTTCGCCGTAGTTCGGGCGCGACGGGAAAGCGTCGACGTGCAGCCGGCTGTCGTCTTTGCGCCAGGAGCTATTGGCGCGCCAGGCGGAGACCGGATGCAAACGCAGGCTGCCGGTTGGGTGGTGCAGCGCCTCCTGATACTCGGGCAACAGCCCGGCGATCAGCTGACGGCACGATTGGTAATAGCGCTCCAGCAGTTGCTGAACCTGCTGCCGGCGTTCCGCGACGGCGACGCCGGTCAGCTTGCCGGACAGCGGCTGATAGCTGATGTTCTTGCGCTTCGGATCGACCAACGCCGGATCCAGCAGCGGCATTTCCTGCTCAGACAGGGTGAAGGCCAGATCGGGCAGAAACAGCACCTTGCCCTGTTCCAGTTCGCTGACCGCGCTGGACGCTTCTTGCGCCGCCCATTGTCGCAACGGCAGCGTCAGAACGGCCCGTTCACGCGTAATATCGCCAGTAGGCATGAGATCTCCTTGCAAATCTATATCGCTTTATTCCCGTCTTTCAGGTTGCCGCGTGGTTGGCTGCACTGGCTTGCGCAGTGGCTGGCTGGAGCGACGCCAGAAATTTTTGCGCCGGTCGCCCAATTGCAACGTGAAATTTGCGGGTTCTATTATGGATGTATCAGCAGGGCGCAGTGCGCCGAAGCGTGCGATGGCTTCCTGATATATAGAATAGTCCTGATAAGAGTATCACCGGCAACGCCAATAAAAAGTAAACGGGGGCTAAACGGGGCCTGGCGTAGGCACGAATAATCAAAAATGGCACGAATGGGTTGTTGAACGGCGTATTTTTTATCTTATTGAATTATATTAGAAATAAATATCCTGCTTATTTATTGGCGTTATTTCATTCAGAGAGCGGGGCGCGTCGGTGAAATAATGTTGCGGAGGGAAACTATTTCATTTTTGCCGGGTGAATAAATCGGGCCGCCAAATTTTGGTGACCCGATGATTGCTTAAGCGCCGTAAATGCAGTTTTTGCCTTTTTTCTTGGCCTGATACAGCGCACTGTCCGCCTCATTGATAAAGCTGATCGGCGTATCGTTGTACATATGCGGCACTTTGGCGCAGATGCCGATGCTGATGGTAACGATGCCGTGCGGGTTGCCCTGATGCGGAATTTTCAGATCTCGCACCGCCTGGATGACGCGTTCGGCGAAAATCAGCGCGCCCTGCACGTCGGTATCCGGCAGGATAATCCCCATCTCTTCGCCGCCGTAGCGCGCCAGAATGTCGTTGCTGCGGCACGCCAGCCCCTTCAGCGTTTGGCCGATTTGCTGCAGGCACTGGTCGCCGGCGACGTGGCCATAGCTGTCGTTGTACTGCTTGAAGTAGTCGATATCCAGCATCAGCAGCGCCACGCTGCGGTAGTTGCGCGAAGCCCGCGCCAGCTCGTTCTTCAGCGCGATATCAAACTGGCGGCGATTGGCCAGACCGGTCAGGCCGTCCAGCAGCGCCAACTCTTCGAGCATCTGGTTGATGCTGGTCAGCTGATCGCGGGTGCGCATCAGCTCGGCTTCGGTTTGCATGCTGTGCTTGATTTGTCGCAGCAGCACCATGCCCATCGCCAACAGGATCATCAGCAGGGAGAGGCCGCCGGCGGCAAACAGGCCGGCGTCGGTGCGCCAGTCCGCCAGCGCGTCGCGCTTCGACAGCCCGGCGGCGATCACCAGCGGAAAGCGATTGACCCGCGAATAGCCGTAGATGCGCTCCACTTTGTCGTACAGCGAGGTGATGGTGGCGTTGCCGAACTCCGAATGCGGTAAAATTTCGCTGAACAACACGCCCTTGGCGATGTTTTTACCGATCGAGGCCGCTGAGTAAGGGCGACGGTAAAGGATGGTGCCGTCCGCCAGCAGCAGGTTCAACGAGGCGTCGGTGTTGAGGGCGAAGCTGTCGTAAAACTGGCGGAAATAATCGACGTACAGCGTCGCCAGCACCACGCCGCCAAAGCTGCCATCCGGGCTGTTGAAGCGCCGTGATACGGGGATGATCAGATCGCCGCTAGTGCGGCTGCGGATCACCTTGCCGATGTACAGACCGCCGCCGTCGCGGTTTTGATGGTATTTGAAGTAATCACGATCGGCGTTGTTGGCGTTCTTGATGAACTTGCCCGAGGAGGTCGCCAGCCAGCGGCCGCGCGCATCGTAGATAAACAGCCCATGCAGCTGCGGCAGATTGCCGACCTGCGTCTGCATGACGCGCTGCAGCCGCGTCAGCTGCGATGGGCCCAGCCCGTCGTTCTGGAGACGTTCGGTCAGATCGAGCAGATTGCCGTCCACCTGCATGAAGGTATCGTCGGCGTGCTGCGCCAGCGAGCGGGCGAGGTTGGCGGATTCATGCTCGGCGCTGCGCAGATCGCGCTGGTGCGCGTTCCAGATTTGCCAGCTGTTAAAGAGGATCAGCGTGGCGGCAACGATGATGACAAACACGCCGGCCTGAAATAATAATGGGGAGCTTTTAACGCTGCGCGGCGGCACGGCATCCTGTATGGGTTGCTGCTGAGTCATGTCACCCTTGTGGTTTGATTACTATTCAATTTGAGTTAAGAGCAATCCTATATTTTATGCATAAATGCGCCAGACCTCTAGCCCTTAACGAGGCGATACGGAGAAAGGCATGCCGCAATCTGCCTCTGCGGCGGTGCGGACAAGACGGAGTGGGAGAGTCAATGTCGGATTACATCATTATCGCTTTACTGACGCTGGCGGTGTATTACCCCCTTACGCTGGGGGCGCTGGCGGTGATGATGTTCTTTGCCTGGCGTCGGCGCCGGTCGCCCTATTGGCGGTTGGGGTTGGTGCTGTTGACGCTGCTGTTCGTGCTGTTCGCCAAGGCGGCGTATGACTGGCACCGCTATAGCTAGCGGCGCCATGGCGGGTTATTCGACGTTGATCATCCAGTTGACGCCAAATTTATCGGTCAGCATGCCGAAGCCTTTGGCCCAAAAGGTGGCTTGGTAAGGCATCGTCACCTGGCCGCCCTGCGCCAGATTATCGAACAGCTTGCGCCCTTGCTCCGCATCGCTGGGGTTCAGCGACAGCGAGAAGCCTTTATGGGAAGCGCCGCCGCTGTCGTCCTGCGGACAGCCGTCGGAGGCCATCAGCACGCCGTCGCCGATCAGCAGGCGCGCATGCATGATCGCCTCCGGGTTGACGTCCTGTGGCCCGCCTTGCCGAGCCTCTTCGGGCATATCTTTGTAACGCATGACCATTTCAATTTTGGCATTCAACTGCTGCACGTAGAAGTTAATCGCTTGCTCACAGTTACCGCTGAAAAACAGATAGGGTTGTACCAGCATGACATTGACCTCGGTTGTGGCCCGACAGGCAACGACCGGCCCACGGGCAGGAAGAAATGGTTGCTGGCGGCAATGGTTGCCGTCGGTGACTTATTAGTGTAGTTCCCTTGGCGAAGAATGCTTGTGCGAGGCGAGCGCGCCTTCGCCAGCGGTGTGGCGGGCGAAGGCACGAGGGCGTTAATACAGCGAAGGTTCGCCGGGCGGACGGGTTTTAAACCGGCGGTGCAGCCACATGTACTGATCGGGTGCCAGCAGCACCTGTTCTTCCACCACGCGGTTCATCATGGCCGCCGCGCGCGTTTCATCGTCCAGCGGGAAGTCCTTCAGCGGCGGCTGTACGATCAGCTCATAGCCCTGCGCATGCGGCAGCCGGCGCGGCACGAAAGGCACGATCGACGGCCGCCCCATGCGCGCCAGGATAAAGGTACCGGTTGTCGTGGCGGCGTTTTCAACGGCGAAGAACGGCGCGAACACGCTGCTTTGCGGGCCGTAATCGTGATCCGGCGCGTACCACAGGATTTCCCCCTGTTTCAGGTTGCGGATCATGCCTTTGATATCTTTACGATCGATCATGAACTTATTCGAGCGCAGCCGGCCGCGGGTCTGGACCCACTCCATCAGCTTGTTGTTATGCGGGCGATGCACGCCGATGCCGGGATTTTGCATGCCGAAAATGCGCGCGCCCAGTTCCAGCGTCAGGAAATGCAGACCGATCAGCAGAACGCCTTTGCCGTCCTGGCGTGCCAGCTGCATGTTTTCCATGCCGCTCACCTTGAACCAGCGGGCGATGCGCCAGTCGGGCCAGAACCAGGCCATGCCGACTTCGAACAGGCCCATGCCGACGGACTCAAAATTTTTGACGATCAGCGCCTCGCGCTCGGCGGCGGGCATTGCGGGGAAGCAGAGTGCTAAATTGCGGCGCGCTATTTTTACCCGGCGTTTCATCAGGCGCATGGCTATTCTGCCGAGGCCGTGTCCAAGCCGATATATGAGCGGGTAGGGCAGTAACACCAAGAGATAGAGCATTCCCAGCCCTATCCACAGCAACCAATAACGAGGGCGCAAGAATTCGCGCTCAAAGCGTTGGTTTGAAAGCATTTTTCCTGTTCTTCCTTTTCTTTCCCAATGGGACCTTAACCCAAATTGTTATACGGCGAATGATAGAACATTTGGTGCTAAATAGGGTTTTCCATTAATGCTTTTTTTTGCGCTTTATTTAGCAACGCACGGATAACGGGGCAAGTTAGGATTTTTACCGAGGAAAAGGAGGATATTTACCGCTATTTCAACCGGCTGACGCAATTGAAAAATAAAGACACAATTAAGCGCATCGCAAAAGTGACAACCGCTATGTAACCTTAGAGAAACAGTAACGCGGCGGAACCGTCCCAAACGGCGGCCAGCGCGTACAGCAGTGCGAGAATCAGGATGAACGGGGCATTGAACATGGGCGTTTCCTCCCGGAGATTTGTTTAAAGTTTAGTCTGTCGAGATGACAGCAGGATGAAATTAGATCGTTTTTTGTACGGTGAAATTCAGACGGACGGAAATGGGTAAACCGCTGATTTTTTACTATAGTCATAGTGTGAAGTTGTGCGTTTGTCGCCGTAAGCCCTGCATTGAGCGGCAGCGGGCAGATTGCCCGGAGCAAGATCGCGGGGCGGGCGGTGCCGGGCGTGAAACATGTGACGCAATTCTCAGAGGGTTGGTCTGTAAGGATTTGACATGTCATATGAAAATGACGATCTAAACGGTGTTGAGCAACCGAGCGACTACGTGAAAACCACCGCCTGCGAAGTGCGCAGCGGTGTAAAAGCGGCGCTCGAGCAATCATGTGCCTGCATCAAGGATAATCCTTGGGCGGGGATAGGCGCCGGCGCCGTCGTGGGCCTGGTAATAGGATTTCTGTTAGGCAAAAGGTAATAGGGAGAGTAAAGATGGGCATCATTTCCTGGATCATTTTTGGTTTAATCGCCGGTATCCTGGCCAAATGGATTATGCCGGGCAAAGACGGCGGCGGGTTTATTATGACCGTGGTACTGGGGGTCGTGGGCGCCGTGGTCGGCGGCTATATCAGCACCTTCTTCGGTATGGGTCGCGTTGACGGCTTTAACCTGGGCAGCTTTGTGGTGGCGGTAATCGGTGCCCTGGTGGTACTTTTTGTCTACAGGAAGATCAAAGGCTAAGCAGCCGTTGCTCAACAGGGTCGCCGCGGCGGCCCTTTTTCGTGAAATCAATCCGGCGGTGCGGCGCGGGCCGTATCGGCTGAAAGGGGAATATCATGGGTCTGTTCGATAGCGTATTGGGTAACATTCTGGGCGGCGGCGCCAACGGTGGCAAAGGCATCGATTACATCGCCATTATGCAGTGGGTTGAGCAACAAGGTGGCCTGCAGGCCATTTTGGACAAGTTTCGTCAGGGGCAGTTCGGCGATATCGTCGGCTCCTGGCTCGGCAATGGCGAAAACCAACCGATTACCGGCGATCACGTACAGCAGGCGTTGGGTAGCGATGCGATTAATCAGCTGGCTGAAAAGCTGGGTGTCGATCCGGCTCAGGCCTCCAGCACCATTGCACAGTTCTTGCCAACGGTCGCGGATGCCGCTTCGCCAAATGGCGAAGTGCAGCAAGACAGCAACGAACTGGGCGACATGGTCGGCAAACTGTTCAAATAAGGCTTATGCTCCCGGCGTCTGGCCGGGGGCATTCACTCCGCTAATTCCCTCGATCGCCGTCAACGCCTGTTGCAGATGCGCCACCCAGGCGCGCACTTTCTCCGGAATAAATCGTAATGCGGGATAGACCGCGTGCAGCGCCATGGGCGGATAGCGGTATTCCGGCAATACGGGCACCAGCGCCCCTGTCGCCAGCTGCTCGCCGATCAACGGCCGCTGAGCGCCGCCGATACCAAGCCCTGCCTCGATGGCCGTCAGCAGCGATAGCGTATTGTTGGCGCGGAACGTGGGCCGCAGCGCCACTATTTCGGGGCCGTGCGGGCCGATCAGGGTGAGCGTATCCCCGTCGTTCAATCCGCTGTAGCGAATGTGCGCATGTTTTGCCAGCTCCGCCGGCGAGCGTGGCGCGCCATGCTCTGCCAGATACGCCGGTGACGCCACCAGCAGGCGTTGCAGTTCGCCCAGCCGTTTCGCCACCATGCCGGGCGCGTGCAGTTCGCCGAAGCGTAGCGCCACGTCGATGCCTTCGCCGATCACGTCGGCGCGCCGATCGTCCAGCAGCAGCTCGATGGTGAGGTCCGGATGGCGCTGCTGGAAAGCGATGGCCAGCGGCGTGACGTGCCGCTGGCCGAATCCGGTCGGTGCGTGGAGGCGCAGGTTGCCCTGCAGCCGGTGGCGCTGGCCGTGCAGCGCCTCTTCCGCTTCGTCGACCGCCGCCAGAATCGCTTTGAGGCGTTGATAATAACCGCTGCCGGCCTCGGTCAGGGAGACTGCCCGGGTGCTGCGAAACAGCAACTGCGCGCCCAGTTCCTGCTCCAGACCGGCGATTTGCTGACTGACCGCTGGCTGCGTCAAGCGCAGATCGCGAGCGGCGGCCGACAGGCTGCCCAGCTCCGCCACCCGCATAAAGGTTTTCATTGCGTTCAGCTTATCCATGTCGATCTTGCCTATAGGTTTTTCTTATTAGTGTTAGTGGAGGTTCTCGTCTACCGCAAGCAGTGCTAATCAATAACACTCGGGGCATCGACAACCCGAGGAGTGACAAGATGAACGCAAAGCGACAGGCGTTAGTGATCGGCGCCAATGGCGTAATAGGGCGCCGATTGATTGAGGAACTGACCGGTCAGGGCTGGCCCGTGGTGGGTGTCTCGCGCCGGGGCGGAGAACCAGCGCCTGGTGTGCGCCACCTGCAGATGGATCTGCTGGATGCGGAGGCAACGCGCGACGCGCTGCGGCCGCTGAGCGCGATTAGCCACGTCTTCTATGCCGCCTATCAGGATGCGCCGGATTGGGCGGGCCTGGTGGCGCCCAATCTGCAGATGTTGCAACACGTCGTCGAGGGGCTGGAGCCGATCGCGCCGGCGCTGGAGCATATCAGCCTGATGCAGGGCTACAAGGTGTATGGCGCCCATTTGGGGCCGTTTAAAACACCGGCGCGCGAAAGCGACGCCGGGCATATGCCGCCGGAGTTTAACGTGGCACAACAGCAGTATCTGACGCAGCGTCAGGCTGGCAAACGTTGGCACTGGAGCGCCATTCGTCCGAGCGTGGTGGGGGGCTTCTCCCTCGGCAATCCGATGAACCTGGCGTTAAGCATCGCGGTTTACGCGTCGATCAGTAAAGCGCTTGGGCTGCCGTTGCGTTTCCCCGGCAAACCGGGCGCTTACCACAGCCTGCTGGAAATGACCGATGCCGGGCTGTTGGCGCGCGCCACGCTCTGGGCGGCGACCGAACCGGCGGCGGCCAATCAGGCGTTTAATATCAACAATGGCGATCTGTTTCGCTGGAGCGAGATGTGGCCAAAAATCGCCGCTTACTTCGGGCTGGAATGCGCGCCGCCGCTGCCGATGCCGTTGGAGAGCATGATGGCGGACAAAGCGATGCTGTGGCGAGAGCTGGTGCAACGGCACCAATTGACCGAACCGGACTATCGCGCGGTGGCCGGCTGGCGTTTCGCCGACTTCGTCTTTTCCTGGGACTATGACATGTTCGCGGACGGCAGCAAGGCGCGGCGTTTCGGTTTCGATCAGTTTGTCGAAACCGAAGCCATGTTTTTCTCGCTGTTCGATGAGTTCCGCCGCCGCGGCATCATTCCCTGAGCGCGGCATCGGTTTCCCCGCAGCGCAGGCTGCGGGGAACGGTTTCAGAACGTCAACATGATCTTGCCGATGTGCTCGCTGGACTCCATCAGCGCATGCGCGGCGGCGGCCTGCTCGAGCGGGAAGGTTCTAAAAATTTGCGGCTTCAGCACGCCGCGCTCCAGCAGCGGCCAAACCTTCTCGTGCAGATCGGCGGCAATCTGCGCTTTGTCCGCGACGCTGCGTGAGCGCAGCGTTGAACCGGTATGGGTCAGGCGTTTCAACAGCAGCGGCATCAGATTGAGCTCTTTTACCACGCCATTTTGCGTGCCGATTTGTACGATGCGGCCTTCCATCGCCGCGGCCTGATAGTTCTTGGCCAGATAGTCGCCGGCGATCAGATCGACGATCACGTCGGCGCCTTTGCCGTCGGTGGCGTCTTTGGTGCGTGCGACAAAATCTTCGCTGCGGTAGTTAATCGCCACGTCGGCGCCCAGCGCCAGGCTGGCCTGGCGCTTCTCTTCGGAGCCAACGGTGGTGATCACCTGCGCGCAGAAGGCTTTTGCCAGCATGGTGGCGACCGTGCCGATGCCGGAGGTGCCACCGTGGATCAACACGGTTTCGCCGGCTTTGAGGTGGCCGCGCTGGAACACGTTGACCCAGACGGTAAAGAAGGTTTCCGGCAGCGCGGCGGCCTCGGTCAGGCTCAGGCCCGCCGGCACCGGCAGCGCATTGCTTTCATGCACGGTGCAGTATTCGGCATAGCCGCCGCCGGCGATGAGGGCGCAAACCCGATCGCCGAGCGCGAAGTGGGTCACGCCTTCACCGATGGCGACGACTTCGCCGGCGATTTCCAGGCCGGGGATATCCGAAGCGCCGGGCGGTGGCGCATAGTTCCCCTGACGCTGCAGCACGTCGGGGCGGTTAACGCCGGCGGCGGCGATTTTCACCAGGAGTTCGCCCGCTTGCGGGACGGGCACCGGGCGTTCGGTGACGACCAGAACCTCGGGAGCACCCGGTTGGCTGATCTCAATGGCTTTCATCGTGCCGGGCTGCGCTGCATTTGTTGACATGCTCATTCTCCTCATCGTGGCGGACGTGGTTATCCAGGCGGAACGCCCGCAATAAAGTCTGCTGTTAGCTTAGCGAAATCGAATGAGGTGCGCGTGGTCGAATAGAGCGGTTTTGCGAGGAAGGGAGGACGCCGCCGCGATGGGCGGCTGGATATCAATCGTTAGGGGGGATGCGGAACCCTTTTAACGAGACGATAAAGTGTTCTTTCCCTTTGGAGATCTTGGCGCCTTTATCGCACCACAGGCTGGCAAGCTGGAAGAAGTCATCGCTGCCGATATCGTAGGCCAGTTCGATTTTCTTGGCTGTGCCGGCGCGGATGAGCTTTTCTGCTTCCTGATGGTTTGCAGCTTTAATTATGGTCATGGGCGAAATCCTTGGTGTTAAGCCAGAGCGGATAATCGCGAATCATCATATGGCCATATTGTGACAATTTTGTGATGAAAACATGACGGTCCACGAAGGCGCGGCGTGCGGCGTGCCGCGCCTTCGCGGTGTAAACACGTTATCGATTACCGATCGTGCGGGCGAACGAATGTACTTTTCTTCTGAGATTTGAAGTGTTTATAGAGCGAATAGCCCGCAATGCCGGCCAAGGCAGCCAAGAGGGCAAGGGATCCTGTGGCCATGAACATCACCTCCGAATAAGAATGGCAAGGAGGCGTATTTGTGACATTCATCACTTTACGGGGCAATGAGAGCAATCTGTAATCGGGAAACGGGCATGAGGGAGGAGCAAAAAAAAGCGCCTATAGGGAGGCGCATAAAGATTTGCAACACAGCTTGTTGTGTTCAACACCAGGAGGAGTGGTGAACTGGCGCTATTTTATGCAGCGGTGAGGGCGGCTGATATAGGTATTACTCCGAAAGCGCCGCTACCACTCATAGCCCAACTGAATGTTGTAATCGGGATCCTGATTGGTGGAGTAAGGATCGGATTGGCGGCGGCGATCGGTTTTCTTCACCGGGCCTTCATAGGCGGGATAAGGTTTGGCGCGCGGCTTGCTGCAGCCTGGATGATCGCATTCGATATCGACGCGAAAACCGTTCTTGTCGCGTGCCTCTGCCCAGGTAATCGGCGGTTTCGCCGCCTTGGGGGTCGGCCCCGGCGGAGCCACCGGTTTTGGGGGCGGGGAAACGCTGGGCTCTGGGGGCTGATAATTCAGCTCCAGCGCGCCCAGCGGGGCGCTGCAAGCGGCAAAGGCCAGCAGGGCGGTAACGCTGGCGGCCGGTAATGTGAGCCATCTCGGCATGGTGAATCTCCCTGAATGATTTCTTTGTGCAACTATAAAACAGCGTAACGATAATTACTATCATTTGTCTTGGCCGGTAAGGAGAAGACGCTCGGCGATAGCGTCGACAAACAGGGTCAAATCCTGTGCGTTTAGCCGAGGTAAACGGCACGACGAGGCGAAAAGAGTTGCTATTGCCGCCCGCTCGTGAGTTAATGCTTACCGGCCTGTGGTACAGACCTATTTATGCACGACATTTTGAGTAAAGTAGTTCAAATTAAAAGCGTTATCCCGGATAGCCCTTCTCTGACGAATTTCCTTTCCAGTGCCTCCATAAGTAACTGATGACCGGCTATATCGCCCATAGCGGCTTACATTTATTATTGAAGGAAGATAGACATGTCTAACCTGATCAAAGGTCAAGTGAAGTGGTTCAACGAAGCTAAAGGTTTTGGTTTCATCACCCCAGCAGACGGCAGCAAAGATGTATTCGTACACTTCTCTGCTATCCAGGATCA
Source organism: Serratia sp. 4542 (assembly GCF_016805595.1). NCBI lineage: Bacteria > Pseudomonadati > Pseudomonadota > Gammaproteobacteria > Enterobacterales > Yersiniaceae > Serratia > Serratia sp. 4542. The sequence continues at coordinate 242,242 of NZ_RXKV01000010.1, forward strand.
AGGCTTCAAGACCCTGGCTGAAGGCCAGAACGTACAGTTCTCTATCGAGAACGGTGCGAAAGGTCCATCTGCGGCTAACGTTACCGCTATCTAATTGGCGTCTACCGCTGATTGAAAAAAACCCGCCGCGGCGGGTTTTTTTATGCCTGCAATTCGGCGGTGCGCAAAAAAAAGCCCGCAAGTCTGCGGGCAAAAGTTCCTTGTTACTTCTTCATTTGCGAGCGCTTCTCTGGGGGGGAAACGCCTGAAGACAGGCTACGCGAGGCCGGCTTAAGATTCTGCGGCCAAACCGTTAAGAAAGTGAAAATCCGGGCGGCGGCTACGCTGAGAGCGAGGCCGGATTGGTGCGGGGCGGTGTCCTTCCCCCTGGGTTTTGTCATACACTGATGCCAATCGCAAATGATGGGGAACGGTATGCAGGTTAACGATCGAGTGACGGTAAAAACAGACGGCGGCCCGCGGCGCGAGGGCGTCATTCTGGCCGTAGAGGTATTCAACGAAGGGACTATGTATCTGGTTTCTCTTGAAGACTATCCGGCGGGCGTATGGTTTTTTAATGAAATCGACAGCCGTGACGGGACGTTTGTGGAGCCATGTCGCGAGCATGGGCAGTAACGTCGGTTAATCTCATTAATTTGCTAATGAAATTGTCCATTTTGAGATTATTTCATTACGGTAAGATTTTTTTTATCGCCGGCAAAAAAATACCCGCTGCGCTAGCGGGGGGATAGCGCAGCAGGTATTCTTTTGGTGGTTCCAGTATCCGATATCCCGGTGACTTTATCCCCGGATATTTAACGGTCGACAAAACAGAGTGGGGGCATTCTCTGCGGCTCAACGGCTATTGACAAATATTCCACTGGTCAGCGTATCGGTCAAACGAACAACGTGGTAAATGATCTGCTTGTTGTGCGTCTTTATTTTCCGCTTGATGTTTCCCTTGTGGGAGGAGACCGTTTTGGCCTTTATTTGCATCTGGTCTGATATCTGGATGGTGCCTTGACCGGACATCCACATGCGTAACATGTTCGATTCGGTCTGGCTCAGCGTTACCGGCGTTTGGTCCAGAGAGGACTTCTCCGCCCGTAGGGACGTTCTCTCGAGATAGTGACTAAGTAGCTGATTCATAGTCTCTGGTTTGATGGATTTTGACGATATGATGACGTTCTTGCGAACATATAAATAATCGTCGAAATGTACATTGGTAATAGCCATGAAGATGAAGAATAACGTATCCGGGTGCAGTGAAATCACCCGTTTTATTCGCTCGGTGGCGTTTGCTTCGTGGATGAAGCAGTCCTCGTTAATAAACACCAGGCTCGGATTCAACTTGCTGCATTTTTCATGCAGGCTGTCAATATCCTCGATGGCATTAATATGGCGTTTTTTCACGCCATGCGAAGTCAGATAGTCGGTTAATCCCAATCTGGTATAGCTACATGAATCCATGATGATCGTTGGCATATCGCACCCCCACTTAAATCCGTTTTACTGCGGTAATATGAGAAAAAGCCTGAAAAGCCGAAAGGCAAAATGGAGCAATAATTCAGTGTAGCCAGTGTTCTATCAATAAACACGACGGCACTCAATGATATTTTCATACTAAACTTATTAATCACATGAATCTATAAGTTTGGCTTAAGTCAGCGAGATTTGCTGCCCGCTCGGCGTTGACGCGATCGGCCTGACTTGCGCTTGGCGCCCGCGCTTGCTGACATTGCTTGCCGAGATTCTGTTCATCATGTCACGAAACAAAATTTTAGTTTGCTAGGAAAAGTCTTAAAAAAAATTCATGTGTTGGCTTTTTGAAGTTTTTCAGTGCGTTTTTTGAGCGCTTAAAAAGTGTTCTTTTGGTTTCTTTGTTTTTTTAATGATAAAAATCATTAAGTTGAATCATACCCTTCCTCACCTGTTAATGATAATCACTTCTTTTTTTATCATAACAACCAACAAAAGTTAACGTTGTGGCTGAAATGTGTAGCTTAATTGTTGCTATAAATCACCGTTTTACAATGAGTTATCTGGATATTTATTTTGATTGAAATAATTTTGGTGAATATTTAACAGTGATTGAGTTGTTTTTCTAAACTATCATCCTGTTGCCCGCGCCAGCGGGGCGGGGGGCAGGTCGGAGTTGTCTCCGGCCCGCGTTGGTTTTAACTTGCCTTTCCACCTTTCAAAAGCAGGATGTCGCAGTGAGACAGAATCAGTATGGGCAGCCAATAGGCGATGCCCTTCCTCATTGGCAGCCGGCAGGCCTGCCCGGGCACAGGTTGCTGCAAGGGCGGTTTTGCCGCCTTGAACCCCTTAGCCTTGAGCGCTGGGGGGATGAGCTCTATCGGGCTTACCAAACCGCCGAGGACGACCGAGACTGGACCTATCTGTTTTGGGAACGGCCGCAGACGTGCGAGGATTTTCAGCGTTACCTCCAGGCTCAGGCGTCCAGCGCTGACAGGAACACGATGGTAGTGGTCGATCAGGCGAACGGGCGCGCCGTGGGCACCTGCGCTTTTTTGCGCATCGATCCCGGCAACGGCGTGGCCGAACTGGGCACCATCAACTGGTCGCCGCTGATGAGGCGCAGCGCGCTGGGCAGCGAGGCGATTTTCCTGATGCTGCGGCATCTGTTTGACGATCTTGGCTATCGGCGCTGCGAATGGAAGTGCGATAGCCTCAATTTGCCTTCGCGCCAGGCCGCCGAGCGTTTGGGGTTCCGGTACGAAGGCACTTTCCGCCAGGCGGTTGTCGTCAAAGGGCGCACGCGCGACACCGATTGGCTGTCGATCATCGACGCGGAATGGCCGGCGCGACACGCCGCCTTTGCCGCCTGGCTGTCGCCGGATAACATCAGCGATGACGGGCGGCAAGCGCGGCGTTTGCAGGCCTTCCAACTCGAATAGCGCCGCGCGCCTTAGGCCGTCTCTGGCAGACAGTGGCGCAGCGAGTCCAGCGCCAGCCGGATGTCCCGTTCCTCCGTCATCCAGTTGACCAGCGCGGCGCGGATCCCCGGCTGATGGCTATAGGTCGTTGGGGTGCAACGCACCACGCCGTGCCGGTTAAGGCGCTCGAGAAAGCGATCGCGCGCCGCTTCGCTGTCGCCCTGCGGGCGGCTGAGCGCGAAGCACACCACGTTCAAATTCACCGGCGCCAGCAAATGGAAACCGTCGTCGGCCGCTAACGCCGCGCCCAGCGCCTGCGCCAATCGGACGTTGCGCTCGACGATATCCCGTATGCCGCTGCGGCCATAGGCTTTCAGCGTCAGCCAGAGCGGCAGGGCGCGAAAGCGCCGCGAATTTTCCGGCGTCAAATGCAGATAGTTGTCCGGCCGCGGCGTCGGCGCTTCCAGGTAGGCCGAATGGTTCTGAAATACCTGCATCTGCAGATCCAGGTGGCGGGTAAATTGGATCGCGCTGTCATAAGGCACGTTCAGCCATTTGTGCGCATCGACGGTGATGGAGTCCGCCTGTTGCCAGCCTGCGAGTCGTGGTGCATACAGCGGCGAACAGGCCGCCACGCCCCCGAAGGCTGCATCGACATGCAGCCAAAACGGATAACGCTCCCGCAGCGCCAGCAGACGCGGCAGATCGTCGAAGGCGACGGTGTTGACCGTGCCGGCGCTGGCCAGCACCAACGTGGGGCGGCCAGCGCCGGCGGCGAGCTGCCGCTCCAGCGCCGCCATATCCATGGCCTCAGACTCCGGCAGGCTGGCGACGGTCGTCAGCGCGTCGCGGCCGATGCCGAGCATGCTGAGCGCCTTTACGCTGCTGGCGTGCGGATTGGCCGCCAGCACCCGGATGGGCCCCAGCGCCGCCAGGCCCCGTTGGGCAATATCCACGCCGTGCTGTTGGCCCAGCCACTGCCGGCCAATGGCCAGCCCGGCGAAATTGGCCATGGTGGCACCGCTGACCAGGCTGCCGCTGAACGCTTCCGGCAGGCCCAGCAGGGATTTCAACTGCGTCACGGCGGCCAGTTCGATCGCCGCGGCGATCGTATCATGGCTGAGCTGGCTATTTTGGTCTGTCACGCTAACCAGCCAGTCCGCCGCGACCGCCGCCGGGGTGCCACCGCCGGTGACGAAGCCGAAATAACGCGGGCCGGCGCTGGCGGAAATGCCCGCCTGATAACGCTGCCAAAAGTCATCCAGCGCCGCCAGGGCGCCTTCACCGTTTTCCGCCAGCCGATCGTCACCGGGTTGCAGCTGCTGTTGCGCGAGCGGTGGGCAGACCGATCGCTGCTGCAGCCCGGCCAGAAAATCTTCCGCCAACTGGCGGGTGTGGTCGAGGATCTGCGGAAACTGTGTAAGATCCTGTTGTAAACGTGGGTGCATGGCGGCTCCGAAGCATCAGGGATAGATGGCATAAACATAGAACAGTTGCCTGCGGGCCAAAATCGATGAAAAATAACCTTTTTGGATAATCCGGCTAACCAGTGATGAGTGAACGCCTTCCCCTGCATGTCTTGCCGACCTTCGTTATCGCCGCCAGGTTGGAGAATTTGCGCGCCACGGCGCAGCAGGTGCATTTGACGCATGGTGCGGTCAGCCAGCAAATCCAGCTGCTGGAGCAGGCGGTCGGCTATTCGCTGTTTGAACGGCGCGGGCGCGGTGTGCGTCTGAATGCGGCCGGGAAAGAGATGCTGGCGGCGGTAGAGCCGGCGCTGCAGGCGCTGCAGCAGGGCGTTGCCCGCGCCCGGCGCGCCGCGGCAAGCCAGACGCTGCGTATCAGCGTGCTGCCGTCTTTTGCCCATTACTGGCTGTTGCCGCGCCTGCCGGCCTTCCATGAAGCCTGCGCCGATATTGCGCTGGATATCGATGCATCGCTGACATTGCAGGATCTGTCGCAGCGCGGATTCGATGCGGCGATCCGCATCGGTAACGGTCAGTGGGCGGGACTGCAGGCACAGCGCATCGCGTCGGGCGATGTGCTGCCGGTCGCCTCGCCGGACATGGCGCGGCAATGGGGAACGGCATTCGAGAACGGCGGCGATGTTCCCTTGCTGGAGCACGACGTCAGCCCCTGGCGCGCCTGGTTCAATACGCAAGGGCGCTCGCTGTGCGGGCGGCAACAGGCGTTGTTCAACGATGCCGGATTGTTGATTCGCGCGGCCGAGCAGGGGTTTGGCATCGCGCTGGCGAAAAAGTTGCTGGTGCAGGATGCGATCGCCGCCGGGAGGCTGGTGGCGCTGGCCGCGCCCTGTCGCCTGAGCGATGACGACGTTTATCTGGTGTGGCCGCAGACCGCCGGGTTGACGCCGGCGGTCTTGCGGTTGCTGCAGTGGCTGCAGCAACAGTTGGCGGCTATTTAACGGCGCAGCCAAGCCGGCTGCGAGGTGCCGAGCGCGGTCGCTGGCAGCGCCCATTGCAGCGCCGTGCCCTGCAGGCTTAACGGGGCGCGCAGACGTTGTGCGGCGCCCCAGTCGGTCAGTTCCGTTTCCGGGTTTTCGTCGGCGGGGCCGGCCGGCGTCAGGGCTTGCGGCCGATAATGCGCCGGATAGGGATGCGCCAGCAGCAGTTGCGCCGTGCGCGCCAGCGACAGCCTTGCGTGGTAGCCGGTGCCGCGGCTCAGGCGCTGCGCCATACCGGTCAGCACCGCCGCCGCCATCAAATAGCCGGTGGCGTGGTCCAGAGCCTGTACCGGCAGCGGCACCGGCAAACTGGCGCTGCGCCAAACCATGCCCGCCTCCGCCAACCCGCAGCTCATCTGCACCAGGCTGTCAAAACCGCGCCGGGTGCGCCACGGCCCGCTCCAGCCGTAGGCATTCAGACAGACGTCGATCAGGCCCGGCGCCAGCGCGCGTCTTTCCTCCGCGCCATAGCCCAACTTCTCCAGCGCCCCGGCACGGTAGCCATGTACGATCACGTCGGTGTTTCTCAGCAGATGTTCAAACGTATGGCGATCGTGCGCATTGGTCAGGTTGAGGCGTGCGCTGCGCTTGCCCAGCATCACCTCGTGCTCGACGCCGGGCTCATCCCAACCGTAAGGATCGATGCGCAGCACGTCGGCACCTAAACCGGCGAGAAAACGGGTGGCGATCGGCCCGGCGAGAATACGCGTCAGATCCAGCACCCGCACGCCGTGCAGCGGCCGGGCGATGGGCAGCGCCCAACCCGGCGGCGGCGCTTCCGGCTGCAGCGAGGTGTGGATCAAGGGTTCGAGCGCCACGCTCTTGCCCTGAATATGTTGCCGCCACGCGGCCGCCGAGCGCATTTGGGCCGCACAGCCGCCGGCTTCGATCACTGCTTGCTCCAGCTCGCTCTTTTTCCAGCTCAGCACGCGCGCCGCCAGCGTGCCTTTGTCCGATGCAGGGCCCAGCACCTGTTCCACCGCCCGCCGATGGTGCGGCGCATTGGTATGCAGGCGTATCCAGCCGTCTGCTGTCTCGTAGTCGCCGGCCAGGGCGTCCCAGACCGCAGGCAGCGTCCAACCCAGAGGACGCAGCGTCCAGCCAAACCAGAGCGAGGCCAGGCGTTGATCGACCCAGACCTGCGGCGCCTCGGCTGCCTTGCGGCGAAGCAAGTCGGCGCAGGCCAAACCGGCGGCGCTCCAGGCGGCGGTAGCCAATTCGGTGACGGGAAAAGCCGAAGGCAATGCACCGGTACCGCTTACGGTTAACCGGTCGCAGGGCGCGGGGCGCTGCCCGAGGCTTTGCCAAATCTCGTCGAGCAGAGTGTGGATCAGAGGCGTCATCGGCCACTCCTTGCGGGTCGTCGGAAATATAGCCTAGCGTAGCCCACCGCCGGCGACCTTGCTAAGGCGCAACGTCGAACGTGCGGCCGTCGGCCAGCTTGGCGCGCAGGCTGTGGGCCGCTACGCCGGCGAACGGCTGCGCGCTGAAGTTGGCGGTCAGCGTCGACCCGTCGCTAAACGTCGTCTGTTGCACCCAGCCGTCCCGATCGAGCCAGCGGAAGTCGGTCAGCGCTTTGTCCCACAGGGCCTGATGCAGCGGCCGGAAGGCGGCGTCGGCGCGTTTGATCGCCGGCAGGCGGGCCGTCAGGGTGGTGCGGCTCAGATGGAACATCGGCGCAGTGTTGTACAGCTGGCTGAGCAGACTGCGGGTGGTCTGAACGTCGCTGAACTTCAGGTTATCGTAATTCCAGTGGTGGCTGCTGACGATCGCATCGTGGAAAACGGCCTGGTACAGAGGCAGGCGGTAACGCGGATCGAATTCGACGGTGCGGTAGGGCTGTTTCACCTTGGCGGGGCGGAAGAAAAATGCCGGTTGGGCGTTGGGCCACCAGGCGCCGAGATAATAGGGCGAGGATTTATCCTGATTCATCTGTTTATCGCCCCAGCCGAATCCCCAGGTTTCCATGCCGTGGGCGAACATCAGGCTGCGGGCGGTCACCGCATTGCCGTCCTCCGAGCCGAGCGGCAGCTTAAGGGTGGCACTGAACCAGGCCAGCCTGGCGTTGCGCGCTTCGGCCATTTGCGCCGCGCCGGTCGGGTGGTCGGGCTGATAGTCGTCGGAGACCATGCCGGTGCCGTCCACGTCGAGAAACAGGCTGTTCAACCCGGCCAGTTGCACCAACTCGCGCATGCGCTGTTGAGAATAGGGCAGGACGCAGCCCGGATTGAGGTAGTAACCCTGTTTGCCGAAGCCGGGTTTCTTGCTGCCGTCGGCGCGCACGATGGCGCAGGTTTCCCGCAGCGTCGTCGGCAGTTGCGCGGTGAGCCAGCTGTCGTTCACGCCGCGTGGAATGGCGGTATCGTAGGAGTCGTAGCTGGCGATCAGATAGCCGGCCGCTTTGGCGGCGGTTACCGCCTGCGGGTGCAGGAAGGCGGCGGTCCAGTTATCGGTGCCCAACCACAGGCGCGGCAAACCCGCCTGGCGCAGCGCATCGATCACCGGTTTGGCCAGCCCTTGCCCCCAACGGTCCGCCGGGGTTAACCAACGCCCCAGCTCTTGCTGTGCCCGCTCCCGCACCGCAGCGGCCTGGCGCTGCTGTGCCTGCAGAAAATCGGCGTCATCCGGCGTGGCGCCCAGCGGAATTTGCGCCGTCAACGCCTGGTTGATGCCGTCGATCAGGGGCTGTTGCTGCCAGCTCTCCGGTGTTTTGCCCGCCAACTGCAGCAGGAGCTTTCTGCTCTCGGCATCCATTTGTTGCCGCAGCCCGGCGGCGGCCGGAGAGGCAAGGTAGTGCAGCAACCCCGGCCAATCTTTGACGTCTTCCGCCGCCAGCAGTTTGTCGCCCCACAGGTAGACATGGGTGGCACCGATCAGCTTTTCGCCTTCGGGCGCCTGCTTTATCTTCTCGCGCAGGCTGCTGAACTGGCCGCTTTGTTGCAAATAGTCGCGGTAGCGGCGGGCGCCGGACAGCGGGGTGTCGCCGACGTGCAGCAGCACCTCGAATGCCTGCTGTTGGTTGAAGCGGTTGAACTGATGCCCGGCGCGCATCTCCAGCTTTTCCTGCGCGGCGGCGAAGGTGACCCGGTTGCTGAACGGCGTCAACATCAGCCAGCTGTAGACCTTGCCCTGGTATTGCTGGCTCCACAGCGGCAGCTTCAGATCCCAGTTGGTATCCAGCGGCGTCATTTCCGCCGTCAGGTAATGGCGCCAGACCGCGTCGTCGAGCGGAATGCGGCTGCCTTCGCCGATCGGCAGCAACAGCGTTTCCGCCTGCGGCGGCAGGCGGTACCAGTTCAGAAGCTGTGGCCGGTCGCTGCTGAAGCTCAGGCGCAGATCGCCGTCCTCCAGCCTGGCGCTAATGTTGATTGCGCTCTGCGGCCAGCGCCAGCTGGCGCGTTGTGGCGACGCAGTGAGATCCGCCACCTGTTGCGCGGGCTGCGCCAGATTGACCGGCACAGCGCCGGCGGTAACGCGCAGCGTGGCGGGATCGAGTTCAAACTGCGCGTCGCCTTGCTGCAGCAGCAGGGCATCGGCGGGAAAGCTGACGAGCAGCGCGAGCGCGAGCGGGGAAAGCCGGTGTTTCATCGGGGGCGTCCTTGAAAGATGAAGGAGGACAGTTTACCGATAAGCGCACTGGCGCCCAACGTTGTCGCTGCCTATTTGTGACATCGAAATATGATCGCGGTATTCCAGTTTATTTTTCGTTTAATAAATTAACCTTTACTTCATTACCTGACGTCACTATACTCAGCCAAAATTTCGGTGGAGAAACCCAATTGGACAGTTGTAGTTGTAATAAAACAAATAAGGCAAGCTGACCAATTCTCTTCTGATTTGTTGCTTGCCGTTATCGGCGGGCAGCACCCCTCTCCAGTTATTCCTGAGCTGTGCATACCCGAATAAAAAACGTGTCCTGAGGCCTGGCGGTTTCAGGTGAATTGAGTTGGACGTTATTATGGTATTCTGCAGCCACAGCCTTTTCCCTCCAGGCACAGCACGCTGATTCGCTGATTTATTTTCGGCGCGACTTTGCGTGTGCTAAACAGCACATGATTTTATCTCCTGCGGTTAATTAAGGGGACAGTCATGGCTATGACTCCTTTCGTTTTAAATTTATTGCTGGCAATGTGCCTGGGCGCGGTGATTGGCGCCGAGCGCCAGTGGCGCCAACGTATGGCCGGCCTGCGCACCAATGCGCTGGTAGCGACCGGCGCGGCGGTCTTTATTCTCAGCTCCATGTCCACCGATCCGGCCAGCGCCGGCCGCGTGGCCGCGCAGATTGTCTCGGGTATCGGCTTCCTCGGCGCCGGCGTTATCATGCGGGAAGGGCTGAACATTCGCGGCCTCAACACCGCCGCCACGCTGTGGTGTTCGGCGGGGATCGGCGTCCTGTGCGGCCTGGGCCAGCATTGGGATGCGGTGGTCGCCACGCTGGTGATCCTGTGCGCCAATATCCTGCTGCGCGAAGCCGCGCAGCGCATCAACCTGCAGCCGCATCAGCAGGCGACCGATCTGGAACTGTGCTATCGCATTCAGGTGACCTGCGGCGAACAGGATGAAATTCTGGTGCGCACCCTGATTCTGCAGGCGCTGAACGGCGTCGCCTTGCGGCTGCAGTCCTTGCGCAGCGCCGATATTTCCAGCCCGGGGCAATTGGAAGTGTGCGCGGAAATTACCGCTACGCCGGCTGCGCAAAAAGAAATTGAGGGTATTGTCTGCCGCGTCAGCCTGGAAAAAAGCGTGAGTGCCGTTCGCTGGCGCGTCGCGTCTGAATTACCGGTCTGATTAATTATATAAATATTTACTAACTTGATTATATGTTCAGGTTTATTCAGGCACGCCTGAATAACGCGGGACATTAAGGAGGCGTTATGGACGATGACCCCGGAAGGGAAATGATTTCTGCGTGGCTGACAGGGTAATCACGCTATTCAGTCACGCTAATTAAAAAATTCCACTCTGCGCACAGTCACCTGTTTATCGGGCGGGATATCTCTGTGCGCAGAACGAAAATAAGAGAATAGCGTTATGACTCAGATTAATGAAAGAACGCGTCGCCGTGATAAAGACGCGGTGACCTACGCCATTGCGCAAGAGGCGACCAACAGCATCGCCCAAACGCTGGCGAACCTTAAGTGCAACCGCAACGGCTTGACCCAGGACGACGCCGATGAGCGGCTGGAGCAGTTCGGCGCCAACCAGGTCGCCCACGACAAGGCGCCGCATGCTTTGATTCAGCTGATCAAGGCCTTTAACAACCCATTTATCTTCGTGCTGATGGTGCTGGCTGCGATCAGTTTCTTTACCGATTATTGGCTGCCGCGCCAGAGCGGTGAAGAAACTGAACTCACCGGCGTTATTATCATTCTGACCATGGTCACGTTGAGCGGGCTGCTGCGTTTTTGGCAGGAATACCGCACCAACAAAGCGGCGGAAGCGTTGAAGTCTATGGTGCGCACCACCGCCACGGTGCTGCGCCGCAGCAGCTACAGCGCGCATCCGCTGACGCTGGAAGTGCCGATCCGCGAACTGGTGCCGGGGGATATCATTCAGCTCTCCGCCGGTGACATGGTGCCGGCCGACGTGCGTCTTATCGCCTCGCGCGATCTGTTCATCAGCCAGGCGATTTTGACCGGCGAAGCGATCCCCATCGAGAAATACGATGCGATGGGCAACGTGGCGCAGAAGTCGAGCGACGGGGAGGTATCCAGCGAGAACGCGCTGCTTGAGCTCTCCAATATCTGCCTGATGGGCACCAACGTCGCCAGCGGCACCGCCACGGCGGTGGTGGTGGCGACCGGCGGACGCACTTACTTCGGCTCGCTGGCCAAGTCGATCGTCGGTTCGCGGGCGCAAACCGCGTTCGATCGCGGGGTGAACAGCGTCAGCTGGTTGCTGATTCGCTTCATGCTGGTGATGGTGCCGGTGGTGTTGCTGATCAACGGCTTCACCAAAGGCGACTGGAGCGAGGCGGCGCTGTTCGCACTGGCGGTGGCGGTCGGCCTGACGCCGGAAATGCTGCCGATGATCGTTAGCTCCAACCTGGCGAAAGGGGCGATCGCCATGTCGCGCCGCAAGGTGGTGGTGAAGCGCCTGAACGCCATTCAGAACTTCGGCGCCATGGACGTGCTCTGCACCGACAAGACCGGCACCCTGACCCAGGACCGTATCATTCTCGAGCACCATATCGACGTCAATGGCGCCAGGGATAACGAGGTGCTGCACCTGGCCTGGCTGAACAGCTTCCATCAGAGCGGCATGAAGAACCTGATGGATCAGGCGGTGATCCGTTTCGGTCGCGGCAAACCGGGGATCGAAGCCCTGGGCCGTTTCAGCAAGGTGGATGAGCTGCCGTTCGATTTCGTGCGCCGCCGTCTGTCGATCGTGGTGGCGGATGAGAATGGCAAGCAGCAGCTGATCTGTAAGGGCGCGGTAGAGGAGATGCTCGAGATCGCCACTCACGTGCGTGAAGGCGACAAGACGCTGGAACTGGACGACGCGCGCCGTGCGGCGCTGCAGGCGCTGGCCCGCGAGTATAACGAAGACGGTTTCCGCGTGCTGGTGCTGGCGACGCGCGAGCTGGATGCGCAACGCCCGGCCGACCCGCTGAGCGTGGCCGACGAGCGCGACATGGTGGTGCAAGGGCTGCTGACCTTCCTCGATCCGCCGAAGGAGAGCGCGCAGCAGGCGATCGCCGCGCTGCAGGAAAACGGCGTGACGGTGAAGGTGCTGACCGGCGACAACCCGGTGATCACCTGCAAGATTTGCCGCGACGTTGGGCTGGAACCGGGTGAACCGCTCTCCGGGCTGCGAATTGAACAGATGGATGACGAAGAACTGGCGCGCGAAGTGGAGCAGCGCACGGTCTTCACCAAACTGACGCCGCTGCAAAAATCGCGGGTGCTGAAAATGCTGCAGGCCAACGGCCATACCGTCGGCTTCCTCGGCGACGGCATCAACGATGCGCCGGCGCTGCGCGACGCCGACGTCGGCATTTCGGTCGACACTGGCACCGATATCGCCAAGGAGTCGGCGGACATCATCCTGTTGGAAAAGAACCTGATGGTGCTGGAAGAGGGGGTGATCAAAGGGCGCGAGACCTTCGGCAATATCATCAAGTACCTGAACATGACCGCCAGCTCCAACTTCGGCAACGTGTTCTCGGTGCTGGTGGCCAGCGCCTTCATCCCGTTCCTGCCGATGCTGGCGATCCATCTGTTGATTCAAAACCTGATGTACGACATTTCCCAGCTGTCGCTGCCGTGGGACAAGATGGATAAAGAGTTCCTGCGCAAGCCGCGCAAGTGGGACTCCAAAAACATCGGGCGCTTTATGCTGTGGATTGGGCCGACCTCGTCAATCTTCGATATCACGACGTATGCGCTGATGTGGTACGTGTTCGCCGCCAACAGCGTGGAACACCAGGCGCTGTTCCAGTCCGGCTGGTTCATTGAGGGGCTGCTGTCGCAAACGCTGGTGGTGCATATGCTGCGCACCCAGAAGATCCCGTTCATTCAGAGCACCGCGGCGCTGCCGGTGTTGCTGACCACCGGGTTGGTGATGGCGCTCGGCATCTACATTCCATTCTCGCCGCTCGGCGCCCTGGTTGGCCTGCAGCCGCTGCCGTGGGAATACTTCCCGTGGTTGGCCGCTACGCTGGTCAGCTACTGCGTGGTCGCGCAGTTGATGAAGCGTTTCTATATCCGCCGCTTCGGCGAGTGGCTCTAAGCCGCCTCGGCGTTCACTTCGGGGGCGAAATTCTTCGCCCCCGCACCCCTACAGCAGTTTGTTGACCAGCAGGCCGAGCATGATGGTCAGCGTGAAGGAAAACAGCGTGCCGAGCAGCACATACTCGGTGCGCATCTTATCGTCGCTCTGGCGCAGATCGCCGAAACGAAAGATAGATTTGGCCGCCAGCAAAAAACCGATCGCCGGGATTTGCCCCAGCAACACAAAGGTCAGGATCAGCGTTCTCTCCAGATAGCCAATCTGTTTGCCCGCGCGCAGCAGCGAGTCGTTGTCGGCCTTGGCCGAAGGCGGCATTTGCGGCGTCCAGCGCGCCAGCAGCTGCCCGATCAGCAGGCTCATCGGCAGATAAATCAGACTGTAGGCCACCAGCACCAGGCCGGTTTGCCAACGCCCCAGTTGCCGCCCCAGCGCAGCGAGCAGTTCACCGGCGTTCGGCGTCAGCCCCAGCCACAGCAAGGCGATCACCGCCAGATGCAATCCCTGATCGAGCAGGAAACTGCGGGCCGGGCTCAGGCGGCTCATCGCGGTGACTTTCAGCAGATCGATCAGGTAGTGGCTGACGGCGATGACCAGCAGGCTGGCCAGCACCTGAAATGAGGAAAGCCCGCCGTGCAGCAGGCCGAAACCGGCCACCACCCAGGCGGCCAGCACCCCGTGCAGCAACGCGTGCAACACCAGAAAACGTGAACGTGCGCGATGTTGGATTTTATCTTCCACCCAACTCAGCGGCTGCAGCGGAAAATCCGCCAGCAGATGGACGAGCAACAGCCAGGCCAGCAAGGGCGCATAGGTCAGATCCATAGTCAGACGATCCTGTTAATGGCGTGAATAAACCGCATGATTTCCTCGTAGGCCGCGCGTTTCAGCGCGGCGGAGACCGTGGAGGCGGCTTTCTGCAGCTGGTCCGCCACGGCGGCGCCGCTGTCGGCGAACATTCTCGCCTGAACGATGCGCGCTTCGGCCTGTGACAGGCGGCCAATCACATGATCTAACATCGGCAGCAGATCGCTGACAATGGCGTTTGTCCGATCGTTGTCGGTTTTCAGAGCCAGCCGGCAATTTTTTGCCATGGCGTCCAGCGCGCTGCCGGAATTGATAAAGGCGCTGCCGTAACCGGTGGCGTCGGGCCGTTGGCTACCCAGCCCGATGGCGATGCGCGCATCCCAGTGCGTGGCACCCATCGCCCGCAGCGCGAGGCGAATGTACACCGCCAGCAGCAGCCCGTCCTCCGGGGCGGCCTGCGCCTGGAAGGCATCGCCGCGAAAGATTTCCACCTGATGCAGCCGCCCGTCGCGCCGTAGCCGATCGAGCAGGCTATGCAGCCCATTGAGGTAGTTGACGGTGTCTGACCGGCGAGAATCGACCAGATCGCCGCTGATAACGCTGATTGGCGTCGGCATGGCGTGTTCCGTTGTTTGCAGAGGGATGACTATAAATTCGCACCTGGATGCGAATATGTCAATAATTCGCCTGTGGATGCGAATTTATCAGGTTTTCGCCTGTGAAGACGAAACGAGGCAGAGTGGGGGATGAATGGCCGGGAATGCGCGGGCCTGTCAGGCTCGCCACCGGCGGCGTAGAGGAAAAGTGGCCGGCGACCGGCCGTTCAGAAGCTTTTAACCAGCACCTCACGCGGCATTTCGCTGCCGTGTTTCAGCAGGTGCTCAAACGAACGTTCGCTGCTTTTCAGCTGTTGCAAAAACTCTTGCGGCGACAGATCGTGTTTTTTGCCGCTCATGTAAGCCAGCGCCAGTTCTTTTGCCTGATAGCGGGAGAAGTTGTACATGGTGTCCTCGATACGGTGAATGTCAGTGCTCACGATTGTAGCGAAAGAGCACATAATGAACAGTGGCTTTAGCGTATGGAATCGATAGCTGAAACTTAACTTGCCGGCTGCAACAGCTCGTCGCACAGGCGCTTGATCACCTGAGCCTGCGGCAGGCCGTTGTGCAACATCTGACGGATATGCTCCGAATCGCTAATGCCCTGGCGGACATGGCGCTCGACCGCCTGCAGCACGGCCCGATCCTCCTGCCGTTCGGCGCAACCGCTCAGCGCTTCGAGCGTGTGAAGGATGTGGGCGGTCAGGCTGCTGCGGCGCAGCGTCGCGGGATCGACGTATTCGGCGGCGAAACCGCTGCGATAGGCGTTGATCTTGTTGTAATGGGTGAAGGCATCGTATTCCGGCGCGATCGGCGTCCGGCGCCGCAACAGAAAATCAGCCAGCAGACGGCAGTAACCGACCAGCAGCACGGCGTGCGCGAGGCGCAGCGGCGTATCGCAGATGCGGATCTCCACCGTACCCAGCTCCGGTTTCGGCCGCGCATCCCAGTAAATATCCTTGACGCTTTCAATCACGCCGGCGGCGTTCAGCCGTTCGTAGTAGGCGTTGAATTCGCGCCAGCTGTAGATGTGTTCCAGGCATCCGTAGTTGGGGAAGGAATTCTGGGCGCTGAAACGGGAGCTGGCAAAGTGCGTGTCGACGCCCTGATACAGCGGCGACGAAGCGCTGAGCGCGATCAGCTGCGGAAAATAGGGCGTCAGCGCATGGCACAGGTACATTGCCTCGTCCCCGTCGTTGACGCCGAGGTGAATATGTTGGCCGAACACGCAGGCCAGCTTGGAGAGATAGCCAAAGCGGCTGGCCAACTGCCTGTAGCGCGCGCTGTCGCTGATGACCTGTTTGCGCCAGTCGTTGCTGAGATGGCGGCCGCCGCCGCAGACGTCGCAGCCCAGGCGCTGTGCGCTGCGCCGGACGGTATCCGTCAGGGTGCGCAGCTCGGCGTGCAGCTCATCGAGATCGCGATGCACCGAACTGTTCAGCTCCACCATCGATTTGGTGAGCTCATGTTTGACGCGCCGGCGATCGCCGACCGCGCTGACCACCCGATCGGCCCGATCGGTGAGATCGTAGCGCTCGTCATCGACCAGCTGCAGCTCTATTTCGGTGCCGATGGAGAGCCTTTGCGAACGTTTGAATGTGAGCGGCATGGTGCCTCCCCCCAATACGCAACGTTAATTCAGTATAAGTCGCGGGGGGAGGCTTTGCCGCAGAAGGAGGGCTTAATGCAGTTCGGCGCCGCTGCGGTCGGCCAGCGCTTCCAGCAGCGGAGCGGAAGGCACGAAGAACAGGGTGCCGGTCACCGCGTGGCTAAAATCGAGCAGCCGATCGTAGTTGCCGGCTGGGCGGCCGATAAACATGTTTTCCAGCATCTGCTCGATCGGCTGCGGGGAGCGCGCATAGCCGATAAAGTAGGTGCCGAATTCGCGCAGGCCGGGGCGGCCGAACGGCATGTTGTCGCGCAGAATTTTCACCTCGTTGCCTTGCTCGTCGGTGATGGTGGTCAGCGAACTGTGCGATGACGACGGTTTGACCGCTTCATCCAGCTCGATGTTGGACTGCTTATGGCGGCCGATGATCTTCTCCTGCGTTTCCACGCTAAGCGAGTTCCAGCCCTGCATATCATGCAGGTATTTTTGCACCAGCACATAGCTGCCGCCGCTGAACGCCGCGTCTTCGTCGCCGATCACCGTGTAGTCGAAGGCTTCGTGCCCCTCCGGGTTCTCCGTACCGTCGACGAAGCCGATCATGGCGCGCTGATCGAAGTAACGGAAGCCGTGCACCTCTTCAATGACCGTCACGGCGTCGCCGAGCTTGCCGACCAGCTGCGAGGCCAGTTCGAAACACAGATCCATTTCATCGGCGCGGATATGCAGCAGGATATCGCCGGGCGTGGCGACGGCGACGCGTTCCCCGCTGCCGATCGGGCTGAACGGATGCAGCTGGCGAGGGCGCGGCGCGCCAAACAGCGTATCCCAGGCTTCGGAGCCGAAGCCGCAGACGCAGGTGAGGTTGCCCGCCGGCGCGCGTTTGCCGACCGAGCGCACCACTGCGGCGATGTCGCCGCACCAGGCGCGCACCGCCGCCAGATGGGCGGGAACGGGCGACAGGGTGGCGACGATGAAGATGGCATGGCGCGTCACCGGCGTGAATACGGCTTGCGGCGGGTGGTTATTTGCATTCATTGCATTCGGCTCCAGTGTGTTCGGGTGAAATAGGTCAAATCAAATTAAAGTGCTCGTCGGGTTTCATCGGCGGCGGCAGCGGGCTTTGGTCGTTCATTTCCAGCAGGTTACGCTCGATGGTGTTGCAGATGGCGTTTAACGGCAGATGGTTGGCCGATACGCCGAACGGATCCTCCAGCTCTTCGGCCAGTGAGTCCCAGGATAAGAAGGTATAGGAAATGAACACCGAAACAAACGGTGTCATGTAATGCAGGTCGGTCACCAGGGCAAAAGGCAACAGGCTGCAGAACAGGTAAACGGTGCGCTGCAGGATCAGGGTATAGGCGAACGGCACCGGCGTGCTGGCGAGCCGTTCGCAGCCGCCGAGGGCATGGGACAGTTCGCTCAGCTTGTTGTCGAGCAGCTCGAAGGTGATGTCGCTCAGCAGCCCCTGGCGGCGCAGCTTGCCGATCTCCTGGCCCAGCATCAGCAGGATGCGGTTGGTCGGCATCGGGCTGGCGATCACTTCCGCCAGCTCTTTGCTGGTGAGGTTGTGGTACAGATCGGCGGTCGGATCGGTGGCGCGCAGCTGATGCTTCAGGCTCCAGCTGAAGGCGATCAGCAGCTTGGCGACCTTCTGATGCACCGCCGGTTCGTCCGGCAGCAGGCTTTTGATCTGGCGCAGCAGGGATCGCTCGGTAATCAGCAGCGAGCCCCACAGGTTGCGCGCTTCGACAAAGCGGCTGTAGCCGGCGTTATTGCGAAAGCCGAGAAAAATGGCGATGGCGATACCCAGCAGGCTGAACGGCGCGATGGTTAAATGTACGCCGAGCTGCTCGTACCATTGATAGCTGATCACCGCCACTATCGACATCAGTACGTTCAGCGACAGACGAAAGGTGATCTTTGACAGCACGGAACCGTGCCAGGCGAACAGGCGAATAAACCAGTTCTGGTTCGGGCGAATGATCATGACGTGGGGCTTCCTGGTGTTCTGCTATTGAGAATAGTCGATTCTTGTCCGGCGGCGTTAGGCCGCCGGCGTCGATTGCCAGAGCCGCTGCGGATGCGTATAGACAGTAGCGCGCCCCGGCTTGCTGAAGCCCACCAGCGTCAGGTTGCTGCGCTCGGCCACCTCGACCGCCAGGCGGGTGGCGGCGGAAACGGCGAACAGGATCTCGACGCCGCACATGGCGGATTTTTGCACCATTTCATAGCTGGCGCGGCTCGACACCAGCGCCGCCCCCTGTAGCCACGCCTGTTGGCTGCGGTAGCCCAGCAGTTTGTCGAGCGCCACGTGGCGGCCGACGTCTTCACACCCGCCGCTGAGTGCGCCGTCCGGCTGGATCCAGGCCGCCGCGTGGGTGCAGCCGGTCAGTTTTCCCACCGTTTGCACCTCCTGCAGCTGCGCCAACGCCCGGTCGAGCAGGGCCAAATCGAAGCGTTGCGTGAAGGGCAGCGGCGCGATGGGTTGGGCGACCTCCTGCAGCTGCTCCACCCCGCAGACGCCGCAGCCGGTGCGGCCGGCCAGGCTGCGGCGCTTCTCTTTCAGCTGCATAAAGCGGCGGCTCGAGAGTTCCACATGCACTTCAATGCCGTTGCAGGCCGGCTGTTGGCGAATGTCGTAGATATCGTCGGGGGAGGCAATGATGCCTTCGGACAGCGAAAAACCGATGGCGAAGGCCGCCAGATCTTTCGGCGTCGCCATCATCACCACGTGGGAAATGCCGTTGTACACCAGGGCGACCGGCACTTCTTCCGCCAGCCAATCCTGTTGCGCCTGAGCCAGATCGTTGCGCTGCCAGACCGCGTGGCGCGACAGGCAGGCCGAATCGGCATCGCCGGGTTCGTCGAGAATCAAATGCTTGTTCATGATGGTTTCGCGGCGCCGGCGGATACTGCGCCGGCGTCAGAGTAGAGTCTGATGAGTGATACTGGATTTTATCATAGATGGCGCCCTTGAACAGGGCGAAACGGGGCACCTCTGCCATTGCTTTACGGCGCGGTGCGCCACTGGCCTAGATAGGCGATGACCGCCCGCGTCGCTTCGCGGCAAATGGCCGCAGAGACGGTGCCTTCCCGCGCGTAACCATATTTCATGCAGGCAAACGCCAATTCTATGGCGATCAGAACGACGTCGGGCTCCGACGGCAGCGTCTCGAGTTCGGGCAGGTCTCGCACTTTTGCCCGGAACATCTCGCCGATCGTCAGGTTTTTGGCGGCGTGAGCCTGGTTTTCGGGTTCGGCGAACGCACCGCGCAGCAGCAAGACGCTCGCCGCAGGATGGGCATTGTAGTAGCGGGCCGTGGCCAACACGGCGGCATCCACCCAATCCTGCAAGCTGCCGGCGGTCTCGAGCCCCGACGCGCGCAGCGCCTGCGTCAGTTGCTCCATATGGGTCTGAGCCAGATGCGAAAACAGCGCGTACTTGTCCGGGAAGAACGGGTAAATCGCGGCGCGCGGCACTTCGGCCGCTTCCGCCAGGGCGGGAATGGAGGTTTTTTCCGGCCCAAGGGTGGCGAGCATCTGTTCGGCGGCGCTCAGCACTTTGGCCATGCGCGCCGCTGCGCGTTCCTGAACTGGCACGCGCGCATTTTTTTTTACTTGCGGCATCGCTTTTTCCGACATAAGTTGTATTTTATTAATCCGACATTTGTTGGATTATACGGATTTTCATCCCGGCAACCAAGTATCACGAGAGGTTTCGTATGGGTAATTACGCCAATCAATCTCACTGGCAGGACATTCAGCGATTCCTGCCGGAAAGCTTCCGGCTGCAGCCGGGGGAAGAACCGACAGAGACGTGGTGGCCCTGGCGGCAGTATCGCATCCATCTCGATTGCTACCGTCGCCCCGAGGCGCCGGTGAAGGTGATCCTGTTTCATGGCGTCGGTACCAACGGTCGGCAGATGTCGACCATCCTGGGGGCGCCGCTGGCGCACCGGGGAATAGAGACGATCGCCGTAGACATGCCGGGATATGGCATGACGCAGACGGGCGGGCAACGGCGGCGCGTGCGCTACGACGACTGGGTGCAGATTGGCAGCGATCTGATCGACGCGGAACGGGCGAGGGATGCGCGCCCCATTGTGCTGTACGGCCTGAGCGCCGGTGGGATGGAGACCTATCATGTGGCAGCGCTGAACCGGCAGGTGAAAGGCATTGTCGGCATGACGTTTCTCGATCAGCGTGAACAACAGGTGCGCGACGAGACGGCGTTGAATCGAATGATGAGCCGCCTGGGCATTCCCCTGGCGCGGCTGGTGGCCGCTACGCCGCTGGCCGGGATGGCGATGCCGATGGCATTGGCGAGCAAGATGCATGCGCTGGTCAATGACAAGGCGGCGCTTAAGGCATGTCTGGCGGACGACACGTCGGCGGGGGCCTGGGTGACGATGCGCTTTTTAGCCTCGTACGCGGCGTACGCGCCTGCCATTGAGCCGGAAGATTTCGACGTTTGCCCGATCCTGCTGACGCAGCCGGCGCAGGATCGCTGGACGCCGTTGCACCTGAGCGAACTGTTCCTCCGCCACGTTCGGCGGGTACCAGTGAGCACCGTGATGCTCGAGAACGCCGGGCATTATCCCCTCGAGCAACCGGGCCTCGATCAGATGGTTGAAGCGGTATACCGTTTTTGCATCGCCGCAGCGGCGCAGTAGGGCGATAGCGCATCCTCCGAAGGCGCCGCCGTGGCCCCGCCAGGTTATCCACAGTTTTGGTGGATAACGTGTGTGCAAGGGGCGGTGAAACGCTTAGCAGGCGTAAAAAAAAATCGCTCAGAAAATTATTAT
This sequence comes from Serratia sp. 4542, assembly GCF_016805595.1. Lineage (NCBI taxonomy): Bacteria > Pseudomonadati > Pseudomonadota > Gammaproteobacteria > Enterobacterales > Yersiniaceae > Serratia > Serratia sp. 4542. The sequence continues at coordinate 263,133 of NZ_RXKV01000010.1, forward strand.
ATTACGCGGGAAAGCGCGATCCGCAGGGGGATAGGGGGTTGCACGCGTTCGCATTTTGTTTATGTCTTACTGTGTAAATATACAGTTTGGTTATGATTATGCTGAGCAATTCAAGGTTGTATGCTTTTTCACCAGGTGACCCCCTGACGTTACCGCTGTTTGCCGATCGCGTGGCCTGCGGCTTTCCTTCCCCGGCGCAGGACTATGTCGAGAGCAGGCTGGATATCGGCAAGCTGCTGGTGCGGCACCCCAACGGCACCTACTTCGTGCGCGCCAGCGGCGAGATGGAGCGTGCAGGATGGATCAGGCACTACCGACAGATTAAGAAACTGAGCATCCGAGAAACAGCAGACGCGACAGGCTACAGTACTTCCCAAGTTTGTCGCATTCAGGCCTTCTCTAAAGAAGTTGAGACTGATTAAAAAGCAGCCTTAATGTACAATAATTTTCGATATCCAAACTGACCCCATGAACAATCAATGAGTTAGAGGTAAAAGATGATTTCATACAAAAAAACCATACCTGCTCTTGTCATATTCGCTTTATCTAATGCTGTGGCATATGCGAATGATTTCGACAAATCAAACGAAGCGATGGCAATTTCAGCAATAGGTTTTTCTGGCTCAAATGCTCGTGTTGCACATGATGTTTGTGGGGCAACCAATGAGAAAATTGATAAATATAAAAAACAAATAAAAGACTCATTAACTAGAACATTAAAGTATGAACAGTCAGGATTCGATACGCATTGGGATAATGGTTGGAAAAATGCTGATTTTTTGGTTAAGTCATTAAGTAATGATGAAGCCTATAAAAAAGAATATTGCCGAGAGGTTTTAGATGGAATTAATAATCCTGAAATGAATTAAGGATTATTCCTTATTCGGGGTTCTACGCCGGAACTCCAGATTTTTCCGTCCGCTAAAATTATCCCCGGTTGAGCAGCTTTATACCGTCAGCTCGCAGTGGACCATCAGGGGAAATGTGGCGGTACAGCGTTTGTCGGGTTATCCCAAGCTCCTGGCATAACGTACTGACTTTCGTCTCTGGCCGTCCCATTGATGCCATTGCCAGTCGCAATTTTATTGGCGTCATTTTTGTAAGGCCGTCCGTCGTTCCTCCCGTGAGGCAAGGCCTGCCGCTGTTCTTTGCGGCGCTGTACGCAGCAGAGACCGACGGCCGCGCGCGACTGGCTCGACACCCGCTTAGTCCCGCCCTCTGGTCAAATGCAGGCTGACGTGTACAGCCTGCAGGCAGAGGATTTCGTCTGGCAACCGGTATCGCCCGCCGTCGGCGCCGTTCGCAATGACAATCCCTCACTCATCCTGCCCATCGATACGCCAACGGTCTGAGTGCCGCATTATCCACAGTTTTGGTGGGTATCATGTGTGTAAACACACGCGAAGAACGCCAAAAGCTGCAGGAAAAATCACTCAGAAAATTATTATATTACGCGGGAAAGCGCGATCCGCAGGGGGATTGGGGGTTGCACGCGTTCGCGTTTTGTTTATGCTTAACTGTATAAATATACAGTTTGGTTATGATTATGCTGAGCAATTCAAGGTTGTATGCTTTTTCACCAGGTGAACCCCTGACGTTACCGCTGTTTGCCGATCGCGTGGCCTGCGGCTTTCCTTCCCCGGCGCAGGACTATGTCGAGAGCAGGCTGGATATCGGCAAGCTGCTGGTACGGCACCCCAACGCCACCTATTTCGTGCGCGCCAGCGGCGAGTCGATGATCGACGGCAATATCCAGGATGGCGATATGCTGATCGTCGACAGCGCCCTGACGCCGGAGCACGGCAATATCGTGATCGCCGCGGTGGACGGGGAATTCACCGTCAAAAAGCTGCAGCGCCACCCCGACGTGCGGCTGTTGCCGATGAATCCCGCCTACGCGCCGATCGTGTTCGACGATGAGGCGCAGCTGGAGATCTTCGGCGTGGTGACTTTTATCGTCTACGCGGCGCGGTGACTTCGGTCCTTTTTTTCATTTTTTTCTGCCCGATCTTTTCGTTGGCGTGACCTCTCTACTGAGTTTCCAGTTCAATACACTCAGGGGAATCCTTCATGGCCATAAAAAACAAGAACGGCGCAGGGCGTACGTTCACATCAGCCAAACGCATGACCGGGAAACGCGTCGCTATCGGGATAGGATGCGCACTATCGGGCATGCTCACCTCCGCGATGGCGGCGCCCGGTGCGTCGGCACCACCCTCGGCGGTCGAACAGCCCGCTATCCTTTCCTTCGCCATTCCCGCCGGTGATCTGGCGCCTGCCTTGCAGACGGCGGCCGCTAAGGCCGGCGTGATAGTGATTTTCACGCCCGAACAGACGCGTGGAAAAAGCACCGCGGGCCTGCAGGGACATTATCGCCTCACCGACGCGTTCAATACGCTGTTGGCGGGCAGCGGATTGCGCGCTCAGCAAACCGCACAGGGATATCGGTTGGTCGACGCCGGGCCGGTTCAGCCTTTGACGATACCGGAACTGTCGGTGGTCGGCGGTTTGTCCGACAGCGTCGCCGCCGGCCGTTCGGTACTGGATAAAGAAGACATCGAACGCGTACAGGCCGATAACATCGCCAGTTTGCTTGATCGCTTGCCCGGCGTAGGGATGGCGGGATCGCCGCGCCCGGGCGGCCAAAGCCTGAATATCTGGGGCATGGGCGACATGGAAGATGTGAAGGTGGTGCTGGACGGGGCGCCGAAGGGATTTGAGAAATATCGGCAGGGTTCGGTATTCATCGAACCCGAACTGCTGAAAAAGGTTGAGGTCGATAAGGGGCCGCACAATCTGTTGAACGGCAATGGCGGCTTTGGCGGGACCATTACGCTGGAGACCAAAGATGCCGGGGATATGCTGCTGCCGGGCGAAGATTTTGGCGGCTTGCTGAAGTACAGCTACCACACCAACGATCGCCAGGGCATTTACAGCGGCGCGTTGTACGGCCGTACGCCGGAAGGATTTGCCGACGGTTTGATCTACATGAGCAAGCGTGACGGCGGCAACCTGAAGCGGCCGGACGGCACGCGCTTTGCCTATTCCGCCAACGATCAGGCTTCCTACCTGTTAAAAACCAATATTTATCTGAGCGAGGCGCAAACGCTGACGCTGTCGGCGATGCGCTCCGATTCCGATGGCTGGCAGCCTTTTGCCGCCAAGCGGGACGATATCGCCGCGCCCAGCCAGGCGGATATCGATAAATATGGCCGGGAAGAAGCGTGGCGCCGCATTCTGGTGTATCGCGACCAGACAGACACCAATTACTCGGTGAAATGGAATCTGGCGCCGGAAGCGCAGCCGTTGCTGAATCTGACGCTGTCTTACGCCTATTCGAAGACAGAGCAGCATGACAAGCGGCCGGATTCCGCTTCAAAGTTCAGCTATCTCGGTACGTTGGGCAATGAAAGCTGGGTGAACTATACCGATCGGCAGTTTGACGTCAGCAATGAAAGCCGTTTCGCCAGCGGGCCGCTGGAACACAAGCTGTTGCTCGGCGCGCGTTGGCATAAACATCAGCGGGATACCCTGATGTATTACCCATCACAGGTGAAAAACGCCAGTTACAACTACGGCTATTTCCAGCCGTATTACATGCCGGCGGGCGAACAGGAAACCCGCAGCGTTTATCTGCAGGATGCGGTCAGCTTCGGCAGCCTGACCGTGACGCCGGGCGTGCGTTACGATCACGTGACCAACACCGGGCAACCCAACCGAGCTCCGCGCTATAACGACAGCGATCCGCTCGTGGGCCATGATTACAGCAGCGTGACCTATACCGGCTGGTCGCCGCATTTGGGCGTGATGTGGAAAGCGACGTCGAATCTGTCCCTGTTTGCCGACGTCAGCCGCACCTGGCGCGCCCCGGTGATTGACGAACAGTACGAAGTGCAATACGCCGCTTCCAGCGTGCCCGGCACCAGCCGCGGCCTGCAGGTGGAACGCATGACGGGCGTTCGTCTCGGCGCGGTGCTGGACTTCAACGATGTGTTGATGGCGAGAGACAGCCTGCAGATCCGCACTACGCTGTTCCGCAATCGCGGCAAGGACGAGATTTTCTATCGTCGCGGCGTAGTGTGCGACGCCGCACGGCACGGTGGCCAATGTGGGCAACCGTTGTCGAACTATCGCAACTTGCCGGGCTATACCATTGAGGGCGTGGAGCTCGAATCGTTTTATGACAGCGAAAGCCTGTTCGGCAGCCTGTCGTTCTCCTCGATTCGCGGCAAACGCGACGCTTCACCACGCGATCCGTGGGGCAGCGAAACCTGGATTGCCGAAATTCCACCCGTTACGGCACACGCGATGCTGGGCATGAAAGTGCCGCAGTGGGACATGGCCTTCGGCTGGACCGGCGATTTTGTGCGTAAACAGGATCGTTCACCGGCCGACGGCGATCCGATGGCCGTTGTCTGGGCGCTGCCGAAAACCTCGGGTTATGCATTGCACGGCCTGTTCGCCTCGTGGCAGCCCAGCGGTTTGCAGGGCTTCGAAGCTCGCGTCGCGGTGGACAACCTGTTCAACCGTGATTATTACCCTTACCTGGGCGAATCGGTGTCCGGCGTAGGGCGCAACATCAAGTTTAGCGTTAGTCAACGTTTCTGAATATCCTGCTGACAGGGGCCATTTCGGCCCCTTTTCACGTTTTCTCTCCCGTATTTCCCTACTTTTTCGCCGTTTATAAATCATCAGCAATCGCTTGACACAGAAGTTACAATTTTAAAATAATAATAATTATCATTTTCAATCTCATTATCAATTGGTGTCACCGAATGGCAAGGAAAGAGGCCGCGGCAGCCAACGGGTTTGCTCAACAGCTTTACCTTGAGCACCACAGTTGGCTATGCCATTGGCTGAGACAGAAGGTCGGGTGCGCGCATCACGCCGAAGACCTGGCGCAGGATACGTTCATCAGTATTTTACTGAGCCCGCAGTTGCTTGCCATTCGGCAACCACGCCCCTTCCTGGCGACCGTGGCGCGCCGGCTGGTGGCGAATTATTACCGGCGTAAAACAATCGAAGAGAGCTATCTGCAGGCCTTGAGCGAGCTGCCGGCGATCGAGGCACCCTCGCCGGAAGTCCGTCAACAAACCCTCGAAATGCTCGAACAGTTGGATCAGGCGTTGGACGGATTGCCGGCGCACGTCCGCGAGGCCTTCCTGTTGGCGCACCTGCAGGGCATGCGTTATTGCGACATCGCTGAACGTTTGCGGGTGTCGAGCAGCTCGGTGAAACAATATCTGCAGCGTGCCAATTTGCACTGTTTCTTTGCATTGGCGGCGTAACGGCAAGTGCGGAACCCATGATGGAATCGGATATCGATCGGCAGAGCGCGCGTGAGGCCGCCGCCTGGTTAACCCAGCTGATGTCGGAAGAGGCAAGCGACGCGGATAGGGAAAACTGGCGGCGTTGGTATCAGGCGAAACCGGAAAATGAACGCGCCTGGCGGCATATCGCCGCGTTTTCATCCCGTTTTTCTCTGCTTAACGGGGCGGCGGCGCAGCGTAGTCTGTCGCAGTTGCCAAACCCACAGCGCCGTCGGTTGCTGAGAAGCCTGGCGGCCATCGGCGTGGTGGGGTCGGTTGGCATCGGTTCTGGCGCGCTGCCATGGCGCCCCTGGCTGGCGGATTACCGCACGGCGGTGGGGGAGCAGCAAACCGTCGCGTTGGCGGATGGCGCGCAGTTGATGCTGAACACGCAAACGGCGGTCAACGTCAGCCGTCAGCAGGCCGCATTGCTGGAAGGCGAAATGATGGTGAATCTGCCGCCGGAAAGCGGCGCGTTGACGGTGAGGCTGCCGCAGGGCGAGATCGTGGCGCAGGCTGCTCGCTTCAGCGTTCGCCTGTGGGAAACCTACAGTGATATCGCCGTTTATCTTGGCCGAGTCACGATCCTGTCGCCGGCGCATCGGAACGCGGTGCTCAACGCCGGTCAGGGCGGCAGATTAAGCTGGCAAGGCATTGGCGAGCCGTATCGTGTGACGCAAGAGCCCGGTTGGCGGCAAGGCATGCTGTTGGCCGACAACATGCGGTTGGACGACTTCCTGATGGAGCTGGGGCGTTATCGTCAGGGCGTTATTCGCTGCCGGCCGGAGGTCGCCGGCCTGCGGCTCTCCGGCGCGTTTCCGCTGGCTGACCCCGAGCGCGTCATTGCGGCTCTGCCCGGTGCGCTGCCGGTTAGGATAAATATGCTGTCAAAATACTTCATCACCGTATCCTAAAGTTTTTTACTCTGCTATTTGTATTTTTCCTTCTGGATTGGCCTGTTTTTTCTCTTTCCCTGCCCGGTACCGCGTGCCTAAACGACTTTTCTGACATGCCCCGACCGTCGTGACCGTTGCGTACGTTGGTCGGTTTCACGCTTAACCTGAGTATCGTTTTCCATGTTGAATCACAACGTATTACCTGCCGATTTATCTTTACCGCCTACAGGCGGGCGATTGCGCTGGGCTACCGCCAATGTGTTGGCGTTGGGTCTGCATGGTGCGTTGTTGCTTGGCCTTGGTTATCACCTGGCGCCACCGTTGCTGCCCGCGGCGCAACCGATGGTGTTGATGATGGTTGCCGAGCAGGCGGAATCGACCCCCAACGCAGAGCCGATGCCGACCGGCGTGCGCCAGGTGCAGGCGGTGGCGCAACGGCAGGCCAATCGGGAACCGGAGGCGGCGATGCCTCCGCTGATTCATGCGCCGCGTGCGACGGAGCGGCAGAGCAAGGCTAAAGGACAACGGAACGATCCCATCAGACCGAAAACGGAACCGCCGCGCCCAAGGCAGGAGGAACAGGAAAAAATAGCGTCTGCAAGCTCAATAGCATCAAGCACCAGCGCGCCGCCGTCTCTGGATGGAAAGCGTGTTGCCGCACCGCAAACCAGCGTGGCGTCGCAGCCGAGCCAGGATGCCTCGGTCTGGAGCGGCCTGCTGTTGGCGCATTTGAGCCGTTTCAAACGCTACCCGGCTCTGGCGGTACGCCAGCAGCGCCAGGGTATTGTTCAGGTTGCCGTGACGTTGGATCGACAGGGGAACGTGCTGGGTGTGAAGCTATTGCGATCGAGTAGGGTTGCTTCGCTCGACCGGGAGGCGCTTCAGTTACCGCAGCGCGCTTCTCCACTGCCCGCACCCGGCAACGAGATCGCAGCGGGGCAGGCGGAATTCAGCGTGACCATTCCGATTCGTTTCGATCTGCGTGAAGTTCGCCATTAATGAAAAACTCGGCTCCAGGTAAACGGAGGCTGAGTTAAAAGCCAAAGCGCATCAAACGGATAGCAGCGATGGGGTGGTTTCTACTTGATCGTCGCCAGAAAAATACAAATACTGTATGTATAAACAGTAATCTGGTGCCGTTATGAATAACAACCCACTGACGATGAAAGGTCGGCAACCATGTTCGCCCTGGTAGACGTCAACAGCTTCTATGCCTCCTGCGAGACCATCTTTCGGCCCGATCTGCGCGGGCGGCCGGTGATCGTGCTGTCCAACAACGACGGCTGCGTGATCGCCCGCAGCGCCGAGGCGAAGGCGCTGGGCGTGCCGATGGGCGCGCCTTATTTCAAAATCAAAGAGGAGATGCGCCGCCGCAACGTCGCGGTGTTCTCCTCCAACTACGCGCTGTACGCCGACATGTCCCGCCGGGTGATGGACACGCTGGAAGAGATGGCGCCGGCGGTGGAGATCTACTCGCTGGACGAAGCCTTTCTGCGGCTGGACGGCGTGGCGCATTGCGAAGCGCTGGAGCCGTTCGGCCAGCGGGTGCGCGATCGCATCCGGCGCGAGCTGCATTTGACGGTCGGGGTCGGCATTGCGCCGAGCAAAACGCTGGCCAAACTGGCCAACTTCGCCGCCAAGAAATGGCGCGGCACCGGCGGCGTGGTGGATTTATCCGATCCGGCGCGCCAGCGCAGGCTGCTGGCGTTGATCCCGGTGGAAGAGGTGTGGGGCGTGGGCCGCCGCCTGACTCGCCAGCTGCAGGCGATGGGCATTCATACCGCGCTGCAGCTGGCGGACTGCGATACCCGGCTGGCGCGTAAAACCTTCAGCGTGGTGCTGGAGCGTACGATACGCGAGCTGCGCGGCGAATCGTGCCTGCGGTGGGAAGATGAGGCGGCCGCCAAAGAGCAGATCATCTGCTCCCGTTCGTTCGGCCAGCGGCTGACGCACTACCCGCACATGCGCGAGGCGATCTGCAGCTATGCCGAACGCGCCGCCGAAAAGCTGCGGCAGGAAAAGCGCTACTGCCGCAACGTGTCGGTGTTTATCAAAACCAGCCCGCATTCGGCAGGCGAGGGGTATTACAGCAATATGGGCACCGCCCGGCTGCAAACGCCGAGCAACGACAGCCGCGACATCATCGCCATGGCGGTGCGTGCGCTGGAAAGCATCTGGCAGGAAGGACGGCGTTACCTGAAGGGCGGCGTGGTGCTGGGGGATTTCAGCGCCGCCGCCATGGCGCAGATCGATCTGTTCGACGACTGCCCGCCGCGCCGCAACAGCGAGCGGCTGATGGCGACCCTCGATCGCCTGAATCAGGAGGGGCGTGGGCGCGTGTGGTTCGCCGGGCAGGGGATCGTCAAGCCGTGGCAAATGAAGCGCGACATGCTGTCGCCGGCCTACACCACCCGCTTGGCGGACATTCCGGTGGTGCGGTTGGGGACGTTTTCAGACGAAAAATAATTCGCGTGTCACACCACCGGCGCCACCGTCAGCAGCAGGTTGGCGAAGCGGCGCTGTTCGCCGGAGGCGATCACCAGCAGCGTCCGATCCGATTTGACCGCCGCATAAAAATCCTCACGCGGCAGGTGTTCTACCGGGCAATGCGCCGGCAGCAGCTGTCGGTATTCGGCTTCGATGGTGTTGGTGAAGTCCGGCGGGCAGGCCATCAGCGTGGCGCTTTCCACGTTGATGCAGGCCAGCAGTTTTTCCAGGATTGGCGGGGCGGCGAGCGTGCCGGGCGCCAGGTTCAGATAGACCACGGTGGCGTCTTTCGGCGCGTGGGTCACGCAGGCGTAGTTGCCGTCGGCGATCAGCACCTGAGTTTTATGCCCGCATTGCGCCAGCGCGGCGAGCAGCGGCGGGTGGGTGATGGCGGATTTGATCATAAAGCGATTCCTGAATGAGAGGGCGGCAGCCGTGCCGCCCGCGGTTGAACTACATGCGGTAGATGCCGCCGTTGATGTCGAGGGTGGCGCCGGAGATGAAGCCGTCGTATTCCGCCGCCAGGAAGGCGATGGCACGCGCCACGTCGTCCGGCGTGCCTGCGCGGCCCAGCGGAATGGCGCGAACGGTTTCCTCCGCCGATGCTTGGGTGGTGTGGCGATTATGGAAACGGGTGCCGAGGATCAGGCCGGGCGCCACCGCGTTCACCCGGATGCCGTATTCACCCAGCTCCGCTGCCAACGAGCGCGTCCAGGTGAGCACCGCACCCTTGGTGGCGGAATAGACCAGCGAGCCGGAGTGCCCGCCGGCGCGGCCGGCCTGCGAGGCCAGGTTGACGATACTGGCGCCGTTTGCCGCCTTCAGGAACGGCAGCGCGCTCTGGGTCACGTTCAGCATGGTGGTCATGTTCACGTCGATTACGGTTTGCCAAAAGGCGCGCTCGATCTCGCCCAACCATTTGCGCCCGACGATGCCGCCGACGTTATTGACCAGAATGTCGATGCCGCCGAGAAACTCGGCGCCGGCCGAGACGCAGCGCAGCGTTTCGTCGGTATCGATGAGATCGGCGTAGCCGTAAGCGGCCTTTTGCCCCAATGAATGGGCCAGCGCCACCAGCGCTTTGGGGCCGCTTTCGTCGCTGTGATAGTGAAAATAGATGTCGCAACCGGCCTTGATCAACCGCTCTGCGGTGGCGCGGCCGATGCCCTGTTCCGCCCCGGTGATAAAGACCTTTTTGCCTGCAAGATCGCCCATGATTGACTCCTTATTGTTCGTTAAGCATTGATGACGCCTTCACGCTGTTTCGCGCAGTAGAAAATGCAGATCAACCCGGTGGCCAGCAGGCACGAGGCCAGGAAAAACAGCCCCGGCGCGCTGCTGCCGGTCAGATCGTTCAATACGCCCACCGCATAAGGCGCGACGAAGCCGCCGATATTGCCGATGCAGCTGACCACCGCCAGCCCGGCGGCCGCGGCTGCGCCGGTGGAAATGTTGGCGGGCATGGATAAAAACGGCGGTACGGCGGTGTAGATGCCGATGGCGGCGATGCACAGGAACGACAGCGCGACGAGCGGATCGTATTTAAAAAACGTTACCGCCCCCATCAGGCCGATAGCGGCGACCACCATGCTGAGGCCGGCGAACACGCCAAGCTTTTTGGTTTTGCTGGCCCACAGGCTCCACGGGTACACCAGCAGCGCGGCCAGTCCGTAGGGAATGAGCGCCAGCAGGCTAACGCGGAAGATATCGCTGCCGGAAAGGGCGGTAATGATCGACGGCAGCCAGGTGCCGAAGCCATAAATGCCGCACACCATGCCGAAGTTGAGCAGTGCGTAGAGCAGGTATTTCTTGTTTTTAATCCCTTTCAGGAAGTCGCCCAGCGTGATTTTAGAGCCGGATTTGGAGCGGCCGGCGTTGCTCATCAGCCAGGCCTTTTCCTCCACGTTCAGATAGCCGACGTCCTTGGGCGAGTTCTTGATCAGGAACGGGATCAGCAGGCCGATGACGATCGGCGGCAGCCCTTCGAGGATAAACAGCAGCTGCCAGGGAGCGAACCCGAACCAATCATGCTGAATATTGAGAATAAAGCCGGAAATCGGCGAGCCGACGGCGTTGGACAGCGGCTGGACGATGATGAACATGCCGAGAATTTTGGTGCGGTATTTTTCCGGGAAGAACACCGTGAAGTAATACACCACCGAGGGAAAGAATCCGGCTTCGCACACGCCCAGCATAAAACGGCAGATATACAGCTCCAGCGGCGTGCGTACAAAGCCGAGCAGGGTCGCGAAGATGCCCCAGGAAATTAATATTCTGGCGAACCAGATGCGCGGGCCGAATTTAATGGTGCCGGCGTTGCTGGGTATTTCAAACAGAAAATACCCGATAAAGAAAATCCCGGAGGCGAAGCCGAAGGCCGAGGCGGTCAGGCCCAGGTTATCTTCCAGCGCTTTGGCGGCGTAGGCCATGTTATTGCGATCGAGAAAGGCCAGGAAATACAATAAAATCATGAGGGGGACAATATGCAGCGTCAATTTCCTGATAGCGCTGCGTTCAATATCCTGCGGCTTGCTTATTTTCATTTTGATATTTCCAATGTGGTTAATCGGAATAATAGAGGCCCGGCCCATAACCCTGAGCTGAACGTTAAATAACGGCACGACGCTGATTCATTGAGGCGCGGGCATCCCTTAAGCGCGACGGCCTTTTCCTTTGTTTTTGGCTGACACCGATCCGGACGATGCCGCTGCGCATCGCCTGGGAAGACGCTGTTATTTCAGTTAGCCGGCGGCTTTGACCGAGCGCCGGCTGATGACCGTCGGCGGGAAGAGAAACTCGCCGGGCGGTTGCGCATCATTGTTGATGCGGCCGATCAGGCGCTCGACCATCAGCTGCGCCATCTCCGCCAGCGGCGGCCTGACGGACGTCAGCCCCGGTTCGGCCAGGCCGGCCAGCGCGATATTATCGATGCCGATCACCGAGATGTCTGCGGGTACCTGGACGCCGGCGGCGCGCACCCCCACCATCAGCCCGATGCCCAGCGCATCGTTAATCGCCACGATACCGTCCGGGCGCGGCGTCAGCGCGAGCACGCGCGGCGCCAGCGTCAGCCCCAATTCAAACATTTCCGTGTCGCCGTAGGCGCTGTTGGCTTTGCCTTCGATCACCCGTTGGCGTTCGCTCAGGCTGTGCCCCAGCGCACTTAGAAAACCGTCGATTTTGTGGCTGCGCCCGACGGTGAGCGTCGCTTCGGTGGCGAACACGATGTGTCGGCAACCGCGTTCGAGCAGGTGCTGCGCGGCCAGGCGCCCGGCGGCGACATTGTCCATCGATACGCTGTCGAACAGCGGGGTATCGATGGCTGCCCGTTCGGGAAACGGATTGTCGTAGCTGACGATCTTCATGCCCCGCTCGGCGGCCCGGACAAAATGAGTCTGGCGAATGTCGCTCGCCGCCACGATGATGCCGCGCACGCCATGCAGGAACATATCGTCGATAAACGCGGCCTCTTCCTGTTCCTGGCGGTAGGCGTTGCCGAGCAAGACGCGGTAGCGGTGAGCCCGCGCCGCACCGTCGATCGCATGCGCCAGCGCCGAAAAGCTCGGGTTGACGATCGACGGCAGCAGCAGGCCGATGATCTTGGCCTGCGGTGCGGGCACCGCCGCCGCCCGGGCCGGCCGGTATCCCAGGGTCGCCATCGCTTGTTCGATGCGCTCACGGGTCTGCGCGCTCATCTGGTGGCTGCGGTTATTCAGCAGGTTCGACACGCTGCTGATGGACACGCCGGCCAACCGTGCGACATCACGAATATTTGCCATTTGCCGATACCTTGCTGCCTGCCGTTAGCCTGCAATCTATAAGGGAAGCCGGCCGCAGGCAAGCCACAACCGGGGCACCGCGCGCATGGGATCGCGCATTTGTGAGAATCGTCAGGCGGCGGCCACGTTGTTTACTAAACAGTAAGGCGGGGCGGGAGGTTATGCCGAGATGGGGCACATGTCCGGCGGTGTCTCGGCGGCCTGCTGGCGGAATTTTCCCGGCGTCAGGCCGAAGTGGCGGGTGAAGGCTTTATGCAGCGCCACCTCCGACGAGTAGCCGGCCTGTTCGGCGATACGGCTCAGCGGCAACGCCTGGCGCGCCAGCAGCCGGGCCGCCAGCTGCATGCGGATGGCGGTGAGGGCCTGCAGCGGCGTTTGCTGCGTGACCTGACGAAAGACGCGGGCGAAGTTGGCGCGCGACATATGGGCCCGTTCGCTCAGTTCCACCAGCGTCCAGGGGTGTTGCGGGCGGCGCAGCATCTGTTCAACCACGTTGCCCAACTGCGGATGCAGCAACGCGGCGACCAGATTGCCGCTCTGATTCGGCTGGGCCAGCCAGGCGCGGATCGCCAGCGCGAACAGCAGCGCCATGGTCTGGCTGACAATGGCGTTGTGCCCCTGGCCCTGTTGGCTGAACTCATCGCTCAGCAGCTGGCCGGTCGCCTGCAGCAGCGTCAACTGCCCCTGTTGGCGGCTGTTGAACAGCAAACATTCCGGCAGGCTCGCCAGCAGCGGCGATGCGCTGTGCGGCAAGATTTGCACGCCGCACAGCAGGTGCGTGGCGCTGTCGGCCCCCTCCGGCAGCAGGCGATGGGCGGAGTTGTGCGGCAAGAACAGCAGGCTGCCTTGCTCCAGCGGTACCGGGCGGCCGCCGGGGATCTCCAGCCGACAGCTGCCCGCCAGCACCATGTGCCAGCGGATCTGACTCCACTCCCCGGCGGCATGCGGCGAGCGCCACTCGCCGCTGAAATGGCAATCACGCGCCACGTAACCGCGCATGTCGTTAAGCATCAACAGTTGGCTGAGCGGATCCATTTTGAGACTCCTGGCTAAGAAGCTGATTGTTTCGGCAATGGGCCGGCGTAATGCGAAGCACTAAGATCGGTTCGATAGTGCAGCGATGCGGAGGGCGCCGCTGCGATGCATGAGTTATCAATGACATGGAGCCGGTAATGAAAATACTATTCTTTCTGAGCAAGGGCGACAAGCTGGGATTAACGCTGATTCGCCTCAGCATCGCCATCGTCTTCTTATGGATTGGCCTGCTCAAATTCATCCCTTACGAAGCGGACAGCATCACGCCGTTCGTCGCCAACAGCCCGCTGATGTCGTTTTTCTATGACATGCCGCAGGACTATCAGGCGCACCTGACGCACGAAGGCGAACTGAACCTCGCCGCCCGCGCCTGGCAGCAGGCCAACAATACCTATGGCTTCTCCAACGGCCTGGGCGTGGTGGAGGTGGCGATCGCGCTGCTGGTGCTCGCCAACCCGTTCTCCAAATGGCTGGGGCTGTTGGGCGGCATGCTCTCCTTTTGCACGCCGCTGGTGACGCTGACCTTTTTGATCACCACCCCGGAGGCCTGGGTGCCCGCGCTGGGCGATGCGCATCACGGCTTCCCTTATCTCTCCGGCGCCGGGCGCCTGGTGCTGAAGGACACGCTGATGCTGGCGGGTGCGGTGATGATCATGGCGGATTCGGCGCGCAGTGTGCTCGAGAAACAGTGGCGGGGGAAGGTCGCATGAGCGTCATGAACCGGGCCGTGGCCGGCAGCCTGATGCTGCTGGCCTGTTCTGCAGTGGCGGAGGGGACAAAGGGGCAAGAAACCCGAACGGTAGAGAGCGCCTACGCTTATCAGGAAACGCGTCAGCGCATTATCAGCACGGCCGAGCAGAAGGGCGTGACGCTGTTTGCCGAGTTCGATCACGCGAGAGCGGCGCGTGAGCATCATCTGACGATGCCGCCCACCACGGTGCTGGTGCTGGGCAACCCGCTGGCGGGCACGCCGCTGATGCTGGCGCGGCCGGCGTTGGCGCTGGATCTGCCGTTCAGGGTGCTGATTGCGCAAGACGAGCGGGGCAAAACGCAGGTCAGCTACCACCCGGCGGAAAGTCTGAAACGGAGCGCCGGGGCCGACGAACGACAGATCGCGGCGCTGAGGCCGCTGGAGCGGTTAGTTGAGGCCGCAATACGCTGATAGAACGGCGATAAACATCACGAGACGAGGCGACACAATGTACGATTATCAGGCGATTATCATCGGTTTTGGCAAGGCCGGCAAAACGCTGGCGGCCTTTCTGGCCGGGCAGGGATGGTGCGTGGCGATGGTGGAGGCGTCGGCGCAGATGTATGGCGGCACCTGCATCAACATCGGCTGCATCCCGACCAAAACGCTGGTGCACGATGCCGAGCTTCACGGGCCGGGCGAACAGGCGTTCAGCCAGGCGATGGCGCGCAAGCGGCAGGTGACCGGCCTGCTGCGGGAGAAAAACTATCAAAACCTGGCGGGGCTTGAACCGGTCACGGTGATCGACGGACGGGCGGAGTTTATCGATCCGCACCGCATCAGCGTGCAGGGTGCGGCGGGAACGCAGGTGCTGAGCGGCGAGCGCATCTTCATCAACACCGGGGCCGTCAGCCGCTGGCCGGCGATCGACGGGTTGGATCGTTCGCAGCGGAGTTACGACAGCACCGGCCTGCTGCAGTTGACGCAGCGGCCCGCGCGGTTGGGCATTATCGGCGGCGGTTATATCGGGCTGGAGTTCGCTTCGATGTTCGCGCAGTTCGGCAGCGCCGTAACGGTATTCGAAGAGGCGGGCGCGTTGCTCGGCCGGGAAGACCGCGATATGGCGCAGGCGATACAGCAAATCCTGAGCGACGCCGGGGTGAGCTTCACGTTTAACGCCGGCGTGAAGCAGGTGCGCGATGTGGAAGGGGGCGTTGAGGTGGTGCATCAGGGCGGCGTGCAGTCGTTCGATGCGCTGCTGGTGGCGGCCGGGCGCGTGCCGAACACCGCCGGTTTGCAGCTGGCGCGCGCCGGAGTTGAGACGGATGAGCGTGGGGCCGTGCGGGTGGATGCGCAGCTGCGCAGCAGCGTGCCGCATATCTGGGCGCTGGGGGACGTCAACGGCGGGCCGCAGTTTACCTATATCTCGCTGGACGATTTCCGCATTGTGCGCGACAGCCTGTTCGGCGCGGGTAAACGCAGCACGGCCGATCGCGGCGCAGTGCCTTACTCGGTGTTCATCACACCCAGCTTCTCGCGCATCGGCCTCAGCGAAGATCAGGCCCGGCAGCAGGGGCGCGACATTAAGGTCGCCACGCTGCCGGCGGCGGCGATCCCGCGCGCCCGCGTGTTGGGCGACACGCGCGGCCTGCTGAAGGCGGTGGTCGATGCGCAGACCGGCCAGATCCTCGGCGTGGCGCTGCTGTGCCGCGATGCCCACGAGATGATCAACATCGTCAAAACGGCGATGGACGCCGGGCTGCCCTATACCCGGCTGCGCGATCAGCTGTTTACCCATCCGACCATGAGCGAGTCGCTCAACGATCTGTTTGGGTTGATAGGGTAAAGCGGGGCGAGAGGGGCGGCGCAGATGAGTGAGATCTGCGAAGCACCTCTCGTTTATCGCCCTTCGGGGCGGCGGGTTCTGTACTATTGTTTTCTCTTTGCGGCACGTTCCAGGCCGATGGGGCGCTGGGCGCAACGGAGATCACAGATGAACAAACGGGAATTAGAAAGCGCGATTGTCACCGATTTTTCCAAACGCATGAGCTACGGCGACTACCTGTGCCTGGACTCGCTGCTGGACTGCCAGCACCCGCTCTCCAACCCGCCGCATCATGACGAAATGCTGTTCGTGATACAGCACCAAACCTCCGAACTGTGGATGAAGCTGATGCTGCACGAGCTGCAAGCGGCGGTGCGGCTGGTGCAGCAGGACAAACTCAGCCACTGCTTCAAAATCCTTGCGCGCGTCAAACAGATCCAACGGCTGCTGTTCGAACAGTGGGCGGTGCTGGAAACGCTGACGCCGTCGGAATACGTCGAGTTTCGCGACGTGCTGGGCAGCTCGTCGGGCTTCCAGTCGCATCAATACCGCTCGATCGAGTTCCTGCTCGGCAACAAGAATGCGGCGATGCTGGCGGTGTTCAGCAGCGATGCGGAAAAACACGCGGCGCTGAAGGCGATCCTCGAAGCGCCGAGCCTGTACGACGAATACTTGCTGTACCTGGCGCGCCACGGCCTGCCGATCCCGCAGGAGTGCCTCGAGCGCGACTGGACGCAGCCCTACCAGCGCAACCCGGATCTGCTGCCGGCGTTCAAAGTGATCTACGACAACCCGCAAACCTACTGGGAAGCCTATGAAATGGCGGAGAAGCTGGTGGATATCGAAGAGAGCTTCCACCTGTGGCGCTTCCGCCATATGAAAACGGTGGAGCGGATCATCGGCTTTAAGTCGGGCACCGGCGGTTCCAGCGGCGTCAGCTTCCTGAAAAAGGCGTTGGACCTGACCTTTTTCCCCGAGTTGCTGGACGTGCGCACCGAAATTGGCGCCTGAAATAATGTGGGAGGATAAGGGCGATGAGCGTGAGGATTATCGATAAGGCGGCGGAGAAGGTGGTGGGGGTCAGAGTCGTGGGGCCGTATCCGCAGACGATCCCGCAGGGCTCGCAGCAACTGCTGGCATGGCGGCAGCGCCACGGCGTGCCGTTCGGCAAATGGCTGGTACTGTATTGGGACGATCCGGCGGAAGTGGCGCCGGAAAAGCTGCGTGCCGACGTAGTGATAAGCGTGGCGGACGATTTCGCGCTGCCGGCAGGCAGCGAGGGCGTGACCGTGCAGACGCTGCCCGCCGGGCAGTATGCGGTTTACCACGTGCGCATCAGCGATGGCGACTTCGAGCGGGTGTGGGGCGAGTTCTATCAGAAGCTGCTGCCGGCCAGCGGCTACCAGCCGGTTGAGGGGGTGAGCTACGAACACTATCTCAACGACTGCGAAGCCGACGGCTATTTCGACCTCGATATTTACCAGACGGTGAAGAAGTGGTGAGGGTGGGGTGATGCGAAGGAAGGCTGAATCGATGAACGGTACAGATTCAGCCCGTTGTTTTGACTCAACGTCGGTGACTTTGCCGCCAGCTCATTCACCTCGTTGCCAAAAGGGGTTACAGCGGCAGCCGGTTTAGCCGGCGCCGCTGCCGCCGCCCGAGAGGCTGCGTTAACCGGCTTTCCCGGCGTACCACTTGGCTACTCTTTAGGGAACAGCTGATCGACGGCGCTCTGGATCGCCGCCTGATGGCCGCCGCCCGGTGCGGCGGTGCGTGCGGCGCCGCCGGGCTGGTTGAGATCCAGCTGGCCGCCGGTATTGATCTCTCCGTCCTCTTTCACCGTGATATTGAAGCTGGTGCCGGTGATGTTGATTTGGCCGTTCGCCAGCAGCTCGATCACGCTTTCGCCACACTCCAGCCGCAGCGATTCGCCGGAGCCGAGGGTAAAGGCGTTAACCACGGCGTCGCTGCGGGTTTTGCCGGTCAGCGCGGAGGCATCGCCTTTGACACCGGTGGCCTGATTGAGCACCACCCGTTTGATCTGGTTGCCGCCCACCAGGTGGGTGTGGTCGTTATCGATGGTGTGGCTCTCATCGTTTTTGACCTGGGTGTCCATGTTGCGTTCCGCCTGGATCCACACCTGTTCGGCGCCGGCCTTGTCTTCGAAGCGCAGGGCGTTGGCGTTGTCGGCGGTGCCGTCCTTGGTGCGGCTCATAAAGCCCATCTGGGTGGCGGCGGCCGGCAGCGCCCACGGCGGCATGCTGGCTTCGTTATAAACGCGCCCGGTGACGATCGGCCGATCGGGATCGCCGTTGATAAAGTCCACCACCACTTCGTCGTTGACGCGCGGGATCTGCACGCCGCCGTAGCCCTGGCCGGCCCAGGCGCTGGAGACGCGCACCCAGCAAGAGCTGCCGTCGTCCTTCGGCCCGAAGCGGTCCCAGTGGAATTTCACCTTGATGCGGCCGTATTTGTCGGTCCAAATCGATTCGCCGGCCGGGCCGACCACCCGTGCGGTCTGCGGCCCGTGGGTTTTCGGCCAGGTGGCCTGCTGCGGCGGGTGCCAGGGCACGTCCGCCGGCAGCACGACGAAGTCGATACGGTGTTCGCTGCTTTGATCGTCGCCGCTGGCATAGCGGTTCTCTTTCAGATGGTAGTTGGCCTGCAGCGTCAGGTACTCGCGGTTGTCGTCGGCGTGCGGGGCGTTATACAGCGTAAAGGTGCTGCCGGGAGCGATGCCCAGCGCGGTGGCGGTGCCCCGGATCTGCTGATGTTCGGCCTGCCAGGCTTCCTGGCGCACGCGGGCGTAGAACTCCCCCTGCTGATGCTCGGTGTAGCGGCCCGGCCAGTCGTAGACGTCAATCTGCCCCGGCGTCGGCGAGACCGGGTTTTGCCGCGCCTGGAACAGCCAGGCGTTCGGCTTGCGGAAATCGTAGTCGTCCAGGCTGTAGATGCCCGGCGTGACGCGATCGGACAACGTCCATTGGCTGATGCCTTCCTCGCTGGTGCTGCCACCGGACGGCGTCAGGTGATAGGGGATCATCTCGTAGCCGGGATAGGGCTGGTGGTGGTGGGGCGCATCCCCGAGCACCAGCGTGTGTTTGCCCATCTCGTGTTTGAAATAGTAATAGATGCCCTCCAGCTCCATCAGGCGGCTGATGAAGTTGAAGCTGCTTTCGTTGTACTGCACGCAGTAGCCCCACAGGCGATAGTCGCCGGTCAGCTGATCTTCCAGCTGCACGTTGTGCTCCGCCAACAGGGTCTTGACGATCTGCGGCACCGTCTGTTCCTGGAAGATGCGGAAGTTGCGGTCCTTGGTCATCGGCCACAGATCCGGCTGCACGTGCAGGCTATACACCGCGTAGCGGGTGCCGCCGATCTCTTCGCTGCTGACGGCGATGGCGGTGATCTTGCCGTTCAGGTAGCGCGGGGCGCTGAGAAAGCCCTGAGTCGGGATCTCCAGCGTCAGCGGTTGGCCGAGCAGCGCTTTGCGATCGAGCCGCGCGTCGGTGCTCAGCAGTTCAATAGAGAAGTCGAAAGGGGTGGAAAGCGCTTCGATGCCGTCCAGTGAGCGGAACAGCAGCTGCTCCTGGCCCAGCGGCGTGTGCGCAATAATGCGATCCAACATGAGAACGTCCTCTGTGATTGACGTCGTGTTCTGCTTACCCCAGCGTTGCAGCGGCCTTGCCGCGCGGCCAATGAGGGTGGGCAGCGGTGCGTCAGTCTCATGAAATAGGTGAAACCCCGCCGCGGCGGGGCTTCAGAACGGAATTAACCGGCGGTGGCCGGATTGACCAGCCAGGTGCCGGCGGTGTCGATACTGAGTTGCTGCCGGCGGAGCCGATCGTTGTGGCGGATCTCCAGCTGATAACGTCCCGGCGCCAGATTCAGGCTGGCGAAGCCGTTTTCGCCCGGCGTTACCTGCTGCGGCTTGCCGTCGAGGCTGACCTGTTCGCCCGGCTGCAGTTTGAAGTACACCAGCGCCACCGGCTGCGGTGGCGGCGCCGCCTTTTCTGGTTCCACCGGCGCAGATGGCGCGGTTTGCGGCGCGCTCGGCTGCTCCGTCAGGGTTTTCTGCGCCGGTGACGCCTCGGTATTTTGCGCTACGGCCTGGGCATCGTCTTTGCCGCCGCTCAGCCAGGCGACGGTGCCGATCACCAGCAGCGCCGCGACGCCGGCGCCGGCCATCATCGGCCGCGAGAATTGGGTGCTGCGCGCGGTAACGGCGCCGGCGGCTGCTGCGGCGGCAGCCGGGTTGGCGGCCACCAGCAGGTTCTCTGGCGCGGCGGCCGGGGTGCTGACGATTTCGTTTTCATCGGCGATCGGCAGCTGCAACAGCTCGGCCATTTCATCGATGGTCTGCGGACGGTCTTCCGGCTTCAGCGCCAGCGCGCGGTCGACGGTGCGTAGCAGTTCCGGCGAGTAACCGACGGGGCGACGCTCGGCCAGCGGCTGGTAGCTGTCTTCGATGCTGCGCACCACGCTGACCGGCGGCGGCGAACCGACGATCAGCGTGTGCAGCACGGCGCCCAGCGCGTAGATATCGGTCCAGGGTCCCTGTTCGCCGTCGCTGTTCTCGGTGTACTGCTCGATCGGTGCGAAGCCCGGCTTCAGCATGATCTCCGTTTCGTCCGACAGGTTGCCGATCTCTTTGCGCGCCGACCCGAAGTCCAGCAGCACCGGCAGCTGGCTCTCCTGAATTTGGATGTTATCCAGCGAGATGTCGCGGTGCAGGTAACCTTCCTGATGGATGGTGTTGATGGCGCTGAACAGCGGCGGCAGCAGCCGACGGATCCACGCCTCGTCGATTTTCTCCGGCTGCTGCGCCTGCAGGTTCTTCAGCGTGGTGCCGCTGTAGAACTGGGTGCCCATGTAGGCGGTGCCGTTCTCTTCCCAGAAGCGCAGCACGTGCAGCAGGCCGGGGTGCGAGAAGCGGGCCAGCAGGCGCGCCTCCTGAATAAAGCTGTTTAACCCGGCCTGGAAGGTTTTGCCGAAGCGCTCGCCGCGCAGCCCGATGCTGAGATCGTCGTTGCGTTTCGCCAGCGAGGTCGGCATGTACTCTTTGATGGCGATGGTGCGTTCCAGTTGGTGATCGTAGGCGCGGTAGACGATGCCGAAGCCGCCTTCGCCGATCGCTTCCTGGATCTCGAATTCGTTGAATCGATAGCCGCTCGGCAGGCTGTTCGAATTCGGTTTGGTTATCCCGGTTCCCGACATAGTGATGACTCTCTGTGTTCAAAGGGCCGCCGTCTCGGCGGCCGCGGCGTTATGCCTGAAATTGACAAATGAATTCGTGGTTCTGCAGCGCGATATGCAGCTGGCGATAGCGCTGGTCGTTGGCGCTGCCGGTCAGCAGGGTGTGGCTGATCTGCGGCAGCAGGGTGTTGGTCAGGATGGCGTCGACCATGCGGCCGCCGGACTCCACCTCGGTGCAGCGGCTGACGATCTGCTCGATGACCGCGTCGTCGAAGGTGCAGACGATGTCGTGATTCTCCGCCAGGCGACGCTGGATGCGCCCCAGCTGCAGGCGCACGATGTTGCCCAGCGTGGCGTCGGTCAGCGGGTAATACGGCACCACCAGCAGGCGGCCGAGCAAGGCGGCCGGGAACACCGACAGCAGCGGCTGGCGCAGCGCGCCGCTCAGCGCTTCCGGCTCCGGCAGCAGCTCCGGATCGCTGCACAGCCCGGCGATCAGCTCGGTGCCGACGTTGGAGGTCAGGATGATGATGGTGTTGCGGAAATCGATATGGCGGCCTTCGCCGTCCTCCATCCAGCCCTTGTCGAACACCTGGAAGAAGATTTCATGCACGTCCGGGTGCGCCTTCTCGATTTCGTCCAACAGCACCACGCTGTATGGGCGGCGGCGCACCGCCTCGGTCAGCACGCCGCCTTCGCCGTAGCCGACATAGCCGGGGGGCGCGCCTTTCAGCGTCGAAACGGTGTGCGACTCCTGGAATTCGCTCATGTTGATGGTGATGACGTTCTGCTCGCCGCCGTACAGGGTTTCCGCCAGCGCCAGCGCGGTTTCGGTCTTGCCGACGCCGGACGGCCCGGCCAGCAGGAACACCCCGACCGGCTTGTTGGGATCGTCCAGCCGCGCCCGCGAAGTGCGCACCCGGCGGGCGATCAGATCCAGCGCATGGCGTTGGCCGATCACGCGCTGGTTCAGGGTGTCGGAGAGTTGCAGCACCGCCTCAATCTCGTTTTTCACCATGCGGCCCAGCGGGATGCCGGTCCAGTCGGCCACTACCGCCGCCACGATGTTGGCGTCGACGGCGGCGAAGATCAGCGGCGCTTCACCCTGCAGCGCGCTCAGCTGCTGCTGCAGTTCGCCCAGCTGGGCGCGCAGCGCGTCGGCGTCAGGGCGCGCCTGTGTCTCTTCTTCAGTAGACTCTTCTTCCTGCCGGTGCAGCTGGGCGCGCCGTGTGATGATCTCTTGGATCAGCGCCAGCTCCTGCTGCCAGCGGTCGGTCAGCTGTTCCAGCTCCTGGCGTAGCGCGGTCAGCTGGGTTTCAATCTCCTGCGGGCGCAGGGGATCGCCGATGCCCACCTTGGCCTCGCGGCGGGCGATATCCCACTCTATCTGCAGCGCATCGATGCGGTGGCGGCAGTCTTCGACCTGGGCAGGCTCGGCGTGTTGGCTGACCGCCACGCGCGCGCAGGCGGTATCCAGCAGCGCCACCGCCTTGTCCGGCAGCTGGCGGGCCGGAATATAGCGATGCGACAGCCGCACCGCGGCGTCTACCGCTTCATCCAGCAGCAGCACGCGGTGGTGTTGCTCCAGTGGGCTGACGGTGCTGCGCAGCATCAGCAGCGCCTTGTCTTCGCTCGGCTCGTGTACCTGCACCACCTGGAAACGGCGGGTGAGCGCCGGATCCTTCTCGATGTATTTCTTGTATTCCGACCAGGTGGTGGCGCCGAGGGTGCGCAGCTGGCCGCGCGCCAGCGCCGGTTTCAGCAGGTTGGCGGCGTCGCCGGTGCCCTGGGCGCCGCCGGCGCCGATCAGGGTGTGAATCTCGTCGATAAACAGGATGATCGGCGTCGGGCTGGACTGCACTTCGTCGATCACCGCCTGCAGCCGTTTTTCAAACTCGCCTTTGACGCCGGCGCCGGCCTGCAGCATGCCGATGTCCAGCAGGCACAGCTTCACGTCGCGCAGCTGCGGCGGCACGTCGCCGGCCACGATGCGCAGTGCCAGGCCTTCCACCACCGCGGTTTTCCCGACGCCGGCCTCGCCGGTCAGCAGCGGGTTGTTCTGGCGGCGGCGCATCAGGATATCGATGATTTGCCGGATCTCTTCGTCGCGGCCGGCCACCGGATCGATCTCGCCGTTGCGCGCTTTGGCGGTCAGGTCCTGGGCATACTGCGCCAGCACGCTTTCACCGCTGCGCGGCGCGCCGGATACGTTCTCGGCGCTGCTTTCCGCCGGCGCATCCTGGGCGTTTTCCGCCGAGTGGGCGGTGATGGCGGCGAACTGTTCCATCAACAGATCGGCGTTGATGCGCTCGAACTGCGGGGAAATGGCCTTCAGCAGATGGCGCAGGCTGTAGGTTTTCAGGATGCCGAGCAGCAGGTGGCCGCCGCGAATGCGCGCCGCGCCGAATTTCAATGAGCCATAGACCCAGGCGCGTTCTACCGCGCTGTCGATGTGCTCGGACAGATCGGAGATGGCGCTGGCGCCGCGCGGCAGGCGGTCGAGCGCCTCGACGATGTCGCGCGCTAGCTGCGCCTCGTCCAGCGCGAAGTGGCGGACGATCTGCTGCAGATCGCCGTCCGGCGATTGCATCAGCTGATGCAGCCAGTGCGCCAGTTCGACGTAGGGGTTACCGCGCAGCTTGCAAAACGCCGTCGCACTTTCCAGAGAGGTGAATAACAGGCTATCCAGTTTGCCAAATAATACCGAGCGGCTGATTTCAGACATGGTTTTCCTCAGGTCTCAGAGTGGCCTGGCGCCGCAGGGCGCCGGCCGAAATAGGGTCAGAACGGATTTTCCAGCGGTTCAGGGCTGAAGATCAGATCGTCGAGATCGCGTTGCCGCCGATCGTCGGCCAGCCAGCTGCTCAGGCCCAATCGCTGCGCGCCGCCGAGCTGGAGGCCGTGCGCCTGTTCCTTCGCCAGGATCAGACGGACTTCCCAGACGAACTCGATGCCCAGGTATTGGCGCACCCAGTCGCGCAGCTGCCGGCACAGGTCGGCGCCGGGCAGGAAGCGGTCATAGTCCCGCTGCGGCATCGGCCCCAGCTCGATGCGGAATTTGTGCTGAATATCGCGCACCGCGATGCCGAGAAAGGCCGACTCGCCGAGCCGCGGCGCACCGCGCCCGGCCTTGAGCCGCGCCTGCTCGCGCGGTTCCACCCGCAGCCAGTGCGGCACGTTTTCGACGATGCGCACCGGCACCTTGAAATACTGCTGCAAAATCTTGCTCAGGCCTTCCGGATCGCGGCTGTGGCGAATCAGATGACCGGCCATAAAATGTTTGGCGTGGGCGTTGATGCTGTCGCGTTCCTGCTGCGCCGGCTGGCCGATGCCTATCAGGCTCGACAGGTATTCGTCGAAGCGCCGGTTGTCCGGGCGATCCAGCGACACCGTCGGCTGCGCGTCGGCCCAGGCGCGGTAAAACAGCAGCGTCAGCCGGTGATGGAACAGATTGGTGAACGCCAGCAGGGTGGTGTCCTGATGGTGGTACACCCGTTCGCGCACGTATTCGGTCAGGTGCAGCGGCAGCGGCCCGTTGGGGCCGAACAGGCCGAAGCTGAAGATCGAGACGTCGTGCAGCGGGCTGTTGGCGCGCGGCGCCACCTGCGCCAGCGTGGAGGGCGCGAACGACAGCGACGGCTCCTGGCCCAGGCGCAGCATCTCGTGACGCGGCAGCGGCGCGCGCCCCAGCAGGTAGGGTTGGCCGCCCTGGGCGTCGATACGGCGCAGCAGCTGAAACAGATCGTGCTTGTAAGGCGCGCTGCGCAGCCGCGGCCAGAAGTCGTCCGGCAGGCGATACAGCGCGTTGATCTGCGGCGGCGCCAGTTCGGTGGCAATCATCTCCGCGCTCATATCAGCGTCCTTTTGCCCATGCGCGCCTGCCAGTGGGCGATTTCGCCGCGCTGCTGGCTGGAGAGCGTCATCTCGGTGAAGGTGTTCATCGCCACCAGGCGCGAGAACAGGCGCTCCAGCACGCTGCCGAGCAGGTAAGGGCTGTTGCCGGAGAACGCCTGCTCATCGACCGTCAGATCGATGGCGATGCCGCGTGCGAACACGATGGGGCCCGGCTCCGGCACTCGCCGATAGACCGGCCGCAGGTTGCAGTGGCGCACGCCCTGGATCTGTTTGGCGATCGCCGGTTCGCTCAGGTTGCCGTACAGCCCCATCAGCTGGCGCAGGCTGGCGGCGCCCTGTTCCGGATCGCCGTCCATCATGCTGAGGTAGTTCAGCTGCAGCTGGCTGATCAGCCGCCAGGTGATCATGCCTTCGGCCAGCGCCGGGCGCGGCGGAGTGGGGCCTTTGCGCAGCGAGACCTGCTTGATCGGGATCGAGTCGGGCATCACGAAGTTGCCCTGATCCTGTTGCAGCAGCATCAACGGCAGGTCGCGGCTGGTGCACAGCACGTCGGCGGTGAGGTATTTCAGATCGCTGTGCCACGGCGATTGCCGCTCGTCCACCAGCGACACGAACACTTCCGAACCGGCATAGCCGGTGCGGGTGCCGTAGCGGCGGGCGTGCTCCGACAGCGTGCGCTGTTCGCGCCGCAGCGAGAAGTAGGCGCCATAGTTGCCGTCGTCCGCGCTCAGGGTGCTGTAAAACGGCCGAAACTCTTGCTCGTAGCGTTTTTCGCTGGCGCTGCCGCCGAGCCGCTGCACCGAGAATACTTCGTAATCCAGCGGCCGGATATTGTCGACCACCAGATGGTATTCGTGGTTTTTTTCGTTGATCGCGATGCGTTCGGCGACCTTCGGAAACAGGTTGATCACCGGCGTGCAGTGCAGCGCCAAATGGGCGGCGTCGACCACCCGTTCCAGCGCGGCGTCGTGCCGATCCAGCAGCACCACGATCTCGAACTGGCGCAGCGCCTTTTTCCCTTCGCGCACGCTTTGCAGCAGCGGGCGCAGGCCGTTGACGCTGAAGAACTGGAAGCGTGCCGGGAAGGCGAAATATTCCTGCAGCAGCCGGTAGCCTTCGAAGTTGCGCAGGTCGTTGGGCAGCAGCGCCTGATCGGCGGCGAAGCCCTCCTGCCGCAACCCGTCCAGCGCCAGCGTGCGCCGCTGTGGCTGCGCCTCCACCGTTTGGCAGACAAGCCCGACGCTGTGCTGCATCAGCAGTTCCAGCAGCTGCTGCGCCTGCATGTCCGGCCCGGCCAGGTAAAACATCAGCTGATCAAGCCGCAGGTTGTTGAGCGTCACGCTTTCGTAGCACTCGAGACGAATGCGCAGCGCGCTGACGCAGCCGCTGTGCTGCAGCCCCAGCGAGGCCAGCGGGATATCGGCCGGAATGCCGCCCAGCTCGACGCCGGCGATGCGCACCGGCTGCAGCGTGACGTCATGGGCGGTGGTATAGCTGCAGGTGATGCCGCTTTTCTTCAGCGTCTGGCTGTCCATCATGGTGCCGCGCGGCACCACGAAGCCGTTGCTGATGTCGCCTTTGCTGCTGTCCGGCTGCAGCTCGGCGATCGCCATCGACGGCGTCGGCGACAGGTAATTGGGGTAGATGATCTCCAGCAAGCGCTGAGAAAAGCGCGGGAACTCGGCGTCCATTTTCAGCTGCACGCGCGAGGTGAGGAAGGCGAAGCCCTCCATCAGGCGCTCGATATAGGGATCCGCCACGTCGATGCCGCGCATGCCGAGACGGCCCGCGACCTTCGGGTACTGTTCGGCGAACTCGGCGCCCATCTCACGCAGATAGGCCAGCTCGCGGTTGTAATAGTCTAACAGTTTACTGTCCATCGCCTTACCCTATGTCTTTCAGATCGAAGTGGCCGTTTTCCAGATCCACGTCGGTACGGAACAGAAACTCCAGCGGATAGGGCACGCACCACAGGCGGCCCTTGATTTCGATCGACAGCACGTTGTGCAGCTCCAGCGAGCCGGTGTCCGAGATGCAGCGCACCTGCAGCCCCTCGGGCAAAATGCGCGGTTCGAAATGGAGAATGGACTCGGTCAGCGCGCGCTGAATGTCGAGCCATTCGATATCCGACATGCGCTTGCCCGCCAGCGAGGCGATGCCGTAATTCAGGGTGGAGCGCCGCACCTGCGGAAAGTCGCCGAGATCCAGATTGGATTCGCTGTTGACGCAGTTGAACAGCCACTGCAGATCGCGCAGCACCCGGCGGCGCAGCTCGCTGTGCGACACCAGGTTGCGCACCTGTGCTTCCTGCTTTTTCTGCGGTTCGTCGTCGGTCAGCATGTCGAGCAGCACCGGCTGCATTTTGTCGCGCGACGTCAGGCGCTCGCTGTCCTGACGATAGCGATAGCCCTGGCGGCGCAGATCGCCGCCGTCGTAGTGGGGTGGGCGCTTATCGTTCATGTTCAGGCGCTCGCGTCGAAGCTCAGCTGCCGCAGGCTGTGCAGCGGGAATTCGTCGCTTTCGCTGAGCCAGGTTTTCAGGCCCAGCCCCGCATAGTGGGTGCCGTCGCCCAGCGGTTGCCATTCGGTGCGTTTGCCGAGCAGCAGCGCGTCGTCGCTGCCTTCGGCCAGCGGATAACGGGCGGGCAGTTGGCACACCTGTTCGCGGCCGTCGGTGAGGCGCACCAGCGCGTGGCTCCACACCAGATCGATGGCGCTCTGCGGCGCCTGGAACTGGATCGCGGCGATGTCGGCAAACGGCAGCCAGTAGTAAACGCCGTTCAGCGCCAGCTCGCACACCGGCCCGAGGCGGCCGTCACCGTCGGTCAGCCAGTCGAAACTCAGCTGCCGTTCTTGGTCGCCTTCGGCCAGCGTTAACCGCCCGGCGCCGGCCGGGGCGGCCTCCAGCGCTTCGTCACGCAGCGCCTGGGCCTGTTCGGCTGCGCCTTGCGCATCCTGATGCAGCGCCTGCACCATCAGTTTCAGCCAGGGCTGATCCTGCCGCAGCAGCGCCGGCGCGGCCGTGCCGGCGAACACCGCCTGGCGTTGCAGCTCGGCGTTGACCGACTGCATCAGCAGCAGCGTGGTCGGTTGGGCGATCGGTTTCAGCGCCTGCCAGGATTTCAGCTGCGCGTTGGCGCGCGTCCAGTTGCCGCTCAGGCACAGCAGTTGCACCAGCGCGGCGCGCAGGTCGGCATCCGCCGGTTTTCCCTTGATCTCGTTTTCGACGGCGGTGATGGCCGCGCCGATCGACTGGCCTTGCAACATGCTTGCTAATGATTTCACAGGCTTTCCTTATGATCAGTGAGTGGCGCCGTTAACCGACAGGTAGCTGCCGCTGGCGGGATCGACCCGGTCTGCGGCCAGCTTTTCCACCAGCTTGAAGGTCAGCGGAGCGGGGGCGCTCAGCAGCGGTTGCCAGGCGGTTTGCGCCTGCTGCAGGCGCTGTTTGACCTTGTTCTCGTCGGCGGCATCGACGCGCGGCATTTCAACGATCGCTTCGCCGTTGAACGCCCAGGCGTGCAGCTTCGGTTCGAAGCTCAGCAGCAGGAAGCTGCCCGGCGCCTGCGGGTTACCGCCCAGAACCAGCCGTTGGGCGTTGGCGCTGACGACGGTCAGCGGGCGATCGCCGCCGTTAATCTGCGCCAGCGGATAGCCCTGCAGGAACCACAACGTCGGCGAGAGGGTTTGGCCGCCCTGTTGCAGCGTGACTGCGCCGCTGCCCTGCAGCCAGCCGTCCTCGCCGCAGCGCAGCGCGTCGCCGGCGGGAATGAACAGCGCGCCGCCGTTGGCGTCGTCATGCCAGAAGGTGCGGAAGTGGCAGCCCTGCGGCAGGTTGAAACGCTGAGGCGGCGCGGTGTCCGCCTGCGGAGAGGTCACGGCTACCGCCGCAGGGATCGCCGGCTGCGGCGGGGTTTCCGGCTGCTCGACGGCCTCCTGTTTGACCACCGGTTTCCAGCCGCGCGCTTTGGCGGCTTCGCCGCTGGCCAGCTTTTCACCGCGCTTGTCGGTCAGCGTCCAGGGCAGGTGGCCGGCTTTCGGGCACTGTTTTTCCAACAGATTGCCGACGCGCGGCAGAAAGTCGTTCAGCACCGCCGGGTCTTGGCTTTGCGCCGAGACGATGCGCAGCGGGATGCTCTTGCCGCACCAGCTTTCGGGATTGCTGTTTTTGACGTCATCGATAAACACTTCCAGCTTCTGGCTGGGGGAGTAAACCAGGCGATAGTTCATCGCCTGCGCGGTCGGTACCGCCATCAGGGCGACGAGCCCCGGCATCCAATATTTCATAGTGAACCTTGCTGTGAATGTGCGCTGCTCAGTCGCGGCTCAGAAACCGTTCCGCATCCGCCAGCGAATGCAGCAGGGTGGTTTCCTGCGGTGAGCCAATCCAGACGGCGATAGCGCTGTAGTTATCGCTGTTATTGTTTTTCTTCCATGCCTGCTGCATCAGGGCGATCCACTCGCTGGGGGAGTTGACCATGTGCAGCGACTGTTCCAGTTCGGCCTGGCTGAAGCTGTGCCAGAAGCCGTCGGTGCACAGCAGGAAAACGTCGCCGTCTTCCAGCTGCAGCACGTCGCTGTAGGTGGCGTCGCGCTCTTCGTTCAGCCCCAGCGCGAAATACAGCAGGTTGCTGTTGATGCCGTTGGTCTGATAGCCGGCGTCCTGCATCTGCTGGATCAGGCTGTGGTCGGTGGTGACGGCATGCAGGTAGCCGCGGCGGAACAGGTACAGGCGGCTGTCGCCGGCGTGCGCCCAGTAGGCCAGCTGGTAATCACGATCGATAAACAGGCTGACCAGCGTGGTGCCCATCTTGCTGTATTCGTCCGACTGTCGCTGCTGCTGGTGGATGGCGGCGTTGGCGCGCGTAATGTGCTGGCGAATGCTTTGGGCGTTCAGGTGCTTTTCGCCGTCGAAGTTATGCAAAATGGTGTCGCGCGCCAGTTTGGCGGCGATATCGCCGCCCGGAAAGCCGGCGATGCCGTCGCACACCACGAAGCAGGCGGCGCGGTTGCCGAGCACCTCGCCGGTCTGATCCTGGTTGGAGGCGCGGCCGCCCTGGTTGGAGGTAGAGGCTATGGTGATATTCATTACGCGTCCGGTTTGGTCTGTGAGTCTTTGTATTGATTCACTTCAACGTCATAGGCGTGCAGGAAGGCTTCGCCGAACAGGGTGTGGAAATCGTCCTCGATTTCGCCGGAGGTTTGCTGATAGTTCTTCACGAAGTAGTCCCACAGCGCAGCCTTGCGGTTAGCGGGCAGCGACAGACGCGGCGCCACGCCTTCCTTGCGCGCTTCCTCTTCGAGGCGCTCCGGGTTGAACGACTGCAGCATGGCGGCGATGATGGCGCGGATGCCGGCGATCATCCCCAGTTGGTGCGCCTGCAGGTCGATCAGCGCATCGCGCACCGCCTGCTCCGGAGGCATAAAGCCCGGCATCTGGCTGCCGAACATCTGCATCAGCACCGTTTTGCCCGAAGGCAGCAGCTTGAACGGGTTGTTGGCCTCGTCGAGGATCATGGTCATCTCGGCCTTCACGCCGCGCTTGAGGATCGAGCGGGATGAAAGCAGGGCGACGGTGCCCTGCGAGAACAGGCTCAGCAGGCGGCCGGCCTGGCGGATCTGCCGTTCGTCGAAGTGCGGCTGCGGCTGCAGATCGTCGAGGCCGATGCCTTGCAACAGCGCCGTCAGCAGCGGCCCCTCTAAGGTGTCGCCATTCGGCGCGGCGGCGTGCTGCCGTTGAGCGGACTGGTAGGCGACCGGATCGATGCCAAGGCGGTTGCCCTGGCGCGGGCGCGGCGGTTGCGCAGGCGGTTCCTGCTGGTTGAACTGCGGCACGGGTTGGGGCTGTGGCTCAGGCGTCTGCACGGGTGGCGGCGTCGGCTCTGGGCGTGGCGCTTGCGGTTGTGCGGCGATCGGAGGCGAAGACGGCGGCGCGGGCGGCTGTACCGGCTCGTCCGGCTGAGCCAGCGGCACGGCGCCGCCCATCAGCAGCCCCAGCGGATCGTTGCTGTTTAGCGTCTCGGGCGACGCGGGAGCGGATGAACCGCCGAACAGCGCCAGCGGATCCAGCTCTTGCTCCGGTTGCTGCGCATTCTGAGCCGGGGTTGCCGGCCGCGCTGGCGCAGCCTGCTCCGCCAGCAGCGCGCTGGGGGTGGTATCGGCCAGGATGTGTTCGCGCTCAAAGGTGGTGTCGGTGTTGAACAGCGCCGCCGGATCGGTTTGCTGCTGCTGCAGCTGGCGCAGATCGACATCGCCCGCCAGCTGTGCCAGCGGATCGGCCGGGTTCAGCTCGCGAGCGGGGGTATCCAGCAGCGGGTGGTTGCCAGGATTGGCGACCGGCGGCGGCGTGACGGCGGCCGGCGCATTCGGGGTAAATTCTTCCACCAGGCTGTCCCAGATTTCGTTGGGGATGGGCGCGGCGGATTTTTCTTTGGCGGCGGCTGTTGGGGCCGCAGCAGCGGCAACGGCGGCGGCCTTGGCCATCGGTTGAGCCTGTGGCGCGGCGTGCTGGTGCAGCGCGCTGACTTCAATCTGGTAATCGTCGATGCCGAGCACGTCGCCGTCCTGCAGTTCAACCTGGCGGCCACGTTCCAGCGGAATGTCGTTCAGCAGCACGCGGGTAACGTTGCCGCGGTTGGTGATGCGGCATTCGCCGTCAGCGGAAATATGCACGATCGCCTGCAGGCGGGAAATGGCGCGCTCTTCGTCCGGCAGCACCAGGTTGTTGTCCACGCTGCGGCCGATGGTGCCGCCCGGCGGCAGAAAATCGCAACTGCTCTGCGGCGGAACCTGGCCGCTTTTATTTTTTACAATGGAAAATCGCATAAGGCATTCCTGCTGATTAGGAGGTAGTGCAATAATTAATGATTCGATCTTTGGCTTGCCAAAATTGGCGGATATTTTGGCAAGCCGTTAAGTTGTTTCTTAACTCGTTCACTAAGGCTTGTTGTAGTCTTAATTTTACGAAATGCTTTTGTTATTAATTGAAAGAATTATGGAATAAGAAGGTGAAATGAAATTCCGTTGAACATCTCAAGGGTAACGGCTCTCTCATAACTAATTCTGATATCAGTTGTCGTCTTTCCCTTGGTACTTCTTGATGATGGCTTGCAACGCTTGGCTATGTACAAGATCGATGCACTTTGCCATCGTCATCGGCTCCCCAGACATGCTGTCATAGTGCTTTGCCAGAAATTCTTTTGCCAGCGCCCTGACAGCGGTATGCGCTTCCAGAGAATAATCGCCGAACTCCATGTAACCCCTGGCGGTGGCGGCGGCATCGTTTTTGACTTCTTTTGCTGAGTACCCCTCGGCGATACAAACGCTAAGCGCGTAGTTTTTGAGGTATTCGGCAGGGGAGTAGTCAATTTTTGTTGCTGCATTAGAGTTCAACGTTACGGCTATGGCCACAGCCAGTAAGATTCTTTTCACTGGTTATTTCCGAGACGGTTTTTCATTCACTCTAACCGGATTGTCTTTCACCCAATTATCATTAGGGCTCTGTACATAGTCTTTCGCGAGTTTGTCAAGATCTTCACTATGGTACATATCCATGCACTTCATTAAGTCTAAGCGGCTTTTTCCGTCCTTAGCATTGTAATTCTTTTGCAAGTACTGCTTTGTCAGTGCAATTATAGGGGATTCTTCATCACGAATTGCATAGTATGACCAAGCATCGATTCCATTCGATGAGGCAATTGCATCTTTGCTGGCTTCTGGTGATGTCTTATAAGCGACGGAAATGCAGTAGGTTAGAGCAATATCCTTGTAGTTTTGCAAATAGCTTCTGTATGCCGCTTGCGGCGGCCACTTTTCAATCGACTCTTCTTGATTTTTCTGCGCTATAGCGCAAGTGGCATATAGACAAAAAAAGGAGATAAGGATTCTTTTCATCTCAACACTCCAAAATCCGTATGGTTTGTGCAGAGTAATAGATAACCAGCGCATGAGTATCTCAATGCTTGATGGCTAATACCCAGTGAAAATAATTAATAAAACTCTAATTTGCTTAAGTTGATGATTTTATAAAATTGCAACCTACAATATTAATTATTAATTAGAGTAACGTTTGAAGATGGCTTTAGCCTCACTGGAACTCTGAAGCGAAAGGCAATCTAAAGTATGATAACTTCCTTTAACTGAGCCTTGACTATTTTTATTTGCGTACTGTTCAGCCAGTTTTTCGCCTTGTTCGAATGCATCCATGGGGAGTTTACTGAATTCTAAATAGGCGGAAGCGGAACGGAAAGCATCTTGCTTGGTTTTTTCTGAGTCAGTAGACTTCCCAATACAGCGGCTAACCAGCCAATTTTCATAAATTTCGCTTTGAGGTAAGTTTTCTATTTTTATATCTTCCGCAAGCAGCATAGGGGAAACGAGAAGAAGAGCAAGGGCTATGTGGGTAGTCTTCATTTTAATATCCAAAGTGATGCGACTTCAGGAACAAAAGATCCATTCTCAGGATCCCCCATGAAATGACAAGAGTCAGAGCAAATGTCACCGTTCCATAATGTGACATGTCCTCTGGCATTTCGCCAGCCATTTCCTTGTATAACCATTATCCCTTTTTTACCTGAAAATTTAACTGGTGTAGGGGATTTCACCGTGATATCAGGCTTGCCGAAGTTCTTTTCTAAAAAGAGAATCATATCGTTAACACGATAAAGATACCATTTTTTATCCTTACCAGACACAGTCGCATAACCGGAGTTAGAGGGAATTGGTATGCCTGTATAGTTGAGTACATAACTCATTCGAATAGGACAAGCATTTTCAAAAATACCGTTCTCAATATTGCTTTCTACTTTTCCACCAATCAATGCACCCACTTTTTTTACATTGATATTGACTTCAGAAAAACGAATCCATGCGGGCCCAAATAGAGGTTTTTTCATCCTGACTCTCCATTGTATCCATGTTATGAACCCCCGGCCGTAACCGGGGGGGCATGCAGATTAAGCTTCGCGGTTTTCTTTGATGTTCCAACCTGCGCTGCTTTCGGCGCCTTTGCCGCCTTTGTCGCTCTGCTCCCAGTATTGCTGTTTCACTTTCGCCGCCTGGAAGGAGTAGGTGACGCCCACGGTATCTTCGCCGCCTGCACCGGTGTACTGTACGGCGGTGACCAGCACGTCTTCCAGGGTGATTTTTGCGTATTCAACCTGGCTACCACCCGCCTTACAAACCGACAGCTCAATCTTGGTCAGGTGTTTGCCGCTTGAGCAGTGTTTCAGCAAGGCCGGGGTTGACTTGTCGATCAGCGCGTTGACGTGCAGATCGTTGAAGCACACTTTGCCGGCGCCACCGCCGCCGCCAACGCCCATATTGCCCGGTTGAGAAGCGCCCCAGGAGAAAGAAGTAATGTCGGTCCAGCCTTTGTGATTCGAATCTTTGGATTCGCCGCTGGCACCTTCAACTTTCAGGAACATATCAATAGCCATAGTTTCTTCACTCTTTATTAAGGGTTAACAGTAGTATTAACGTTACGTTGAAAAACTCAGGTAATAGCAGCAGGAATTGCAAGTGTGGTAATGCATTACCAATTTATATCCTTGTGCCATGCACCTTCTTAAATACCGAAAACTATCGGTACGGGTTACCGAGCCACTATTAAGTGCTAATGGCTCAATGCTTAATTATTTCGCGTTATCTTGATTCCACGTGCGATCTGGATTGCCTGCAATGAGCTGTCGGGAAAGCTTGTCCAATTCAGAACTATGGTACAACCGCAGACAGTTCAAGGTGACGCCTTGACTCCTGTCTTTAGTTTCACTGTGAAACTCATTGATTCTGGATTTATATTTTCCGATGAGAACATTGATTTTCTCATCACCTGATTCGATGTCGAATGGCATCCATTCTCTCATCGCATTCGCCGTTCTGGCTGCATCAAGAGAGAATGCCTTATCCGAATCGGAGACCTGTGCCAGGCAGCGAGACAATGCCAGTTCTTTTACGACCTGGTGATAAGGCAGCTGTTTGATAAATGCCACAGGATCCTGATTTGGCGCTGCTTGCAACCTTAATGAGGCGATAAGCAAGCATGCAGTTAAACCAAATCTCATGCTTTTACTGGTCAGCCGATGGAACACTAGCTTAATTCCCAAAACCAGACTTCTTTGCAGTTAAAATAGCAATGGGAATGGCAGGTCAATAGCGAGTTTTCTGGTTCGATAAGATCAATGTGTCCGCCATCATAGTTGGTTATTTTATTGAAGAACACGACGCCTTTTTTATTGCCGATACCCTTCTCTGCATCTGGAGCATTAAAGAAAATGTTGGCTTTGCCAAAACTACTGGAGCGATGCAACTGATCGGCCAGCAGTTTGGCTCCAGGCTCAATCGTTTTACCCTTATAGGTGCCTTTTTTGATTGGCAGACGGCCTTTGAAGCTGATGCCGGCTTTCAACAGCGCCAGGCTCATGCGGACGGCACAGGTATTGGCATAACCAGGGTTTTGCTTTAGAAGCGTATCAAGCTCATAACCAATCTCGGCGTAAACGGCTTCTGCTGCCAAATATCCCGGGCTAGAGTAATCAGAGGAGTAATGGCTGCTTTTTAGCTGACGATATAAAGGTTTCATGCTTTGCCTCCTTTGCAGGGGAAGCGAGTCGCCAGAGCCTCTTCAATCAGGGGGGCAGCCCTTTCGTGCAGGCGCGCAGCGGGAAGTTTATTAAAGAATTCGAACACAAACTCCTGCAGAGTGACGGTTTGTAGCTGGCTGTATTGGCACCAGCTTTTTCCTTCCGTCGCGTCCAGCACGCCCAGCAAA
Source organism: Serratia sp. 4542 (assembly GCF_016805595.1). Lineage (NCBI taxonomy): Bacteria > Pseudomonadati > Pseudomonadota > Gammaproteobacteria > Enterobacterales > Yersiniaceae > Serratia > Serratia sp. 4542. The sequence goes on from NZ_RXKV01000010.1 coordinate 298,973, forward strand.
TAAATCCGCGCTTTCTCTTTTTCCTGTTTATCTGCACTGCGATAGAAACGGAAAAAGTCGCTGCCTGGCAGATTGACATCATCGGACGTCAAGTGCGCTATCGATGTCTGCTCTGCGAAAGCTGGCGGCGCGGCGGAGAGCGAGCAGACGACAGCCAACAGCGATGCCAGATAAAACCGTTTTGTCTTCATCTTTCTTTCCCTGTGATGAGGTTGATGTATCAGCCAGGCCGCACTCTCGCGGCCTGACTTCAGTCCATCAGGACGCGTCGTTTTGCTTCAGCGAAGGCAGCTTCGACACCAGGCGCAGGGAGACGGTCAGGCCTTCCAGCTGGTAGTGCGGGCGCAGGAAGAACTTGGCGCTGTAATAGCCCGGGTTGTCTTCGATCTCTTCCACCTGCACTTCCGCCGCAGCCAGCGGTTTGCGCGACTTGGTTTCCTGCGAGGAGTTGGCCGGATCGCCGTCCACGTAGTTCATGATCCAGTCGTTCAGCCAGCGTTCCATGTCATCGCGCTCGCGGAAGGAGCCAATTTTGTCGCGCACGATGCACTTCAGGTAGTGCGCGAAGCGGCAGCAGGCGAACAGGTACGGCAGGCGCGCGGAAAGCTGGGCGTTGGCGGAGGCGTCGGCATCGTAGTATTCCGCCGGCTTCTGCAGCGACTGCGCGCCGATAAAGGCGGCGAAGTCGGAGTTTTTGCGGTGCACCAGCGGCATAAAGCCGTTTTTGGCCAGCTCGGCTTCGCGGCGATCGCTGATGGCGATCTCGGTCGGGCACTTCATGTCCACGCCGCCGTCGTCGCTCGGGAAGGTGTGGCACGGCAGGTTTTCCACCGCGCCGCCGGATTCCACCCCGCGAATGGCGGTGCACCAGCCGAACTCTTTGAACGAACGGTTGATGTTGGCGGCCATGGCGTAGGCGGCGTTGGTCCAGGTGTAATTGCCGTGGGTCGCGCCGTCGGTTTCTTCTTCAAAGTCAAACTCGTCCACCGGGTTGGTGCGGATGCCGTAGGGCAGGCGCGCCAGGAAACGCGGCATCACCAGGCCCAGGTAGCGCGCGTCTTCCGACTCGCGCAGGCTGCGCCAGGCGGCGTACTCGGTGTTCTGGAAAATCTTGGTCAGATCGCGCGGGTTGGACAGCTCCTGCCAGGACTCCATCTGCATCACGCTCGGCGCGGTGCCGGCGATGAACGGGCAATGCGAGGCGGCACCGATCTTGGCCATTTCGCCCAGCAGCTCCACGTCCTGCGGGCTGTGATCGAAGTAGTAGTCGCCCACCAGGCAGCCGAACGGCTCGCCGCCGAACTGGCCATACTCTTCTTCGTAGACTTTCTTGAAGATCGGGCTCTGGTCCCAGCCCACGCCTTTATAGCGCTTCAGCGTGCGGCCCAGCTCCTGTTTGGAAATGCTCATAAAGCGGATCTTCAGCATCTCGTCGGTTTCGGAGTTGTTGACCAGATAATGCAGGCCGTGCCAGGCGCCTTCCAGCTTCTGGAAGTCGTCGTGGTGAATGATCTGGTTGATCTGCTGCGACAGCTTTTCGTCGATTTCCGCGATCAGCGCCTGGATGGTGCGGTAGGCGTCGGAAGAAACGGTGACGGTGTTTTCCAGCGCCTGTTGCGCCAGGGTTTTCACCGCGTTCTCGACCGCTTCTTTGGCCTGATCGGTCTTCGGCCGGAACTCTTTGTTCAGCAGCGCGCTGAATTCATCGCTGGAAAAAGTCTCGGTGGTCTGCAACGCATTTTGTTGCTGAGGCGAGTTGCTCATCGATTAATCCTCACGCTCGTTGTTGTCGTCGTTAACCGCCGGCTTCGGCGCGTCGGTCAGGGATTGCAGCAGCGCCGGGTTTTGCAGGATCTTGGAGATCAGCTCTTCGGCGCCGTTCTTACCGTCCATATAAGACAGCAGGTTGGAAAGCTGGGTGCGGGCGTCCAGCAGATTGCCCAGCGAGTCGACCTTGCGGGCGATAGCGGCAGGGGAGAAGTCTTCCATGCTTTCGAAGGTCAGATCGATGTTCAGCTTGCCTTCGCCGGTCAGGGTGTTATCGACCTGATAAGCGACGCGCGGCTTCAGCGATTTCATGCGCTCGTCGAAGTTGTCGACGTCGATCTCCATGAACTTGCGTTCTTCCACGCTGGCTTGCGGATCGACCGCTTTCCCCACCAGATCCGCCATCACGCCCATCACGAACGGCAGCTGGATTTTGCGCTCTGCGCCATAAATTTCGACATCGTATTCAATCTGTACGCGCGGCGCGCGGTTGCGGGCGATAAATTTCTGCCCGCTGCGGGATTTCGAGTTTGACATGATTTACTCCATCTAATGGCGATTGGGAACGCGCCTCGTCCGGCTGGGAGAGTCAGGTTCTGATTCGGGTCTGCGCCGGGGCAGACGGTATCGGATGCGTCAAGAGAACAAAGGTCGGCGGCTAGCTGTTCTCCTCGTGGTCGGGGCGACCGAGAATGGTCTCCAGTTGGTTAAGCCCATCGGGCGCCAAATCGCGGACGATTTGCATAAAGTCCAACGTAATCAGCCGCTGGACCCGATCGATCATCAGCGGCGCCGGGTGGCTCGGCTCATGAAGACGAAAATAGTTTTTCACCTTGTCCAGCATCAGCTGGGCGTCGTCGCGCGACTGGATCTGCGCGCTGCGCCAGTTCAGCGGTGCCGTGGCGTTTTGCATCGCAGCCGGTTGTTGCTGGGCGGCGGTTTCCGGCGGGGCGTCGGGTTCGGCGGCGGCCGGGGCATCGCTCTGGCCGGCGAGCGCCACCAGAGAAAATACCTTGGTCAGCGCGCCCATTTCCGGCAGGGCGCTTTCCCCCAGATGGCGGGTCACTTCACTGCGGATGGCGCCCAGGGTGTGGGCGATGTGCGTCACCAGTGCGCCTTCGGGGCGGCCCTGCTGCGCCAGCTCATCCTGCAACCGTGCGCGGCCGCCGGGAAAGTTGGGGCACTCTTGCTTGCTGCCGTCGAGCAGGGCGCCGGCATCGCGCAGCGAGATTTCACCGGCAGCGCTTTTCAGCAGCGGCGCGGTGCGCACGCTGGCGGCCAGCGCGGCTTTGTCGCCGAGGTCGGCCAACGCATTGATGCGAAACAGCGGGTCGGCTTCGCCGTCGAACTCCAATGCCGGTTGCAGAGCATCCCAGTAACGGAGTATCGACTGGTGGATCAGCGTCAGCCCGTCGGCGTAGCCCGGCAACCCGCGCAGCTGGGTCCAGGCGCGGGTGAGATACAGCATGACGCGCAGGTCTTTGGTGCGCGCCAGCAGCGAGGTCGCGAGGCGTTCGACCTGCACCCAATCCGGCGCTTCTTCCGGAATGATGGTGCTGCCGAACTGCTGTTCGGCCTTGCCGGTGGCGGCGCGCGCCATTGCCAGAAAGTCGGCGTCGTATTCCAGGTTGTCGCCGCAGGGATTGTCCGCGTCAACCGGGGCCAGCAGGGTATCGGTGTCGATAGCCATAGAATTTCCTTCAACGAACGATGTTAATCAAACATTTGCGGGTACTGGCCGCCGCGGCCGGGGCGTGCCCAGCCGTTGGGCTCGAACAGCAGTGAAAACAGCTGCACGGTGAGGTTGCCGCTGTGCACGTGGGTGTAGAGCGGGTGTCCGTCGGCCTGATTGGTCCACCAGAAGCTGGTGTACTGCGCCGGATCGAAACAGTCGGCGGCCTGTTGCCAGCCGAGACCCGGCACGTCCGGATGCTGAAAACCGATAATCGACAATATCTCGGAATCCGCTTCCGCCGGCGGGCTGGGCAGCGCCGGGATTGCCTGCAGCGTGCGGTCGATCTGTTCGGCGGAGAAGCCGTTGCGCACGCCGTTCAGCAGGGTATGGCCGAGCTGCTGGTACCAGCTCGCCGCCATGTTCAGCTGTTGCGGGCGCCATTCTTGCAGGCTGAACAGGCGCAGCGCGCAGATCGGGTAGCGCCGCCCGACGCGATCGCGCGCCGGCAACAGGCAGCCCATCTGCACGTACGGGCTGCCGAGCGTGGCGGGGATCACGAAGTTCCACACCGGTGCGTTGCTGAACGGGTGGCCGTTTGGCCCCTGCGCATCGCGCTGCAAATTCACCAGCCCGTTATGGAACCAGTGGGCCCAGTTGTTGACCACCGGATCGGGCAGGCGGCGCTGCAGAAAATCGCCGGCGGAAGGAAGTTTGCCGTACCAGCCGAGGCTCGTCGGGGCGCTTGAATCAGTGCTCATGATCATGTCCTTTCGGGGCTACGGGCACGAGAAGGCCGGCAGTTGGAACGGATTACGGATGCTGTTGGGCGTGAACTCCAGCGTGACGCGATGGCCGTCGAGATTGAACGTCGCCTGGCGGCCGAGGCCGCCGGTGCCCGAGGATTGCGCCATGTCCACCAGGCGGTTCAGCGCCCATGGCCCGCTGGTCACCAGGCTGGCGGTGGTGCCGTTGGCCAGCGCCAGCTGCAAATGCACCTGGTTGGTATTGCGGGTGCCCGGCCAGCTGACCACCAGCGGTACCTGAGGGCCATGGCTGTATTTGAACAGTTGGCCGTCGATATCCAGCGTCAGGTTGAGGATGTCGTTATCCATCCGCACCGGCCGCACGGTCACGCGGTACGAGGGCGTCGCGGTACCGTTGGCGAAGAAGGCGTCGCGGATGCGCTGCGCCTGCTGGAACGAACGCAGGATGCCTTCGCCGCCGGGCAGCGTCTTGCCGTCCACGCCGGGAGTAAAGCGCCAGTTGGCGCGGGTGGTGTCGACCTTGCCCTGCAGATTGTCGCGGAAGAAACTGTCCATCAGCCCGCTGTTCGGCGCGAACATGCGCGCCAGATCGTCCGGCGTCACGTCCTGGCGCGCCCGGGCCACCAGCGGATAACGGCCGGCGATCGCCTGGCGGCAGAAGCTGCCGACCTCGAAGCTGATGCGCTTTTTCACGTTCTCCATCTCTTTACGCTGGGTGTCGCTGCTGGCGCCGATCGCCAGCGACAGCAGCATCTGTTTGAACGGCACCGGCAAGCGGCCGGATTCGGCCTGCAGACGCGGGATGATGTCGCTCGGCGGTGCCGACATGCCGCTGTTGGCCGCGCCCTGTACCGCCGTCAGATAGCTGTACAGCTCATCGACCTGCTTCAGCACGCTGTCGAAAGGGATCGCCTTATTGCCTTCGCCCTGGCTTTGCGCCAGCTCCAGCAGCGGCGCGAAGTGCGCCATCACCAGCTGTTCCGGCTGGGCCGACACATCGCCGTCGGCGTTGGCCGGCCGGTTGGTGAACAGCGCTTCCAGCGTGCGGTTGGCGTTTTGATTCAGCCTGTCTTCGGTTTTGGCCAGCAGCGAACGGGAATCGGCGTCGCTTTTCTCGTCGCGCAGGGTGACGTTTTTGCTGACGTTGACCAGCAGGTTACGCATCGGCGACGGGTTGCCGGAGAGTAGCCGCGCGCTGCTGATGCGCTGGGTCAGGTTGCCGATGTTGGCCAGCTGGATATCTCCCAGCAGCGCATCCCAGGCGCTGATGAAGTCCTGCATGTACAGCTGGCGGATGGTCTTGGTCAAATCGGCGCTCTTCTGCTCCGGCGCCTGGCTGTTCAACACCCAGACGTCTTCCTTGCGCAGCGTGTCGGTCACCGGGTCGATATTGTCGCTGAACGCTTTCCAGTACCCTTGTGAGGTGAACAGGCCCGGCACGCCGTCGGTGACCGGTTTGCCGCTTTTGCGGCTGAACGCCAGCTCGGTTTGCGGGCCGGCCAAATCGACCAGGCTGACCGGCTTGATGTCGGTCTGTTTCAGCAGCAGACGTTTGAGGCGGCCATAGACGCGCTGCGACAGCGGCGCCCGATTGATGGCGGCCTGCGCCTGCGCCACCAGCGGTTCGTCTTTGGCGTAAGGCGAGGCCTGGATCTGCGTATCCAGCAGTTGGCTCAGGTGCCATTCGATCTGCTGCAGCTGTTTCTGCGTGCTGCCCTGCGGCAGGTTGCGCTGCAGGTTAAGCATCACCCAGGCGCGCAGGAATTTGCCGTCGTACTGCTTTGGCAGATACAGCATCTGATAGGCCTTCAGCGCTTCGTAGCTGAAGTCCGCATCGCCGTGGTTGTCGTTGCGCAGCGTAGTGGCGATCTGTTGCGCCACCTGCGGCAGCAGCAGCTCTTTCAGCGCTTTTTGGTACAGCGCATTGCCGGCGTCGCCCACCTGATCGCCGCGGAACAGCCCCATGCGGTAGGTGAACGGCGGATCGTCCAGCGAAAAGTTCTGGCTGTCCGGCAGGTGCAGCAGGCTATTGAGGAACGGCAGCAGCGAGAACATGTCGCCGTTACCCAACTGCGTCAGGTTTTGCCCCTGGCGCTCGACGCCGGGCACCTTGGCGGCCACTTCCGCCAGATAGGCCTTGTTGTTGCCGTAGCTGGTGAACCAGAGCATCGCCAGCACCGCCAGGATCACCGCCAGCGCGATGTAACCCGCCCAGTGCAGGGCGCGATTGCGGTATTCCCACCAGCGGTTGCTGCCCGCCAGCCCGGATTCCTGGAAGACCACCGATTCCAGCGTCTCTTTCAGGAAGAAGCTTTGGCCTTTGGCCGCCGGGATCGGCGCTTCCTGGCCCACGCTGTCCCAGGCCGCGTTGGCCTGCGCCCCTGAGTTTGCCGTCGGCAGCTGCAGGTAACGGTTCAGCTCGCCCATCACCCGGTCGAACGGCAGGCCTTCCTGCGTGCCGCTGGTGAAATAGATGCCGCGCGGGGTAAAGCGGGTTTCAAAACTGGAGGTGGCGAACACCTGTTCCAAGTATTGACTGAGCAGCGGGCGCAGGGCAGCGAACTCCTGCGGGAACAGGTAGCTTTCGGCGCGCTGGCGCGCGTCGTGCTCCATCAGCAGCGTATCCGGCAGCGCCGCGTCCAGCCGCTGTTGCAGCAGGGCGTATTGCTGTTCGAAAGCGGCGTTCAGATTGAAGTCCGGCTGCCGCGAGCGCTCGTAAGGGAAGGTGAACCCCCAGATCTGGTCGCGCTGTGCTTTGTCGAAGCTGCCGAAGTAGGCCATAAAGCCGTTGAGCAGGTCGGTTTTGGTCACCAGCACGTAGACCGGGAAGTGAATGCCCAACTGCTCGTGCAGTTCGATCAGGCGTTTGCGCAGCGCGCTGGCCTGGGCGGCGCGCGCTTCGGCGCTGTCGCTCAGCAGATCGGCGACGCTGATGGTCACCATCACGCCGTTGATCGGCTGACGGGTACGGTATTTTTTCAATAGTGCGACGAAGCTTTGCCATTCGCCGGCGTCTTCTTCGCGCTGGCTTTCCTGCGTGGTGTAGCGGCCGGCGGTGTCGAGCAGCACGGCGTCGTTGGTAAACCACCAGTCGCAGTTGCGGGTGCCGCCCACGCCGCGCAGCGCGGATTTGCCGAAGCGATCCGCCAGCGGGAAGTGCAGGCCGGAGTTGACCAGCGCGGTGGTTTTACCGGCGCCGGGCGCGCCGATGATCACATACCACGGCAACTGGTACAGATATTGGCGGCTGAAGCGGGTCATCCAGCGATGTTTGCCGTCGCCTTGGCCCGGTGCGAAGCGCGCCTTTTTCAGCAGCTGCGCCGCTTCGTCGAAGCGCTGAGCCAGCTGATCGTCTTGTTTGATCTCGGGCTTGCCGTCTTCCGCCGGCACCGCTTCGGCGGCGCGCAGGTTGCTCAGCAGGCGACTGTTGAACCAGGCGCTGTAGAGGCGCGGGATCAGGCGGCACAGGAACCAGATCAGGTAGATAACGCCGATGGCGATCTGGCGGTTGAGTTCCGGCTCCAGCGGGCGATAGTCGCCGATGGCCACCAGCGGGCCGATCATCCAGATGATGAACGCCAGCGCGGTGATGCCGACAAAGCCCCACAGCAGGCGGCTGGTGATGATGGAGAATAACGTACTGAGCATTACTTTCCGGTTCCTTGCGGCAAGCCGTTGATTTCCGCCTGGGTATTTTCCGGGGCGACCAACAGCGTAATTTCTACCCGGCGGTTCAACGCGCGGTTCACTTTGTTATCGTTCGGCGCGACGGGGTTGCTTTCGCCGCGGCCCTCGGCCTTGACCCGCTGCGGGTTGGTGAGGTGCTTTTGCAAGCGGGCGCTGACCGCTTCGGCGCGCGCCAGCGACAGCTCCCAGTTGGAGGCGAAACGGGCGCTGCGGATCGGCACGTTGTCGCTGTAGCCGGTGACCAAGATCTTGCCGCTGACGCCGTTCATGGCGGCGGCGATGCGGTCGATGACCGGAATATAGTTGGCGCGCACCGTGGTGGCGGCGGAGTCGAACAGCCCGTCGCCTTTGAGGATCACCACGCTTTGCTGCGCTTCGTCGCGCACCACCACCAGCCCTTCGGCGATCTCTTTGCGCAGGAAACTTTTCAGGCTCAGCGTCGGCGGCGCGGCCGGTGCCGGGTTACCGATCGCCACCTGCGGCAGATTGGTTTGGTAAATCGCCGCCAGCACCGGGCTGGTGTTGTCGCCCAGCCGCCAGTTGAGGGCGATGAACAGCAGCGAAGCCAGGAAGCCGGTCAACGCCACGCAGGCCCACAGCGGCACCAGCGGGCGCCACAGCTTCTGTTGCACCGGCAGATCCAGCGCATGAGGCGACAGCGGCGGGGCATAACCGCCGCGCACCGACCGGATCAGCTGCAGCAGGCGCTGCTTCATGGTTTCCAGCTGCGAGCGGCCGTTTTCCATCACCCGGTAGCGGCCTTCAAAGCCCAGCAACAGGCAATAATTGATCAGCTCCAGCAGGTTGATGTGCTCGCGCGGGCTTTGCGACAGCTTGGCCAGCAGCTGGAAAAACTTCTCGCCGCCCCAGGTTTCGTTATGAAAGGTCACCAGCAGCCCGCTGCCGGACCACACGCTGTTGCTGCCCCACGGGGTCAGCGCCGCCGCTTCATCCAGCGCGGTGCACAGGCAATAACGCGCGCCGATGATCACTTCGTACGGCAGGTTGGCGCGTTGGCCGCGGATCTCGAAGCGGCGCATTTCGTCGATCAGCTGTTGGCGCAGCTGCGCCGGGTTGGCGTGCGTGGCCGACTGGCGGATCTGCGAAATGGCGTTCAGCAGCGGGTTGGCGGCGTCCACCAGCGGATTGGCCGCCGGTGCCATGCTATTTTCCTGAGTCATAGGTTACCGGTCCGTATGGCTGCGAATCGCCCAAAATTCCATGTCCAGCCCCGGGAATTCGCCGGCCAGGTGCAGGGCGAAGGCGCTGGATTTTTCCATCTGTTTCCACAGGTCGCCGCCTTTTTCCAGCTCGAAGTAGGTGTAGCCGGCGTGATAGGGGATCTGGCGCGGCGCGGCGGGCATGGTGCGCAAACCGATGCCCGGCAGCTGCAGCTGCACCAAATCGCGGATGCGCGTGACCGGTGCGATCTTCATCTGCGCCGGGAAATGGGTCAGCAACACCTCTGCGGCCACGTCGGCGCGCACCGCCAGCACGAAGCCGAAATCGCGCATCATTTTGGCGTCCTGCACGGTGGCGACGTTCAGCCCGTGGGAGCGTTCGACCAGCGTCAGCTGAATGGCGTTGTCTTCCAGCACCACCGACAGCCCCTGACGCAGCAACAGCATCAGCTTGCCGAAGCACAGCGCCAGGTTGTCGTGGTCATACACCGGCAGGCGCCCTTCCGGGGTGCGCTGCGCCGAGAAGCTGGCGAGCTCGGTGGCGAACTGCAGCCAATCGGCGAACAGACGCTCCGGGTGCAGATGGTCGAGGTGGTAGGCGTGGCTCACCTGACCAAGATGGCGGTTGATCAGCTGCAGCAGCATGAAATCGACCATTTCGGAACTGCCGCCGCGGCCCGGCTGCAGCAGGCGCTGGCTCATCTGCTGGCTGCGCTGTTGCAGCAGGCCCTGCAGATCGTTGATGAAGGTTTTCAGTACCGGGTTGCCCTGGCAGTTCAGCATCGGCGGGATCTGCGCGGTATCGAGACGCAGGCTGTTGTCGCCGCGTTTTTCCAGCACGCGGGTCACGCCGAGCGCGGTCCATTCGGCGTTGAGTTCGCTCTCCAGCATCAGCCGCAGGCGCAGGCGGCCGAACTGCAGCGCCGCGCTGCCCACCGAGACGGCGTTGAGATCGTCGACTTCGTTCTCGTAAGCCAGATAGCGCGCCAGCGCCTCCGGACTTTCCTGAAAGATCACGTCTTCACGTCCCGCGCGATAGGTCGGCAGGGCCAGCACCACGTTTTCACCGGTCTTGTTTTCGGCGATGGTCAGCGGCGCGGGTGCCTGCTGGGCGCCGGCGAAGCGAAACGGCGTGCCGTCCGGCATGATGCCGCTGGCGGCGTTGAGCGCAATCTTGCCCTGGCGCAGCAGCGTTTGGTCCAGATCCAGGGTCAGAAACCCCCAGAAACAGCCGCTGTGGGCCTGGCCCCAGTTGCGCATATAGCCTTCGAGATAGTTTTCCGCCTGCTGGAAATGGTGAGGGCGCAAAAACATTCCCTCAGTCCAGACAACCTTATGAGCATCTTTCATCATCACACCTATAGTTACTTCGCTTCAGCGCAGCGGTAGGTCAGTCGACCTTTTTTACGGGGCGCAGGCCATTCACGCCCGCGACGATATGCGCTTCCAGCTCATCCGGCGAGAATTGCCATACCTTGTAGAAATTGGTTTCGGTGGGTTCCGGCAGCGGCAGTGAAATGCGCCAGGTCTTGCCGTCCAGATTTTGATACTCGGCGATTACGCCGATGTAGCGCGCATCCAACGCGCTTTGCCCGCCGAGCTTCTTGCCGGTCTGGCCCGGCGTCAGGAAGAACTGATCGCTGTCCAGCAGGCTGTTGCCGAGCACGCTTTTGGCGTCGTTTTGCAGACTGAAGAAGTCGGCATCCATAAATTCCGCATCCGAACGCAGCAGCAGCACGCGGATTTTGATCGGCGCCGGTTGCGCGCCGGCGGCGGCGTTGACCTGGCGATCGGCATCGAACACCAGGCTGTAACGCGACGGCACGCTTTTGGCGGAAGACATGCAGCCGCCGAGCGCCAACGCGCCCAGCAGCAGAAACAGCATCCCGCACCAGCGGGAAGCGATAGGAGTCGTCATCATGGGAATCTCGTCGCCCGCAGGCGTGCTGACTACTGGAGGATCCAGGTAGCTGAACCGGCGTTTTTACACGCCTTGCTGTCGCCGCCGACTTTGACGCAGTCCTGTTTGGCGGCGCGTGCGCGGCGCGGCAGATCTTTGCGCAGCGTCGATTTGTAGCGCGCTTCCGGTACGCCGGCGTTGGCCTGGATATACCCCACCAGATCGCCACCGCGGATGGCGGAGATCGCCAGCCAGTTGTTTTCCACTTCGCCCAGCGCGTAGAACGCGGCGGCGTTGTCCAGGCTGCCGACGGCGGTGCCGGTATAATTCGGGCTGCTCATGATGCTGGCGGCGTACAGGCTGCGGTACTCCTCACCGATCGGTTTGAACTGCTTCGGCGCGCTCACCGCGGCGCGGTGCTGCAGCGTGACGCCGTTGACTTCACTGCTGACGATAGCGTCGTTATTGAGCGCCGGCGGCGGTGGCGGCGGGGTGGAACAACCGGCAAGCGTCAGGGCGGTCAACAGCGTCAGGGTAATCCGTGTTTTCACAATGTCCTCTTTTCTTGATTGAATGGCTGTGTAATAAGGCGCCGTCATCAGGGCGCAAGCAGCAACACTTTTAATTGGCTCGGCACGATGCGCATGCCGAGCGCGTTGGTGGAATTCTGCAGGCTGAGGCTGGTCAGCCGGGTGGCCGGGGTGCCTTTGAGCAATACGGTAAAGGCGCCGGTCAGGTGGCGGGACGGCCCCATCACCGTCCCGGAAGCGACGCCGGTGGCCACGCCGGGGTTGTCGCCGTTGGTCAGCGGCGTCACCGTCGCCATGTTGTGCGCCGGGGTGCCGACGAACAGAATGTTGAACGCGTTCGGGATGGCGGTCGGCGCCAGGGCGATATCCGGGTAGGGCACGGGCACCGGCGCCGGGCTTGGCGTCAGACAGACGTCGGGAAACGCCAGGTCCACGCCGATCATTTGGCTGTTGGCAAACATAAAAGGCCTCCGCAGGTTATCCGACGTGGATTTGTTCCGAATCCAGCTTGGTGATGTCTTTTGAGGTAATGAGCGTGTTGCGGGCATGAATGCGGGCGTAGTCTTCCGCCTGATAATCCAGCTGCCCGGCGCGCACGTGCTCGGTTTGGCGCACTTTACGGAACAGCGAATGGCTGATCTGGCTGACCGAATGCCACAGCGACTCGCAGCGCTTGCCGACCAGGCGGCTGATACTGACGAAGGCCGACAGTTCCTCGCCGCTGTATTTCATCTTGTCGACGTGGCAGTCGCCGCTGTTGGCCTGCAGCGTCATGGCGTCGCCGCTCAGCTTTAGCGCCTGCGCGCTGTGCAGCGACAGTGAACCGCTCGGCGTTTCAATTTGCAGATCGCCTGTGACGCAGAGCCGCGCTGCGCTTTGCGGCTCCGCACGTTCGAGAACGGCGATCGCCCACAGCTGGTGGCCGCAGCCGGCGACCAGCACGTTATCGCCGAGGGCCGGCGTCAGCAGGCAGCTCGCCGCCCGGCGGCAATGCCAGCCGCGGCCTTCGCACTCCACCACCAGGCTGCCGTCCGGCAACAGGTTGACGACCTGGCCGGCGGCCTGCTGGGGCGGTGCGATGTTGACGGCGCGAGTTGTGTTGGCAACGCTCATGGTGATCCCCTCGTGAAGTGGTCAATGCATTCAGATTCGGCTCTGGCGCTGTGCGCTCCAGGTTTCGGCGGCGTACAGTTCTTCGTCGCGCTCGAGAATTCCGCTGCGATCGCCCCAGCGCGTTTGCTGCTGGTGGGCGCGGTGCATGCGGGTGCGCATAAAGCGCGCGCGCCGGAAATCGGCGGCGCCGATGTCGGCATAACAGAAATCGGCGTAGGTCAGGTCGCTGTCGCTGAAATCACAGCGTGCCGCACGGCTGCGCTGGAACACGCATTGATACAGGCGCGCCTGGCTGAAGTTGGCGGCATCCAGCGTCGCTTCGCTGAAGATCGCCTGATCGAACTGCCCGCTGAGGCACTGCGCCTGAGTCAAATTGGCCTCCAGCCACAGCGACTGCTGCGCTTGCACGCCCGTCAGGTTGGCACGCCGCAGCGAAGCGCCCTTGAAATTGCTCTGGCGCAGCGTCGCCTGGCTGAAGTCGACGTCGTCCAATTGGTTATCGGTAAACTGGCAGGCGATCAGGCGCTGCCCGGCGTAACTTTTGCCGCGATGGTCACATTCGAAAAACGTGACGCGGTCGAAAAAACAGTTTTTTAATTCAGTCGTACGTAGGTCAAGGCGAAAAAAAGTGACAAGCGTCAACTGACTTTGAGCCAGATTAACCTGCAACAATGCCGTTTCGTAGAAAGTCACGCGATCCTGAATAGACGCGCAAAAGTCACTGCGTTCGAGCGGGCAGCGCATAAACTGCGTTTGGTCGAGCACGGTCTGTTTGAAACTGGCGTCGTTCAACCGGCATTCATTGAAAATGCTTTGCTCCAGTCGGCATTCCGTGAAGTTGGCACCCGCCAGGGCGCATTGATTGAAGGTGGTCTGGTGCAAGGTTTGCCGGGCGAAACAGCACTGATCCAGACAGCATTCGCTGAAGGTGGCCTCCTGCAGATTGCATCCGCTGAAATCTATGCCTTGCAGGTTTACTCGTGAAAAAATCATGCCGGACAAATCCCAGCCGCGCAGATCCAAATGGCTGATATCACATTCCTGCAGAGGTTCACCGCGCTCTATTTGCTGCCGAACGCTTTCTGCTTCAAGCGTCATACTTTCTCCTGAGCGGTGCGAGGCAGCGTTTTCGTTTGCCGGGTATAAGCACCTTCAATTTTTGTTGAACCGTCGATCCGCGACTGCGACAGGTCGGCCCGGAACAAATTCGCGCCGCGCAAGTCGGCACCGCTGAACAGGCTTTTTTGCATCACTGCGCTGACAAAACTGGCATTCGACAGATCGGCGTTGCTGAAGTCGCAGCGGATGAACAAGCTGCCATTGCCGTTCGCTTTCTGCAGGTTGGCGGCGGTGAGCTGGGCCTCGGAAAAGTCGCTGTTATCAATCCGTGCAAGACGGAAACAGGCCTGATGTAGCGGTAACTGACGCAAATTGCATTGCTTGAGCGTCGCTTCGCTGAAGTTTGCTCCTGGCATCGCGCTTTGTGCGACAAAAGAGCATGTTTGCAGCCTGGCACCCTGAAAAGAGCAGCCTTCCGCACGGGTTTCGACCAACGAACAGGTATCGAGCCGAGCATGGCTGAAGTCGAATCCTTCGAGTTGGCAGCGAATGAACGTCACCTTCTCCAGCTTGGCTCGGTGAAATTTCAGCTGGCTCAGTGTTAAAGCCATCATCGTGATCACAGAGAGTGTGGCCTGAGAGAAATCACACTGCGTCATAAAGGTGCGGTATCCCGCCAACTGCTCCAGTCTGCTTCCCGTGAAATTGCAGTTTCTGAACAGCGTTTCCTGAATATTGGTTTCCACCAGGGTTGCGCGAGAAAAGTCAGCGTTCACACAGTGGGCCAATGCCAGCGAGGCGTAATTGAGGTTAACCCCTTGCAAGCGGGCGTCGGTGAAGTCTGCACGTGCCAACATCGCCTGTTCAAAATTGGCATGATCGAGGCGGCAACCGCTGAAATTGGCGTTTTCCAGCAAACAACGGCTGAAGTCTGCGCCGGTGAGATCCAATCCGGAAAGATCGGCGCCGGTCAGATCGATACCGCTGAAGTTTTTATCGCCGCGTTGGGTGGCCATCGCGCGGTTACGTATTATCGTTGCTAAGTCGCCGCTCAGGCGTGGCGCTGGACCTTGCGATTGTGCGGTCATCAGGTAGGCCTGGTACAGCGCCTGTTCCTGTTCTTCCAGACGGCGGCGATCGGCAGGATCGCTGTGTTGGTAAAGCAGATCCCGCATCTGCTGGAAGTTTTCATGCCCACTGCTTAACGGCGGCTCGGCGACGCTTTGCGGATCAACCCCTTGGGCTCGCAGTTCGTCATACAGGACCTGCTGTCTTTGCTCGGCTTCTTGTTCAAGACGTTCGACATAGTCGGGCAATTCATCCAATGCGGGACGTTCCGTAGGGGGAAGCGCTTCATCGATGTCCTGGCCTTCCGAGAGCCGGCGATCGCGATAGTGTTGCTGCAGGTGTCGCTGATAGCGAGTGAGGTTGCGTACCGCCGGGCTTTCTTCCGTCGATTGCTCCGTATCCAGCCAGGGGCCGATAGCTGATTCAGGTACCAGTTCTTTCTCGCGAAAAGCGAATAAACCGCCTTTCTCGGTATCGCTGCGTTGGCGCAACACTTTGCGATAATGATTGGCAGAACGAGTGGCCCCAGACAGCTCTAACGCCGGCATAAGGTGCAGAACGTCAGCGGCGTCGTCTTCGTCAATGCGTGCGCTGCCGTGATAAATCAACAGCATCTGTTGGCGATGTGGAAAGAACCAGACCGTCGTGTGCCGCATGGCGATCTCTTCGAGCTCAGGCTCACCGTGCCGCAGACGATTGATAAAACAACGGGCTACCCATGCGGGTAGCTGTCCGTGTTGACAGGGGATCTGCGGGTGCATGTTCCAAATGCGATAGGTGGCACCGCTCGGAAGTGCGTCGCGCTGTGGCCACTGTTGATCGTTATCCGCCATATTAAACAGGCGCCAGTCAGTATCGCTGGCCAACCCTGGGAATTCATGTTGCAGCCAGTTGGCGTCATATTTTTTGCCTATGCGACTGAAGCGGCGCGGCCAATTGATGTCCAGCGCGTCAAAGCTGACGGGGAGCGGCGTCTGGCGCGGCGAGCTCAGTCGATTGTGCAGGGGTTCGATATTGGGGAGAGGGCAGCGAGAACCCCGTGGACATGTTTCTGGGTTAGCGCCAAGGCCGTGCGGGTTTTCAACCCATTGTGGGCCGCCGAAAGCGCGGCTCCAATCCAGACGCATTTCATCAAAGGGGAGTGGGGATGAGGGGCGGTCATTGATCCAGTGACGATCGCCGAAGACCACCAGCGTTTTCTCCAGCGTATCCAGTTGGATTTTAACCGCACAAGCCGTTTTATCAGCTTGATGATGGGTATAGGCGTAGCCGGTGGCAAGAAATTCTGCGCAGGCTTTGGGGAAGGCGAGATCGAGCACGCCCCCGCTCAGTGCCAGCTCTTCGCTGGCGAGCTGCCATAGTTCAGGCTCGGGACGCAGACGTGGGGATGCCCCCATATCGGCTAATGCCAAAACGGAGACGCCAAGGTAATTTTCCCCCTGCCAACGGTAGGGGCGATGAAGCGTGCTCAGACGCAAAGGTTTTACGACTTTCATTGTGTGTGCAAGGCTTCCGGTAGATACCTGCGGGGCAACATGTTGCCCCGCACAAAAACAATCCCGTTTTTCGCTTTATTGGATATCAGGCAAAGTCACATCAGATGAAAATATTCACCCAAAGTTTGGTTCAGGGGACGCTAACGTTCCCCCAATCGAAACGACGGATAAGATATAAATGCTATTAATTATAAATAGTTATATGGAAAGACCCCTGCGTACCAACAGGACTGTTGCGACGGATAGTGCGGCAGCGATTGCCTTGGCTGTAAATTGAACACCGCTTTCCAGGTGATAGGGCGCAAAGAAACCGACCACGGCGGATGCCAGCACCAGCAGTGCGGCGAGCAGAGCGAAGCATCCCAGTTCTCCCATCTGCGACAGCCCGCCGCCGGGAGAGGTTACGCCCAAGTAAACCATCAGGAAACCGGGCAGGATAAGGAAACCGATCAGCTCTGCGGGGTAATTCACCGCCGACATCACGTACTGGTTGTATTTCAGAAGTGCCAACATCAGCACGACAAAGATGAGCAGACGTGCAGGGAAAGACAGTGGTTTATTTGTCGGCAAAATATTTTTGCAAATTGCGGCGATGAGTACGCCGCCAACCAAAATGCCGAACAGGGTAAAGACGACTTTTCCCCAGAGACTATCCTGTGTCGCAAAGTCAATAAACGAACCCATCGTGACGCTTCCTTATGAAATGGATGTCAGGATCGCAATCGCGAGCCTAATGGAACAATAAGTCATTTTCAGATCGTTGAAATCGGCTTCCGGACCTTTTTTATACAAGATGAACTGGGGTTCGAACTTCACTACCGCGGCGGTTTTAACATCGACGGTCAAGCCGCCGGTAATGGAGAATGCCGCGCCAGTCTTGATGCCGACATCCAGCCACTTAGTCCAGGTCATGTTCTTGGGGCGGATGATAATGTGCTCACTGTCGCTTTTTACCGTCACCTTGTTGCCGTGGATGTAAATATCCGAACCGCTGGGGCCTTCGCCATCGACGGTGGCGATCTTAATCTTCGACGCTTTCTGCACGTAGTCTGTGGCGGTGGTGACGGTTAATTTATTCTGAGAGCGCGTTTCTTCGCCGCTGACGGTAGAGGTCAGGTTGCCGGTGATATCGAGGCTCTTGTCGCCGGCCGCCAATTTGGTGCTCTGGTTCCCGCTGGTTATCTCCAGCTTCTTGTCGCCGGTTTCGATTTTCGTGGACTGGCCATACTGCTCAATGGTGGTGTCCTGGCCTTGCTTAATCAGTTGGGTCTGCTTGTTTTCAATCGTATGGTGGCGATTGCCCTTCAGCAGAATAGTCTGATCGCCAGTAATGTTGACGTTATCGCCGCCGTCGTGAATGGTGAACTGACGCCCGGCTTTAATACCTACCTGTTGTCCGCTGTTGAACGTGGCGGTTTCAGGTCCGGTAACGGTGGTATTACGCATTGAGCCGAACAGGAAAGTGGCATTGCCGATAACCTGGTGGTCCTGCGTTTTGCCGATGCGGGTGAAACGATTGCCGTCAATATTGACGTTCTTGTTGTTTTCCACCGTCATGTTCATGTTGCGTTCGGCGTGCATGTCGAAAGATTCGTTGCCGGGCGCGTCTTCCAGGAACAGGAAGCTGGCGTTGTCGGTGCCGCCGCCTTTGCTGCGGCTCATAAAGCCCATTTTGGTGGCGTCGCCGGGCAGATCCCACGGTGGCATGCTGTCTTCGTTGTAAACGCGGCCGGTGATGATCGGGCGATCCGGATCGCCGTTGATAAAGTCGACCACCACTTCCTCACCCACGCGCGGGATCTGGATCCCGCCGTATTTCCAGCCGGCCCAGGCGCTGGAGACGCGCACCCAGCAGGAGCTGGTTTCATTGCCGTTGCCGTGGCGATCCCAACGGAACTTGAGTTTCACCCGGCCATATTTATCGGTCCAGATGCTTTCGCCTTCCGGGCCAACCACTTCGGCGGTTTGCGGGCCATGGGTTTTCGGCCAGGGCGTGGTGCGCGCGGGGCGCCAGTTGATGCCCGCCGGGACGACCTGAAATTCGGTACGTTGCTCGCCGGCGTCGTTATCATTGCTGGCGTAGCTGTTTTCCTGCATGAAGTAATGCGCGCTGACGACCAGGTAGGCCTGGTTGTCTTCCGTGCGCGGCGCCTGGGTCAGTTGGAAACGGTAGCCGGGGGCAATGCCCTGCGAACTGCCTTCGCCGCTCATCTGTTCATGCTGCGCTTCGAACTCCTGCTGGCGAACCTTGACGTAAAACTGGCCGTGGGCGTGATCGGTATAACGCCCGGGCCAGTCGAACACCTCGGCTTTGTCCTGCGCGAACGAGGCGGGATTCTGCCGGGCCTCCAGCAACCGCGCGCGCGGTTTGCGAAAATCGTAGTCGTCCAGGCTATACAGGCTGGGCGTAATGGCGTCCGAGACGCTCCAGCTGTTGATGCTGTCTTTATTTTCCACCAGGCCGCCTTCCGCGAGCTGATAGGGAATGCTGGCGTAGCCGGCGAGTTCCTGATGTGCCGACGGCGCATCAGCCAGCACCAGCGTATGGCCGTCTTGCTGGTGCGTGAAATAGTAATAGATGCCTTCGTGTTCCATCAGGCGGCTGATGAAGTCGAAATCGCTCTCCTGGTACTGCACGCAGTATCCCCAGATGCGGTAGTCGTAGCTCAGGCGATTATCGATTTTCACCTGATACTGCCCCAGCACCTGAGTCAGGATGTCGGGAACGGTCTTTTCCTGGTAGATGCGAAAGTCGCGGTTTTGCGTCAGATACCACAGCGTGGGGCGCAGCACGGCGCGGTAGATATAGTAACGGTTGCCGCCGGCTTCTCTTCCGGAGAGCGTCATGCGCGTGATATTGCCGTTGAGATAACGCGGCGCCAACGGATTGCCCCGCAGCTCCAGCGTGATTTTTTGTCCCAGCAGTGCTTTCAGATCGAGCCGATTGTCGGGGCTGAGCAGCTCGACGTCGAATTCGAACAGCCCGGCCAGTTTTTCCTCACCGGAAAGGCTTCGGAACAACAGCTGATGGGCGGGCAAAGGCGTGTGCGCAATGATAAGGCGATCCATACTATTCCCCGGTTTAGGCATAGCTACCGCACGAGAGTTGACGCGCGATCCCGATGGCGTATCTGTCACGAATTGAGACAGGAACTGACGAAAGATTTAACAAAGTTTACACAAAGGCACGATTTGTGCAGTCTACAATAGAGCTCTGCATTTGCAAAATAGCCTTGTGGATCAATGCTCAATTCGTTAACTTGCTCACGATCTTGATTTTTATTATCTAAAACATATAGATGCGAGCAGATCATTTTTTATCTCAAATTATTGGGAAATTGGTAATACCAAAAAGTAAATCTGTAACACTTAAACCAACGTGTTTATAAAACAACTCTTTTTTTTCGTAAAAAAAGTCACTGACTGTTTTTTATCCTTACCATTTGCCAGTTAAAGATGATCAAATATATAAATTTGTCGAATGTGAATTCGGATGATTCCTATTTGGTGGGCGAAAAAAGGCCCAGCGACGGGGCCTGAGGTGCGGGTTTGAACGATTGAAAATGCAGCGAGTGCCGGCGTTAAGCCGGGCAGAAATTGAAGGGAATTTGGCCGATCAGTTCGCAGAGCCAGATTAAGGCCGGGTCGCGTTGCACCTGCCGGCCGGCGATCAGTTCAATGGGAAAGGGGGCGATGGCCAACTCGTCGGGCAGCGGGAGAAAACGTACGCGTTGCGGATCGGAAAAGCGTCGAGCCACGCTGGCGGCCAGGGTGGCGATCAGATCGCTGTCGGCGACCACGGCCGGCAGAGCGACAATATGCGAAAAGGTTACGGCGACGCGCCGCTGGCCGCCGATTTCCGCCAGGCGACGGTCGACCAATCCTCTGGCAGAGCCGTCGTCGGCCGGTGCGTACAGCCCGTGCGGCAGGCTGAGATAGCGCGCCAGATCCCAGCGGCCATCCGCCAGCTGTGGGTGCGAACGGCTGGCGATGCACACCAGATGCTCTTCAAACAACGTGCGCACATAGTGGCTTTCCGTACCGGAAAGATGCCCTCCCAGCGCGATGTCCACCTCGCCAAGATCCAGCTGCCGGTAAATATTGTGACGATCCAAGCGCGAAACGCGAATATCAATGCCGGGCGCTGTCTGACGCAACCGGCTGATGATGGCGGGCAACAGTAAGATATCGGCATAGTCGCCGGCCGCCAGCGTAAAGCGCCGTTGCCCGGCGGTGGCCGGATCGAAACGGGCAGGGGGTGCCAATGCCAGGTGGATCTGTTCAAGCACCTGCCGTATCTGCGGCATAAGCTGATGGGCGCGCGGCGTGGGCGCCATGCCGCCGCCACTGCGAACAAACAGCGGATCGTTCAGCAGCGTGCGCAGCCGCGCCAAGGCATTGCTGACGGAGGGCTGGGCGCGGTTGAGACGCCGGCCTGCGGCGGTCACGTTGCGCGTCTGATACAACGCCTCGAACACCACCAGCAAGTTGAGATCGACGTTGGCTAAATTCATTTTATGAATACTCTATATACAGATAATCCATTTCCAGAATCATACTGCGTTCTCTAGGCTGGTAGCACACGAATTTGGCCTTCAGTCAGGAGAAATGATGAACAAAGTCTTGGTTACCGGCATTGAGCCGTTCGATGGTGACGCGGTGAACCCTTCCTGGCAGGTCGCGCAGGCATTGGCCGGTGAGCAGATCGCCGGCGCGGAGATCGCGGTGCTCGAGCTGCCCTGCGTATTGGGCCAGGCCAATCTGCAGTTGATCGCTGCGATCGAGGCATTGCAGCCGCTGGCGGTGATTTGTCTGGGGCTGGCCGGAGGCCGTGCCGAGATATCGCTGGAACGGGTGGCCATCAATCTGATCGATGCCCGCATTCCCGACAATGCCGGTAAGCAGCCGATCGACGTACCGGTAGTCGCCGGCGGGCCAGTGGGCTATTTCAGTACGCTGCCCGTCAAGGCCGCGGTGCAGCAGCTGCGCCGGCAGGGGATCCCGGCGGGGGTGTCTTATACGGCAGGCACTTATAACTGCAACCATATCTTTTACGGTCTGCGGCACTATCTGGAGACGCAGCACGCGAAGGTCAGGGGGGGATTCGTGCATATTCCGTACAGCCACACACTGGCGGCGGCGCATCCGGGCAAGCCGAGTATGGCGCTGGCGACGATGGTGGAAGCGGTGCGCACTATCGTGCAGGTGACGCTGACGGTAGAGGAGGATGCGCGATTCGGCGACGGTGCCGTGCATTAAAAGCAGGGCGTGGTGTACCACGCCCTGTTACCGGTTACTCGTCGGCGACGCGGATCACCAGTTTGCCGAAGTTCTTGCCCTGCAGCAGACCGATAAACGCCTGCGGCGCCTGTTCCAGCCCGTCGACGATGTCCTCGCGGAACTTGATTTTCCCCTGCTCGACCCAACTGCTCATCTGTTGCAGGAACTCATCAAAGCGAGAGCCGTAGTCGTCGAAGATGATAAAGCCTTGCATACGAATGCGTTTACGCAGGATCAGCCCCTCCAGCAGCGGCAAACGGTCCGGCCCGGCGGGTAATCCGGTGGCATTGTAATGGGCAATGATGCCGCAGACCGGAATGCGGGCTTTGGCGTTCAACAGCGGCAACACAGCGTCGAACACCGCACCGCCGACGTTTTCATAATAGATGTCGATGCCCTGCGGGCAGGCAGCGGCCAATTGCTCGGCAAAGTCGGGCGCGCGGTGATCGATGCAGGCGTCGAAACCCAATTCTTCCACCACATAGCGGCACTTTTCCGCTCCGCCGGCAACGCCGACAACGCGGCAGCCTTTCAGCTTCCCGATTTGGCCGACCACCGAACCGACTGCCCCGCTGGCGGCGGCCACCACCAGCGTTTCACCCGCCTGCGGTTGGCCGATATCGAGTAACCCCATGTAAGCGGTAAACCCTGGCATGCCCAGCACGCCCAGCAGGCGGGAAGGGTGCGGCAGGTGCGGGCCGAGGTTGCGCAGGCCGCTGCCGTCGGACAGGGCATAATCCTGCCAGCCGTCATAACCCAGCACCCAATCGCCGACGTTGAAGTCGGGATGCTGTGAGACCGCCACGCGCGAGACCGTGCCACCCACCATCACCTGACCGATCTCGACCGGCGGCGCATAAGAAGGGGCATCGCTCATGCGCCCGCGCATATAAGGATCCAGCGACAGATAAACGGTACGCAACAACAGCTGTCCCGCGCCGGGCTGCGGCACGGGGACGGTGTCGAGACGAAAGTTCGCCGCCGTCGGTTCGCCGTGGGGGCGCGAGGCCAGCAGGAAGCGGCGGTTCTGTTGAGAAGGGGACATCGAGAGCTCCTTTGCATTGCGACAAACAAGGTTCGTTAAGCCTAGTTCAGGGGCGGCAAGGCAACGTTACCGAATGTGCTTAGCCTTAGAGCGGGACGATCAGTACGTCAATATGGCTGATATTGATGAAGCGGGCGGCGGAACAGGAGACTTTGTTCATCATGCCGTCGCGGTGATTGCCGCACAGCAGCAGGTCGAACGGCCTGCTGCGGCTGGCGTATTCCAGGCTGTCACCCAGTTCGCCGTGCACGATCAGCATATCAGCAATCGGGTAACCGGCGCGTTGACGCAGCTCTTCCATAAACAGCCGGGTTTCCTCCTCCATCAGCGTGCGCAAATCGCCCAGCATCGGCCCGGCGAAATTGTTGTACATTTCCGGGTTGGCGAGGGTGCTTAACAGGGTGATGTTGCCGGCGTAGGGGCGGACGATAGAGACGGCCTTTTCCACCAGGCGGTGGCTGTCAGGCGCGACGGCGACGGTGACCAGAACGTTTTGATACCCCATATCCCACTCCTTGTTGTTTCCGCCGTGTTTCAGGCTGCCGCGTCGGTGGCCTTAGAGAACATGCTGCGCTCGGATAAAGGGTAGAACCTGATGGGCGTAATAAATGTGTTTCGCATCACGCGCGGCAATAAAAGCGGCGTTTGCCCGGTTATATAGCAATAAAAGATAAAACCGTTGCCGCACGTAATTTCGCTGAATTAAAGCACCTGCGCCCACAGCGTTTTCGGCACCTTGCCCAGATCGAACAATTTACCGGCAACCAGCTCGGCGCGACGGTGGTCGGCGGCGCGGTACATGTTGCTCATTTCTGTATCATTTTCAATGGAATAGTTCAGTTTGTCGTACACCTTTTCCAGGCTGTCCAAAGAGGAGCATTTACGGAATGTCAGCAAATATTCGAGCGTATCGGTCATGATTAAAATATAGCCTGTTAATAGTTAAAGCCGGGTGAATAACACATCAGCGGCTCACGGCGACGCCGCCGAGGCAGTGATGTACGACCTGACAAAAATCATTTCAAGTAGATAAATTGCACTGGGTAATAATGAGGCGTCGCCTGCGGCGGCGCTTCGATAAATCATAATATGCAAGTGCGTCATCAGCAATCTCATCCTGCTGATAAATGAAGAAATAGGGAAAGTCTCAGGGCGAGGCTGCGCGGATGACGGCAGAAGCGCCGCTGTTCCTGCTGCGCGCCAGTTCGCGCTGTCGCTTTTGCGGCGTTTTTTTCACCCGCCCTAAGAGGCGCAACGGCATTACGCGGTGTTTGTCATTGCCGCTTGCGTTGAGGTTTCACCTCCCTGACGCTGAAGATTGGGGGGAGTAAAACAAAACTGCGTTTTATTTTATCGCAATGAAAGGATGGAAACGGGGGCGGGTTAATAATCTATTCACCTGCGGAATAATTATAACGGCGACAGAAAAGAAATAAAAAAGCATTAAAGTTTTAGGGTGTGCTGCCGATATGCCGTTTTAGGGGTGATTTAACGTAAAAAGACCATTCTTTCGCCGTGCTGATACGGAAACATATCGTTACGTCTGTTTGCTTGTTCACTACGCCAGCGAATCATTGATAAGCCTTAATCACCTGATGTTGAAAATTAGAACAGCCTCAAGCGGGGGGCTTAAGTCAAATCTGATAGCTAATAACCTTATAGTTTACAGCGGTTATTTTTCAGCTTGGATATTTTTTAGCGGCTTAACTGGTTATTTATGCTGAGTTTGTCGGCTACATGCAGATTTTTGTTCTGTTATTTTGGTTTGGTGATGCTTTTGTTCGAATTGATCTAAAAAAGATAATTTTTTGGCTGATAAACATTGTTTTTAAGACTTTTTTTTACCTGTGTCTGTTTTGTGAGCAAAATGGTGGTCAATAAATGTACGCATTTGGGGGTATTTGGCTTAAATATTTTTTATTTTTGTGATCTATGTCACATTGTATTTAAAATTGCCTCTCACTTACATTGTGTGTGCTAATGGTTCGGGGGTAGAGTTGCGCTGCTTTAGGAATAATCTTATTAAATTTGTAAAAATAGTTTCATGGTGACTAAACACTATCGAAGCAGAATGCTGTACATCCATACACGTTGGTTTACGCTCGTAGCAAATACTGAACAGTGGTCGAATTTAGCGATTGGCGAAAATTATAGCAGTCGTTTTTGAGAGATTAATTTGCCAACTTTGGGAAACAACCCAGGTCACGGGCGATAAAATTTATCACCCAGCGTATGTTTTTAAACATAGTCTGTCGGGATGGGGAATATGGGTACGTCTGAATTACTTAAGCATATTTATGACATCAATTTGTCATATTTACTTTTAGCACAGCGTTTGATCAACGATGAAAAAGCGTCCGCGATGTTCCGCCTTGGTATCGATGAAACCATGGCCGACGCGTTGGCGCAGCTGACTTTACCGCAAATGGTCAAACTGGCCGAGACCAACCAGCTGGTTTGCCACTTCCGCTTTAACGATCACCAGACCATCGAACGCCTGACCAAAGAGTCGCGCGTCGACGATCTGCAACAAATCCATACCGGCATTTTGCTATCAAGCCATTTACTGCAAGAGCTATCGAGTAAAGACGCTAGCCCGACGAAGAAAAGAGCCTGATGATGGTTGAGAAAAGTATTGTTCAAGAAGCCAAGGACATTCAGCTCGCCATGGAGCTGATTTCACTGGGAGCCCGTTTGCAGATGCTGGAGAGCGAAACCCAGCTCAGCCGCGGGCGCTTGATTAAACTTTATAAGGAGTTGCGCGGTAGCCCGCCGCCAAAAGGGATGTTGCCGTTCTCAACCGACTGGTTTATGACCTGGGAACAGAATATTCACTCGTCGATGTTTTACAACGCCTACCTGTTTCTGATGAAAAGCGGGCAGTGCAGCGGGGTGGAAGCGGTGATTAAAGCCTATCGCCTCTATCTGGAGCAGTGCCCCCAGCAGGCCGGCGATGCGCCGCTGCTGGCGCTGACCCGAGCCTGGACGCTGGTGCGTTTCGTCGACAGCGGCATGCTGCAGCTTTCCGCCTGCAGCTGCTGTGGCGGCGCATTTATCACCCACGCGCACCAGCCGCTGAACGGTTTCATCTGCAGTTTATGCCAACCCCCATCCCGCGCCGTAAAAAGACGTAAACTTTCGCCGCAACTGGCCGATATTATTCCTCAACTGCTGGACGAGCAGGTCAAACGCGCCATTTGAGCCGCCACATTGCCGGCTCTCGGCAATGAATACCGACGTGTGATACGCAGGGGCGGCATGCCGCCCCCAGACACGCAGCCTGGTCTGTCGCGCCAGGGCGCGTTTGCCCCACCTTCCATCCACATTGTTAATTTAAGGAATGCGTGTGCTAGTTATTTTGGGTTATCTCGTGGTATTGGGTGCGGTGTTTGGCGGCTACCTGATCGTGGGCGGTCATCTCGGTGCGTTATATCAACCGGCGGAGTTTCTGATTATCGGCGGGGCGGGGGTCGGCGCTTTCATCGTCGGCAACAACGGCAAGGCGATCAAGGCTACGCTGCGCGCGCTGCCGCGGCTGATGCGCCGTTCCAAATACAACAAAGATCTGTACATGGATCTGATGGCGCTGTTGTTCCGCCTGCTGGCCAAATCGCGTCAGCAAGGCATGCTGTCGCTCGAGTTCGACATCGATAATCCACAAGAAAGTGAAATTTTCTCTAATTATCCGCGCATCCTTGCCGATAACACCCTGGTGGAGTTCATTACCGACTATTTACGGCTGATGGTGAGCGGCAATATGAATGCGTTCGAGATCGAAGCGCTGATGGACGAAGAGATCGAAACCTACGAACAGGAAAGTGAAGTGCCCGCCGGCAGCCTGGCGATGGTGGGCGACTCCTTGCCGGCGTTCGGTATCGTCGCGGCGGTGATGGGGGTGGTGCACGCCCTGGCTTCGGCCGATCGGCCGGCAGCGGAACTGGGCGCGCTGATCGCTAACGCCATGGTCGGTACTTTCCTCGGCATTTTGCTGGCCTACGGCTTTATCTCGCCGCTGGCCACGTTGCTGCGCCAGAAGAGCGCCGAAAACGTCAAGATGATGCAGTGCATCAAGGTCACGCTGCTGTCGAGCCTGAACGGTTACGCGCCGCAGATCGCCGTCGAGTTTGGCCGTAAAACGCTGTACACCACCGAACGTCCTTCTTTCGTTGAACTGGAAGAACACGTGCGCCGCGTGAAAGCGCCGGCGCAGCAGGCGACGGAAGAAGAAGAAGCATGAAACAGAATCATCCGGTCGTTCTGGTCAGAAAGCGCAAGTCGCATCATGCCGCCCATCACGGCGGCTCCTGGAAGATCGCTTATGCCGACTTTATGACGGCGATGATGGCGTTCTTCCTGGTGATGTGGCTGCTGGCGATCGCCAGCCCGCAGGAGCTGACGCAAATCGCCGAATATTTCCGCACGCCGCTCAAGGTCGCCCTGACCAGCGGCGACAAGAGCAGTTCCGAAAGCAGCCCGATCCCGGGCGGCGGCGACGATCCTACCCAGCAGCACGGCCTGGTGAGAAAGCAGGTCGACTCGCCGGACTCGCGCGCCGAAGAGCTGCGCCTGAACAAGCTGCGCGAAAAGTTGGACGAATTGATTGAGTCCGACCCGCGCCTGAAGGCGCTGCGTCCGCATCTGTTGATCAACATGATGGACGAAGGGCTGCGCATCCAGATTATCGATAGTCAGAACCGGCCGATGTTCAAAACCGGCAGCGCGCAGGTCGAGAGCTACATGCGCGATATTCTGCGGGCGATAGCGCCGATCCTTAACGACCTGCCGAACAAGATCAGCCTGTCCGGCCACACTGATGATATCCCTTACGCCACCGGCGAGCGCGGCTACAGCAACTGGGAACTGTCGGCCGATCGCGCCAACGCCTCCCGGCGCGAGCTGATCGCCGGCGGCCTGGCGGAAGGCAAAGTGCTGCGGGTGGTGGGCATGGCGGCCACCATGAGCTTGAAACAGCACGGTGCCGATGACGCGATTAACCGTCGCATCACCGTGCTGGTGCTGAATAAGCAAACGCAAGAAGGCATCGAACACGAAAATGCCGAAAGCAACGCGATGGATATCGCCCAGCCGGCTAGCCTGAAGCAGTTGGCGCCGTCGGCGACTGCGCCGGCCAGCCAAACGCCGGAACCCCAGGCGGTAACGCCGACCGATCAAGCGACGCTGCCGCCGGCGGCGGACCCTGTCGCTCAATCGCAGGCATCCCCGGCGATAGCCCCGGCCGGCCAAGCGCCGGAACAACCGGCGGCCGCACCCGCACCGACTAACCGCGACTCACAGCCAGAGGTGACCCCGTGAGCATGGACATTAGCGATTTTTATCAGACCTTCTTTGATGAGGCGGACGAGTTGCTGGCCGACATGGAGCAACACCTGCTGGAGCTGGATCCGCTGGCCCCCGATATCGAGCCGTTAAACGCCATCTTCCGCGCGGCGCACTCGATCAAGGGCGGTGCGGCGACCTTTGGCTTTTCGGTGCTGCAGGAAACGACCCACCTGCTGGAGAACCTGCTGGACGGTGCAAGACGCCAGGAAATGAGCCTGAGCACCGAGATTATCAACCTGTTTCTGGAAACCAAAGACATTATGCAGGAGCAACTGGACGCCTATAAAACCTCGCAACAGCCTGATGCCGAAAGCTTTGAATACATTTGCCAGGCGCTGCGCCAGCTGGCGTTGGAGGCGCAACAGCAGCAGGAGGCGCCTGCGGCTCAACCGGCCGTTCAGCAGCCTGTCGTGAAGCCGGCGGCTGCGCCGGCGGCGATCGAAGGCGGCATGCGCATCAGCCTGAACGGGCTGAAAGCCAGTGAAATCCCCTTGATGTTGGAAGAGCTGGGCAACCTCGGCGAGGTTAAAGACCCTCATCAGACGGAACACAGTCTGGACGTGACGTTGCTCACCTCCGCCAGCGAAGACGACATCAGCGCCGTGCTGTGCTTCGTGCTGGAGCCGGAACAAATCAGCTTCTCGACGCCGACGCAGAGCGAACCGGCCGTTGCAGAAGCGAGCTTACCGGCAGCGGTCGCCGCGCCGGAAGCTGCACCTGCGCCGGTCGCGAACGCCGCGCCGCCTGCCGCCAAACCGGCCGCCGCTCCGGCGGAAGCGCCGAAAGCGCGCGCCAAGGCGAGCGAGTCCACCAGCATTCGCGTGGCGGTGGAAAAGGTGGATCAGCTGATCAACCTGGTGGGCGAGCTGGTGATCACCCAGTCGATGCTGGCGCAGCGCTCCGGCACGCTCGATCCGGTGAACCACGGCGATTTGCTGAACAGCATGAGCCAACTGGAGCGTAACGCGCGCGATCTGCAGGAGTCGGTGATGTCGATCCGCATGATGCCGATGGAATATGTCTTCAGCCGCTATCCGCGCCTGGTGCGCGATCTGGCCGGCAAGCTGAACAAGCAGGTGGAGCTGACGCTGCAGGGCAGTTCCACCGAACTGGACAAGAGCCTGATCGAACGCATTATCGATCCGTTGACGCACCTGGTGCGCAACAGCCTCGATCACGGTATCGAAGAGCCGGGCACCCGCATCGCCGCCGGCAAGTCGGCGGTGGGCAATCTGGTGTTGTCGGCCGAACACCAGGGCGGCAACATCTGCATTGAGGTTATCGATGACGGCGCGGGCCTGAACCGCGAAAAAATTCTCGCCAAGGCCGCGTCGCAAGGGCTGGCGGTGAGCGACAGCATGAGCGATGAAGAGGTCGGCATGCTGATCTTCGCACCGGGCTTCTCCACCGCCGAGCAGGTGACCGACGTTTCCGGCCGCGGCGTCGGGATGGACGTGGTGAAACGGAATATTCAGGAGATGGGCGGCCACGTCGAGATCCGTTCGCAGGCCGGTAAAGGCACCACCATCCGCATCCTGCTGCCGCTGACGCTGGCGATCCTCGACGGCATGTCGGTCAAGGTGAACGACGAAGTCTTTATCCTGCCGCTGAATGCGGTAATGGAATCGCTGCAGCCGCAGGCAGAAGATCTGCATCCGCTGGCCGGCGGCGAACGCGTGCTGCAGGTGCGCGGCGAATATCTGCCGCTGGTGGAGCTGTATCGGGTATTTGAAGTGGAAGGCGCCAAAACCGACGCCACGCAGGGCATCGTCGTTATCCTGCAAAGCGCCGGCCGCCGCTATGCGTTGCTGGTGGATCAGCTGATTGGCCAACATCAGGTGGTGGTGAAGAATCTGGAAAGCAACTACCGCAAAGTGCCGGGCATCTCCGCCGCGACCATTTTGGGCGACGGCAGCGTGGCCTTGATCGTCGATGTCTCGGCGTTGCAAACCTTGAACCGTGAAAAGCGTCTGACGGACGCCGCCGCATAATAATGAGTTTATTGATTTAAAAGGTGAATGATATGGCAGGATTGGCAGCCGTCAGCAAATTGGCTGGCGAAACGGTAGGGCAAGAGTTTCTGATTTTTACCCTGGGCAACGAGGAGTACGGCATCGATATCCTCAAGGTGCAGGAAATTCGCGGCTACGACCAGGTGACCCGTATCGCCAACACGCCGGCGTTCATCAAGGGCGTCACTAACCTGCGCGGCGTGATCGTCCCGATCATCGATCTGCGGGTGAAATTCTCGCAGCAAAGCGTGTCTTACGATGAAAACACCGTGGTGATCGTGCTGAACTTTGGCCAGCGCGTGGTGGGCATCGTGGTCGACGGCGTTTCCGACGTGCTGTCGCTGACCGCCGAGCAGATCCGCCCGGCGCCGGAGTTCGCGGTGACGCTGGCGACCGAATACCTCACCGGTCTCGGTTCGCTGGGCGAGCGCATGCTGATCCTGGTGGATATCGAAAAGCTGCTGAGCAGCGAAGAGATGTCGCTGGTCGACAGCGTGGCGAAAAGCGTCTGATTCATGACCCGAGGGGGCAGGGCGCTGCCCCCTTCATCCATCACTCTTCCTGACCTGTCGCGACGCCGCCGACCGAGCCCGGAACCCCCACTAAAAATAGTTACTTTCCCGCATAAAGTTTTGCCGCACGGCGCCGATAACTCTCACATTCAACGTCATCAGAGCCTGTCTGCGCGGGCTTCAACAAGGGAAATCATGTTAAATCGTATGAAGGTGGTCACCAGCCTGTTGCTGGTGTTGGTGCTGTTTGGCGCCTTGCAGTTGATTTCGGGCGGACTCTTTTTCTCCTCGCTGAAAAGCGATAAGGAAAACTTTACCGTCCTGCAAACTATCCGCCAGCAGCAGCTGCAGCTGAGTGAAAGCCGCGTTGACCTGCTGCAGGCGCGCAACTCCCTGAACCGTGCCGGTATTCGCTACATGATGGATACCAATAAGATCGGCAGCGGCGCCACCATTGATGAACTGCTGGGCAAAGCGAAAGAAGAGCTGGCCGAGGCGGAAAGACACTATGCCGCTTACGAAAAAATCCCTCAGGATCCGCGTCAGGATCCCCAGTCGGCAGAGCGCGTTAAGCAACAGTACGACATTCTGTACGGCGCGCTCTCCGAACTGATCCAACTGCTGGGCGAAGGCAAGATTAACGCTTTCTTCGATCAGCCTACGCAGAGCTACCAGGACAACTTTGAGCAGAGCTACAACGTTTATCTGGAGCAAAACGGCAAGCTGTATCAAATCGCGGTCGACGGCAGCAACAGCTCCTACAACTCGGCCATTTGGACGCTGATCGTGGTTCTGGTGGTGGTGCTGGCGGTGATCGTACTGGCCTGGACCGGCATCCATCATATCCTGGTGCGCCCGCTGAACCGCATGATTGACCACATCAAACAGATCGCCGCCGGCGACCTGACTCAGCAGATCGTCGTCACCAGCCGCAACGAAATGGGCGTGCTGGCGGCCAGCCTGAAACACATGCAAAGCGAGCTGATCGAAACCGTCAGCGGCGTGCGTCAGGGCGCGGACGCCATCTACAGCGGCGCGTCGGAAATCGCCGCGGGCAACAACGATCTCTCCTCCCGCACCGAGCAGCAGGCCGCTTCGCTGGAAGAGACCGCCGCCAGCATGGAACAGCTGACCGCGACGGTGAAACAGAACGCCGAAAACGCCCGTCAGGCTTCACAGCTGGCGCTGAGCGCCTCCGAAACCGCGCAGAAAGGCGGCAAGGTCGTGGCCAACGTGGTGCAGACCATGCACGACATCGCCGGCAGCTCGCAGAAAATCGCCGATATCACCGGCGTGATCGACGGCATCGCCTTCCAGACCAACATCCTGGCGTTGAACGCCGCGGTGGAAGCGGCGCGCGCCGGTGAGCAGGGCCGCGGCTTCGCGGTGGTGGCCGGTGAAGTGCGCAACCTGGCGCAGCGCAGCGCGCAGGCGGCGAAAGAGATCAAAGGCCTGATCGAAGACTCGGTCAGCCGCGTTGATATGGGCTCCGTGCTGGTGGAAAGCGCCGGCGAAACCATGGGCGATATCGTCAATGCCGTTACCCGCGTGACCGACATCATGGGCGAAATCGCGTCGGCTTCTGACGAACAGAGCCGCGGTATCGATCAGGTTGGCCAGGCGGTAGCGGAAATGGACCGCGTGACCCAGCAGAACGCCTCGTTGGTGGAAGAATCCGCCTCGGCGGCGGCAGCGCTGGAAGAACAGGCCAGCATGCTGACCCAGTCGGTGGCGGTATTCCGCCTGAGGTCGGAAGGCCAGGAAGAGTTTAAAGCGCCTGCCACCAGCAAGGCGACGGTAACACCGGTAATCAATCATAAGAAAATGAACGCCAGCGATCTGCAGGATAACTGGGAAACGTTCTGACCGGTATCGGGCCTCTCTCGCAGAGGCCCTTTTCCCTACGTAGGCCGGTCGCCGGCCGGCTGCAAGGAGGTTCACAGTGTTTAACCGAATCCGTATCTCTACCAGCTTGTTCCTGTTGTTGATGACCTTCTGCGTTCTGCAGTTGGCCAGCAGCGGCCTGTCGTATTCCGCGTTTCGCTCCGATAACCACAACCTCGACATCATCACCCTCGGCAGCCAGCAGCGCGATTCGCTCAGCCTGAGCTGGGTGTCGCTGTTGCAGGCGCGCAATACGCTGAACCGCGCCGGCACCCGCGCGGCGCTGAAACTGCCGCAGGAGCAGGTGAACGAATTGATGAGCAGCGCCCGCAGTTCGCTGCAGAAGGCCGATCTCTATTTCAATCAGTTCATGGCGGTTGAGCGCAGCAGTGAGCAACAGAGTCAGCAGACGGCAACGACCAAGGCCAGCTACGAGCGGCTGCGCGGCGCGCTGCGCGAGCTGATCGGCTTCCTGGAGAAGGGGGAGCTGCAGGCATTTATGGATCAGCCGACGCAGAAAACCCAAGACCTGTTCGAGGCCGACTTCGTGCAGTACCTGCAGCTGGTCAACGGCGACATCAGCGAAGCCAGAGACGCCAACCAGTTCTCCTTCACGCTGGCGGGCCTGATGCTGGCAGGGGCGGTCTTGATGCTGATCGTGGTGACCGGCAGCGCCATGTGGTGGTTGCGTACCATGCTGGTGCAGCCGCTGAACCAAATCCGCAGCCACTTTGAACGCATCGCCGCCGGCGATTTGGCGACGCCGATTCAGGTGTATGGCCGCAATGAAATCAGCATGCTGTTCGCCAGCCTGCAACGCACGCAGCAGTCGCTGATCGGCACCGTCGGCGCCGTGCGCGACGGGGCGGAGTCGATTCTGATCGGCCTGCAGGAGATATCCGAAGGCAATAACGATCTCTCTTCCCGCACCGAGCAGCAGGCCGCTTCGCTGGAAGAAACCGCCGCCAGCATGGAACAGCTGACCGCCACGGTGAAACAGAACGCCGACAATGCGCGGCAGGCCTCTCAGCTGGCGCGCGACGCCTCGGCCACCGCGGCCAAGGGCGGCGAACTGGCCGGCGACGTGGTGACCACCATGCACGATATCGCCAACAGTTCGCAGAAAATCGGCGCCATCACCAGCGTGATTGACGGCATCGCTTTCCAGACCAACATTCTGGCGCTCAATGCGGCGGTGGAAGCGGCGCGCGCCGGTGAACAGGGGCGCGGTTTCGCCGTGGTCGCCGGCGAAGTGCGCAACCTGGCGAGCCGCAGCGCGCAGGCGGCGAAAGAGATCAAGGTGCTGATCGACGAATCGGTCAGCCGCGTCAAACACGGCTCGGTGCTGGTGGAAAACTCCGGCGCCACCATGCAGGACATCGTGCGTTCGGTGACCCGCGTGACCGACATCATGGGCGAGATCGCGTCGGCTTCGGATGAACAGAGCCGCGGCATCGAGCAGGTGACGCAGGCGGTGACCCAGATGGATCAGGTCACCCAGCAGAACGCC
The DNA here is from genome assembly GCF_016805595.1 of Serratia sp. 4542. NCBI lineage: Bacteria > Pseudomonadati > Pseudomonadota > Gammaproteobacteria > Enterobacterales > Yersiniaceae > Serratia > Serratia sp. 4542. Next base: position 332,796 of record NZ_RXKV01000010.1, read on the forward strand.
GCGCTGGTGGAAGAGTCCGCTTCAGCCGCCACCGCGCTGGAAGAGCAGGCCATTACCCTGGCCGACGCGGTCGCGGTATTCCGTCTGGCGGACGATAACTTCGTCGCGCCAGGTAACAGCAACAACGCAGTTTCACCCGTGGTAAAGGAAGCCCAAGATTGTTAAACCGCATAAGCAGCACGTTTTTCCCCGGTGAGGTGGCATGAAACAGGCGCCGTCAACTTCTAACCGGGATACTGCGTCGATGTTGACGCAAATGGTGCAGCGCCTGCCGCTGTCGGACGTGCATTTTCGCCGTATCAGCCAGTTGATTTATCAACGCGCCGGCATTGTGCTGGCGGAGCATAAGCGCGAGATGGTTTACAACCGCCTGGTGCGCCGTTTGCGGCTGTTGGGATTGCACGATTTCGGCGACTACCTGGCGCTGCTGGAAAGCGACCCGAACAGCGCGGAGTGGCAGGCGTTTATCAACGCGCTGACCACCAACCTGACGGCCTTTTTCCGCGAGGCGCATCACTTCCCGATCCTGGCGGAGCACGCGCGCTCGCGGCCGAACGGCTACAGCGTCTGGAGCACCGCGGCCTCGACCGGCGAAGAACCGTATTCGATCGCCATCACGCTGAGCGATGCATTGGGCCAACGGGCCGGCAGTTGCCAGGTTTGGGCCAGCGATATCGATACGCAGGTGCTGGAAAAAGCGGAGGCGGGCGTTTACCGCCAGGAAGATCTGCGCACCCTGACGCCGACCCAAATGCAGCGCTATTTTCTGCGCGGCACCGGGCCGCATCAGGGGCTGGTGCGCGTGCGGCCGGAGCTGGCGGCGCGGGTGAACTTTCAGCCGCTGAACCTGCTGGCGCCGGAGTGGGCGCTGCCGGGGCAATTCGACGCCATTTTTTGCCGCAACGTCATGATCTATTTCGATAAGGCGACGCAGGAGCGCATCCTGCGCCGCTTCGTTCCCTTGCTTAAGCCGGGGGGGCTGATGTTTGCCGGCCACTCCGAGAATTTCAGCCAGATCAGCCGGGATTTCTACTTGCGTGGGCAGACCGTGTATGGGCTGACCAAGGAGAGGTAATGAGTAAAATCAGAGTGTTATGCGTAGACGATTCGGCACTGATGCGCCAGCTGATGACGGAAATCGTGAACGGCCACGCCGACATGGAGATGGTGGCGACCGCGCCGGATCCGTTGGTGGCGCGCGATCTGATCAAAAAATTTAATCCTCAGGTGCTGACGCTGGACGTCGAGATGCCGCGCATGGACGGGCTGGATTTCCTCGAGAAGCTGATGCGCCTGCGGCCGATGCCGGTGGTGATGGTCTCTTCGCTGACCGGCAAAGGCTCGGAAATCACGCTGCGCGCGCTGGAACTGGGCGCGGTGGACTTCGTGACCAAACCGCAGCTCGGCATTCGCGAGGGCATGTTGGCCTACAGCGAGCTGATTGCCGAGAAGATCCGTACCGCCGCCAGAGCACGCCTGCCGCAGCGTTCCAGCAGCCCGGCGCCGGCGATCCTCAGCCATGCGCCGCTGCTGAGCAGTGAAAAACTGATCGCCATCGGCGCTTCCACCGGCGGCACCGAAGCGATCCGCCAGGTGCTGCAGCCGTTGCCGGCAACCAGCCCGGCGCTGCTGATCACCCAGCACATGCCGCCGGGTTTCACCCGTTCGTTCGCCGAGCGGCTGAACAAGCTGTGCCAGATCACGGTGAAAGAAGCGGAGGACGGCGAGCGCGTACTGCCGGGCCACGCCTACATCGCTCCGGGGGATCGTCACCTGGAGCTGACGCGCAGCGGCGCCAACTATCAGGTGAAGCTGCATGACGGCCCGGCGGTCAACCGCCATCGCCCCTCGGTCGACGTGTTGTTCCGCTCGGTGGCGCAATATGCCGGCCGCAATGCGGTGGGCGTGATCCTCACCGGGATGGGCAACGACGGAGCGGCGGGGATGCTGGAGATGCACCGCGCCGGGGCCTATACCCTGGCGCAGAACGAGGCGAGCTGCGTGGTGTTCGGCATGCCGCGCGAGGCGATCGCCAGCGGCGGCGTCAGCGAAGTGGTCGAGCTGGACAGGATGAGCCAGCGCATGCTGGCGCAGATCGCCGGCGGCCAGGCATTGCGCATTTGATTTTAGTCCGCAGGGTCTTCCCGGCGGCGATATGACCCAGGTTCGCCGCGCGGCGGCCTGCGGTTTTGCATCATTAAACGGTTAACTATTTCAGGAGTAACAATGGCAGACAAGAACCTCAGATTTCTGGTTGTGGACGATTTCTCCACCATGCGCCGCATCGTCAGAAATTTGCTCAAAGAGCTGGGCTTCAACAACGTCGAAGAAGCTGAAGACGGCGCGGATGCGCTGAACAAGCTGCGCGCCGGCGGTTTCGACTTTGTGGTGTCCGACTGGAACATGCCGAACATGGACGGGCTGGAGCTGCTGCAAACCATCCGCGCCGATAGCGCGCTGGCCGCGATGCCGGTACTGATGGTGACGGCGGAAGCCAAGAAAGAAAATATCATCGCGGCGGCGCAGGCCGGCGCCAGCGGTTATGTAGTGAAACCTTTTACGGCGGCAACGCTGGAAGAAAAGCTCAACAAGATTTTTGAAAAATTGGGCATGTAAGGAGAGGGCGATGAGAGACATTCCAATGCCTGCCAGCGATGCAGCGACCGCGGGAGAGATCATCTCCCGCATCGGCCAACTGACCCGAATGCTGCGCGACAGCATGCGCGAACTGGGGCTCGATCAGGCGATCGCCCAGGCGGCAGAGGCGATCCCGGATGCGCGCGACCGTCTTGACTATGTCGTAACCATGACGGCGCAGGCGGCGGAACGGGCGTTGAACTGCGTGGAGGCGGCGCAACCGCGCCAGGCGGAGCTGGAATCCGGCGCAAACGCGTTGAAAGGGCGCTGGGACGAGTGGTTCGCCAACCCCATCGAACTGGACGACGCGCGTTCTCTGGTTAACGACACGCGCCAGTATCTGGATCAGGTGCCGGGCCATACGGCCTTCACCAATGCCCAACTGCTGGAAATCATGATGGCGCAGGACTTCCAGGATCTGACCGGCCAGGTGATCAAGCGCATGATGGACGTGGTGCAGGAGATCGAAAAGCAGCTGCTGATGGTGCTGATGGAAAACATGCCGGAGCAGCCGGTGAAGGAAAAACGGCCGAACGACAGCCTGCTGAACGGCCCGCAGCTCGACCAGAACGGCGTCGGCGTGATCGCCAACCAGGCGCAGGTCGACGATCTGCTCGACAGCCTCGGTTTCTGAGGCTTTTCGGGGCGCGCGACGGCGCGCCCCGAAAGTTGCGCGGTGTCCCGCAAAGATTAATGTATATAGCATTGCTATATACATCATGGCGGTTATAATTTGTACTCCAGTTAAAGGAGGTCGCCATGACGTTAGGTTCTGTCTTTACCAATAATCGGACACAGGCTGTACGCTTGCCTGCAGAGGTGCGTTTCCCTGATACCGTTTCTAAAGTGACCGTCCGCGTAGTGGGCAAAGAGCGCATTCTTGCCCCCCTGGAGAATACCTGGGATAGCTTCTTCTCTGCGGAAAATGAGGTGAGCGATGATTTCCTCAATGAACGTGCCGGGCAGCACCAGCGCGAGCGGGAAGATTTTTGATGTTCAGCCATATGCTGGACACCAACATTGTTATCTATGTCATTAAGCGCCGCCCGCTGGAAGTGCTGGAGGCATTCAATCGCTATGCAGGTAAAATGGTCATTTCGTCGATCACCTATGGCGAATTGGTTCACGGGGTGGAGAAAAGCGCTCGCCCAGCGGTGAACGCCAGAGTCGTTGAGGATTTTGTCTCCCGATTGGACATTCTCGATTACAGCGCCAAAGCAGCATCGCACTACGGCAACATCCGCGCTGCGCTGGAACGCCAGGGAACGCCTATTGGCGTAAACGATCTACATATCGCCGGCCATGCGCGCAGCGAAGGATTGATCCTGGTGACCAATAATCGACGCGAATTTGAGCGCGTTGAGGGTTTGCGGCTGGAAAATTGGTTGTAACCTCTCCCTGATGGTCTCATCCCCTAAATAACCCGCCTTTTCCCCCGTTGTTCCGTCAATGACATCGCCAATTTTTTGGCATGCTGACCGCCATTCTTTACCCTCTCGACACAGGAACGGCGTTTCGTGGCTGAAGACAGCGATCTGGAAAAAAGCGAGGCCCCCACGCCCCACAGGCTGGAAAAGGCGCGTGAAGACGGCCAGATCCCGCGTTCCCGCGAACTGACCTCGGTACTGATGCTGCTCTCGGGCCTCGCGATCATCCTGATGTCCGGCAGCAACATGGCGCAACAGCTGGCGGCGATGCTCACGCAGGGGCTGAACTTCGACCATGGCATGGTCAGCAACGATAAACAGATGCTGCGCCAGCTGGGCATGTTGCTGCGCCAGGCCGTACTGGCGCTGTTGCCAATCATGGCGGGGCTGGTGCTGGTGGCGCTCGCCGCGCCGATGCTGTTGGGGGGCATTCTGTTCAGCGGCAAGTCGATCAAATTCGATTTGAAACGGCTGAACCCGTTGTCCGGGTTGAAGCGCATCTTTTCCAGCCAGGTGCTGGCCGAGCTGCTGAAAGGGATCCTGAAAGCGACGCTGGTCGGCTGGGTGACAGGCCTCTATCTCTGGCATAACTGGGCGGCAATGCTGCATCTGATGACCCAGCAGCCGCTCGACGCGTTGGGCAATGCGCTGCAGATGATTCTGTTCTGCGGTTTTCTGGTGGTGCTGGGATTGACGCCGATGGTGGCGTTCGACGTGTTCTACCAGCTGTGGAGCCACTTCAAAAAGCTGAAGATGACCAAGCAGGATATTCGCGACGAATTCAAAGACCAGGAAGGGGACCCGCACGTTAAGGGACGTATTCGCCAGCAGCAGCGGGCGATCGCCCGGCGCCGCATGATGGCCGATGTGCCCAAGGCGGACGTGATCGTCACCAACCCGACGCACTACGCCGTCGCGTTGCAGTACAACGACAAAAAAATGAGTGCGCCGAAAGTGCTGGCCAAGGGGGCCGGCGAAATCGCCTTGCGCATTCGCGAACTCGGTGCGGAGCACCGCATCCCGATGCTGGAAGCGCCGCCGCTGGCGCGTGCGCTGTATCGACACAGCGAGATTGGACAACATATTCCGGCCACCCTGTATGCCGCGGTCGCCGAAGTGCTGGCCTGGGTGTACCAACTGCGCCGCTGGCGGCGCGAGGGCGGCCTGATCCCGAAAAAACCTGAACGTTTACCGGTGCCGGAAGCACTGGATTTTGCAAGAGAGAGTGACTCTGATGGCTAATTTGGCCTCCCTGCTTCGTTTGCCGGGCAATTTTAAAGATACGCAGTGGCAGGTGTTGGCCGGCCCGGTGTTGATCCTGTTGATCCTGTCGATGATGGTGCTGCCGTTGCCGGCGTTTATCCTCGACCTGCTGTTTACCTTCAACATCGCGCTGTCGATCATGGTGCTGCTGGTGGCGATGTTCACCCAGCGCACGCTCGAATTCGCCGCCTTCCCGACCATTCTGCTGTTCTCCACGCTGCTGCGTTTGTCGCTCAACGTCGCGTCCACGCGCATCATCTTGCTGGAGGGGCACACCGGTTCCGCCGCCGCCGGCCGCGTGGTGGAGGCCTTCGGGCACTTCCTGGTGGGCGGCAACTTCGCCATCGGTATCGTGGTGTTCATCATCCTGGTGTTGATCAACTTCATGGTCATCACCAAGGGGGCCGGGCGTATCGCCGAAGTGGGCGCGCGTTTTGTCCTGGACGGCATGCCGGGTAAACAGATGGCGATCGACGCCGATCTGAACGCCGGATTGATCGGCGAGGACGAAGCGAAGAAACGCCGCGCCGAAGTCACCCAGGAGGCCGATTTCTACGGCTCGATGGACGGTGCCAGTAAATTCGTGCGCGGCGACGCCATCGCCGGCCTGATGATCATGGTGCTGAACGTGGTCGGCGGCCTGTTGGTCGGCGTGGTGCAACACGGCATGGAGCTGGGGGCGGCAGCGGAAAGCTATACGCTGCTGACCATCGGCGACGGCCTGGTGGCGCAGATCCCGGCGTTGGTGATCTCTACCGCCGCCGGCGTTATCGTCACTCGCGTCGCGACCGATCAGGACGTCGGCGAGCAGATGGTGGGCCAGCTGTTCAACAATCCGCGCGTGATGCTGCTGAGCGCCGGGGTACTGGGGCTGTTGGGCCTGGTGCCGGGCATGCCGAACCTGGTGTTCCTGCTGTTTACCGCCGCTTTGCTGGGCCTGGCCTGGTGGCTGCGCGGCCGTGAACAACAGGCACCGAAAGCGGTGGAGGCGCCGGTGATGCCGGACAACCCGCAGGCCGCCGAAGCCAGCTGGGCCGACGTGCAGTTGGAGGATCCGCTGGGGATGGAAGTAGGCTATCGGTTGATTCCGATGGTCGATTTTCAACAAAACGGTGAGCTGCTGGGGCGTATCCGCGGTATTCGCAAGAAATTCGCGCAGGACATGGGGTATCTGCCGCCGGTGGTACACATTCGCGACAACCTGGAACTGCCGCCTGCCAGCTACCGCATCCTGATGAAAGGCGTCGAGATCGGCAGCGGTGAAGCGCAGCCGGGCCGCTGGCTGGCGATCAACCCCGGCAATGCCGTGGGTGAGCTGGCGGGAGACAAAACCGTCGATCCGGCCTTTGGGCTCGAGGCGGTGTGGATCGACAGCGCCTTGCGCGAGCAGGCGCAGATCCAGGGCTTTACCGTGGTGGAAGCCAGCACCGTAGTGGCGACGCACCTCAATCACCTGATCGGCCAGTTCGCCAGCGAGCTGTTTGGCCGCCAGGAAACCCAACAGTTGCTGGATCGCGTGTCGCAGGAGATGCCGAAACTGACCGAAGACTTCGTGCCGGGTGTGGTATCACTGACCACGCTGCACAAGGTGCTGCAAAACCTGCTGGCCGAGCGTGTTTCTATCCGCGATATGCGCACCATCGTCGAAACGCTGGCGGAGCATGCTCCGGCGCAAAGCGATCCTTATGAGCTGACCACCGTGGTGCGGGTAGCGCTGGGCAGGGCGATCACGCAGCAGTGGTTCCCGGGCAACGGCGAGATTCAGGTCATCGGTTTGGATACCCAACTGGAGCGCCTGTTGTTGCAGGCGTTGCAGGGCGGTGGCGGCCTGGAACCGGGGCTGGCCGATCGCCTACTGGATCAGGCGCGCCAGGCGCTGCAGCGGCAAGAGATGCTCAGCGCGCCGCCGGTGCTGCTGGTCAACCATGCGCTGCGGGCCTTGCTGGCGCGCTTCCTGCGCCGCAGCCTGCCGCAGATCGTGGTGTTGTCCAACCTCGAAATCAACGACGATCGCCAGATTCGCATGACGTCGACCATTGGAGCCGCCTGATGAAACGCTGTCTGTTCGTGTTGTGTTTGCTGGCGCCGTTAACCGCCGGTGCGGTGTCCGGTTCCTGGGTGGCCGAAGGGGGGGGCGTGACGTTGGAACAGGGCGGCATGCGCGATGAGTCCGCCGGTTTGCGGCCGCCGAACGCGTTGCCGGATGCCAATGCGCGCATCACCAGCGTCAGCTGGCGCTACCGTTTACTGGGGCCGGAGCCGGTCGGGCTGCAGGCCCAGCTGTGTACGGTGAACCGCTGCATTCCGCTCGGCGGCGGCAGCGGCAGCAGCAACGGTTTGCAGGGCGAACCGGCCAATGCGGAATTGCGCTTTGTCTATTACGTGCAGTCGCAAGGCGGGTTGAATCCGCCGCTGCGCGTGATTGGCAATCAGGTCATCGTCAATTATCAGTAGGGTCAGGCCAGAATTTGCAGGCCGTTGCGTTCCACCAGTGACAGCAGCTTCATTGCGGCGGAGTTCGGTTGCGCTTCGCCGCGCTCCCATTTTTGTACCGCCTTTTTACTGACGTTGAGATACAGCGCAAACACCGGCTGACTGACGTTTTCCCGTTCGCGCAGCGCGCGGATCTCGGCCGGCCCGAACTGTTTCACCGGCCGCAGACACAGCATGTCGAAGGTGCGCATGGTCACGTCGTCGACGAAACCGGCGCGGTGCAGGCCCTGAACTTCCTGGTGGATCGATTTCAGCATCTTGCTCATAGTTGTAACCTTATTAATTCCCCGCAGTTGACCAGCTGATACAGTCTGAATGGTGAATAATCCAGATACAGCGCCGCCAAATGCCGCCAGGAAATTAACTCATCCTGATTGATGTTGTCTCTTTCGTTTTTGGCAAAGCCATACATGAAAAAGATCCTGCCTTCATCTGCCGTTGCGATTAATACCCGATACCCGCGCCGTTTTCCACTCCCCATCCGGGCGATGCGTTTTTTGTAAACGCAACCACCGAGATTGGCGTCGTACAACTGATTTTGCATCTCTCGCGCCGCTTTCACTATCGTGGCGTCACTGATGCGTTCGTCGCCGGCAAATGTCTGGAAGGCTTTTGTGAGATAAATGTCGGTCATTCACTCTCCGTGTGAAAATATACCCTTAGTGGGTATAGATCAAGATGTTTAACGACCGAGCTAAGATGACGAAAGAGGGAGTGATGAGGAACAGGCAAATATCCGTTCTGCGCAGCCTGGCGCATAACGTTAAGGGAATTCAGAAAGCGATAAGAAGAAAATGCGAGAGGGCGCGCATAGCCGGGTAAACCCGCGCCCGGTGGTGCGCACACCGGGCGAAATCAGGGGGTTAGACGCCGATTTTTCTGCCGAGCAGGCTGCCGGCGTGCGACTGGCCGTCCGGGCCATACAGCGATTTGTTGTTCTTGCTGAGGATCGCCAGCGCCTGAGCGTTATGGTCGATCTGCTGATTGAGCAGCAGGCCATTGTGCTGATTCTTCTCGCGCAGCGTTTGGCTCAGCAGCTGAACGCGTTGCCAGCGATCGGCCAAGGGCGCATGGCTGGCGTAGGGCGCGCGTTGCCCGCAGGCTTTTTCCTGCCCCAGACGCTGTTGTTCAAGGTAGGCGACCGTCGCCAGCAGTTGGCTTTTGGCATCGGTTACGCGCTGCAGCGCCACGCCGGGCAACTGGCCGGAACACAGCAAGTCGTGCTCTTCCTCCAGCACGCCATTGAGCGCCTGCAGCGTTTCCAACAGTTTATCCAGCAGTTGTGCCAGGTTTTCCATAGTGATGACTTATCCTTTACCGCTACTCGCCGCCGCGCCGTCAGTCGCGCCCGGCGATCCATTGAATGTCGCTCTGCGCGTCTTGCAGCAGCGCGTCGGCGATTTTGCCGGCGTCCATCTTCAGTTCGCCGTTGCGGATCGCCTGCTTGATGGCCTCGACCCGGCCCATATCGATATCCTGGGTGCCCGGCTGCATCAGGCGCGCCTGCGCCTCGCTCAGTTTGACCTGCGTGCCGCTGACGGCCGTTTCGGCCACGGCGGCCTTACGCGGTTGGAGCGGGTTGTCGGCCGGGGTTTCACGCGGTTGCACAGTGGAAACCGGCTGTAACCGCTGGGTGCGATCGATACTCATGGTCCATCTCCGTTTACGCCGTGACCGCTCGGGGGCGACGACGCTGCAATGAAAGTTTTGCGGCCCTGGTGGCCAATAAAATGCTGCTTGATTTGTCTTATCGGCAAGGTTTGCGGAACCTTTACTTTTTTATAACGTAATGCGAATCGCGCCGTCGTCCCCGACCACGCCGCTGACGATCTGCCCGGACGCCATGCGCACGCGCACGCTGTCTTCGGCGGCGGCGTTGTTCATCGCCTTGCCCGCACCGCTGATGTTGAACCCTTCGCCCTGCGCGGTGACCTGTACCGGTTGCCCGGCTTTGATAATCCAGGCGCGGCGCAGCATGGCGAGGGTCAGCGGTTGGCCGGGGCTGATATTGCGCAGGCTGACGGCGCCTAACGCTTTGCCCGCTTCGGTCAGCGCGCGCGGCGGCAGGGTATCGAGCCGGCCTTCCTTCAACGCCAGATCCGCCGCGGTCAACCGGCTGCCGGCGCTGATGCCGCGCGCCGAAACCAGATAGCGGCCGAACACCTGCACCTGCGTCTGGATAAAACGCCGCTCCTGGCCACAGCGCGCCGAAATGCTGACGTTGCCGCCGATCCGCGCGTTGGGCGGCAGCGACAGCTGGGGCAGTTCGCAGGCGGGCCATTGGGCCGGCGGCGTGCGCACCCGCACTTTCACCTGTACCGGCTCGCCGGTGAACTTGCCTTTGATGAAGCTTTCGATTTGCGTCGCCAGATCGTCGGCGCGCGCGTTCAGACTGCACAGCAGGCCGATAAGCAGCAGCATTTTACCTTTCATCGTCATCTTCTCAAGCTTCATCGGGATACGCGTAAGTGTACCCGCAGCGCGCGCAGGCTAAGCAGATAAATAGCGCCCCATTTTGCGTCTATTCCCGCGATAGGGTGGCGCTGGGGACGTTTATCCTGTCGACTCCAAATTCTAACCTCGCGGAGGGAGCATGCTCGACAAACTGGACGCGGCTCTGCGCTTTGGCCAAGAGGCGCTGAACTTGCGCGCCCAGCGGCAGGAAATTCTGGCCGCCAACATCGCCAACGCAGACACACCGGGTTATCAGGCGCGGGATATCGATTTCGCCAGCCAATTGAACAAAGTGCTGGAACAAGGGCGCGTCAACGGCAACGGCATGTCGCTGAACCTGACGGCGGCGCGCCACATCCCGGCGCAAACCCTGCAGCCGCCGCAGCTCGATCTGTTGTACCGGGTACCGGACCAGCCGTCGATGGACGGCAACACGGTGGACATGGATCGCGAACGCACCAACTTTGCCGATAACAGCCTGAAATATCAGACCGACCTGACGCTGCTCAACGGGCAGATCAAAGGGATGATGTCCGTGCTGCAACAAGGATAAGGCGCATGTCTTTACTGAACATTTTTGATATCTCCGGCTCGGCGTTATCGGCGCAATCCCAGCGCATGAACGTCAGCGCCAGCAACATGGCCAACGCCGACAGCGTGACCGGCCCGGACGGCGAGCCTTACCGCGCCAAGCAGGTGGTGTTCCAGGTCGCGGCGGCGCCCGGGCAGCCGACCGGCGGCGTGCGCGTCGCCCAGGTGGTGGACGATCCGGCGCCCGAGCGTCTGGTGTACCAGCCGGGCAACCCGCTGGCGGACGCCAAGGGCTACGTGCGCATGCCGAACGTCGACGTCGTGGGGGAAATGGTCAACACCATCTCCGCTTCCCGCAGCTACCAGGCCAACGTCGAGGTGCTCAACACCACCAAGTCGATGATGATGAAAACCCTGACGCTGGGTCAGTAACCGGAGGTTCCCATGGCTATTGCCGCAACCACTAACGAGTCGTTGGACAACACCGTCATCGGTAACAACAGCAAAAATACCAACAGCCAGGATCTGCACAACAGCTTCCTGACGCTGCTGGTGGCGCAGTTGAAAAACCAGGATCCGACCAATCCGATGCAGAACAACGAGCTGACCTCGCAGCTGGCGCAAATCAACACCGTTCAGGGCATCGAAAAACTCAACACCACGCTGGGCTCGATCTCCGGCCAGATCAACAGCAACCAGTCGCTGCAGGCGACGGCGCTGATCGGTCATGGCGTGATGGTGCCGGGCAACAACATTCTGGTCGGCAGCAAGGATGGCAAGGTCAGCACCACGCCGTTCGGCGTGGAACTGGAGCGCGCCGCCGATCAGGTGACCGCCACCATCACCAACGCCAGCGGGCAGGTGGTGCGCACCATCGAAATCGGCGGCCTGACCGCCGGCGTACACGCCTTCACCTGGGACGGTTCGCTGGACGACGGCTCCACCGCGCCAGACGGCGCCTACAAAGTGGCGATTAACGCCAAAGGCAACGGTGAACAGTTGGTGGCGCGTAGCCTGCACTTCGGGCTGGTGAACGGCGTGATCCGCGACGGCAACGGCGCCAAGCTGGATCTCGGCCTGGCGGGCAACGCCACCCTGGAAGACGTGCGACAGATCTTATAACCCTAAGCATCAGGCTCAATCGGACGATAGCCTGACCACTATTCGGAGAATAACATGGCCTTTTCTCAGGCAGTCAGCGGCTTGAACGCGGCAGCAACCAACCTGGACGTGATCGGTAACAACATCGCCAACTCCGCGACCGCGGGCTTCAAATCCGGCAGCGTGTCCTTCGCCGACATGTTCGCCGGTTCGCAGGTTGGGCTGGGCGTTAAAGTGTCCGGCATCACCCAGAACTTCAAGGGCGGCACCACCACCGGCACCAGCCGTGCGCTGGATGTGGCCATCAACGGCAACGGCTTCTTCCGCATGCAGGATAAAGACGGCGGTATCTTCTATACCCGCAACGGCCAGTTCAAGCTGGACGAGAACCGCAATCTGACCAACATGCAGGGCCTGCAGCTGACCGGTTACCCGGCGGCCGGTTCCCCGCCGACCATCCAGCAGGGTGCCAACCCGGTGCCGCTGAGCATTCCTGAAGGCATGATGAACGCCAAGGCGTCTACCTCCGGTGAGATGGTAACCAACCTGAAGTCCACCCATAAAGTTCCGGAGAACAAGACGTTCGATCCGACCAAACAGGACAGCTACAACTACGTCAACACCATCACCGCCTACGACTCGCTGGGTAACGCGCACAACATCAACGCCTACTTCGTGAAGACGGAAGACAACAAGTGGCAGGTCTATACCCAGGACGGCAGCGCAGCGCCAGTGAACGCCGGCACCATGGAGTTCAGCACCAGCGGCAACCTGGTGAAAACCACCAGCACCAACGGCGCGCCGGGCGAGTTCAGCATGGTGATCCCGATGACCGCCAAAGACGGCGCACCGGCGCAAAACTTCACCCTGAGCTTTGCCGGCAGCATGCAGCAGAACGTGGGCAGCGACTCGGTGAGCAAAGTGGCGCAGGACGGCTATGCCGCCGGTGAATACACCAACTTCCAAATCAACAACGACGGCACCGTCGTGGGCATCTACTCCAACCAGCAGACCCAGGTGCTGGGCCAGATCGTCATGGCCAACTTCTCCAACCCGGAAGGGCTGGCGTCGCAGGGCGATAATGTGTGGCAGGAAACCGGTGCATCCGGCCAGCCGCGCGTCGGTCTGTCGGGCGGCGGCGGCTTCGGTAAGCTGACCAGCGGCGCGCTGGAGTCTTCCAACGTCGATCTGAGCCAGGAGCTGGTGAACATGATCGTCGCACAGCGTAACTACCAGTCCAACGCCCAGACCATCAAGACGCAGGACTCCATCCTGCAGACGCTGGTTAGCCTGCGCTAATAGGGCCGAGTCATGGATCACGCGATTTATACCGCGATGGGCGCGGCGCGCCAAACGCTGGAACAGCAGTCCATCACCGCCAACAACCTGGCCAATGCGTCGACGCCGGGCTTTCGCGCCCAGCTCGCCGCGTTGCGCGCGGTACCGGTCGACGGGCCGAGTATGGCGACGCGCACCTTGGTGACCGCGTCGACGCCGGGCGCCGACATGAGCCAGGGGGCGCTGAACTACACGTCGCGTCCGCTGGACGTGGCGCTGCAGCAGGACGGTTTCCTGGCGGTGAGCCTGCCGGGTGGCGGTGAAGCCTATACCCGCAACGGCAACATTCAGATCTCCTCCACCGGGCAGTTGACGGTGCAGGGGCTGCCGGTGATGGGCGACGGCGGCCCGATCGAGGTGCCGCCGTCGGCGGAGATCACCATCGCGGCCGACGGCACCATTTCGGCGCTGAACGCCGGCGATCCGCCGAACACCATCGCGCAGATTGGCCGCCTGAAGCTGGTGAAAGCCGATGCGCGCGAAGTGATGCGCGGTGACGACGGGCTGTTCCGCCTGACGCCGGAAACCCAACAGCAGCGCGGCAATCAGTTGCAAAACGATCCGCTGGTGCGGGTGATGCCGGGCGTGCTGGAAGGCAGCAACGTCAAGCCGGTGGAAACCATGGTCGACATGATCGCCAACGCCCGCCGCTTTGAAATGCAAATGAAGGTCATCCACAGCGTGGATGAAAACGAACAGCGTGCCAACTCACTGCTCTCAATGAGTTAAGCAGCAAGGAAATAACCGATGATTCCATCCTTATGGATTGCCAAAACCGGTCTGGACGCGCAGCAGACCAACATGGACGTGATCGCCAACAACCTGGCGAACGTCAGCACCAACGGCTTCAAACGCCAGCGTGCGGTATTTGAAGATCTGCTGTACCAGACCATGCGTCAGCCGGGGGCGCAGTCCTCCGAGCAGACCACGCTGCCTTCCGGCCTGCAGATCGGCACCGGCGTGCGTCCGGTGGCGACCGAGCGTCTGCACAGCCAGGGCAACCTGTCGCAGACCAACAACAGTAAAGACGTCGCCATCAAAGGGCAGGGTTTCTTCCAGGTGATGCTGCCGGACGGCACTCAGGCCTATACCCGCGACGGGTCGTTCCAGATCGATCAGAACGGCCAGCTGGTGACCTCCAGCGGTTTCCAGGTGCAGCCGGCGATCACCATTCCGGCTAACGCGTTGTCCATCACCGTCGGCCGCGACGGCATCGTCAGCGTCACCCAGCAGGGGCAAACCGCCGCCCAGCAGGTAGGCCAACTGACGCTGACCACGTTTGTCAACGACAGCGGTCTGGAGAGCGTGGGCGAGAACCTGTATCAGGAAACCGAAAGCTCGGGCGCGCCGAACGAGAGCACCCCGGGGCTGAACGGCGCCGGTTTGCTGTATCAGGGCTACGTGGAAACCTCCAACGTCAACGTGGCGGAAGAGCTGGTCAACATGATCCAGACTCAGCGCGCGTACGAGATCAACAGCAAAGCGGTATCGACTTCCGATCAGATGCTGCAAAAGCTGACGCAACTGTAATCTGTCATTGACGGGCCCGGCTTGCCGCGCCCGTCATTCTCTTTCGTGAAACAAAGGCGATACCCGTGGTAACCACATATTCGATGGCAATCCTGCCGCGGCAGGGACAACGCTGGCTGGCGGGAATGGTGATGCTGACGCTGAGCGGCTGCGCCTATATCCCGCACAAACCGCTGGTGGACGGCGCGACCACGGCGCAGCCCGCGCCGGCCAGCGCGCCGATGCCGAACGGCTCGATCTTCCAGACGGTGCAGCCGATGAACTACGGCTACCAGCCGCTGTTCGAAGACCGCCGTCCGCGCAACGTCGGCGACACCCTGACCATCGTGCTGCAGGAAAACGTCAGCGCCAGCAAGAGCTCCTCTGCCAACGCCAGCCGCAACGGCGCCAGCAAGTTCGGCGTCGCCACCTCGCCGCGTTACCTCGACGGCCTGTTGGGCAATGCGCGCGCCGATATGGACATTTCCGGCGACAGCACCTTCGGCGGCAAGGGCGGCGCCAACGCCAACAACACCTTCAACGGCACCATTACGGTGACGGTCAACCAGGTGCTGGCCAACGGCAACCTGCACGTGGTAGGGGAAAAGCAGATCGCCATCAACCAGGGCACGGAATTCATCCGTTTCTCCGGCGTCGTCAATCCGCGCACCATCAGCGGCAACAACTCGGTGACCTCGACGCAGGTGGCGGACGCACGTATCGAATACGTCGGCAATGGCTATATCAACGAAGCGCAGACCATGGGCTGGCTGCAGCGCTTCTTCTTAAATGTTTCACCGTTCTAAGGATTGACTGATGCTGAAAAAATGGTTTATCGCGCTGTGCGTCGGGCTGGTGTGCTTGCCGGCGGCGGCGGAGCGCATCCGCGATCTGGTGACGGTGCAGGGCGTGCGAGACAACGCCCTGATCGGCTACGGCCTGGTGGTGGGGCTGGACGGCTCCGGCGACCAGACCATGCAGACGCCGTTTACCACCCAAAGCCTGAGCAACATGCTGTCGCAGCTGGGCATCACCGTGCCGCCAGGCACCAACATGCAGCTGAAAAACGTGGCGGCGGTGATGGTAACCGCCAAACTGCCGCCGTTCTCGCGCGCCGGGCAGAACATCGACGTGGTGGTTTCTTCGATGGGCAACGCCAAGAGCCTGCGTGGCGGCACCCTGCTGATGACGCCGCTCAAAGGCGTGGATAACCAGGTTTATGCGCTGGCGCAGGGCAACGTGCTGGTCGGCGGCGCGGGTGCGGCGGCCGGCGGCAGCAGCGTGCAGGTCAACCAGCTGGCGGGCGGGCGCATCAGCAACGGCGCCACCATCGAGCGCGAGCTGCCGACCACCTTCGGCAGCGGCGGCGTTCTCAACCTGCAGCTGAACGACGAAGATTTCACGCTGGCGCAGCAGATCAGCGACGCCATCAACCGCCAACGCGGCGGCGGCACCGCGACGCCGCTCGACGCCCGCACGATCCAGGTGCTGGTGCCGCAGGGCAACAGCTCTCAGGTGCGCTTCCTGGCGGAGATTCAAAACATCACCGTCAACGTCGGGGCGATGGATGCCAAAGTGATCATCAACTCGCGCACCGGTTCGGTGGTGATGAACCGCGATGTGATCCTCGACTCTTGCGCCGTCGCCCAGGGCAACCTGTCGGTGGTGGTCGATCGGCAGAACACCGTCAGCCAACCGACGACGCCGTTCGGCGGCGGCCAGACGGTGGTGACGCCAAACACCCAGATCTCGGTGCAACAGCAGGGCGGATCGCTGCAGAAGGTGAACGCCAGCGCCAACCTGAACAACGTGATCCGCGCGCTGAACGCGCTGGGTGCCACGCCGATCGATCTGATGTCGATCCTGCAGGCGATGCAGAGCGCCGGCTGCCTGCGCGCCAAACTGGAAATCATCTGATGGCCGGCGATCTGATGGCGATGTCGGGCGCGGCCTATGACGCCCAGGCGCTGAACGGTCTGAAGCGCGATGCGGCGGCCGACCCGCAGGGCAACCTCAAGCAGGTGGCCCAGCAGGTAGAAGGCATGTTCGTGCAGATGATGCTGAAAAGCATGCGCTCTGCCTTGCCGCAGGATGGGGTATTGAGCAGCGATCAAACGCGGCTCTATACCTCGATGTACGACCAGCAAATCGCCCAGCAGATGTCGCAAAAAGGGCTGGGGCTGGCCGACATGATGGTCAAGCAGATGAGCAACGCCAATACTGTGCCGAGTGAAACGGCGGGCCTGTCGCCGATGGCGCTGGACAACGAGGTGCTGCAAACGCTGCCGAACCAGGCGCTGGAGCAGATGGTGCGCCGCGCGATGCCGAAAGCCCCACCGGCCGCCGCGCCGCTGTCGCTCAACAACGGCAACTTCGTCGCTCGCCTGTCGATACCGGCGAAGGTCGCCAGCCAGCAGAGCGGCATTCCGCATCAGCTGATCGTCGCGCAGGCGGCGCTGGAGTCCGGTTGGGGGCAGCGCGAGATCCCGACCTCGGACGGCACGCCGAGCTACAACCTGTTCGGCATCAAGGCCGGCGGGAGCTGGAACGGGCCGGTGACGGAGATCACCACCACCGAGTTCGAACAGGGCGCGGCGAAGAAGGTGAAGGCGAAGTTCCGCGTCTACGGCTCGTACGTCGAGGCGATCGCCGATTACGTCAAGCTGCTGACCAACAACCCGCGCTACGCCGACGTGGCCGCCGCGCGCAGCCCGGAGCAGGCGGCGCATGCGCTGCAACGCGCCGGCTACGCCACCGACCCGCAGTACGCCAGCAAACTGGTCAGCGTGATTCAGCAGATGAAGAACGCAGGGGAACAGGCGGTCAAAGCGTATACCCACGATCTGAAAGATTTGTTCTAAATCCCCGTCAGGCTTGACGCCGCAGCGGCGTTGACTGCACAAGTTCGCCCCGGTCACTTGGCTTAACCAGGCTCCCGGGGACGCCCTTGCTTGTCGCCTTGCTGCGACGCCAATTATTGAGGGGATAGGCGGTAATGAAGGCTGGCTGGATGCTGACCGCATTGCCGCTTTTTTTCCTCAAGTTCTTCTCATTTTTGCCGATAACCGAGACAGGCTGAGCGAACAGGCTCAGCAGCTCAATTAGAACCCTGTGGGCCACCGGCGCCGCAGCATAAGGAATTCCGATGTCCAATAGCTTAATCAATACCGCGATGAGCGGGCTGAATGCGGCTCAGGTGGCGCTCAGTACCGTCAGCAACAACATCTCCAACTACAACGTGGCGGGCTATAACCGCCAGACCGCGATCCTGGCGCAGAACGGCGGCATGGCCACCATGAGCGGCTTTATCGGCAACGGTGTGACCGTCACCAGCGTCAACCGCGAGTACAACCAGTTCATCACCAACCAGTTGCGCGGTGCGCAAAGCGCCTTCGGGGCGCAAAACGCCTATTACGAGAAGATTTCGCAGATAGACAACCTGCTGGCGAGCAAAACCAACCCGCTGTCGACCAACATGCAGGATTTCTTCACCAACCTGCAGAACCTGGTGAGCAACGCCGGTGACGACGCCGCGCGCCAGACGGTGCTGGGCAAGGCCAATGGCCTGGTGAACCAGTTCAACAACACCGACAAATTCCTGCGCGACATGGACAACGGCGTCAATCAGCAGATCAGCGATACGGCGCAGCAGATCAACAGCTACGGCCAACAGATCGCCAAGCTGAACGACGAGATCACCCGTTTGCGCGGCAGCGCCGGCGGCGAGCCGAATGCGTTGCTGGATCAGCGCGATCAGCTGGTTACCGAGTTGAATCAGCTGGTGGGCGTGCAGGTCACGCAGCAGGATGGCGACGCTTATACCGTCTCCTTCGCCAACGGTTTGACCCTGGTGCAGGGCAGCAACACTTATCAGGTGGAGGCGATGCCTTCCAGCAGCGATCCTTCCCGCCTGACCATCGGTTATAACCGCGGCAATGGCGCCAGCGAAGTGCCGGAAGGCCAGATCACCAGCGGCAGCCTGAGCGGCGTGCTGAAATTCCGCAGCGAGACGCTGGACGGCGTGCGCAATCAGCTGGGCCAGTTGGCGTTGGCGATGGCGGACAGCTTTAACCAGCAGCATCGCGCCGGTTTCGACCTGAACGGCGACGCAGGCGGCGACTTCTTCAGCTTCAGCGGCGGCCGGGTGGTGGATAACACCCGCAACACCGGCGACGCGTCGCTGTCGGTCGCTTACACCGACACCGGCAAGGTGAAGGCCAACGATTATCGCGTCGAGTTCGACGGCAGCAACTGGCAGGTCAGCCGCCTGCCGGACAACGTGAAAGTCAACGCCACGCCGGGCACCAGCGCCGATGGCAAACCGACGCTGAACTTCGATGGGCTGGAAGTGAGCATCGACGGCAATGCGCAGGCTAAAGACAGCTTCACCGTGAAGCCGGTCAGCGACGTGGCGGGCAACCTGAAAGTGGCCATCACCGATTCGTCCAAGATCGCCGCCGCCGGTAAAGACGACAGCGGCCGCGGCGATAACGAAAACGCCAAGAAGCTGCTGGATCTGCAGACCAAAAACCTGGTGGACGGCAAGGCGACCTTGAGCGGCGCTTACGCCGGCATCGTCAGCGGCGTCGGTAACCAGACCGCTGCCGCCAAGGCCATCGCCACTTCGCAGGCCAAGATCGTGACCCAGCTGGGCGAGCAACAGCAGTCGATGTCCGGCGTTAACCTTGACGAAGAGTACGGCGAGCTGCTGCGTTTCCAGCAGTACTACATGGCCAACGCGCAGGTGATCCAGACCGCCAGCTCGCTGTTCGACGCGCTGCTGAATATTCGTTGATTTCATTGTTAACCGGCGCCGATAACGGCGCCGGTCGCTCAGAGTAAGGAACCCACAGCATGCGCATGAGCACCAGCATGATGTACCAACAGAACATGAACGGCATCACGGGCAACCAGTCGCTGTTCATGAAGGCCGCCGAGCAGCTTTCCTCGGGCAAGCGGGTGATCAACCCGTCCGACGATCCGCTGGCGGCGTCGCGCGCGGTGATGTTGTCGCAGTCGCAGGCGGAAAACAGCCAATACACGCTGGCGCGGACTTTCGCTCGCCAAAGCGTGTCGATGGAAGAAACGGTCTTGGCCGGCGCGACGTCCACCATCGCGGACATGAAGGCGCTGATCGTCAGCGCCGGCGGCACCGAAAGCGATAACGACCGCCAGTCGTTGGCCACCCAGCTGCAGGGGCTGAAAGATCAGCTGCTGAACCAGGCCAACAGCACCGACGGCAACGGCCGCTATATGTTCGGCGGATACGTGAACGACAAGGCGCCGTTCGTCGACAACGGTGGCACCGTCAGCTATCAGGGCGGCGACAAGACGGTTCAGCAGAAAGTGGACGCCAACCGCACCATGACCATCGGCCATACCGGCAACGCGGTGTTCATGTCGTTGACCAGCAACCCGAAGCCTGAGCCGGACGGCAGCGCGCCGGTCAGCAACGTATTCGAGAGTATCGATATCGCGCTGAACGCGCTGAAAACCCCGCTGCAGGGCGCCGATGAGGCCACCAAGCAGCAGGTGAACGATGCGCTGGCGAAAGCCAACCGCGGCCTGGACAACTCATACAACAACGTGCTGAGCGTGCGCGCCGAGCTGGGCAGCCAGCTGCAGGAGATGGATCAGCTGGACAGCATCGGCAAAGAGCGCGACATGACCAACCAGGTCCAGATGAGCGCGTTGACGGATGCCGATCTGGCCGAGTCTATTTCGTCTTACTTTATGCAGCAGGCGGCGCTGCAGGCGTCGTATAAAACCTTCAGCGATATGCAGGGCATGTCGCTGTTCCAGATGAATCGTTAAGAGCAAGACCCCGTTGCCTGACCGCGACGGGTTTCCCTTTAGTGCGCTTAGAAAACGTCCTCTCCGCCCCGCGGGGAGGAAGGCTTCTTGAAACCGGGCGCACTCGTTTGGCGCGTCACTCGTTCTCCCACTACTGACTGAGTGACGCGCCTTTTTTTCATCAGGGAAGAAATAATACGATTGTCACCCCTGTTTAATGCGCAACGGCATGATTGAAATCAGTGGCGGAAAAATCGCGATGGATATTATTTCCCTGACGATAAATAGCGGTGCTATTTCTTTTTCTTCTCTACTTTCCATTTTCCGCCGTCGGCCGTCTCGGTAAAAGAAACTCTAAACTTGTTGCTTTTCCAGTGGGTCAAACCGAATAACCGACGTGCTTTGCGGTTGCTTTTCGCTTTAATCATGATCTCGCTCCTGTGGTTAGCAAAGGTCGATGCTGCGCCCTGCAGCCGGCAGGCTGCCGGACGCATTTATTCTGGGTGTAAGTTATCTGTCGCGCATTTAACAATGCGTGACTGCGTTATTCTTATTTTTTACTCGAGATAAACGTACTTTATCGCTGCGAAAAATAAGGAGGTGCAAGGCGATATTTTTTTTGTTACCGGGTCTATTCTAGGTCGGGGTTTTATTTATTCAAGCCACCGGAGACATTTGAACCTTAATCCGGATAAAAGACGTTTCTCAGGCTTTTGTCCCAAGAAAGCGTTTTTATTGCCATTTTGTCTCAGGCGAAAACGGGGGGAAGGAAGGGGCTGCGCAGGGGCTTAGAAGGTCATGCCGCCGATCACCGCCGCCAGCCGATCGAAGATTTCACCGAACAGATGCTCGCAGAACGGGGCTAACATCGGCATCATCATGCCCAGCGTCATGATGCCGAAGGTCATGGTGACCGGGAAGCCGATCACGAAGACCGACAGTTGCGGCGTCATGCGGTTGAGCAAGCCGAGCGCCATGTTCAGCGTTAACAGCAGGCAGATCAGCGGCAGCGCCAGCATCATGCCGTTGATGAAGATCAGCGAGCCGACCTGGGTCAGCACCAGGAAGCCGTTGCCGTTCAGCGGCTGCGTCTGGATAGGCAGGGTGTGGAAGCTGTCCGCCAGCAGCGAAATCAGCCACAGATGGCCGTCGAAGCTGAGGAACAGCAGCATCGCCAGCAGGTTGAGCAGGCGCGCCAGCACCGGCATGTTCGGGCCGCCGCTGGGATCGAAGAAGGTGGCGAACGACAGACCCATCTGCATGCCGATCACTTCGCCCGCCAGGCGCACCGCCGCGAAGGCGAACTGCATGGTCAATCCCAGCGCCACGCCGATCAGAATCTGTTGAATCGCCAGCCACAGGCCGGCGGCGGAGAAGATCGGGATATTGCTGGCGGGCAGCGTCGGCGCGATCAGGATGACGATCAGCCCGCCAAGGCCGATTTTGACCTTTTTGCTGATTTGCTTTTCGCTGAATATCGGCGCGGTGCTTATCAGCGCCAGAATGCGCAGCAGCGGCCAAAAATAGTGGCTGAGCCAGACGGTGAGCTGGGCGCTGTCGAAGGTGAGCACGGTTAGCCGATCAGGGTGGGCAGGTTGCTGAACAGGGTGCGCATGTAGTCCAGCAGCAGGTTCAACATCCAGGGGCCGGCGATGATGATGGTGGCCACCACCGCCAGAATTTTGGGGATGAACGACAGCGTCATTTCGTTGATCTGGGTAGCGGCCTGCAGCAGGCTGACCACCAGGCCGCTGATCAGCGCCGCCAGCAGCAGCGGCGCGGCCAGCGCCAGCGCCACTTTCATCGCCTCGGTGCCGAGCGCCATAACCGATTCAGGTGTCATCTCGCGTTCTCCGATCGGGGGGTTACGAATAGAAGCTCTGCGCCAGCGAGCCGAGCAGCAGCTGCCAGCCATCGACCAGCACGAACAGCATCAGCTTGAACGGCAGCGAGATGGTGGCCGGCGGTACCATCATCATCCCCAGCGCCATCAGCACGCTGGCGACCACCAGGTCGATAATCAGGAACGGAATGAACACCGTAAAGCCGATCTGGAAGGCGGTTTTCAGTTCGCTGGTGACGTAGGCGGGCAGCAGGATGCGCATCGGCACCGCCTCCGGGCCGGCCAGCGGCGGCTGATTGGCCAGCCTGGCGTACAGCGCGAGATCGGTTTCGCGCGTTTGGCGCAGCATGAATTCGCGCAGCGGCTGCGCGCCTTTATCCAGCGCGACCTCCAGCCCGATCTTGTCCTGGCTGAACGGCAGGTAGGCGTCCTGATAGACCTTGTCGAACACCGGCGACATGATGAAGAAGGTCAGGAACAATGCCAGCCCCAGCATCACCTGATTCGGCGGCGCCGACGGGGTGCCCAGCGCGTTGCGCAGCAGCCCGAGCACGATGATGATGCGGGTAAAGCTGGTCATCATCAGCAGCATGGCGGGCAGGAAGGTCAGCGAGGTCAACAGCACCAGCGTCTGCACCGGCAGCGACCAGCTTTGGCCGCCGTTGGCCAGCGGCTGACTGATCAGCCCCGGCAGTTGCGCCAAAGCCGCCGGGCTGATGAACAGCAGGGCGGCAGAGAGCCAAACCGCCGGACGGCGGACGAGGGTATGAAGAGTCGAGGTCATGCCGATTTTTCCGGGCGTTTCAGAACTTTTTGCATCAGTTGGCGGAAGTCCGCCGGCGTCGCCGCATCGGCCGCACCCTCGTCTTTCGGCGGGGCGGGCAGGGTGTGCAGCGGGGTGATCTGCTGGGCGGTGACGCCCAGTACCAGCAAGGTATCGTCGACTTCCACCACCACCACGCGCTCGCGCTGCCCGACCTGGCAACTGGCGCGCAGGTTGAGCAGCTTGTTGTTGCGCGCCTGCGGGGCGAAGCCCAGCCGGCGGAACAGCCAACCGGCCAGCAGGATCAGCAGCAGAATGCCGCCGAGCGCGCTGCTGACCTGCATCAACACCGAACCGGCCGGCAAGGCCGGCGCGGCGGGTTGTTGGGTACTTTGGACGGTAACGGGCGCCGCGACGGTCATCAGCGGCTCAGTCGACGCATGCGTTCGGACGGGGTGATGATGTCGGTGATGCGCACGCCGAACTTGTCGGCCACCACCACCACTTCACCTTGTGCGATCAGGTAACCGTTGATCAGAATGTCCAGCGGCTCGCCGGCCAGGCCGTCCAGCGCCACCACCGAGCCTTGCGACAGGCGCAGCAGCTCTTTGATGGTCATCTTGGTACGCCCCAGTTCCACGGTCAGCTTGACCGGAATATCCAGGATCAGGTCGATATCCTGCAGGCTGCCGAGCGCATCCTGAGCTTCCAGCGACTTGAACACCCCTTCGGTGCTCGCGCCGGATTTCTCTGTCGACTGCTGCTCATTAAACGCATCAGCCCACAGATCGTCTACGGATTCCTTTCCTTCGCCAGACGGTTGCTTAGGATCACTCATTGGGCTGTTCCTCACTCAGAGCATTCAAAATAGGGTTAATCAAATGTTCAACACGCAGGGCATATTGCCCGTTCAACGTGCCGTATTGGCTGGTCAGAACCGGTACGCCGTCCACATGGGCGATCAGGCGTTCCGGCTTGTCTATCGGTAATACATCGCCCGGCTGCAGCTTCAGGACTTTCGACAGCCGCATCGGGATATCGACGAAGTTGGCGATCAGCTCCAGTTCGGAGTGTTGCACCTGCTTCACCAGGGTTTCGCGCCAGTGGCTGTCTTCCTGCCGCGAATTTTCCAGCGGCGGGTTGGTCAACAGCTCGCGCAGCGGTTCGATCATCGCGAACGGAATGCAGATGTTGAACTCGCCGGTCAGCGCGCCGATCTCCACCTGGAACGGCGTGGTGACCACGATGTCGTTCGGCGAGGTGGTGATGTTGGTGAACTTCACCTGCATTTCGGCGCGCACGTACTCTACGTCGATCTTGTAGATGGCGCTCCAGGCGTCGCCGTAGGCGTCCAGCGCCAGGCGCAGCATGCGCTTGATCACCCGCTGTTCGGTCGGGGTGAACTCGCGGCCTTCGACCTTGGTCGGGAAGCGGCCGTCGCCGCCGAACAGGTTATCGACGGCGATGAACACCAGGCTCGGCGCGAACACGAACAGGGCGGTGCCGCGCAGCGGGTTCAGATGCACCAGGTTCAGGTTGGTCGGCACCGGCAGGTTGCGGGCGAACTCGTGATACGGCTGGATTTTGATCGGGCCGACGGTAATGTCCGGGCTGCGGCGCAGCAGGTTGAACAACCCCATGCGGAACTGCCGGGCAAAACGTTCGTTGATGATTTCCAGCGCGTGCAGACGCTCGCGCACCACGCGGCGCTGGGTGTTCGGATCGTAAGGCTTGACCTCGCTCTCTTTGCCGACTATCGCTTCGGGTTCATCACCCGCGCTGTCGCCGTTGAGCAAGGCGTCGATCTCTGCCTGTGAAAGAATGCTATCGCCCATAGTGATTACCGCAGTATGAAGGCGGTGAACAGCACGTCGCTGACCACCTGCTTCGGTTGTCCCTTAACCAGCGGCGGGCTGAGCACGTCCTTAATCTGCGCCACCAACTGTTGCTTCCCTTGTTCATTGGCCAGCTGGCTCGCTTCCTGACGGGAGAGCAGCATCAGCAGACGGCTGCGCACTTCCGGCAGAAAATCGTTCAGCTGGCGGCGGGTACTTTCGTCCGGCAGACGCAGCGTGAGGCCGATGTACAGCACGCGATCCGGGTTGTTGTCCGGCGTCACCAGGTTGACGGTAAAGGTGTCGAGCGGCATGAACACCGGCGCGGCCGGCGGTTGCTGTTTGGCGGCGGCCGGTTCGGCGCCGTTTTTATGCTGTTGCAGCAGCCACCAGCTGTAGCCCGCGGCGCCACAGGCGACGACGCTGATCAAGACCAGCAGGATGACCAGAAGGGGGCGTTTCGGTGCTGCCGGAAGGGAGTTCTGAGACATAGCGAAATCTAATTCCTGTTGTTCCACCCGCGGCCGGCGAGGCGGCGGGCATAGCGCGCGGCAAGGCCGCACGCATGACATGTAAAGGTATTATCGCGTCTATTGCGGCGTGCAATAGCCTGAATAGACGCGCAAATGGGTGCCAGCTTGGGCGTTTGCGGCGGCTTAGGCGAAAATATCGACGCCGTTGACCGCGCTGGCCATACGCTGCAGCGCCGCCGGTGCGCTGACGCCCTCGGCGGCTGCGCCGTCACCGCCATGATGTTCAGCATAGCTGGAACGCCCCTGGCCGTTGGAAGCCTGCTGTTGCGCCTGCTGCTGCCATTGCGGGGTGGACTCGCCGCCCACGCTGCTCTGCCCCAGGTTGATACCGCTCTCCGCCAGCGCGTGCCGCAGCTGCGGCATCGCCGCTTCCACCGCCGCACGCACCTGACCGTGAGCGGAGGCGATGTGCAGCTGCGCCTGCTGATCGTCCAGTTTCAGCGTGATCTGCAAGGCGCCCAGTTCCTGCGGGTGCAGGCGCAGCTCGGCGCTCTGCTGGCCGTTGCGGTGGAACATCAGCACCTGTTGGTTCAACGCCTGCTGCCACTCCGGGCTGCCCAGCTGCGCGTTGAGCTGCGGCGCAGGCGGTGCGGTCACCAGTGCGCTGGCAGGAGCGGCCGTTTGCGTTGGGCTGGCGGCGGCCAGGGCGACGGCGTGGTTGAGCGTCGGTGGCTGCTGTGCATCGCTCGCCGGCAGCGGCTGTGCGGTGCTTGCACGTTCGCCGTTGGTCGGTTGCGGGAGCGCCGCCTTGGCATTATCGCCGTCGGTAGCCGACGTTTTCGCCCCTGTTAGCGAGGGAGCGGGGGATGCCGAGGAACGCGCGGCGGTTTTATCACCGGCCGCCGCGATGTTCAGCAGGCCATTGCCGGGCTGCAGCGCAGTCGCTTCGTCAGCGCTATCCACCGGCAGCGAACGTTGGCCTTCGGCCGGTTGCGCCTGGGCGACGATCGCGGCCGGCAGCATGGCGTACAGCGCCTGCAGCGTTGCGGCATCCAGCTCTTTGGCGGCGGCGATCGGCGGCTGCGCCGGTTTGTCGCCGGCGGCGGGCGCTTCGTCCTCGGCGCCCTCAGGTGAAAGCGCGTCGGCTGAGGCCGTCTGGCCCGGCAGCAGGCCGCCGCGCTCGCCGAAGGTGGCCAGCAGTTGATTGAGCTGGTTGCGGCTCAGGGCCGGGGCGCGTTCTTCGTCCGCGCTCAGCGCGACCGGCGGCTGTTTGCCGTCGGCGGCGGGCGCGAAACGGGCGCCGAGCAGCTGGGCGAAAGCGGACGACAGCTGGCTCTCATCCAGCGCCGACGTCAGTTCGGCCAGGCCGCCGGCGTCGCCGGGTAAGGCCAGGCCGGGCAGGGCGTTCAGATTCATGGGTTGATATTCCTTTGTGCACTGCGTTGAGCGAACTCATCCATCAGTTTTTGATCCCGTTTGTTCTCCTGCTGCTGCTCCGCCGTCAGAGCGCGGGTATGCAGGGTCTCGAAAGCGTTCAGCCGCTGTTGTTTGTCTTGCCATTGCTTCACCGCATGATCCACTTTCTGCCCCCACTGCAGCAGCTGCTGGCGGTGTTGGTCGATGGCCTGTTCCAGCGTGCCGATAAACTGCTGGTAGTTTTGCCAGCGTGAGCTGTCCATGCCGTCGCAGAGCGTATGATTCAGCTTCTGGCGGTATTCGTCCTGATAGTTGAGCAGCATCGACAGCTGCTGCTCTGCCGCCTGCTGCGCCTGCCGTACCTGGCCCAGCTGTTGCGCGGCCTGTTCCACCGCATCCTGCGCCAGATCTCGCAGGGTAATCAGGGGGGATTGTGATTTCATCGCTGTGCGCCTCTGGTGACGTTAAACAATCAACTGCTGCAGCTGTTGACAGGCTTCATCATAGCCGCTGCGTTCAAAGATGCCCTGTTGCAGGTAAGCTTCCATCTGCGGATACAGCGTCATCGCTTTGTCCAGCAACGGATCGCTGCCCGCCGCGTAGGCACCGACGCTGATCAGATCGCGGTTGCGCTGATAGCTGGCCAGCATCTGTTTGAAGGTGCGCACCCGGCGGTAATGCTCTTCGTCGATCAGCGACGTCATGGCGCGGCTGATTGACGCTTCGATGTCGATCGCCGGGTAGTGGCCGGCTTCCGCCAGGCGCCGGGACAGCACCACGTGGCCATCGAGAATTGCGCGCGCCGAGTCGGCGATCGGGTCTTGCTGATCGTCCCCTTCGGTCAACACGGTGTAGAAGGCGGTGATGGAACCGCCGCCGCTGATGCCGTTGCCCGCGCGTTCCACCAGCGCAGGCAGCTTGGCGAAGACCGAAGGCGGATAGCCTTTGGTCGCCGGCGGCTCGCCGATGGCCAGGGCGATCTCACGCTGCGCCATGGCGTAGCGGGTGAGGGAATCCATGATCAGCAATACATGCTGCCCGCGATCGCGGAAATCTTCGGCGATGCGGGTGGCGTAGGCCGCCCCCTGCATGCGCAGCAGCGGCGACACGTCCGCCGGCGCGGCGATCACCACCGAGCGCGCCCGGCCTTCGGCGCCGAGAATGTTCTCGATAAAGTCTTTGACCTCGCGGCCACGCTCGCCGATCAGGCCAACGACGATCACATCCGCCTGGGTATAACGGGCAATCATGCCGAGCAGTACGCTCTTGCCGACGCCGGAGCCGGCGAACAGGCCCATACGCTGGCCGCGGCCGACGGTCAGCAGGCCGTTGATGGTGCGCACCCCCACGTCCAGCACCTGCTCGATCGGCGTGCGCTGCAAGGGGTTGAACGGCGCGGTGATCAGCGGCGCGCGGTAACCGGTTTCCGGTGAAGGCAGGCCGTCGAGCGGTTTGGCGCTGCCGTCCAGTACCCGTCCCAACAGGGCCGGGCCGAGCGGCAGCTGTTTGCCGGCGCTTTGGCCTTCCGGCGCGATGCGGGCGTAAACCCGCGCGCCCGGCACGATGCCTTCCACTTCTTCCAACGGCATCAGGAACAGCCGCTGGCCGTTGAAGCCGACCACTTCGCTTTCCACTTCCTGCACCTCACCGGCGTCGTGCCGTTCGATGAGGCAGGTCGCGCCGAGCGGCAGCTGCAGGCCGGTAGCCTCCAGCACCAGCCCGGTCGCACGGGTCAGGCGACCATAGCGGCGGACCGTCGGCGCGCGCGCGATGCGTTTTTCCAGCGTATCCAGAGAGCTCAGCCAGCGGCCGAGACGCGCGGTCATCAGACTTCTCCCGGTGCCGCCAGGCGGCACAGTTCATGCCAGCGCGTCGCCAGGCTGGCGTCGAGATCGCCTTCCTCGGCGCTGACCTTGCAGCCGCCCGGGTGCAGCTCGCCGTCCGCCAGCAGGCGCCAGCCGTGCAGGCTGAGGGTGACCCCCAGCTGCTGCTCGACGCGCGGGTAGTCGTCCGGGTGCACCCGCAGCTGCGGCTTGCCGTTGAACATCGGTTCCTGTTGGATCAGCTGTTGGATCTGCGCCAGCAGGGCGGTGCCGTCGCATACCGGCGGCTGGCCCAGCACCTGTTTGGCGGCGGTCAGCGCCAGCTGCATCAGCCGCGAAGCGATCACGCTGTCGAGCGCGTCCAGCGTGTGCTGGAATTCGGTGACCAGCTGCTGCCAGTGGGCGGTCAGCGGCTGCTGCTGCTGCTGCGCTTCCAGCAGCCCTTGCTGGCGGCCTTCCTCCAGTCCGGACTGAAAACCGGCCTCATAGCCTTTTTGCTGGCCGTCGGCATAGCCCAACTGCTGGCCCTGTTGCTCCGCCTGCAGGCGCAGCGTCGCCAACTGCTGCTGCAATTCGGCCTGTGCGTCCGGCGACGGATCGTCAAGTTCGAGATCCGGCAACTGCGGCAGTTCGACAGCCGGTTTCTGTTCGCCCAAATCGTTGAGCGACCAGGGCTGCCAGGGCAGGGTGTTAATGCGATCAGACATAGGTGTCCTCGCCGCCGCCGATGATCATTTCGCCGCTTTCCGCCAGGCGTCTTACCACCAGCAGAATGGCTTTCTGCTCGTTCTCCACCTGCGACATGCGCACCGGCCCACGGTTGGCCAGATCGTCGCGCAGGATGTCGGCGGCGCGTTGCGACATGTTCTTGAGGAACTTCTCGCGCAGCGGCTGCTCGGCGCCTTTCAACGCAATCAGCAGCGACTCGCCTTCCACTTCCTGCAGCAGGCGTTGGATACTGCGATCGTCGACCTCCACCAGGTTTTCGAACAGGAACATCTCGTCGATGATCTTCTGCGCCAGCTCGCCGTCGTATTCGCGCATCGCGTCGATGACCGCTTCTTCCTGCTGGGTTTTCATCAGGTTGATGATCTCGGCGGCGGTGCGCACCCCGCCCATTTTGCTGCGCTTGAGGTTCTGGCCGTCGAGCAGATTGTTCAGCACTTCGGTCAACTCCGCCAACGCCGCCGGCTGTACGCCGCCGAAGGTGGCGATACGCAGCATCACGTCGTTGCGCAGGCGTTCGTCGAACAGGGCCAGGATATCTGCCGCCTGGCCGCGTTTGAGGTGCACCAGAATGGTGGCGATGATCTGCGGGTGTTCGTCGCGGATCAGATCGGCAGCGCTCTGCGGCTCCATAAAGTTGAGCGTTTCCATGCCGGTGGTGGTCTCGCGCGATTCGAGAATGTCTTCCAGCAGGCTGGCGGCGCGCTCTTCGCCCAGCGCTTTGACCAGCACCGAACGCAGGTAGTCGCTGGCGTTGACGCTCAGCGCCGCGTATTGCTCGGCGTCGTCTTCAAACTCGGTCAGTACTTCGCCGAGCTGTTTGTGCGAAACCTGGCTCATGCCGGCCATGGTGCCGCTCAGCAGCTGTACTTCGCGCGAGGAGAGGTGTTTGAACACCTCCGCCGCGCGATCTTCACCCAGCGTCATCAGCAGGATGGCGCTTTTGTCGGTTCCGGTCAGGCTCATATCTCGTTACTCATCCATTGGCGGATTACCAGAGCGACCACGCGTGGGTCTTTGTCAGCCAGATCGCGGATCCGCTGGCTCTGGACTTCTGCGCTGACGCGTTGCTGCGATTTACGACGCTGCGCCAGCTCCTCGTTGCTCGGTTTGCTGCTGTCGACCGGTTTGGCGGCAGGGGCGTTGGAGGCGGCGACGGCGGCCTGTTGCGCCGCCTGGCGCTGTTGCAGCTGCGGCCGCACCAGTTTGCGCCACAGCAGCCAGGCCACCAGCAGCACCAGCAGATAGCGGCCCGCGTCGATCAGACGATCGATAAACGACTGGCTTTGCCAGAACGGCAGTTCGCCACCGGTCACCTGACTGTCGGTAAACGGCGTGTTGACCACGTTCAGGGTATCGCCACGGCTGCTGGAGTAGCCCATCGCTTCACGCACCAGCGCTTCGATCTGCGCCAGCTGCTCTTTGCTCATCGGCTGCGGTTTGCCGTCTTTATCGGTGCCCAGATAGTTGACGACCACGGCGACCGACAAACGCTGCACGGTGCCGGCTTTTTGCTGGGTATGGCGAATGGTGCGGTCGAGCTCGTAGTTGGTGGTCGCGTCGCGACGGGTATTTTGCGGTACGCCGCTGGCCGCCGCGCTGCGGGTGGTCGCGGCGTTTTGCGCGGTGGCGTTGGCGTTGGCATTGTTGCCTGCGGCGGTGGCCGGCTTGGCGGTCTCAATCGGCGCCGTGGCCGGCGCGCTTGGCTGATTGGACAGTGCGCCCGGCACGCCGCCTACCTGTGGCCCGCCGATCTGCTCGCTCAGGCTGGTTTGCTGAGAGCGGATAGCGGCTTTGTCAGGCTGTTGGTTAGGTTGGTACTGTTCATCGGTTTGTTCGCGAGTGGCGAAGTCGATCTGCGCCGTGACCTGCGCGCGCACGTTGGCGCTGCCGACCACCGGGGCGAGGATCGCCTCAATACGGCGCTGGAAGCCGTTTTCCACTTCGTTGGCGTATTTCAGCTGCGAGGCGTTGAGATCGCGCCCGGTGCCGTCGGACTGCGTCAGCAGACGGCCAGCCTGATCGACCACGGTCACGTTGCCCGGCGGCAGGCCGGCGACGCTGCTCGACACCATATAAACGATGGCGTTGATCTGGCCATCGTCCAGCGCACGGCCGGGTTGCAGGGTCAGCGTTACCGACGCGGAAGGGGATTTTTGTTCGCGCACGAACAGCGAAGGTTTAGGCAGCGCCAGGTGAACGCGGGCGTTTTGCACCGGCCCCAGCGATTCGATAGTGCGCGACAGCTCGCCCTCGAGGGCACGCTGATAGTTGATCTGCTCGCTGAACTGGCTGATGCCGAATTTTTCCTGATCCAGCAGTTCGAAGCCGACGGCGCCGCCTTTCGGCAGCCCTTGCTGTGCTAGGCGCAGGCGGGTTTCATGTACCTTTTCCGCCGGGATCAGCAGCGCTGCGCCATTCTCGGCAAAGCGGTAAGGGATATTCATCTGCGTCAGCTGGGTGACGATGGCGCCACCGTCGCGGTCGTTCAGATTGCTGTACAGCACGCGGTAGTCGGGACTTTTCACCCACAACAGCAGCGCGACGACGATCGCGATCGCGGCGGAAGCGGCGACCAGCAACGGAATTTTCGGGTTGGCGCGCAGACGATTCCAGATGGCCTGCAGGCCGTTGTCGCGGCTTTCGCCGGCGGTTATCGAAGCACTCATTTTAGGTCTCGTCCTTCAATGGCGCTCACGATCCCGTACGGGCCGCTGAGCAGCTCCCTGCCAGGCTGATGAACGGTATGGTTAGCGTTGTGTGACAAAACAGACTCCCTGATACACATATCTTCTAAATAGCGGCGCTCCCATTTCTGGGCAGGCCATTATTCGCCTTATCAGACGATTCTGATTGCCCGATAAGCCGGGTTTTTTGCAGTTAATTAGCCGCTTTAGCTCTGAAAACGCTGTGCTAGGGTGTGCATC
The DNA here is from genome assembly GCF_016805595.1 of Serratia sp. 4542. Classification (NCBI taxonomy): domain Bacteria; kingdom Pseudomonadati; phylum Pseudomonadota; class Gammaproteobacteria; order Enterobacterales; family Yersiniaceae; genus Serratia; species Serratia sp. 4542. The sequence continues at coordinate 365,148 of NZ_RXKV01000010.1, forward strand.
ATTGGAGAAGTGCAGGGTGAAACGTCACCCGGCGAGACGAGATGATTGAGGACCAGATGGCGATTCAGGGCATTGAAGGGGTACTGCAGCAGATGCAGACCATGGCGGTTCAGGCTGGCAAAATGGGGCAGAATGCGGTGCCACAGGGCGTCAGCTTCGCCAGCGAACTGACCGCGGCGCTCGGCAAGATCAGCGAGACCCAGCAAACGGCGCGCAAGCAGGCGCAGGATTTTGAACTGGGCGTGCCGGGCATCAGCCTGAACGATGTGATGGTCGATCTGCAGAAATCGTCGGTCTCTTTGCAACTGGGCGTGCAGGTGCGCAACAAGCTGGTGGCGGCCTACCAAGATATTATGAATATGCCGGTGTGACGTTCGGTCTGTGCCACCTGTCAGAGCCGGGTCCGTCGCCAAAAGCGACGGATCTCGACGGCTAACAGGAGGGCAAAAGGGCCGATGACAAACAGAGTCAGCAACATCGAAAAGGCCTCAGTCCGCCAATTCTGCAATCCGTTCGTGGGCGTTCGCCAGTCCCTGCGCGAGGCCGTGCGGTTTCATATCCAGCCCTTCGGCATAGATAAATTGCACGTCGCCGATCCCCATCAGCCCCAGCACCGACCGCAGGTAGGGCGTCACGGCGTCGGTCGGCTGGCCGGCGTGTACGCCGCCGCGTGAGCTGAATACCAGTGCATTGACGCCCTCGACCAACCCGACCGGGTAGGTGGCGGTATAGTTGAACGTTACCCGGGCGCGGGCCACCAGATCGAACCAGTTTTTCAGCTGGGTCGGTACGTTGAGGTTGTACATTGGCGCCCCGACCAGCAGCAGATCGCTCCCTTTCAGTTCGGCAATCAGCCGATCGGACAGCGCCACCGCCGCTTGCGCGCGTGGACTGGTGTTTTCCGCGCCGCGCAGCGCACTGAACAGCTCGCCGTCCAATACCGGCAGATCCAACGCCGTCAGATCGTGCTCGACGATCTTATCTTCGTGCCCTTTGGCCCGACGTTCCGCCAGATAGCGGTCAATCAGGTTATTGGTCTGCGAGTCGTTTCCCATAATGCTGGATTTGAGCACCAGTATTTTTTTCATGTGGTTGTCCTCTGACGATCATCTGTGGTTTTCACCGGGAATTCCGGAATGACTGCAGGTTATCATTGCTTTATGTTCACCAGTGGTGATAGGTTTTCACTTAATTGATTCCAATTTGGAAACGGTAAAATGAAAAGCGATCTCAGCGCGCTGCCGGCTTTTGTCGCCGTGGCGGAAGGCGGCAGTTTTGCCGCCGCCGCAGAAAAACTGCATCTGACGCGCTCCGCGGTCAGCAAAATCGTGTCGCGGCTGGAGGCGCGGCTCGGCGTGATGTTATTTATGCGCACTACGCGCAGCCTGAGCCTGACGGATGAAGGGGCGCTGTACTACGAGCACTGCCGGCAGGCGTTGGCGAACATACAGGCGGCGGAAAATCAGCTGGACAGCGGCAAGATGCAGGTCAGCGGCCGGCTCAGGGTCTCGGTGCCGGTGTTGTTCGGCCACCTGTGCATCGCCCCCTTGCTGACGGCGCTGGCGAATGAGCATCCGTTGTTGACGCTGGAAATCTCGTTCAGCGACCGCAGGATCGATCTGATCGATGAGGGGTTCGATCTGGCGGTACGCATCGGCGAGCTGGCGGACAGCGGCAGTCTGGTTGCCCGGCGCCTGGGTGAACACGGCATGCTCCTGTGCGCTTCGCCCGACTACCTGCGGCGCAGCGGAGAACCGAGCACGGTGGACGCGTTAAGCCGACATCAGGCGGTGGGGTATCTGCACGCGGGGGCGGTGTTGCCCTGGCAACTTCGCGGCGAAAACGGCGAGCTGCAATCGTTCAGGCCACCGGCCAAGATGATGATGGATGACATGCAGGGGATCGTCGATGCCGTTTCCGCCGGTGCCGGTATTGCCTGGCTGCCGGAGTGGCTGGTCCGCGATCGGCTGGCGGCGGGGACGTTGGTGGAGATCATGCGCGGTGAGTCCAGCCTCAGTTTTCCGGTGAATGTGGTATGGCCCTATATGCCTTATCAGCCGCTCAAGGTGCGACTGGCGGTGGACAAACTGGTGGCGGAGCTGCCGGGGAAATTGGCGCTTGTGGCGCCGTTGGTATCACAACGCTAAGGGCCGGAGCCGCAACTGACAGGGAATGGGCGCTAATGTAACGAATAGAGGGACGAAAACGGCGCTGTCAGGCTTATTGAATGCCCAGGTGACCGTTTATTATGGCCTGATTAGTAGGGTTATTATTCGAGGCAGGTCAATGAGCACGAAAAGCGAATCCAGATGGCGTCTGATCAGTATTTTAATGCTGACGGTACTCGCCGTATTAATTGGCATTCTGGTTAAACTGGACTGAAGTCTGACCAGGCGATAAAAGCCTGGCCATTTTATTGTGCGGCAAGTAAGCGCATCATGTCTTCTTCATACAGCAATGCTAAAAGCCACAGCCCCAACAACATTATTGCCAGAGAAAATAATCGCTTTTCATTACGCATCGTTTAATTTGCTCTTCGGCGGTTCGACGTTGCGTAGCCTATCTCAGCGTTGTGACAACTGTTAGGAACCTGTGCTAAATAAAGCCATTTTGTTGCGCGTCTATTTATGTTTCTCCGGCGGCTATCGCTTCGGCCCCCAGGGGGCCAGGTTCCATAATCCTTTGGTGGCCGCGAATGGCGGTGGGGGCAAAGCCGAAGCGCTTGCGAAAACGTTCGGCGAAACGCGACGCGCTTTCATAGCCGACATGTTGTGCGATGGCGGATATCGGCCAGTCGGTGGATTGCAGCAGGGCCAGCGCACTGCTCATGCGCACGTCGATCATCAGGTTGCGCAACGCGGTATTTTCCATCGACAGTTTGCGGCGCAGCATCACTTCACTCATCGACAGGCTCTCCGCGACTTTGGCTGCGGTCCAAATGCTGTGCGGATCGGTTGCCAGGCAGCGGCGCACGCGCTGCGTCAGGTCTTTGGCTTCGTTGTGGATGAAGCGAATGCCGAACTGGGCCAGCCACAGCAGAATTTCCAGCATTTTGTGCCGCACGATGATGGTGGGAAAACGCTGCCGGAGCGCCAGCGCCAGGCTGGTGGTCTCAAAGCTGTGCTTCAGGGCGCAGGGCAGATTGCGCAGCGCCAGGACGGCGTCGAACGGCATCGGCGCCGGCGTTTCCTCGGCCGGAGGCTGAAGAGTGAGCAGCAGAGGGTCGCAGGTCAACAACTGACAGCTGAACACGCCCTCTTCGGAGGGGCCGTTAATAATATCCACCGTTTGTCCCCCGTCGATAATCAACAGCTCGCCGGGATGAGCCACCACTTCGTGTTGTTGCCAGCGTACGCGCTTATGGCCTTGTTGTATCAGATACAGATGTGGTTGCTCAAAATAGACTGAAGGGAATAATAATTCAGTATGCTGAACGATGTGCGCTGAGGCACCAATTCCTGGACAGAGATTAATTGTACGTTCCATCGATATTCATTTCGCAGCCATTATCTGGGAATATCTTTACGCTTTGATCCGCGTTGGAGCAACATTTTTCCATGGGCTGTGAAACACAGCGGCGTGTTTTATCTATCAAAAATCAATTTCCTGCTGAACAGAAAACGTCCGTGTCGGGATGATGCTTATCCATTAAAGTGAGAGCCAGGCTCGAAGCGCGCATTTTACCAATTACCCATAAACTGAATAATTCAAATGCCATAGATTAATATCCTAACGTAACCCGAGAGTAATAGCGCATGGTGCTATTTAATCCATTTTCGTCAGTATTGTCGATCTTATCGGACCTGTGGTTCCCCCAGCAACAGCGCGCGGTCATGAAATTGGCCGTAGGTATTGTTGACCACGTTCTGGCGCGTGGACTGCTCGATCAGCGTTTTCAACTCATCCATGCGTTGCTGCAGCAGACGCTTGAGCTCGGTTTCGTTGTCGAGGATCTGTTGCAGCTTATTGCGCAGCATCTCTTGCAAGGCCATAGACGGGCCGGCTTGCCCGGTAAAGGCGGCGGTTTTTTCCACCGCCGTCACGTAGGCGAATTCGAGTTCGACGAGCTCTTCCCAGCGCCCGGTTTGCGCCAGCGCGATCATCTGGCTGCTCAGGCTGTAAATTTGTTGATAAGCGGCTAACAGCTGCTGTTGACGTTCCATTACACGGCGTCCTGCGAAGGTTGGTAGTTGGGGCCGATCTGGCGCCAGGCGTCGGCGATGTTCTCCAGCAGCTTGACCACTTCGGCGATCGCCGCCTCGTCGTTATGCAGATTGGCCTGCATTAACCGACGCTTCATGTAGTCGTACAACGCCGCCAGGTTTTCGGCGATCTCGCCGCCCTGCTGAGGGTCCAGACCGCCTTTCAGGCCGTTGTCGATGATGTTGATGGCTTTGGACAGCGCCAGGCCTTTGCCGGCGATATCGCCCTGGTTCATCAGGATGCGTGCGCGAAGCAGGGCGCTGAGCGCCCCGTCGAACAACATCACGATTAACTGGTGCGGGCTGGCGCTCATGGCGCCGCTTTCCAGACTGACCTGTGCATAGGCCTGAGTGCCGCTTCTGTTATACATGTTGTTTCTTTACCTGTTGCCTGGTTAAGGGATCACTTTGCCGAGAATTGCTGTTGTAAATAGTTACCCGTGCTGCTCAATTTGGACATCATGGTATCCAACTGAACGAACTGCTGCTTATAGCGGTCGATGGTGTTCTGAATGCTGGCCGTGACCGTGGTGATCTGGATGTTCAGGCGATCGAGGTTGGTATTGATGCTCTTGGTCGAGTTCTCGATGATGCCGCCGGCCTTGATGTAACTTTGGATATCGTTGTGGATCTGGGTGGCCATACCGGTGTCTTTGCCGTTACCTGCGAAGAAGTTGGCGACCTGGTCCGGTTTTTCGTCGATGGCTTTGTTCAGCTTGGTGCTGTCGATTTCCAGCTTGCCGGTTTTGACGTTGGTGGTGATGCCGAGGTTGCCCAGGCCTTTCAACTCCGGGTTGTCCTGCGCCGAGCTGAGGGCGCTTTTGATCGAGGACTGGATACCGCGCAGGGTGTTGTCACCCAGCAGCGCACCGTTCTTGGCATTCTGCGCTTCACCGCTTTTGACCGGCGTGTATTTGGTCAGCGAATTAAAGGTGTCCAGCAGCGAGTTGTAGTTATCCACCCACTCTTTAATCTTGTCGGCGCTGCCGCTCTTGTCGATGCCGATCACTAGGTTTTGCGGTTCGCCGGACTTGGTGGTGGTTTTCAGGTCGAGCGTTACGCCCTGCAAGGCATCGGCGATCGAGTTGGTGCTGCGTTTGATTTTCGTGCCGTTGACGATAATTTCCGCATCCTGCCCGGGCACGGTTTGTTTCATCGCGGTGCTGCCATCTTTCGGCGGTTTTTTAGGATCGTAGTTGAGGATGGCGCCGAGCTTGTCGTCGTTATTGACCTGCACCGCAATGGTGTTTTTTTCGCCGGGCGTGGTGGAGCTCAATGCCAGTTGATAGTCATTGTCGCCGACGCGCATGATGCTGGCGGTAACGCCGGATTTCGATTTGTTGATGGCGTCGCGCATCTCGACCAGCGAGGTCTGATCGTCACCGAGCGGGATCTTGGTCTCTTTCGGCGGGTTGCCTGCCGTAATAGATATGGAACGATCGCTGCTGCCCGGCGTGCCCAGCTTGGCCTGCTGGTCGGCGATCGGCGTCTGAGTGGTCAGCGTTTGCGGCTGTGCCAGTTTCAAGACCTCAATCGAATAGTTGCCCGGTACCGACTTGTCGGTGGTGGTCACGGTAAACTGATCGTGCTTGGTGGCGGTGGTGTTGTTGAAGAACTCTGGCTTGGCCAGATCTTTGCTCAGATTGTCAAACTTCTCCAGTGCGCCTTTCAGCGTGCCGTAAGCGGTTAGCTGGGCGTTGTAGCTGGTCTGCTGGGTGGTGTACGGCGTCAGGCGCTGTTGTTCCGCTTTGGTCAGCTTGTCGAGCAAACCGTTAAGGTCGAGTCCTGAGCCGATGCCTAATGAACTGATCGATGCCATTCGTGTTTCTCCTTGGTAATGACTTTATTCGCTTTACGCGTTATCGGCCCAGTGATGAAAAAGTTTACCGAAAAAAACAAAAAAACGATGGCGCAATAGAGGAGGGAAAAACCGCGTTATTTCTGCCATTGCCCCTGGCGCAAAAAATTTTAAAAAATTGCTAAAGGTTGTTAGGGGAGGGCCGATACCTGAGGGGACGGTGGTTGACGCCGTGGGCAAACAAGCCCGAACCTTTTAACTGTGTTGCGAAGAACGCAACTGACTCGTAAGGAAAGCAAACAATGGCACAAGTAATTAACACTAACAGCCTGTCGCTGATGGCGCAGAACAACCTGAACAAATCTCAGTCTTCTCTGGGTACTGCGATTGAGCGTCTGTCTTCCGGTCTGCGTATCAACAGCGCGAAAGACGATGCTGCGGGTCAGGCTATCTCCAACCGTTTCACCGCGAACATCAAGGGTCTGACTCAGGCTTCTCGCAACGCCAACGACGGTATCTCCCTGGCGCAGACCACTGAAGGCGCACTGAACGAAGTTAACGACAACCTGCAGAACATCCGTCGTCTGACCGTACAGTCTCAGAACGGTTCCAACTCTTCCAGCGACCTGCAGTCCATCCAGGACGAGATCTCTCAGCGTCTGTCTGAAATCAACCGCATCTCCGAGCAGACTGATTTCAACGGCGTGAAAGTACTGAGCGCAGATCAGAAACTGACCATCCAGGTTGGCGCGAACGACGGCGAAACCATCGATATCGAACTGAAAGACATCAATGCTAAAACTCTGGGTCTGGAAAAGTTCAGCGTGGCCGATGGCATTGATAAAACCAAAGTAGCTGCCGCTGCACCTGCTACCGTGAAAACCGGCACCAGCGTGGCAATCAACACCGGTACCGTTCAAGCCGGTGGTAAAGATATTGCCAGCTATGAGAAAGTTGGTGACGATGTATTCGCTATCAACGCCGATGGCGACTACTACAAAGCAACTTTCGATAAAGCGACCGGCGACCTGAAATCCGTTGGCACCAAAGAAGCCACTAAACCAACCGGCGGCACTGCGGTAACCAGCATTGAGAAAGAAGTGGCTCCTACCGGTCCTGATGCGGCTAACCTGCGCTCTTACGACAACGGCAAATCTTACGTGATCCAGGAAGGTACCGGTGCCGATGCCAAATACTTCAAGGCGACCGTAGACGCAGCCGGTAAAGTGACCAAGGGCGCTGAGCAGTCCACCGAGCCAAAAACTGCCGACCCGCTGGCAACCCTGGACAAAGCGCTGTCTCAGGTTGACTCCCTGCGTTCTTCCCTGGGTGCGGTACAGAACCGTTTCGATTCTGTTATCAACAACCTGAACAGCACCGTTAACAACCTGTCCGCTTCTCAGTCCCGTATCCAGGATGCTGACTACGCGACCGAAGTGTCCAACATGAGCCGTGCCAACATCCTGCAACAGGCTGGCACCTCTGTTCTGGCACAGGCTAACCAGTCTACTCAGAACGTGCTGTCCCTGCTGCGTTAATCGTCTCTCCCGATTAACTGTCGCAAAGAAACCCCGCTTCGGCGGGGTTTTTTTATGCTCGCGCACCGCGCGGTTATTACATGGCGCAAATAAAGCCCGTTTTGTGCGACTGTTCAGCCGATTGGCATTCCGCCCCCTACGCATAATAGCGCTGACTCTCTTATCCGCAGGTTTAAGACATAGTGAGCGATCTGTATACCGCCGAAGGCGTGATGGACAAAAATTCTCTCTGGCTGCGCTACGTCCCGTTAGTGCGCCACGAGGCGTTGCGCCTGCAGGTCAGGCTGCCCGCCAGCGTGGAGCTTGACGACTTGCTGCAGGCCGGGGGAATCGGGCTATTGAACGCCGTTGAGCGTTATGACGCCCTACAAGGAACCGCCTTTACCACCTATGCGGTGCAACGCATTCGCGGCGCGATGCTCGACGAGCTGCGCAGCCGCGACTGGGTGCCGCGCAGCGTGCGGCGCCATGCGCGCGAGGTCGCGCAGGTGATGCGGCAACTGGAACAGCGTTACGGCCGCCCGGCGAGCGAGACGGAAGTGGCGCAGACGCTGAATATCTCGCTGGATGAGTACCGTCAAATTCTGTTGGACACCAATAACAGCCAGCTTTTCTCCTACGACGAATGGCGCGAAGAGCATGGCGAGAACGCGGAACCGATGCTGGAAGGGCATGAAGAGGCCAACCCGCTGCATCACCTGTTGGAAGGCAGCCTGCGCCAGCGGGTGATCGACGCCATCGAGGCGTTGCCGGAGCGCGAAAAAATGGTGCTGACGCTGTATTACCAGGAAGAGTTGAATCTCAAAGAGATCGGCGCCGTGCTGGACGTCGGGGAATCCCGCGTCAGCCAACTGCACAGTCAGGCGATCAAACGGCTGCGCGCGCGGCTGGCGAACGATACCTGACGGCGGCCCACCGCCCCTCAACTCGATGACTCATGCGACAATCGGACTGCCCTTTATGCCAGGAATACTGTTGAAGAAACGGCCGCTTAGCCGTTACCTGAAAGACTACAAGCACAGCCAGACCCATTGCTCCCAGTGTGGCAAACTGTTGGACCGCATGGCGCTGGTGTTTCGCGGCAAGATTATCAATAAAGAAGCCATCGCGCGCATGGATCAGCCGATCGACGATGCGGTCTGGCAAAACGTGCAGCACGAGCTGACCGCGCTGTGCCGCTTCTGCAGCGAGATCTCCTGCAACAGCCACCCGAGCTATTTCGACATCATGGCGTTCAAACAGTATCTGTTCGAGCAGACCGAGATGAGCCACAGCACCATCCGCGAGTATGTGGTGCGGCTGCGCCGGCTGGACGAAATGCTGGTGGCGCGCAACTACCCGGCGGATAAATTCGCCAGCAGCGCCAGCCATCAGCGCATCATCGACGATCTGCCTACCGCGGCGCACAACAACTACCGCATTGCGCTGCGCAAATACGATCAGTATCTCGCCTGGCAGCGCAGCTACTGAGACTTTTCCCCGGCCGCTGGGCCGGGGCCTGCTGTTTCCCCCGTGATAAAGGATGATTATTCAGTTCACATCTGCTAAATCTATCGGTTATCAGATGTTGATATTCGATTCCCTGGGGGGAAGTAGTGAACCTGCAACAACAACTGGCGCAATTTCCGCGTCTGGATCTGGTTGGCACCGCCACACCGCTCGAAAAGCTGTCCCGTCTCTCCGATTACCTCGGCCGCGAAATCTACCTTAAACGTGACGATGTCACTCCTATGGCCATGGGCGGCAACAAACTGAGAAAGCTTGAGTTTTTGGCCGCCGACGCGCTGCGTCAAGGTGCCGATACGCTGGTCACCGCCGGCGCCATTCAATCCAACCACGTGCGCCAGACGGCGGCGGTGGCGGCGAAACTGGGCCTGCACTGCGTCGCGCTACTGGAAAACCCTATCGATACCCGCGCGGAAAACTACCTGACCAACGGCAACCGCCTGTTGCTCGGCCTGTTCAACGCCGAGGTGGTGATGTGCGAAGCGCTGCACGATCCGCAGCAGCAGCTGGCGGAGCTGGCGACGCGCCTTGAGGCGCAGGGCTTCCGGCCTTACGTGGTGCCGGTGGGCGGTTCCAATGCCCTGGGCGCGCTGGGATACGTACAGTGCGCATTGGAAATCGCCGAGCAGAGCCAACGCAGCAACGTGGCGTTCAGTTCGGTGGTGGTGGCGTCCGGCAGCGCCGGCACCCACGCCGGGCTGGCGGTGGGGCTGCAGCAGCTGCTGCCGGAAACCGAACTGATCGGCGTGACCGTCTCGCGTACCGTGATCGATCAGCTGCCGAAAGTGGAGCAGATCCAGAAAGCTCTGGCCTGTTCGCTGAATATCGACGAACTGGCGCCGATCGCGCTGTGGGACGATTACTTCGCGCCGCAATACGGCATGCCGAACGAAGAGGGCATGGCGGCGGTGCAGCTGCTGGCGCAGCAAGAAGGCGTATTGCTGGATCCGGTGTACACCGGCAAAGCGATGGCCGGTTTGATCGACGGCATCGCCCAGCGGCGCTTCCGCGATGAAGGCCCTATTCTGTTCGTTCACACCGGCGGCGCGCCGGCGCTGTTCGCCTACCATCCACAGGTGTAAACACCGCTTGTTATTCCATTTTGAACTATATTTATAAAGTTATATTCCTTTATGCGGGCGGTCGCACTGTTAAAGTGCTGATATCAAAAAAGATAAATAACACACAGGGGTGTTTATGATGTTTGCAAAAGTTCGTCGTCAATGGCTGTTGGGCGTGGTGGGCGTCGCGTTGGCCGCCGGTTTGGCGACCCAAGCCTACGCTGCCGACAATCTGCTGCAGCAGGTGAAGCAGCGCGGCACGCTGATCGTCGGCCTGGAAGGCACCTATCCGCCGTTCAGCTTCCAGGGGGAAGACGGCAAGCTGACCGGTTTCGAAGTGGATTTCGCCAACGCGCTGGCGGAACATCTGGGCGTGAAGGCCAAGCTGAACCCGACCAAGTGGGACGGCATGCTGGCTTCGCTGGATTCGAAGCGCATCGACGTGGTCATCAACCAGGTGACGCTCTCCGATGAGCGCAAGAAGAAATATGACTTCTCCACCCCTTACACCGTTTCCGGTATTCAGGCGCTGGTGAAAAAAGGCAACGAAGGCACCATCACCAAGCCGGAAGACCTGAAGGGCAAGAAGGTCGGCGTTGGCCTGGGCACCAACTATGAGCAATGGCTGCGCGCGAATGTGCAGGGCGTGGACGTGCGTACCTACGACGACGACCCGACCAAGTATCAGGATCTGCGCGTTGGCCGCATCAACGCCATTCTGGTGGATCGCCTGGCGGCGCTGGATCTGGTGAAGAAAACCGGCGATACCTTGGCGGTAGCCGGCCCGGCGTTCTCTCGTCAGGAGTCCGGCGTGGCGCTGCGCAAGAACAACCCAGAGCTGCTGGCCGCGATTGACCAGGCGATCGCCGAGATGCAAAAAGACGGCACGATGGCGAAGATCTCCGAGAAATGGTTTGGCGCGGACGTAACTAAATAATGCACGAAAGTATTCAACTGGCGCTGGATTCAGCGCCATTTTTATTGAAGGGCGCAATACTGACGCTTCAGCTCAGCCTGGGCGGCATGGCGTTGGGGTTGCTGCTCGGTTTTCTGCTGGCGCTGATGCGCCTTTCGCCGCTGTGGCCGCTGTCGTGGTTGTCGCGTATCTACGTGTCGCTGTTCCGCGGTACGCCGTTGATCGCCCAGCTGTTTATGATCTATTACGGTCTGCCGCAGTTCGGCATCGAGTTCGATCCTTTCCCGGCGGCGCTGATTGGCCTGTCGCTCAATACCGCCGCCTACACCTCGGAAACGCTGCGTGCGGCGATTTCGTCGATCGACAAAGGGCAGTGGGAAGCCGCCGCCAGCATCGGCATGACCCGTTGGCAAACCCTGCGCCGAGTGATCCTGCCGCAGGCGGCGCGCACCGCCTTGCCGCCGCTGGGCAACAGCTTCATCGGCCTGGTGAAAGACACCTCGCTGGCCGCCACCATTCAGGTGCCGGAACTGTTCCGTCAGGCGCAGCTGATCACCTCGCGCACGCTGGAAGTGTTCACCATGTACCTGGCGGCATCGCTGATTTACTGGGTGATGGCGACCCTGCTTTCCGCGCTGCAAAACCGTCTGGAAGCCCACGTTAATCGCCAGGATCAGGAGTAGCGCATGAGTGCCATTGAAGTTAAGCAATTGACCAAGCAGTTCAAGGGTCAGACGGTACTGCATGGGATCGATCTGGCGGTGGACGCCGGCGAAGTGGTGGCGATCATCGGGCCGAGCGGCTCGGGGAAAACCACCTTATTGCGCTGCATTAACCTGCTGGAGGAGCCGGATTCCGGCACCATTCGCGTCGGCGATATCCTGATCGACGGCAGCAAGCCGCTGAGCAAACAGAAAAATCAGGTACGAGCGCTGCGCCAGCAGGTCGGTTTCGTGTTCCAGAACTTCAACCTGTTCCCGCACCGTTCGGTGTTGGAAAACATCATCGAAGGGCCGGTGGTCGTCAAGGGCGAGGCGAAGGCCAGCGCGGAACAGCGCGCTCGCGCGTTGCTGGCCAAGGTGGGACTAAGCGGCAAGGAGCAGGCTTATCCGCGGCGGCTGTCCGGTGGCCAACAGCAGCGGGTGGCTATTGCGCGCGCGCTGGCGATGCAGCCGGAGGTGATTCTGTTCGATGAGCCGACGTCGGCGCTCGATCCCGAGCTGGTGGGGGAAGTGCTCAATACCATGCGCTCACTGGCGGAAGAGAAACGCACCATGGTGATCGTCACCCATGAGATGAGTTTTGCCCGCGACGTGGCGGACCGGGTTATCTTTATGGACCACGGCCGCATCGTTGAACAGGGCCCGGCCAAAGCGCTGTTCGCCAACCCGCAGCACCAGCGTACCCAGCAATTCCTCGACAAATTCTTGAATCAATAAGACGGCGGGGGAGCTTCCCCCGTTCGCATTCACTCCTTTTTCAACAATGCGTTTCGCGCGGCGGCGGCGAGAAATCCGCTGCGGCTACCGTATCCCGGATGTTGCCGAACCCGAGAGTCAATGCGACGAGTAGCGTTCTGCCACGGTTTGCAAGCAGACTAATTCGTTCTGAGTTCACCCTGTTGTTATCGCCCATGAGGCGCCGCATCCTCATGCCAGGATAGCAAGACGCTAACGGCTGACCGGGCTGCGGGCAATAAAAAACCCTGCACACGTGCAGGGTTTGCGTAGCGGTGAGCCAATCAGGCGGCCATGCATGGCCGCCTTGACGATGCGTTAACCGATGGTCATCAGGCTGGCGTTACCGCCGGCGGCGGCGGTGTTGACGCTCAGCGAACGCTCGATCAGCAGGCGTTCCAACAGGATGTTGGTTTCACCGTGAGCGAAGCCCTGCACCGAGACGATGGCGCCGCCGCGCTGCGCGATCTGCTCGCACAGGGTGCGCAGCTGGTCGGCATCGCCGTGGTAGATGGCGGCGTCGAACTCGACCTTGTCCTGCTGCCAGTCTTTGCTGAAGGCGATGCGCGCCTGCACATCGTTCGGCAAGCGGCGGAACAGATTGCGCTGCAGTTCCGCTTCCGGCCACAGCGCGCTGCTGCCGACCGCCAGCACGGCGGCCAACTGGATCAGCGCGTCGGCTTCGTTATCCGCCAGGCACAGCACGCGTTCACGCGGCAGCAGGGCATAGGTATTGCGCTCGCCGGTCGGGCCCGGCAGCGGACGTACGGTGCCGCCCTGGCCCAGCTCCGCATAGCGCTGCGCCAATGCCGCCAGTTCGCCGTGTTGGCTGGTGACCGCCCATTTCTCCAGCGATTGCAGCGCGCCCAACAGCTGCGGCCGCGCGGTGGCTTCCATCGGGCGCTCGTCGTCCTGACGGTGCAGCGTACGCTGCAGCGCGTCGTCCGGACGGTTAGCCAGCAGACGGTACAGGTACAGCGGGCCGCCGGCTTTCGGGCCGGTGCCCGACAGGCCTTCGCCGCCGAACGGCTGCACGCCGACCACCGCGCCAACCATGTTACGGTTGACGTACAGGTTGCCGACCTTGGCGCGTTCGGTCACCCGGGCGATGGTTTCATCGATACGGGTGTGAATGCCCAGCGTCAGGCCATAACCGGCGGCGTTGATCTGATCGACCAGCGCGTCCAGATTGTTGCGCTGGAAGCGCACCACGTGCAGCACCGGGCCAAAGATCTCTTTTTGCAGCTCGTCGAAGCTGTCGAGTTCGATCAGCGTCGGTTTGATGAAGGTGCCGCGCGCCCACTCTTTCTCATCCTGCGCGCTGCCTTTGGCGGCCTGGTACACCTTGCGGCCTTTGGCGCGCATCGCCTGGATGTGGCGTTCGATGCCGGTTTTGGCTTCGGCGTCGATCACCGGGCCTACGTCGGTAGACAGGCGCTCCGGGTTACCCATGCGGCATTCGGCCATCGCGCCGCGCAGCATTTGCAGCGTGTGCTCGGCCACGTCTTCCTGAATGCACAGGATACGCAGCGCGGAGCAGCGCTGGCCGGCGCTGTCGAAGGCGGAGGCCACCACGTCGGTGACGACTTGTTCGGTCAGGGCCGAAGAGTCGACGATCATGGCGTTCAGGCCGCCGGTTTCGGCGATCAGCGGCGTCGGACGGCCTTGCGGATCCAGGCGACCGGCGATGCTGCGCTGCAGAATGCCGGCGACGTCGGTGGAACCGGTAAACATCACGCCGCGGACGCGGGCATCGTTGACCAGCGTTGAGCCGACGGTTTCACCCTGGCCCGGCAGCAGCTGCAGCACGCCTTGCGGAATGCCGGCTTCCAGCAGGATGCGCACCGCCTGCGCGGCGACCAGCGGCGTTTGCTCGGCCGGTTTGGCCAGCACGCTGTTGCCCGCCGCCAGCGCCGCGGCGATTTGGCCGGTGAAGATCGCCAGCGGGAAGTTCCACGGGCTGATGCAGACCACTGGGCCCAGCGGACGGTGGCTGTCGTTGGCGAAATCGTCGCGCACCTGGCCGGCGTAGTAGTGCAGGAAGTCCACCGCTTCGCGCACTTCGGCGATGGCGTTGTTGAAGGTTTTACCCGCTTCACGCACCAGAATGCCCAGCAGGCTTTGCAGCTGGCTCTCCATCAGCTCGGCGGCGCGTTCGAGGATCGCGGCGCGCTCCGTCGGCGGCGTAGCGAACCAGATTGGGCCGGCGGCCGCGGCGGCGTCGAGCGCACGGCTGACTTCGCCTTCGGTGGCTTCACGCACATAGCCGACCACATCGCCCGGCTCGGCCGGGTTAATCACCGGTTGCTCCACGCCCTGATCCAATTCGGCGTCGATGATCGGTTCCGCGCGCCACGGATGGCTGGCGCTGGTGAGCAGGGCGCTGGAGAGCGAGGCCAGACGCTGTTCGTTGGACAGATCCAGACCGCTGGAGTTAGTGCGTTTCTCGCCGTACAGCTCGCGCGGCAGCGGAATGCGCGGATGCGGCAGGCCAATCTGGCCTTCGCTGGCTGCCAGCGCTTCCACGGCGCTGACCGGATCGGCCACCAGCTCGTCGAGCGGCAGGGTGGCATCGGCGATGCGGTTGACGAACGAGGTATTGGCGCCGTTTTCCAGCAGGCGGCGCACCAGGTATGCCAGCAGCGTTTCATGGGTGCCGACCGGCGCATAGATGCGGCAAGGGCGGTTCAGTTTGCCGTCGGCCACTTTACCCACCACCTGCTCGTACAGCGGCTCACCCATGCCGTGCAGGCACTGGAACTCATACTGGCCAGGGTAGTAGTTGTTGCCGGCCAGATGATAGATGGCGCTCAGGGTATGGGCGTTGTGGGTCGCGAACTGCGGATAAATCAGGTTCGGCACCGACAGCAGCTTGCGGGCGCAGGCCAGGTAGGAAACGTCGGTATAGACCTTGCGAGTGTAGACCGGGTAGCCTTCCAGGCCGTCCATCTGGGCGCGTTTGATTTCGCTGTCCCAGTAGGCGCCCTTCACCAGACGGATCATCAGGCGACGGCGGCTGCGTTGCGCCATGTCGATCACCGCGTCGATGGCGAACGGACAGCGTTTTTGGTAGGCCTGGATCACGAAGCCGATGCCATTCCAGCCGGCCAGCTGCGGTTCGAAGCACAGCTTCTCCAGCAGATCGAGCGAGATCTCCAGGCGGTCGGCCTCTTCGGCATCGATGTTGATGCCGATATCGTACTGGCGTGCCTGCAGGGTCAGCGACAGCAGGCGCGGGTAGAGCTCTTCCATGACGCGTTCGTACTGCGCGCGGCTGTAGCGCGGGTGCAGGGCGGACAGCTTGATGGAGATGCCGGGGCCTTCATAGATGCCGCGGCCGTTGGAGGCTTTGCCGATGGCGTGGATCGCCTGCTGGTAGGAAACCAGGTAGGCCTGCGCGTCGGCTTCGGTCAGGGCGGCTTCGCCCAGCATGTCGTAGGAGTAGCGGAAGCCTTTTTCCTCGAGCTTGCGCGCGTTGGCCAGCGCTTCGGCGATGGTTTCGCCGGTCACGAACTGTTCGCCCATCAGGCGCATCGCCATGTCCACGCCTTTGCGGATCAGCGGTTCGCCGCTCTTGCCGATAATGCGGTTCAGCGAACGGGACAGATTGGCTTCGTTATGCGTGGACACCAGCTTGCCGGTGAACAGCAGGCCCCAGGTCGCGGCGTTGACGAACAGCGACGGGCTGCGCCCGAGGTGCGAGTGCCAGTTGCCGTTGCTGATCTTGTCGCGGATCAGGGCATCGCGGGTCGGTTTGTCCGGAATGCGCAGCAGCGCTTCCGCCAGGCACATCAGCGCCACGCCTTCCTGCGAAGAGAGGGAGAACTCTTGCAGCAGGCCTTGCACCATGCCGGCGCGGCCGTTTGCACTTTTTTGGTTACGCAACTTCTCGGCGATACCATAGGCCATTTTGTGAGTGGCCTGTGCAAGATCGGCGGGTAATCGCGCCTGTTCGAGCAACATCGGCACCGCTTCGGTCTCCGGGCGACGATAGGCGGCGGTGATGGCGGCGCGGGTAACCGACTGCGGCAGAATTTGTTCGGCAAAATCGAGGAATGGCTGGTGTGACTCTTCCTGCGCTTGCGGCATAATGTCGTCCGCTTCAGGCTGGCCCGCAGCGGCCAGCGCTGGAATTTCAGGAATATCGGAACCGCTCTCGAGACGCTCGAGGTAATTAAAGATGGCCTGCTTGATGAGCCAGTGCGGCGTGCGATCGATGCGCTGTGCGGCGCTCTTGATCCGGTCGCGTGTTGCCTCGTCGAGTTTCACGCCCATTGTGGTAGTGCCCATGCCAATCCAACTCCTGTGTTTAGAACCTATCCCATCAGGCTAGACAAACAGCAGGCCGGAAAGCCTGTTGGGATAGGTTCGTGAGATGTGTGGTGTCAAGAATGCAGACAATATCCTGCATGTTGCAACTTTGTGCAACCTTGTTAAATCAGGCTGATGAGCGAAGTGTGAGTTTCATCGATTTTTTAACATGGCCAGTTGGCACGAATGTTGCGTTATTGAGCGAATGCGGCGGGGTTTATGCTGCCGCAGACGCTTTACCTTGCGGTATATAAGGGTAATAACCAGGTGCAACTCATTTTGCTTGTCGTGAGTGCAACCTTTGAGCCCGGTAAATGTGACGCAGGGTAAACTTTGTGTAACTTTGTTGTTAAATATCTTGTTGGTTGATGAAAGGCTCATCTAGGATAACCGACGGTCAACAATTACGGGCAGAAACTATTTTACCTGCACTTGCTCGCAGGCTGCGCCACGTTCCGGTGCGGCGGCCAGTGAAATGCATTGCGCGTGGGTTTACCGGCGCCGGCTTGGCCGGAGCGAAACGCGAATAATAATGAAAGTGGAGAATTAAATGACAATGAGCACACCTATGCTGGTGACCTTCCTGGTGTACATTTTCGGGATGGTGCTGATCGGCCTGCTTGCCTACCGGGCAACCAACAACTTTGATGACTATATTCTCGGCGGCCGCAGTTTGGGCAGCGTGGTGACCGCGCTGTCCGCCGGCGCTTCCGACATGAGCGGCTGGTTGCTGATGGGCCTGCCGGGCGCCATCTTCCTCTCCGGCATCTCCGAAAGCTGGATCGCCATCGGCCTGACCATCGGCGCTTACCTGAACTGGAAGCTGGTGGCAGGAAGGCTGCGCGTACATACCGAAGCCAACAACAACGCCCTGACGCTGCCGGATTATTTCACCAGCCGCTTTGAAGACAACAGCAAGCTGCTGCGCGTGATCTCGGCCATCGTCATCCTGGTGTTCTTCACCATTTACTGCGCCTCCGGCATCGTAGCCGGCGCGCGCCTGTTCGAAAGCACCTTCGGCATGAGCTACGAAACCGCCCTGTGGGCCGGCGCCGCGGCGACCATCCTCTATACCTTTATCGGCGGTTTCCTGGCGGTAAGCTGGACCGACACCGTGCAGGCCAGCCTGATGATTTTCGCGCTGATCCTGACGCCGGTGATCGTGATCTTCGCCGTCGGCGGCATCGATACCTCGATGCTGGTGATCCAGGCGCAGAACCCGGCCAACCTCGACATGCTGAAAGGGCTGAACTTCGTCGCCATCCTGTCGCTGCTGGGGTGGGGCCTGGGCTACTTCGGCCAGCCGCACATCCTGGCGCGTTTCATGGCGGCGGATTCTCACCGCACCATCCGCAGCGCGCGTCGCATCAGCATGACCTGGATGATCCTGTGCCTGGCCGGCACCATCGCCGTCGGTTTCTTCGGTATTGCTTACTTCGCCAACAACCCGGATCAAGCCGGTAACGTGTCGCAGAACGGGGAACGCGTGTTCATCGAACTGGCGATGCTGCTGTTCAACCCATGGGTAGCAGGCGTGCTGCTGTCGGCGATTCTGGCGGCGGTCATGAGTACCCTGAGCTGCCAGCTGCTGGTGTGCTCCAGCGCGATCACCGAAGACCTGTACAAGGCGTTCCTGCGTAAAGGCGCCAGCCAGCGCGAGCTGGTGTGGGTCGGCCGCGTGATGGTGCTGGTGGTGGCGTTGATCGCCATCGCGCTGGCGGCCAACCCGGAGAACCGCGTGCTGGGCCTGGTGAGCTACGCCTGGGCCGGTTTCGGCGCCGCCTTCGGTCCGGTGGTGCTGATTTCGGTGATGTGGTCGCGCATGACCCGCAACGGCGCGCTGGCCGGTATGCTGGTCGGTGCGGTGACGGTGATCGTCTGGAAACAGTACGAATGGCTGGGGCTGTATGAAATCATCCCGGGCTTCATCCTGGGTTGCCTTGCCATCGTGGTGGTGAGCCTGATGGGCCGCCAGCCTTCCACCACCGTGACCGAGCGTTTCGATCAGGCGGAAGCCGAGTACAAAACGGTGTAACGCCGTTCGATGTCAGTCGGTAAGGGGCGCGCAGAGCGCCCCTTTTTTTGCCTGCCGATCGCCGTCATCCGGCTGTAACACCTGGCGACATTTGATTAGAAAAAATCACCGTCATGCCTCTTGTATTTATTCTTGGCAGAATGATAATCACTCTCGTTGGTTTTTACGTTTCTTTACATAGTCGCCGCGGCTCATTTCGCAAGCACCGTCTCTGCCGCCGCGGTCTTTTCAGGGGTGATTATTTATGTTCGTTCCCTTTCTTATCATGTTCCGTGAGGGGCTGGAGGCCGCGCTGATCGTCAGCCTGATCGCCAGCTACCTGAAGCGCACGCAGCGCAGCCAATGGCTGGGCGCGGTGTGGATCGGCGTGATTGTCGCTGCGGCGCTGTGTCTGGCGCTCGGTATCTTCATCAATGAAACCACCGGCGAGTTCCCACAGAAACAGCAGGAGCTGTTCGAGGGCATCGTGGCGGTGGTGGCGGTGGTGATCCTCACCTATATGGTGTTCTGGATGCGTAAGGTGTCCAAGTCGGTCAAGGTGCATCTGGAAGGGGCGATCGATCAGGCGCTCAGCGCCGGTAAAGGGCAGGGGTGGGCGCTGGTGGCGATGGTGTTCTTCGCCGTGGCGCGCGAAGGGCTGGAGTCGGTGTTCTTCCTGTTGGCGGCGTTCCAGCAAGACGTGGGCGCCGCGGCGCCGATCGGCGCGGTGCTCGGCCTGGTGGCCGCCATCGTGCTGGGCATGATGATTTATTGGGGCGGGGTGAAGCTGCACCTGGCCAAATTCTTCAAATGGACCAGCCTGTTCATTCTGTTCGTCGCCGCCGGCCTGGCCGCCGGGGCGATCCGCGCCTTCCACGAAGCCGGTCTATGGAATCACTTCCAGGACATCGCCTTCGATTTCAGCAGCACCCTGTCGACCCATTCGCTGTTCGGCACCCTGCTGGAAGGCATTCTCGGTTATCAGGAAGCGCCGACGGTCAGCGAAGTGGCGGTCTACTTCCTGTATCTGATCCCGGCGCTGATTTTCTTTTTCCTGCCGCAGCGCGCGGAGCCGGCAGCGGCCCCGGCGCAACGTAAAATCAATCATTAATGTTTAATAGGGAATCTCGTATGTCTACTCCGTTATTTCGCCGCAAGGCGTTGCACGCAGCATTACTGGCTATCCCGGCGTTTGCGCTGAGCATCGACGCCTTGGCGGCGGACGTGCCGCAGGTCAAGGTTACGGTTAACGACAAGCAGTGCGAACCGATGCAGCTGACGGTCCCGGCCGGCAAGACGCAGTTTGTGGTGCACAACACCAGCCAGAAAAACGTCGAATGGGAAATCCTGAAAGGGGTGATGGTGGTGGAAGAGCGCGAGAACATCGCGCCGGGCTTTACCCAGAAAATGACCGCCACGCTGGAAGCGGGCGAATATGACATGACCTGCGGGCTGCTGAGCAATCCGAAAGGCAAATTGATCGTGACCGCAGCGGCCAACGGCACCACCGACGGCAAGCTGAACGCGCTGGACTTGGTTGGCCCGATCGCCGAATACAAAGTCTACGTCATCAAAGAAGTCGATGGGCTGGTGAAACAGACCAAGCTGTTCACCGACGCGGTGAAGGCCGGCAACGTGGAGCAAGCGCGCAAGCTGTACGCGCCGACCCGCCAGCATTATGAACGCATCGAGCCGATCGCCGAGCTGTTCTCCGATCTGGACGGCAGCATTGACGCCCGTGAGGACGACTACGAGAAGAAATCGGCGGATCCGAACTTCACCGGCTTCCACCGTCTGGAGAAGGCGCTGTTTGCCGACAACTCCACCAAAGACATGGGCAAATATGCCGATCGCCTGTACCACGACACCGTAGAGCTGCAAAAGCGCGTGAGTGAACTGACCTTCCCGCCGAGCAAGGTGGTGGGCGGCGCAGCCGGGCTGATCGAAGAAGTGGCGGCCAGCAAGATCAGCGGTGAAGAAGACCGTTACAGCCGCACCGACCTGTGGGATTTCCAGGCCAACGTCGACGGCGCGCAGAAGATCGTCAACCTGCTGCGCCCGCTGTTGGTCAAGGCCAACAAGCCGCTGCTGGACAAGATCGACGCCAACTTCAAAACCGTCGACACCATTTTGGCGAAGTACCAAACCAAAGAGGGGTATGAGTCCTATGAGAAGCTGACCGATGCCGACCGCAATGCGTTGAAAGGGCCGATCACCACGCTGGCGGAAGACCTTTCCCAACTGCGCGGCGTATTGGGTCTGGACTGAGGCATAAGGTTATGAGCAACAAGGCAGGCCCGAATAACGGGCCTCACCCGCACTCTCAGGAGGCGGCATCCCCTTCACGCCGCCGTTTGCTGCAGGGGCTGGGGCTGAGCGCGCTGGCGCTGGGCGGCAGCCGCCTGGTGCAGGCGGCGGACAAAGCGGCGGAGCCGTTGGCGGCGCCGCAGGATGAGCGCTGGCAGAAACAGCCGTTTTATGGCCGCCATCAGGCCGGGGTGCTGACCCCGCAACAGGCGGCGATGATGCTGGTGGCGTTCGACGTGCTGGCGACCAGCAAAGCGGATCTGGAGCGCCTGTTCCGGCTGTTGACCGACCGCATCGCGTTCCTGACCCACGGCGGCAAGGCGCCGGAGGTGGACGCCAAATTGCCGCCGCTCGATTCGGGGATCATGGGGCCGGAGATTTACCCGGACAACCTGACCATCACCGTCTCGATCGGCGCATCGCTGTTCGACGAACGCTTTGGCCTGCAGGCGCAAAAGCCGCTGCGGTTGCAGAAAATGACCCGCTTCCCCAACGATGCGCTGGACGCCGGGCTTTGCCACGGCGATCTGCTGCTGCAGATCTGCGCCAACACCAATGAAACGGTGATCCACGCACTGCGCGACATCATCAAGCATTCGCCGGATCTGCTCAGCGTGCGCTGGAAGCGCGAAGGGTTTATCTCCGCGCATGCGGCGCGCAGCAAAGGCAAAGAGACGCCGATCAACCTGCTGGGCTTCAAAGACGGCACCGCCAACCCGAAAACCGACGACAAACCGCTGATGGATAAGGTGGTGTGGGTCGGCGACAACGTCGGCGAGCCGGCGTGGACGGCGGGCGGCAGCTACCAGGCGGCGCGTATTATTCGCTTCCGCGTGGAGTTTTGGGATCGCACGCCGCTGCAGGAGCAGGAAACCATTTTCGGCCGCGAAAAGCACAGCGGCGCGCCGCTCGGCATGAAGCATGAACATGACGAGCCGAACTACGCGAACGATCCCGACGGCAAGGTGATCCCGATGGACGCGCACATCCGGTTGGCTAACCCCCGCACGCCGGAAAGCCAAAGCAATTTGATGTTGCGGCGTGGCTACAGCTATTCCCTTGGCGTTTCCAATGCCGGGCAGCTGGAAATGGGGCTGCTGTTCGTCTGCTATCAGGCCGATCTGGAAAAAGGATTCCTGACGGTGCAAAAAAGGCTCAACGGCGAAGCGCTGGAAGAATACATCAAGCCGATCGGCGGCGGATACTTCTTCGTATTGCCGGGTGTGAAAGAGGGCGGCGACTATTTGGCCAGCGGCCTGCTCAAGGCCTGAGCACGCAATGACGAGGCGGGATCTTCCGCCTCGTTTTACGTTGGCTTGCCTATTGTGCGGGACATTAAGCGACGGAGTTCAATTCAATCCGTCGCCTGCGGATTAAAAAATCTGAAGGGCCCGCCGACTTTGGGGTGTGCAAATTTTAATCGAGAAACTAAAGTGTCATTCGCGGCTTTTAATTATAATTAATTGATATTAATAGGATAAAAATTTTTCTGGAATGACGCGCCGAGCGTGATATAGTGTTTTTGCGCTAACTGAAAACAAAAGATATAAAATTTTTTTACATTTTAGTAACGCGGCAGGATTGAATGTCATTATACTGTAATCATCTGGCGGTAGTTTTCACACGGTGCACAGCTTGAAGCTGTAAATATCACTGCGGGGATCGCTAATGTTAAAGTCCTTGGTTGGGCTGGAAAGAAAAAATAACACATCTCCCCTGATTTCTCGTTGTAACGAGGGTTCTCTCTCCGACTCTCTTTTACCGGCAACCCCGCACTCTTATCGCTATCGAACCTCATCACTTTTTACTCCACGTTTTTTAATGCAGTCCGCGTTGTCCCGTGAAGACACGGCGCTTAAGCGTTGCCGTCGATTCACCTTGTCCCTTGGCTCTTATTGGCTCGGAGGAGGCCAAAACCTAATACGTGTGTGAAACATAATCGCGCGGCCTGGCCGTTGCGGTAGGTGAAACAAACTGTAAGGTGCCACTATGGGTAGACAGAAAGCAGTGATCAAAGCACGTCGTGAAGCGAAACGCGTTATTCGTCGTGACGCTCGTAGTCATCGCCAGCTGGAAGAAGAGTCTGTGACCTCGCTGGTGCAAATGGGGGGAGTCGAGTCTATCGGCATGGCGCGAGACAAGCGCGATAGCTCACCCATCGAGGCTAGAACCGAAGCTCAGGGTCATTACTTATCAGCCATAGAGAATAAGCAGCTGATCTTCGCCACCGGCGAAGCCGGCTGTGGCAAAACATTCATCAGCGCCGCCAAGGCGGCGGAGGCGCTGATCCATAAAGAGGTGGATCGGATTATCGTTACCCGTCCTGTTTTACAGGCGGATGAAGACCTTGGCTTCTTGCCGGGTGATATCTCCGAGAAATTCGCGCCTTATTTCCGCCCGGTGTATGACATTCTGGTGCGCCGTTTAGGCTCTTCCTTTATGCAGTACTGCCTGCGCCCGGAAATCGGCAAGGTAGAGATTGCGCCGTTCGCTTATATGCGTGGACGCACCTTCGAAAATGCGGTCGTTATCCTGGATGAAGCCCAGAACGTGACCGCCAGCCAGATGAAAATGTTCCTGACCCGCCTGGGCGAAAACGTGACGGTTATCGTCAACGGCGACGTGACCCAGTGCGACTTGCCGCGCGGCGTGAAATCCGGCCTCAGCGACGCGCTGGAGCGTTTCGAAGAGGACGAGATGATCGGCGTTATCCGCTTTGAGAAACAGGACTGCGTGCGCTCTGCTTTGTGCCAGCGCACGCTCAACGCTTACAGTTAACCTATCCGCTAATGGAAAGGCCGCTTCGGCGGCCTTTTTTATCTCCGCAATTTCCCCTCTCGTTTAACCTTTGTGTAAATTATTGTGGTTTTTTGTATAGATTTTCGTTGAGTTAGCGTTAATGATTAATGGGTTCCAGATTGGCGCGCAACTTGCGTGCGCCGCCAAAAGGACACTATCTGGGGTGTGCGCCGCGCGGCGCATTGAGCGTGAGTTCCTTGATGCGATTCAAACATGAAATATATCATTCTGATTTTGCTTATTTTATGCGTCGTCTATGTGCATTACCGCGGGCGGGTTCGCTACAACGTGTGGCGACAGCTGTCTGACCATTCCACCTTTACCGCACCGCTGAACGTCTTTATGTACCTGTTTTCCCGCGTGCCGACCACGCCGTACCTGAAGCCGGAGCAGTTCCCTGAGCTGGCGGTACTGCGGGAGAATTGGGAAACCATCCGCGACGAAGGACAGAAGCTGATGGAGATCCAGCAGATCAAAGCGTCCGATCAGTTCAACGACGCCGGGTTCAACTCGTTCTTCAAGACCGGCTGGAAACGCTTTTATCTGAAATGGTATGAGGACAGCCATCCTTCCGCCATGACCCTGTGCCCGCAGACCACGGAACTGCTGCGCAGCCTGCCTTCGGTCAAGGCGGCGATGTTCGCCGAACTGCCGGACGGCAGCCGTTTGCCGCGCCACCGCGATCCTTACGCCGGTTCGCTGCGTTATCACCTGGGGCTGATTACCCCCAACGATGACCGCTGCTTCATCGAGGTGGACGGCGAGCGCTACAGCTGGCGCGACGGTGAAGGCGTGATGTTCGATGAAACTTACCTGCACTACGCGGAAAATCAGAGCGGGCAGAATCGTCTGATCCTGTTCTGCGACATCGAACGGCCGATGCGCTACCGCTGGGCGCAGGCGGTGAACCACTGGCTGGGGCGCAATCTGATGAGCGCCGCCACCGCGCCGAACGAAGAGGGCGATCGCACCGGCGGCGTCAACAAGATGTTCAAATACATCTATGCGATACGCCGGGTGGGGAAACGCCTGAAGG
This sequence comes from Serratia sp. 4542, assembly GCF_016805595.1. NCBI lineage: Bacteria > Pseudomonadati > Pseudomonadota > Gammaproteobacteria > Enterobacterales > Yersiniaceae > Serratia > Serratia sp. 4542. The sequence goes on from NZ_RXKV01000010.1 coordinate 390,093, forward strand.
CCTGGAACCGCACCGGTTATTACATCATCAAGTGGATTTTGTTCGGGGGGATCGCCGCGGCGATATTCTTCTCGGTATAACGAAGACAGGGGCGCACGGTGTGCGCCCCTTTTTGATCAGGCGAAGATAGTCATCATGTAGGCGGCGAACAGCGCCAGGTGGGCGGTACCGTTCAGCACGTTGGTGCGGCCGGTCGAGAACGACAACTGGCACAGCAGCAACACCGTCAACATCACCACGATATGCGGCGTTTGCAGCCCGAAGATCAGCGTCTGCCCGGTTAGGGTGGCGATGATGGTGACCGCCGGTACCGTCAGGGAGATGGTCGCCAACACCGAACCGAAGAACAGGTTCATGGCGCGTTGCACCTGATTGTTCAACACGGCGCGCAGCGCGCCCAACCCTTCAGGCGACAGGATCAGCAGCGCCACCAGGAAACCGGTGAACTGCGCCGGCGCATTCATCTTGGTCAGCAGGCCTTCCAGCGGATTGGCGTTGAACTTGGTGACGGCGATAACCGCGATCAGGTGCACGACGAGCCAGGCGGCATGCCAGGCGCTGCTGTGCGAAGAGGGCTTGCCGTGATGCGGGTCGCCATCGTCGTCTTCATGCTCATACACGAACAGGCTCTGGTGGGTTTTGGTCTGGATCACCAGGAACACGCCATACATGGCGGCGGAGATCAGCGCCACCAACAGCGCCTGCCCGGTGCTGAAGTTACCGCCCGGCAGCGCGCTCGGGAACACCAGCACGATCACCGCCAGCGGGAAAATTGCCATCAGATACTGTTTGATGCCGCCCAGGTTGACGTACTGGGTGGCGAACTTGCGCCCGCCGAGCAGCAGCGCGAAACCGACCAGGCCGGCGGAAACGATCATGATGATGGAATACAGCGTGTCGCGCATCAGCGCCGGCGCGGCGTCGCCGGTGGCCATCAGCGCCGAGATCAGGCTGACCTCGAGGATTACCACCGACAGGCTGAGGATCAGCGAGCCGTAGGGTTCCCCCAAACGGTGGGCGAGCACGTCGGCGTGGCGCACCACGCTGAAGGCGCTGCTGAGGATCCCCACCAGCGCGAGAATATTGATGCCGACGATCAGCGGAAAGTAAGTGGTGCTGCTCCACAGATTCAACACCACCAGCGCGGCGATGGGGAAGATCAGCGAGTATTCGGTGTGGCGAGATTTGGTGGATCGGCCAGGATCGTGTTGCGACTTCATGAGGGTGGCACTCCTTCTCAAACAGCGTAGCCCGTCAGCGCCGGTCGCCGTGATGCGGCAACTCTGCGTTTCCAGTAGGTATTTTATATTAGGATACACCCACGGCGCCGGTGTGATGTTGTTTTTATCTGAGAAAGCAATTGCTTGCTTTATGTGATCAGGGTAACAAAAAAACCGCACGGGGTGCGGTTTTATTTACTTACTTTTACGCAATAACGCCAATTTTTAACGTTAGATATGAGAAAAGTCGTGTTTACTTATTTAGCATGCGGTTAATAAAGGAAAATACAGCCATTAGTCGTCAATATTATCCATGATTTCATGCCGTTTATTGTGGTAACCCTCTTCATTTAGCCCCTCACGCCAGTAAGGTACGGCATAAAGACGATTACGATCGCATTGACGTTCACGGCGCAGGTAACGGCGCAGTTCTACCACCAGGCGATCTTCACCGGCGAGCCAGAAGTGCGTTTCGCCCTGCGGCAGGGATTGTGCGCGGAAACGGGCGATCAGGTCGTTGGTATTCTCCGTGCCGCCAACGATCCAATTCACCTCAACGCCGGCCGGTTTTCTCAGATCAATCACGTCGGCGGTGCTGTCGACGCGGACGAAAGCGCGCCCGGCGCTGTGCGGCGGCAGATTCTCCAGCAGCGCGGCCAGCGCAGGCAGTGAGGAGGGATCGCCCGCCAGGCAGTAGAAATCGGCCGCCGGCAACATCGGTTTGGGGCCACCCGGGTTGCTGATGCCGATTTTATCGCCGGCCTTCGCCTGGCGCGCAAAGTCGACCGCCGGGCCCTGGTGATCGTGGATCGCGAACTCGATGTCCACCTCCGCCTGTTCCGGGCGCACGGCGCGAATGGAATAGGTACGCACGATCGGGCGCACGGCGTCCGCCGCCCAGCGGGGGCCGTTTTCGGTCAGCGTCGGCAGATCCGGCTGGGTTTGGCCGGCGAGCGGCAAAAAGACCTTGATGTGCGCAGCGGCGGCGTTGGCCGGGTAGTAGCGCAGAACGGGTGCGGTAAAGGTGATGCGGCGCAGGTGCGGCGTAATGTCCTGTACGGCGCTGACGGCGATCAGGTAGGGGGCGCGTGAGCGAGGGGCTTCGGTAGTCACGGGGATCTCCTTATAGTTCGTTTGGCGGTGAGTATATCATGCCGTTTGATAATGAGAATTGTTTGCTCATTGAGGCGCAACGGCGTGTGAGCTAGGCTTAAGGTTCACGGAATACGCACGGGAGGACGTGATGCCATACCAAGACACGAACGACTTGCCGGACAATGTGAAGCATGTGCTGCCGGCCCATGCTCAGGCGATCTATAAAGAAGCGTTCAACAGCGCCTGGCAACAATACCGGGATCCTGAAGACCGACGCGGTGACGACAGCCGGGAGGAGACGGCGCACAAGGTGGCCTGGGCGGCGGTCAAGCAAAGCTATCGCAAGGGCGACGATGAGCGTTGGCACAAAAAGTAACGCTTTATGGCCTGATAAAATCGCGCAGACGTTATGCTAACCCGGCAATTAATATTATTGCTGCTCAGTACAAATACTTTTCCACGTTAACACCGCTTTGCAACTTGATTGCGCGGCGGGAAAAGAATATGTTCATTATTAATCGGCGCGGTTATTGAATTAATAAAATTCCGCACCTAAAAATAAAATTGCAAAGGTTCAGTAGTGGCGAGGGAGGACGAGAAATCGTATTCCCGGGAGGTTGTAACAGTGTTAACGCGAGATTTTCTGCAAAAAGCGGATTGCAAAACCGCATTCGGCGCTATTGAGGAGTCGCTGTTGCTGACGCCTGAACAGCGCGCAGCCTCGTTGGATTGCACGTTATCGCGCCGGCCGGATCACAGCCCGGTTTGGGTATTCGGTTACGGTTCGCTGATGTGGAACCCGGTTTTTGAATCGGAAGAAGTGCGGCCTGCCATGCTGCAGGGCTGGCACCGGGCGTTCTGCATGCGCTTGACCGCCGGGCGCGGCACGCTGCATCAGCCGGGGCGCATGCTGGCGCTGAAAGAGGGCGGCCAGACCACCGGATTGGCTTTCCGTCTGCCGGAAAGCAAGCTGCGCGAAGAGCTGGAGCTGCTGTGGAAGCGCGAAATGATCACCGATTGCTACGTGCCGACCTGGTGTGAGCTGCAGCTTGAGGGCGGTGAGGTTGTCACTGCGCTGGTGTTCGTGATGAACGCGCAGCACCCGCTGTTTGAAGCAGACACCAGCCACCAGGTGATCGCGCCATTGATCGCCAGCGCCAGCGGCCCGCTGGGCACCAACGCGCAATACCTGTTTGCGCTGGATAACGAGCTGAAGCACCACGGCATGCAGGATGATTGCATCGGCGATCTGGTGCGCTATGTACAGCAATGGTTGCAGCAGAACCGGCCCGGCGCTTTCGGGGCGGAGGCCACGGCCTGAGGCGTTGGCAGGGTGGCAAACAGTGAAGGGCTCAGCACGCTGAGCCCTTTTTCATATATCTAATACCTCTATTTAATAACTTTATTCTGCATGATTATCCAAGGCGCTTTCTTTGTGTGGTTATTTATCTCGTTATTTTTAAAGCCATTCATCATTTTCCCCCGTCGTCATCCCCCAAGAGTAACGATAAATAATTCACTTAGTATTAAATTGCATAACTAAAGGCTATTTCTTATTTGTTCAGCCCCGCAGGACTCCGTATCAATATGGAAAACGCTACCGCAAGAAACAGGGAGACGGGGATGAACTTTCAACAATTAAAAATTATTCGCGAATCGGCGCGCTGCAACTACAACCTGACCGAGGTCGCCAATACCTTATTTACTTCGCAGTCCGGCGTCAGCCGGCATATTCGCGAGCTGGAAGAAGAGCTGGGCATTGAAATATTCATTCGTCGCGGCAAGCGGCTGCTGGGCATGACCGAACCCGGCAAAGAGCTGCTGGTGGTAGCGGAACGCATTCTCAACGACGCCAATAACATCCGTCGCCTGGCGGACGTCTTCAGTAGCAACGATTCGGGGCAGCTGCATATCGCGACGACGCATACCCAGGCGCGCTACAGCCTGCCGGGGGTCATCAAAGAGTTTCGCGCGTTTTACCCGCGGGTGCGGGTGGTGCTCAATCAGGGCAGCCCGGAGGAGATCGTCTCGATGCTGGCCGCCGGCGAAGCCGATATCGGCATCGCCAGCGAACGGCTGATGAGCGACGAATCGCTGGCGGCGTTCCCTTACTATCGCTGGCATCACACCATTCTGGTGCCGGAAGGGCACGAGTTGACGCGTCAGCCGCAGGTGACGCTGGAGATGCTCAGTACCTTGCCGCTGATCACTTACCGTCAGGGCATTACCGGGCGCGCGAAGCTGGATGCGGCGTTCAAAGCGGCGGGCCTGACGCCGGACATCGCGCTCAGTGCGCAGGATTCCGACGTGATTAAAACTTACGTCGAGCTGGGGTTGGGCGTGGGTGTGCTGGCGGACATGTCGTATGAAAAAGAGCGCGATCGCGGGTTGGTGAGCCTCAACGCCGAGCACCTGTTTGAACCCAATACGGTATGGCTGGGCCTGAAACGCAGTCAGCTGCAGCGCAACTATGCCTGGCGTTTTATCCAGCTGTGCAACCCGACGCTGTCGCTGACCGAAATCAAGGACAAGGTCTTCTCGTCGCAGCTGGATGCGGTGATTGACTACCAGATTTAGTCGGACAGCTGGGCCCCGCCGGATAGCCACAGGGAAGGGGGATTAGTCGTCGGTACGTTCGATCAGGTGACGTTTACTTTTTCTGAACGGGCCGATGGCTTCCCATTCCGGGAGTTCTTCAGGCGGACGCGGGTTGGCCATCTCCCAGCGATGGTGTTGGCGCAAAATTTCGATGGCGATGCGTTTTTGCTCTTGAATGGAGAGCGTAGGGTCGGTCAGATCCTTATTTTCCATTTTGGCTTCCTTTCTGCTCGTTATTTATACGCACCTTATCACATTTGGCCCCGTACTTTTCCAGCGATTGTATGTACTTTTTCAGTGCGTTGAAGCTGGTTTTACATGTCATGGTACCGGGTATTACTTCAAAGGCGGCCTGACGAGTATACAGCGCCAACACGCGGTGATTGATTGCGTGGCTGATAAGTATGTCCGGCGGAGGCACCGGCGTCAGCCTCTGCTCTTGCAGGTTCAGGCCATACAGATACAGCACCTGCAAGCAGTTGCGCAGCATATTGCCTTTCAGGGGATGTTGCGCTTCACGCAGGGAGAAATTCTCCAACGCGACAAGTTCGATAACGTTCTCTGCCTGGAGATAACGGCACAGGCAAAAGCCGGCGCGGCTCAGCGGGCTGGCCATTTGCCGATAGACGAAAGCGAAACTCATCGGCGTTTGGGCATGATATTTAAAAAGAGAGCGCCAATTTAACGTATGCCCGTTTTTTCTGCCTTTTTGCCAGCGCCGGTCTTGTACCGTCAGACGAGTCATAAACAGATCCGACTCAAGCAGGACGCTGTTCATGTCTGCCAGTGTTTGCTCTATCGCTCTCTCATGCCGGTGTGAGACGCCATTTTCTGGTGGATGGTTTTCCATTTTCCCGTCCCTTGGGTGACCGAGCTCACGTTAATCACCCAATGAAACAGGCTCAAACCCCGCGTTTCACCGCTGCGAACTGCGCCGCAAAGACAGTTATCCATTGCGGCCAGGTGCCGTGAGAGTGCGATCTGGCGTGCAATACTCTCTCTAATAATCAAAACCCCATCTATATACATAAAAAGAATATCTATAGTGATTTAAGTACCTTCAGCTGCCGATCGTGCTCGCATACACTCGCGAAATTATTATAAATTCCATCTGCTTGGAGAGTTTCAGATGAAAGCGCTCGTTCCTTCTTTGCTGTTTTTAGCCGTGGCGGCCAGCGTTAACGCGCAGGCGGCGACGCCGGCCAACACGCTGGTGATCGCGCAGTCTATCGATGACGTGGTCAGCTTTGACCCGGCCCAGGGATTTGAGTTGACCACGGTGCAGTCGTTCAACAGCCTGTATCAGCGTCTGATCCAGTCCGATCCGCACAACCCTATCGATCTGAAACCGACATTGGCCAGCAGCTGGCAGGCCGGCGCCGACAATCGCAGCCTGACTTTCAGCCTGCGCCCGGACGCCAGGTTCGCCAGTGGCAATCCGCTGCGGCCGGAAGACGTTATCTTTTCGCTTTCGCGGGTGGTGAAACTGAATCTGGAGCCGTCGTTTATCCTGACGCAGCTGGGCTGGAACGCGAAGAACGTGGAGCAACACCTGAGCAAGGTGGATGACCACCAGGTAAAAATCAGCTGGAGTGAAAACGTCAGCCCGGCCTTCGTGCTCAGCCTGCTGTCGGCGCCGGTATCGTCGATCGTCGACGCCAAAGAGGCGCTGGCGCACCAGCAGGGCGACGATCTGGGGCACCAATGGTTGAACAGCCACTCCGCCGGCAGCGGCCCTTATAAAATCCGCACCTATGTGCCGCACGAAGTGGTGGTGCTGGACGCCAACCCAGGCTCGCCGGAAGGGGCGCCGACGCTGAAAACCATCCTGATCAAAAACGTGCCCGATCCGGCCGCGCGCCGCTTGCTGATCGAGCAGGGCGATGCCGATATCGCGCGCAACCTGGGGGCAGACCAGATGGCGGCCTTAAAGGGCAAGCCGGGCGTCAAACCCCTGGCGATTCCTTACGCTTCGCTTTATTTCCTGCAGTTCAACGCCAAGGCGTCACCGGCGCTCGGCAATCCGGCGTTCTGGGAGGCGGCGCGCTGGCTGTTCGATTACAAAGGCATCGCCGACGATCTGCTGAAAGGGCAGTTCCAGAGCCATCAGGCATTCCTGCCGGACGGTTATCTGGGGGCGCTCAAGGATCAGCCGTACAGCTTCAATCCGCAAAAAGCCAAAGAGATACTGGCCAAAGCGGGGCTCAGCAACGTCAGTTTCCGTCTGGACGTCAACAACCAGCCGCCGTACCTGGATATCGCCCAGGCGCTGCAGGCCAGCTTTGCCCAGGGCGGCGTGAAGGTGGAACTGGTGCCGGGCATCAGTTCGCAGGTCTCTACCAAGGTGAAAGCGCTTAACTACGATGCGACGCTGACCTCCTGGGGGCCGGATTATTTCGACCCTAACACCAATGCCGCAGCCTTCGCCTACAACCCGGAAGACGGCAGCAAGACGCTGGCCTGGCGCGCCAACTGGCAGATCCCGGCGCTGAGCAAGCTGACGCTGGCCGCCACCGCGGAAAACGACACCGCCAAACGGGTGGCCGACTACCAGCAACTGCAAAAACAGGTGCAGCAAAGCTCGCCATTCGTCATCGGCCTGCAGGCGCGCAGCCTGATCGCGGTGCGTGACAACCTCAAGGGTTATGTGCAGGGCATCAACCCTGACATGGTATTCTACAGCAAGGTCAGCAAGTAATGGCCGCTGAACTGTCCGCCAGCGCCGGGGCGGCCCGGCGGTATTGGCGCTGGGGCGGGCGGCTGCTCGGCGGCGCGCTGTCGCTGGCGCTGACGTTGCTTGGCCTGCTGCTGTTCACCTTCATGCTGTCGCACCTGGCGCCGATCGATCCGGCGCTGCAGGTGGCGGGCGATCACGCCAGTGAAGCCACCTATGCGCAGGTGCGGCACGAGCTGGGATTGGATCAGCCGTTACCGATGCAGTTTTGGCGTTATCTGGTGCACCTGGCGCACGGCGATTTGGGCATTTCGCGCATCACCGCCCAGCCGGTGTTGAGCGATCTGCTGCGTACCTTCCCGGCGACGGTGGAGCTGGCCACCTGCGCCATTATCCTCGGCGCCCTCGGCGGCATTACGCTGGCGTTTCTGGCGGTGCTCAGGCCGGGCAGCTGGCTGGATAACGCGGCGCGTCTGCTGTCGCTGATCGGTTATTCGGTGCCGATTTTCTGGCTGAGCCTGCTCGGGCTGCTGCTGTTCTATGCCACGCTGCACTGGTCGGCGGGACCGGGGCGGCTCGACGACATCTACTTGTACAGCATGGAGCCGCGCAGCGGTTTCGTGTTGATCGACAGCTGGCTGTCCGGCGATCGCGAAATGTTCTACAACGCCATCGGCCACCTGTGGCTGCCGGTCGTGGCGTTGGCGCTGCTGTCGATGGCGGGCATTACCCGATTGCTGCGCGCGGCGATGCTGGAAGAGTGCAACAAGGAATACGTGACGCTGGCGCGTTCCAAGGGGGCCGGGCGCCTGCGCATTCTGCTGCGCCATGTGTTTCCCAACGTACTGGGCACGCTGATCACCGTACTGTCTCTCTCCTATGCCAGCCTGCTGGAAGGGGCGGTATTGACCGAAACGGTGTTCGCCTGGCCCGGCGTCGGGCGTTATCTGACCTCGGCGCTGTTTGCTGCTGACACGCCGGCGATCCTCGGCGCCACGTTGCTGATCGGCACCTGTTTCGTGCTGTTGAATGCGCTGGCCGACGCCTTGACCTATTTAGTGGATCCGCGAACCCGATGAGCCAATATCTCTCTGAACACGAACCGCAAAGCGAGCCGGCCGTCGGTTACCGCCGCGGTCAGCGCCTGACAACGCTGACGCTGGGCGCGGCACTGGTGGCGATTTTGATCGTCACCGCGCTGCTGGCCCCGTGGCTGGCGCCTTTCGATCCCAATCTGCAGCATATCGAGCTGCGGCTATTGCCGCCTTCCGCCGCACATTGGCTGGGCACCGACGGCTTCGGCCGCGATTTGCTCTCCCGCGTGATTTACGGCGCGCGGCCGACGCTGATTCTGGTGTCGCTGATTCTGGTGTTGACCATACCCATCGGCCTGCTGGTCGGCATTGGCGCCGGTTATCTCGGCGGCTGGGTAGAGCGCGTTTTGATGCGCCTGACCGACATTTTCCTGTCGCTGCCGAGCCTGGTGATCGCGCTGGCGTTTGTGGCGGTCATGGGGCCGGGGCTGATGAACGGCGCGCTGGCGCTGGCATTGACCAGCTGGCCGGCTTTTGCCCGCCAGGCGCGGGCCGAAACCCTGGCGCTGCGCCGCAGCGACTATCTGGCGGCGGCGCGCATGCAGGGCATCAACGGGCTGCGGCTGATGGTCGGCCACATTTTGCCTTTATGCCTGCCGAGCGCGGTGGTGCGCGCGGCGCTGAGTCTGGGGGGCATCATCCTGTCCGCTGCCGGTCTGGGGTTCCTCGGCATGGGCGTCGCGCCGCCGACCGCCGAATGGGGCTCGATGGTGGCCGAAGGCAGTAAAGTGATTTTCGACCAATGGTGGGTCGCCGCCGCGCCGGGCGGGGCGATCCTGTTCGCCAGCCTGGCGTTTAACCTGCTGGGCGATGGCCTGCGCGACAAAATGGATCCTCGTCATGGGCACTGATAACACCTTATTGAACGTCGAACGCCTGGCGATCGGCGTGCCGGGGCTACAGCCGGTGGCGCTGGTGAAGAATATTTCGTTCAGCATGGGGCGGGAGCGGCTGGCGCTGGTCGGTGAGTCCGGCTCCGGCAAGTCGTTGACCGCGCGTGCGCTGATGGGGCTATTGCCGCCGCCGTTACAGCTGCAGGCGCAGCGCCTGACGTTGGGCGGTGAAGACTTAACGCGCCTGAGCGAGCGCCAGTGGAGCCGGCTGCGCGGCGACCGGGTGGCGATGGTGATGCAAGATCCCAAGCATGCGCTGAATCCCAATCAGCCGATCGGCCGTCAGGTGGAGGAGCCGCTGGTGCTGCATGCAAAGCTGAGTCGCGCCGAGCGGCGTGAAAAAGTGCTGGAGATGCTGGCGGCGGTGGGCTTGCCCGATCCGGCGGCGCTGTGCCGCCGCTATCCGCATCAGCTCTCCGGCGGCATGGGGCAGCGGGTGATGCTGGCCATTGCGCTGATCAACGATCCGCAGTTGTTGATTGCCGACGAACCGACTTCGGCGCTGGATCACCAGATGCGTGATCAGGTGCTGCAGCTGATAGACAATCTGGTGGCGCAACGCAATATGGGGCTGATCCTGATCAGCCACGATTTGCAGCAGGTGGCGCACCACTGCGAGCGGGTACTGGTGATGTACAAAGGTGAGCTGTTGGATCAGCTGCCGGCGGCAGAGCTGGCGCAGGCCACGCACCCTTATACCCGCACGCTGTGGGCGTGTCGGCCGAGCCGCGAGACGCGCGGCAAACCGCTGCCGGTGCTGGATCGCGCGCTGTTGGAGACGTTGAAATGAGCGTGATTGCACTGGAGAACCTGAGCGTCAGTCACCGCCAGGGCTACGAACTGCGCACCGTGGTGCATGAGGTTAACCTGCGCATCGAATCGGGCGAGTGTTTCGGGCTGGTTGGGCCTTCCGGCTGCGGCAAGTCCTCTTTGCTGTGGGTGCTGGCCGGGCTGAACGGCAGCTGGCAGGGCAACTTTGAGTTGCTGGGGCGGCGGCTGCAGCCGGGGCAGGCGTTTACCGGCGAACTGCGGCGCGAGGTGCAAATGGTGTTTCAAGATCCCTATGCTTCGCTACACCCCAAACACCGGCTTTTGCGTACGCTGTCGGAGCCGCTCAAGCTGCTGAAGGAAAGCGACATCGAACGTAAAATCAGCGCGGGCTTTCGCCAGGTGGGGTTGGATCCGCGCCTGCTGGATCGCTACCCGCATCAGCTGTCGGGCGGCCAGCGGCAGCGCGTGGCGATCGTGCGCGCATTGTTGCTGCGGCCGAAGCTGCTGTTGCTGGATGAACCGACTTCGGCGTTGGACATGTCGGTGCAGGCGGAGATCCTCAACCTGCTCAACGAGCTGAAACAGGCGGGCGATCTGACTATGGTGCTGGTCAGCCACGATGCGGACGTGATTGACCACATGTGCGATCGTTCGGTGGCGATGGCGCACGGCCGCATCATCGTTTGAACCTATGCCCGCCAACGCGGCGGGCATATCCATCTTGGTAATAAATAAAGCAATTTATCGTCGTTCTTCCGTTAATTCTTACCCCCTACACTCGACAAACAGCGCAACCGCGTGATTGTGGAGAGTGTATCGATGAAACGGTTAATCCCAACTTTATTGTATGGCGCGCTGGCGGCCGCTTTCGGTACGCAGGCCGCCACCCCGCAGGATACCTTGGTGGTGGTCAGTTCTCTGGAGGGCATTATCAGCCTCGATCCGGCGGAGAGTTTTGAAACCGTCAGCTCGGCCAATCTGGTCAACCTTTATCAGCGCCTGGTGGCGCCGGATCGCGCCGCGCCGCAAAAGCTGGCGCCGGACGCCGCAGGCAGTTGGCAAGCGGGCACCGATGGCCGCAGCCTGACCTTTACCCTGAAACCGCAGCAACGCTTCGCTTCCGGCAATCCGCTGCGGCCCGAAGACGTCATTTTCTCGCTGGTCCGCGCGGTGAAGCTGAACAAGGCGCCGTCGTTTATTCTCGGCGAGTTTGGCTGGACGCCGGATAACGTTGAACAGCAGCTGAAGAAGGTGGGAGATAACCAGGTGCAGCTCCGTTGGCCCGCCAACATCGGCAGCGAGCTGGCGCTGAGGCTGCTGACGGCGAACGTGGCCTCGATCGTGGATGAGAAGCTGCTGAACGAGCACGCGCAGCAGGGGGACTACGGCAATGCCTGGCTGCGCAGCCATTCCGCCGGCGGCGGCCCGTATCGGGTAAACAACTATGTGCCGCACGAGGCGCTGCTGTTCGGCCGCAACGACTTTGCGCCGTCGCCGGCCAGACTGAAAACGGTGTTGTTCAAGAACGTCAGCGACGCCGGCACCCGCCGTTTGTTGCTGCTGAAAGGGGATGCCGACGTGGCCTACGATCTGGGGGCCGATCAGTTCGACTCGCTGCGCAATGTGCCGGGCGTACGCATCGAGCAGGCCGATGCGCCCCGGGTCTATTACCTCGGTTTCAACACCGGCAGCAAAGACAACCCGGCGCTGGGCAATCCGGCACTGTGGCAGGCGGCGCGCTGGCTGGTGGATTATCAGAGCATCGCCGAGCAGCTGTTGAAAGGGCAATATCGGGTGCATCAGGCCTTCTTGCCGCAGGGATTGGACGGGGCGCTCGACGATCGGCCGTTTAGGCTCGACGTGGACAAAGCCAGACAGATCCTGCGCGAGGCCGGCATCGCCGAAGGGACGCGTATCAGTCTGATCGTCATCAACCAGCCGCCGTATACCGACATCGCGCAGGCGTTGCAGGCCAGCTTTGCGCAGGCCGGGCTGCGGCTGGATATCCAGCCGGTGGTGGAGAGCGATCTGTGGGGCAAGATGCGCGGCCGCGATTTTCAGGCAATCTTCACCTACTGGGGCGCCGACTACCTGGATCCAAACACCAACGCCAGCGCCTTTGCCTACAACGTGCCCGGTGGGCCGAAAACCCTGGCCTGGCGCACCCAGTGGGGCATTCCCGCCATCAGCGCGGAAACGCGTGCCGCGGCCGCGGAGGGCAACAGCGCCGCGCGCAGCGCACGTTACGTCACGTTGCAACGTGAACTGCAGGTCAGTTCACCTTATGTGGTGGCTCTGCAGGGGCAAACGCTGGTGGCATTGCGGGACAACGTTGAAGATGCCCGGGTGGATATCGCCAACAGCATGCTGTATCTGGACCGGGTGAGTAAGTAGCGACCGCGCCGCGCGCCTGGCCGGGCTTCTGGCGCGCCAAAGGCCGACAGCGTGTGAAATCGCCTGCTGTTGCAACCGCGAAGCGCGAGAGGTTGTATCAAGGTGAAATAAAATGAAATTTCATAACGTGCTCATGTGGCGGTGATAGATTGGCGCTGAAAGGCGGCGTTGTTTACGCCTTTCAGCGCGGTCGTTCGCAATGATGCGAACACATCACGTCAGGAGAGATTATGGACAATAACGGAAACGCTTCAGTGGAGTGCGCAGCAACCTTGCTCGCCACCGGCGAGGTTGTGACGCCGGAACAGTTTTATCAGGACAGCGACGGAAGCAACTGGGGGCCGGCGATCAACAAAGCGGCGGCGGCGGCGCTGCAAGCCGGCGGTACGTTATCCCTGGGCAAACGGGTGTATACGGTCGCCGGGCACGTACTCATTCAGACGACAACGGACATCTACGGCGGCATCGGTTTGCGGGTGGTCGGATTGGGGCGGGCGACCAAAATCGTCAAGACCGCAGACAGCAGCTATACCAATGAACAAGGCGAAACCAAGAAAGCGGTGATCGTGGTGAAAGGCTTCGCCAATCTGACGCTGCACGGCTTGACGTTGCGGGATGATACCGGCGCAGACGATACCCACGGCGTATGGTTCAGCGATCTCAATATGACGAAGTTTGATATCCGTGACATCTACACCAAGGTTGGCGGTTATTCGCTGTTTGTGTCGGGCGACATGTTCATTAACTGGCTGGTGAACGTGCAGATGGAAGCTAACGCCAATCGCCCGGGCGATGGGGTGCTGTGGATGAACAAGTCCGGCACCACCAATTTTATCGACGGGCTCTACGCCGCTCGCGCCAAAGGCACCGCGTTCAGAATTTCAGGGTTTTACTCTACGGTCGGCTCGTTGGCCGCGGATGACTGCATCGGCGATATCTACTATTTCAAAGATTTTAACGGCACGATCAATTCATTGGGCTGCGAGAACCGCAATACGCAGCGCGCCGCCAGTGTCAGCGTGCTGTCCACCAACTTTGCCCAGGGCACGATAGGCAATATCAATATCCAGGACGCGCAGAACGTGGAGAGCGGGGGCGTGCTGTGCCGGTTCATCAACGAATCCCGTTGGGATATCGGTCAGTTGAATCTTTACAGCGGTTCGAAAACGCCTTTCCCGGTGGCGATCGCCGCCTGCAACAACAATACCGAGGTAACCTTCAGTAACGTCTATAACGGCGGCGTCCCGGTAGCCGGCAAAAGCACCGTCGACGTTACGTCGTTTTTAAGCGGGGTCGAAGCGATGTACAGTCTGGGTGAGCGGGCTATTGCCCCTTCCTCCACCAGCAATCATTTGCCGCGCAATATCTCGAAACAGCCATCGTGGACTTTGTTAGGCACCCTGACCGCGCCGGATCGGCAACCCACAACGCACATTACGCTTCAGCAGGGCGTAAGCACCAAGGTGCTGGCGTGCGATTTATATATCACGTTCGACCTGTCTTCGCAGGCGACCGCCTTTGTCGTCAATAGAGGCAGCTATAGCGCGAAAAGCGCCTTTATGTTGCGGCGCACCGGGCCGTTGAGCTGCGAAATATATTATCGCGTCGAGAAGGATTTCGGCTTTGGCAGTTATCAGGTGCAGACTACGCGCGGCAGTTACTGGCGGCCGGACGGCGTTTCGTTGAGCGCGCGCCCCTCCGATGCGTTGGAAATCCGTAGCGACGAGATGTTATCCACGACGAGGCTCACGGCGGTCCAGCCACTGGCCAATCCGACAACGGCCAGCACGGCAGAAGTGGCCGGATTACTCAATCGGCTGATCGAGGCGCTGAAGACCTAACCGAACAACGTCAGCGCGCTTTGGTCGGCGCCCATCAAGAGCTGCAGCCAGCCGGCCGCCGCCAAGGCGATACCGAAAGGTTGCGGCGTTCGCCAGCCGCGGCGCGGGTGCCGGCCGCGCGCCGCCGCCAGGCCTAACCCGAACGCCGCCGCCAGGCAGACCAACAGCGGCAACGTCGTCCAACCGAGCCAGGCGCCCAGCGCCGCCAACAGTTTGAAATCGCCCTGGCCGATGCCGTTACGCCGCCGCACCTGCCGATAAAGCGCGTTGAGCAGCCACAGCGCCCCGTAGCCGGCTGCCGCACCGATAACCGCATCATCCAGCGGTGCCCAGCGGGCGTCAAGGTTGCACAGCAGCCCGCCCCACAGCAGCGGCTGGGTTAGCCGGTCCGGCAGCCATCGGTGGCGCCCGTCGAGCCAGGCCAGGGCGATCAGCAGCGCCGCAGCCGGTGGCAACCACAGCCGGTGCGCTGCCGAAAGGTCGAAAGGCAGCGTCGCCAACGCCAATCCCAGGGCCGTCAACAGCAGGCTGCGGCGGCGCAATCTCGGTAGGTTGGCGCGTACGGCTACCGTTCGCTCCAGCCGGGTGATAAGTGAGAAGGCGAGCAGGCTGGCCGACAGCAGCGCGGTGAAAAACAGCACGTGCCACAGTGAGGAAAGAAACATCAGGGTTCCGTCAGTCGTGAAAAAGATGTTTAAAATAACGGCAAAATGCGTATTTCACCGGGGTGAAATGCGGCGGCCTGCGGGATATGCGCGGTTGCGCGCAGCACGGCCTTACGTATTGCATGGCAAAACAAGCCGCTACGTGTCGGCTCGCAGCGTTACTGCACGTTTTATCGGCAAAATCGGCGCTAAAAGAGTGTGAATTCACCTGCGCTCGGAGGGGGGCAAGTCAATGGTGTGATGTGACGGCGTCACTCTGGCCGATTGGGGTTTATCCTATTGTTTCTGTTCGCCAAGCCGTTAGGCTTTAAGGGAGAGGCGTCCCCGCCAGGCCGGGACGTAAGGTTTTTCAGATCTGTCGCGGGAAAGGCGATAGCCAAGCAGTGGGTTGGCGCGATCCAGGAGGGAGAGAAGCCAACGGTGTCATGACAGACGTGATTCAGACAGGATTTATCAAGACCCAAAAACGATTTTGGCGCCGTCGCCAGGCGGCCTGGCTGGCTGGGCCGCTGATGTGGCTGGCCGGCATGGTGCCCGTGTGCGCCGAATCCCCACCGGCGCCGGACGCCGTTATTTCTTCCAAACAGCAAGCTGCGGATCCGGCCGAGAACTTGCCGGATCTGGGCGGTGCGCCCGACGACGCCGCGCGTGAAAAACAGTGGGCCGAGATGGCCAAACAGCTCGGCGAGAAAGATCTGAACAACGTTTCACGTCAGCAGATGCGCAGCCGCGCCGAGGATTATTTGCTGGGCCAGGCGGCCGACACGCTGCAGCAACAGGCGCAGGAACTGTTGTCGCCACTGGGCACCGCGCGGCTATCGTTGAAAATGACCGGGGAGGGGGACTTTACCGGCAGCAACGGGCAGTTATTCAGCCCGCTGTACGACGTCGACGGATTGCTGACCTACAGCCAGATCGGCTGGCTGCAGCAAAGCGCTGGGGCGCTGGGCAATTTTGCGCTGGGGCAGCGCTGGATCGTCGGCGACTGGCTGCTGGGATACAATACGGCGCTAGACAGCGATTTCGCCCGGCAGCGCAATCGTGGCAGCGTCGGTGCGGAAGCCTGGGGAGACTACCTGCGTTTCTCCACCAACTATTACTACCCGCTGTCGGCGCTGTCGCAGCAGCCCGGCGATGGGGTGTTTTTCAGCCGCCCGGCACGCGGTTACGACATCACGACGCAAGGCTACCTGCCGTTTTACCGCCAGATCGGCGGTTCGCTCAGCTATGAGCAGTACCTGGGCGACAATGTCGATCTGTTCGGCAGCGGCAAAAAGCAAAGCGATCCGCGCGCCATGCAGCTGGGGCTCAATTACACCCCGGTACCGCTGGTGACGATGAAGGCGTTGCACAAGATTGGCGCGGGCGGGCAGAGCCAGGAGCAGGTTGAATTGGCGTTGAGCTATCGGCTCGGAGTGCCGCTGGTGAAGCAGATTTCGCCGGAGTATGTGGCGCAGGCCAAGTCGCTGCGCGGCAGCCGTTACGATCCTATCGAACGCAAGAACGTGCCGGTGCTGGAGTTCCGCCAGCGCAAGACGTTGCAGGTGTTCCTGGCCACGCCGCCGTGGAGCCTGCAGGCGGGAGAAACCGTGCCGCTGGTGCTGGAAATCAAGGCGTTGAACGGGATTTCTCATGTCAGTTGGCAGGGGGATACGCAGGCGCTGAGCCTGACGCCGCCGCACAACGCCAACGATCCGCAGGGCTGGACGGCGATCGTGCCGGCGTGGGACGACGCGCCGGACGCCGTCAACAGCTACCGGCTGGCGGTCACGCTGGAGGACGATAAACAGCAGCGCGTGACCTCGAACTGGATAGCGCTGAAAGTGGCGCCGCCGCTGACCGCGACCTCCGGGGAAGACGCGGGCCTGCCGCCGATCAAAACCCTGACGCCGCCGCCCATTCCGGCGCAAACCGGGCCGCTGTACGGCGGCGATTAACCGTTTTTACCCTGCAGCACCCACACGGCCGCCTCGACGCGGGATTTTAGCTTCATCTTCTTCAGCAGGTGTTTGACGTGTACCTTGACGGTGCTTTCGGTGATGGTCAGGCGGCGGGCGATCAGCTTGTTCGGCAGCCCCTGAGCGATCAGCTTCAGGATATCTCGCTCGCGCGGCGTCAATTGCTGAATATCGCGATCGGCGCTGGGGCGGTTTTCCCGCAGGCTGGCGGCGAGGATCGGCGTCAGCGTCTCGCTGAGCACCATCTGCCCGGCCGCGGCCTGATGCAGCGCCTTCAGCAGATCCTCCGGCTCCATGTCTTTCAACAAGTAACCGTCGGCGCCGCGCTTGAGCGCGCTGACGACGTCGTCTTCATGGTTGGACACGCTGAACACCACGACGCGCCCTGACAGGTCGGTCTGGCGCAGGCGATCCAGCGTTTCCAGCCCGTTGATGCCGGGCATGTTCAGATCGAGCAGGATCAGATCCGGATCGTGCTGTTCCGCCAGCGTGACCCCTTGTTCACCGTTGCTGGCTTCGGCGATGACCTGCAGGCGAGCGTCCATGCCAATCAGCTGTTTTACGCCGTTACGCAGCATCGGGTGGTCGTCGATCAGTAAAATTGTGGCGGCGGTTTCTGTCGTCATGGTGTCTCCGTTAGTCGATGGCGTGGTTATCCGGCGTGAAGCTGACTCGCACCTCGGTGCCGCCGCCGCTGCGCGGTAAAATGTCGCAGCGGCCGTGCAGGCTCTTGGCGCGATCGCGCATGATGATCAAGCCGTAATGGTCGGGGCGAGACGTCTCGGCAGGCAGGCCGCGTCCGTTGTCGCATACGCTCAGGGTCACTTCGCCCCGTTTATTGATGACCTGAATGCTCACCTGGCTGGCGGCGGCGTGCTTAAGGATATTACTGAGCGCCTCGCGGGCGATCTGCAGCAGGTGAATGGCCTGGTAGGCGGGCACCGTGCGCGGCCCCAGTTGGTAATCGAGATGGATGGTCAGGCCCAGTTTGGGATTGAACTCCGCGACCGTCGATTGCAACGCCGCCAGCAGGCCCGGCTCGGTCAGCTGCAGGCGGAAGGTGGTCAGCAGCTCGCGCAGCTGGCGATAGGCGCCGTTCAGCTCTTCGCGCATCTGCTGCACCAGCGCCTGACTGGCGGACGAGAGCGTTTCGCCCTGCATCTGCAGGCAGGCGATCTGCATTTTCAGGCAGGAGAGCGATTGGGCGATAGAGTCATGCAGCTCGCGGGCGATCGCCGCCCGTTCTTCCATCAGCATCAGCTGCTGCTGGTGGTCGACCTGACGCTCGATGGCCAGCACGCTGGTCAACTGCTCCACCAGGGTGTTGATCAACTGGCGGTGCTCATCGTTCAGCGGCTGTTGCGGCGCATGTTGCGCCACGATCACGCCGTAGTCGCCGAGCTTGTCGCTCAGGCTCCAGCTCAGCGACGGGTTGTCGGGATGCTGGCGGTCGCTGTCGTTCAGGCAGGCGCTGCACACCGGATTATGGCAATGCTCCGGCCGCAGCGGCTGGTTGCCGCTCAGCTGCAGCAGCGGTTCCCGGCTGTCGTTTTCATACAGCCGTACCTGAATGGCGCGCAGCGGCGTCAGGGTTTGCAGTTGATTGAGCAGCGGCGTCAGGCGACTGCACAGCGGTTCGCTGGCGTGCAGCAGGCGGCTGGCGCGATAGAGGAAGCTCAGCACCTGATTTTTCTGCTGCAGGTCGGCGGTCTTCTCGGCCACGCGCTGCTCCAGCCCGCTGTAGGTGGCCGACAGCTCGTCGGACATGGTGTTCAACGCGCCGCCGAGCGACGCCATTTCATCCTGGTGGCCGCGCTGCGCGAAGCGGCGGCTAAAGTCGCCGCGGCCCACCGCCAACGCCATCTCCACCAGCTGTCGCCACGGATGCAGCAACCGGCGGCGCAGGTAGCAGGTGGTGCCGATCAGCAGCAGCAGGGTCAGTGCGATGAAGCCGGCCTGCACCAGCGTCACCATCAGCAGGCGGCGCTCGGTTTGCCTGTCGATATCCGAGACCAGCTTATCCAGCAGCTGCACGAAGTGCGCCACCTGCGGCGCGGCATCGGCCGGGCGCTGCGCGCTGCGCAGGCGGGGTTGCAGGGTCTGCTGCCAATAGTCGCGCAGGGCGTCGAAAGGTTGCGTCAGCCCTTCCTGTTCCACCGAACGCTGCAGGTCGGGGCTGTTTTCGTCGCGCTCCAGTTCGCGGATCAACGTTTCATGCCGCTCATCGAGCGGCACCTGCGCCAGCAGCCGGTAGCTTTGCATACGCAGCGATCCGGCCTTGTTGATGGCGTGCGCATTGCCCTGAATGCTCTGCGACATCCAGGCGGAAATCCCCATGCCGGCCACGCCCAGAATGCCCGACAGCAACATCAGCAGGGCGACCTGATTCACGATCGAAAGCGGGGCCAACAGGCGTTTCATAAGCGCGGATTCCTGGCGTTTGGCGCCGCTGAGGCTCAGGGGCGAAGGCGGCGACGGGGGTAAACAAGTAACGATTCAGCCGTATTTTTGATTATCCCTGAGCATAACCCCATACCTCGAATGAAGTACCCATTAGTTTCCGGCGGGGGGGCAGGACGATGAAAGCGATGCAGGTTTTATTTTCAATGCATTGATTTTAATTGATTTAATTTTTAATTGTGGCGTACCCCTAAGGGGATGAGGGCGCTATTTGCGGCGCCAACTACTTGCATTCGGGTTGATATACATCAACTTTGCCGCCGGGGCTGCCCCCTAGGGTGTGCGGAATGATCCCCCGTGTCTGAGGTTTTTATGTCGCAACTTGCAACGCCTTCATCAAAGAAAACCGGTGCGCTGATTCAGGACTGGCGTCCTGAAGACAGCGCCTTTTGGCAGCAGCGTGGCCATCGTATCGCCACCCGCAACCTGTGGATTTCCATTCCCTGTCTGCTGCTGGCCTTCTGCGTCTGGATGCTGTTCAGCGCCGTCGCGGTCAACCTGAACAAGGTGGGCTTCAATTTCACCACCGACCAGCTGTTCCTCCTGACGGCGCTGCCGTCGGTTTCGGGCGCCATTTTACGCGTGCCGTATTCATTCGTGATCCCGCTGTTTGGCGGCCGCCGCTGGACCGCCATCAGCACCTGTTTCCTGCTGGTGCCGTGCCTGTGGTTGGGATTCGCGGTACAGGACAGCAGCACGCCGTACAGCGTGTTCGTCATCATTTCCCTGCTGTGTGGCTTCGCCGGAGCCAACTTTGCCTCCAGCATGGCCAACATCAGCTTCTTCTTCCCGAAAGCGCGTCAGGGCGGTGCGTTGGGGCTTAATGGCGGGTTGGGAAATCTGGGCGTCAGCGTTATGCAGCTGGTCGCGCCGCTGGCGATCTCTTTCAGCCTGTTCGGCCTGTTTGGCGGCACGGCGCAAAATCAGGCCGAGGGAGGCCAGCTGTGGCTGGAAAACGCCGCCTGGATCTGGGTGCCGTTCCTGCTGGTGGCCACGCTGGCGGCCTGGTTCGGCATGAACGATCTGGCGGCGGCCAAGGCATCGTTACGTCAGCAACTGCCGGTGCTCAAGCGCGGGCATTTGTGGATGCTGAGTTTGCTGTACCTCGCGACCTTCGGATCTTTCATCGGTTTCTCCGCCGGCTTCGCCATGCTGTCGAAGACGCAGTTCCCGGACGTGGTGATCCTGCATTACGCGTTCTTCGGGCCGTTCCTTGGGGCGCTGGCGCGACCGGTTGGCGGTGCGCTGTCTGACCGCTTCGGCGGCGTGCGGGTGACGTTGATCAACTTTGTGGTTATGGCCGTTTTCGCCGCGCTGTTGTTCCTGACCTTGCCGAGTGCGGGGGAGGGCGGTTCGTTCATCGCCTTCTACGGCATCTTTATGGTGCTGTTCCTCACCGCGGGGCTGGGCAGCGGCTCGACTTTCCAAATGATTGCCGTCATTTTCCGTAAAATCACTGTCGATCGCGTCAAAGCGGCCGGCGGCAGCGATGAAAGCGCGCAGCGTGAAGCGGTGACGGATTCTGCCGCCGCATTAGGCTTTATCTCGGCGATTGGCGCGGCCGGCGGTTTCTTCATTCCCCAGGCGTTCGGCACTTCGCTGGCGATGACCGGTTCGCCGGCGGGGGCGATGAAAGTGTTCCTGGTGTTTTATATCCTGTGCGTGGTGATCACCTGGGCGGTGTATGGCCGCAAGAAAAAGGCCTGAGTATCAAACGGCTTTCTCTATCCCTTCCCGACAGGGGAGGGATATTTCGTTCATTCCGAGTCATCTCTCCTCTCCTCCTCAGTGAAATTTTCTGTCTTTAGGTAAAATTCTCATCCCCGATTACCGTTTTTTTCTTTTTTTATAGCACTATCTCTCAATGTCAGAATGCTTTCGCGTAAACGGATTATATTATTTGCACGGTTTTTTCTTTTTATTGAGAGTATTCCTGCATTAAATCATTAATGCCTTTCCCGCAGGTTAAATGAAATTTCCGGGAGGGTGAGGCATAATTAGTGCGATTGTTATAAGATCATCTATAGGGTTTTGTCTTAGATGCTGCGCCCATCCACTGGAATGAACACTGGGGTTAAATCAGACAACTCTCATTCTGTTTTTTCCGGCTTTTTGTAGTCTATCTGGCAATCAGATTAGGTGGAAAAACAGGATGAATTCACGTGGCGGAATGAAATTTCACAATTTTATTCGATTAACAATCAAACAACACTGCTGGCTTTTTCTTTTAAAATCAATGAGGTGCTAGTTTGAATTTTACGGTAATCATGAAAGAAATCCATGTTGCCAACAGGGAAAAAGAGTCGTTTGGATAAACATAACATCCTTAATCAGGCCTAATGTAAAAAATGAAATCAGAAAATTTTTATAAAAGCCAATATCCAATGGATGCAACCTGTTGAGTTTACATTTAATTTCTTGAACATTTTTTGATATTTCTATACAAAGTGTGCAGGACAGGCACGCTAAGGAAATTAAAAGTGAATCTTGATAAAAGAATAAAGATTAGGAATCTCGATGTTCTGACTCCTGCCGGGGAGAAATTCCGTCTGCGTTGGAAGGAGTATCAAATTCTTTCGCTGCTTGTCGCCAGATCACCAGAACTGGTTACCCGAACGGAAATTATAGAGAATATCTGGAAAGGAACGTATTGTTCAGATTCAACCATAAATCAAACAATTAAATCTATTCGTCAGAAAATTAGCGACGCGGAACATACGCTTATCAGAACCATTCCTCGTTTGGGTTACAAGGTGGAAAATCAAGCCGTTTTTCACTTTATATCCGAAGATGAGGACTACGCTGACGACGATATATTAAATGACGGCAATGATATTGGCGCTGATATTCAAGCGGAACTTTCCGAAAATGAAAGTGAATCGCCTGAAATCAACGAAGAGAAAATAGATAAGCCGCGTAAATCGCCCCTTGTTGCTGCGCCTGTCGCAACGATGGAATCAGCCAAAGCACCGGTGCAGGAAAAGAAGCCGGCGGCAGTGCGTCGCTTTTTCAGCATGCCTGCCAGCCGCGTAGTGAAATACCTGACGGTATTCGCTTCGTTGCTGGTTATTTCACATTTTTCATATGTGCTCGGTAACCAAACTCGCCCGCCGGTGATCAATGATATTCAGAACAACACGCGCGTTGTGTTGACGCTGACGCTGAATAATCCCCATACCAACAGCCCGCAAACCCTGTTCTGCCTGTACCAGGGCGAGAGCATGGATCAGGCGACCATCGAATGCGTCGACCCTAAGCAAGGGCAGCTTAAATTGCCGGTAAAATATGAGACTTCTTCTACGCCGGGTAAAGGTCGGATTAATCTCATATTGCCGAATAAAACCTTGCAATATCAAGTTGCTTACGATGTTAAAAATTAACGCTGAATGAGGTTTTATCTTTAGCGATAATTTTACATTTGATGAAATCTTTTATTTCATTATTTGTTATTTGAAAGCCAGGTTCGATTTGTCCAGTCTGGAACTCATTACCTAACGCATATTAGCGCCCTGTTTCCATTGCGGTGACAGGAATAATGAGAAACCTGCTGAGTGACAAATTATGGATAAGCGTAAAGTAGCTATTATCGGGGGTTCCGGTTTTATCGGAACACGCCTGGCGAAACGTCTCAGTGAGCGCGACGACCTGACGTTGGTCATCGTTGACAAGCAACCCAGCGCACATTTTCCGGCGCTCTATCAGTATGGCGATGTGACGCAGCCCCAGACCTTGCAAGAACCGCTGGCGGGCTGTGATGCCATCATTAATCTGGCGGCGGAACATCAGGACAATGTCGATCCTATTTCGCTCTATTATCAGGTCAATGTCGAAGGCGCACGCCATGTCTGCATGACCGCCTCCGCATTGAATATTCGCCAAATCATTTTCACCTCCTCGGTTGCCGTTTACGGGTTCGTTGAACAGGAAACCGATGAAGGGGGGCGTTTCGAGCCCTTCAACCATTACGGCAAATCCAAGCTCGAAGCGGAATATGTTTATGAAGCCTGGCGCAAGGCGGATAGCGCAAACAAATTGACCATCATCCGCCCGACGGTGGTTTTCGGGGAAGGCAACCGCGGCAACGTGTATAACCTGTTCCGCCAGATCGCCAGCGGCCGATTCGTGATGATTGGCAGCGGTAATAATATGAAGTCGATGGCCTACGTTGAAAATATTGCCGCGCGGCTGGAACATGCGCTGGATCAACAGTCAACGTATCAGGTCAGCAACTACGTCGATAAACCGGACTTTACGATGAATCAGTTGGTCGACGTTATTTCCTCTTCGCTGGGCAGAGAAAATAAGACGATTCGCATTCCCTATGCCGTAGGCATATGCGGCGCAACCGCCTTGGATGTTGTCAGTAAAATAAGTCGCAAAAAATTCCCAATCAGCCGCGTAAGAGTGCAGAAATTCTGCGCCAGAACGCAATTTAAAAGTAGTGTGCGGAATAATTTCGTGGCGCCGGTAGAACTTGATTCGGCAATCGAAAGAACCATTAAGCATGAGTTTTCTGAGAGATAACTTAACCGCACGCTGGCGTTATTTACCTATTTCCGCCGACAAGCGGATAAATCTGCATTTTTCAGGATTAATTCATGCTGACTTATATCCTGGCAGGATCAATTTTGTTTTTGTTAATAGCGCATTGGGAGCTGTAACTCAAGGGCGGTAGCGTGCTTATTCGCTGGAGGAACGATGTTATATCAACTGAGCGTGATATTTGTGCTGGCGGTCGCCTGGGTGCTTATTGCCCGTCGGGCCGCTTTGGTGGTGGGGTTGGTGGATAAGCCCAATGCGCGCAAGCAACATCTGGGGCATATTCCGCTGGTCGGCGGCATCGCCGTGTACCTGACGCTGACGCTGATGACGCTGTGGCAACCCGCCTGGCTGCCCGACAGCGCCGTCTATCTGTTGTGCGTCACGGCGCTGGTGGTGTTGGGCGTACTGGATGACCGCTTTGATCTGCCCGTGGCGCCGCGCGTCATGGTGCAGGGAGGGATCGCGCTGGCGATGATGCTGGCGGCAGGGATGCAGCTTTCCTCGCTGGGCTATGTCTGGGGCCATCAGGAAGTGATGCTCGGTTATGGCGCGCTGCTGCTTACGCCGCTGGCGGTCTGGGGGGCGATCAACGCCTACAACATGGTCGATGGCATCGATGGGCAGCTGGGCGCCTTGTCCTGCGTCACCTTCGTGGCGTTGGCCATCCTGTTCGGATTGGGCGGCCGGGAAGACCTGGCGCTGTGGTGTCTGGGTCTGATCGTCGCGCTGGCGGCTTATCTGCTGTTTAACCTGAGCCTGTTCGGTGCGCGCAACAAGATCTTTATGGGAGACGCCGGCAGCATGGTGATCGGCTTCAGCGTGCTGTGGCTGGTGTTGCTGGCGACGCAGGGGCCGCAGTCGGTGATGCGCCCGGTCACCGCGCTGTGGTTGATCGCCATTCCCCTGATGGACATGGTGACCGTGATGGTGCGCCGCCTGTTGCGCCGCCAAAGCCCCTTCAAAGCGGGCCGCGATCACTTACACCATATTTTGATGCGCCGCGGGCTCAATGCGCGCCAGGCGCTGGCAATGAGCACCATGCTGGCGGTGACGCTGGCCTGCGTCGGCATTTGCAGCGAAGTGTTGAAGCTGCAGGAAAGCCTGATGCTGGTGGCGTTTCTGCTCTGTTTCTGCGGTTATTTCGCCATGCTGCGTGAACCGCGCCAGGCAACGGTACTCCGCGACAACCCCAGCGTTGGCCGATAATCCTCTCACGGGCTGCGGCAGCAGCCCGTCTATCACGGTACCTCCATGAATCTTCATTTGGCCCTTTTGATGCCGTTGGTCTGCACCTCCGCGCTGTTGAGCGGTTGTACGGTGGTCCCCGGCTCGCATTTACCGACCAGTGGAAAAGCCATCGTCGTGCAGCAGGACGACGATTTCGATTTGAATAACCAGGTACAGGTCTATCGCATGTCGCCGATGCTGCTGCAGAAAATGCGGCGCGTAGAACCGGTCGCCCGGCCGAACCCGGCGCTGGATCAGCGGTTGCAGAGTTATCAATACCGCATCGGCGTCGGCGACGTGTTGAACGTCACGGTTTGGGATCACCCCGAGTTGACCACGCCGGCCGGGCAGTACCGCAGCGCCAGCGACACCGGCAACTGGGTGCATGCGGATGGCACGATCTTTTATCCCTATATCGGGCGCGTGGCGGTGGTGGGCAAGACCGTCACCGAAGTGCGCAGCCTGATTGCCGGCCGTCTGGCGCAGTATGTGGAAAGCCCGCAGGTGGACGTCAGCATCGCCGCTTTCCGCTCGCAGAAGGCTTACGTGACCGGCGAAGTGAAAACCTCCGGCCAACAGGCGATCACCAACGTGCCGTTGACCATCCTGGACGCGATCAACGCTGCCGGCGGCCTGACGGACAACGCCGACTGGCGCAACGTGGTGCTGACCCATCAGGGCAAGGAGCGGGCTATCTCGCTGCAGGCGCTGATGCAGCGCGGCGACATCAGCCAGAACGCGCTGCTGCAGCCGGGCGACATCCTCTACATCCCGCGCAATGACGAACTGAAAGTGTTCGTGATGGGCGAGGTGGGTAAGCAAGCGACGCTGAAGATGGATCGCAGCGGCATGACCCTGACTGAAGCCCTCGGATCTTCCGAAGGGATCAGCCAGACGGTGGCGGATGCGACCGGGGTATTCGTGATCCGGCCGAGCGGCGGTAAAACGCCGCAGCGGCTGGCGACGCTGTATCAGTTCGATCTCTCCGATGCCAGCGCGCTGGCGATGGGCGCTGAATTTCAGCTGGAACCTTACGACGTCGTGTACGTCACTGCGGCGCCGGTCGCGCGCTGGAACCGTTTGATCAGCCAGCTGGTGCCGACCATCAGCAGCTTTAACGATCTCAGCGAGGCTACCTTGCGCGTGCGCAACTGGTAACTCCGCAGGGTGAATAAGGAACAGAAGATGAAAAACAATGCGCTGTCCGTGATGGTGGCCGAACAAGATGAAAAGCTGGAGTGGGAGCGCCTGATCGGGCCGCTGTGGGATAACCGTTGGCGGATCGCCGCCGTGACCGGTTTGGCCGGCGTGCTGGGTGTTGCCTACGCCCTGCTGGCCACCCCGGTATACCAGGCCACGGCGGTGGTGCAGGTGGAGAAGCAGCTGTCCGGCGATTCGCTGCTGCGTGAAACGCTGGACAGCTCGATGGGGCAAAGTTCGGCGACGGAGGATGAGGTGACGCTGGTCAAGTCACGCTACGTGCTGGGCAAAACGGTGGACGCCCTCGGTCTGACGGTGCGCGTCAGCCCAGACTATTTCCCGGTGTTCGGCAAAGGCTTTGCCCGGCTGAGCGGCGAAAAGCCGCCGGTCCTGGACATTGCCACGCTGACGACGCCGGAGGACATGCTGGACGAAACGCTGACGCTGACGGTGCGCGACGGACAGCATTACGAATTGAGCCATGACGGCGACAAACTGTTCAGCGGTGTGGTCGGGCAGCCGGTGGCGCAGGGCGGTTGGAACATGACCGTCTCGGCGCTGGACGCGGCGCCGGGCGCCAGCTTTACCGTGGTCAAAGTCGCGCGTCAAAAAGCGGTGGACGATCTGCGTAAATACCTGGACGTGGTGCCGGGTGGCAAGGACAGCGGCATCATGACCTTTACGCTGCCGAGCGAAGATCCGCAGAATGCCGAGGCGATGCTGAAGAACATCACCGACAACTATCTGCAGCAGAACGTGGATCGCAAAACGGAAGAGACGCAGCGTATGCTGGCGTTCCTGCAAGAGCAGCTGCCGCAAACGCAAACCTCATTGAACAACGCCGAAACTCAGCTCAATCAATTCCGCCAGCAAAACGACTCGGTGGATCTGTCGCTGGAAGCCAAATCGGTGCTGGATACTCAGGTGCAGCTTGAGGCCCAGCTCAACGAGCTGACCTTCAAGGAAGCGGAGATCTCCAAGCTCTATACCCGTGTACACCCGGCTTACCGGGCGCTGCTGGAAAAGCGCGCCACGCTGGAGGCGGAAAAGGCGCGGCTGGGTAAACAGGTGCAGACGCTGCCGAAAATGCAGCAGGAGATCCTGCGCCTCACCCGCGACGTGCAGGTGGATCAACAGGTTTACATGCAGCTGATGAACAAGCAGCAGGAGCTGAGCATCAGCAAGGCCGGCACGGTGGGCAACGTTCGCATCATCGACGAGGCGGAAACCGCTATCCGACCGATCAAGCCGCAAAAGGCGTTGATCGTGCTGCTGGCGCTGCTGCTGGGCGCGGCGGGCGCCGCCTCGGTCGTGCTGTTGCGCGCGGCTTTCCATCGTGGCATCAATGATATCGACACCCTGGAGAGACGGGGCATCAACGTCTACGCCACCGTGCCGCTGTCGCCGTGGCAGGTGAAGCGCAACCGCGAACAGCGTCATTTGCTGCCTAAATCCGGCGGCCGGCGCTTGCCGATCCTGGCGGTGGCCGAACCGACGGATCTGTCGGTGGAAGCGATCCGCAGCCTGCGCACCAGCCTGCATTTCGCCATGATGGAGGCCAAGAACAACATTCTGATGGTCTCCGGTGCCAGCCCGGAAAGCGGCAAGAGCTTTACCAGTACCAACCTGGCGGTGGTGGTGGCGCAGGCCGGGCAGCGGGTGCTGTTGATCGACGCCGATATGCGCAAAGGCTTCCTGCACCGCTGGCTGGCGGATGACGGGCATCAGGGCCTGTCCGATCTGCTGGTGGGCAACGTGATGGCGGAACAGGCGGTGCGGAAAACCGCCATCGCCAATCTGGACTTCGTGCCGCGCGGCCAGGTGCCGCCGAACCCGTCCGAACTGTTGATGCATCGCCGTTTCGCCGATTTTCTGCGCTGGGCCGGGCAAAACTACGATCTGGTGCTGATCGATACGCCGCCGATTCTGGCGGTGACGGATGCGGCGATCGTCGGCAATCACGCCGGCACCTCGCTGCTGGTGGTGCGTTTTGAGGTCAACACCGTCAAGCAGATCGAAACCAGCATGCGCCGTTTCGAACAGAATGGGGTGGGGATCAAGGGCGTGATCCTCAACGGCATGGTGAAGAAGGCGTCAACCGACATGAGCTACTACAACTTCGCCTACCCAAGCCATCGGGAAGATAGCCCGCAGGCAGGGGAATAAGCGGGTGAAGGCCATTATCACCAATGCCCTGTGGCTGATGCTCGAACGCGTTTCGCTCAGCCTGTCCGGCATCTTCGTCTCCATTTACGTTGCGCGCTATCTGGGGCCCGCGCAGTTTGGCGCGCTCAACTATCTGTTGGCGACGATTGCCATCGTGGTGCCACTGGTACAGTTGGGCGCCGACAGCATCATTTTCAACCGCGTCGCCCGCCGACAACCAAGCGGCATTCGCCTGATGCTGGCGTCAATACGCCTGCGCCGTTGGCTGTTCCTGGCGGTGACGCTGCCGATACTGACATGGAGCTATTTCAGCCAATCGCCCGCCAGCCAACTGATGACGCTGTTGCTGCTTGTCAGCGCCTATTTCTCGATTCAGGACGTGTACAAGATTTATTACGATGCCCGCCTGCAGTCGAAACGCAATACGCTGATCAACAACCTGGCGCTGCTGCTGTCGATCGGGCTGCGGCTGGCGCTGGTGAGCGCCGCGCTGCCGCTGGTGTGGTTCGCGGTGCCCTACATCCTCAGCAGCGCCGTCCCTTACCTGGCGCGCCTCTGGTTATTCCGTGGCGAAGCTGCGGCCTCGCCGCGGGTTACGCCGCGCCAGGCCGGGCGCTATGGCCGTTATTTGCTCAAGGTGGGCCTGCCGCTGGCCATCTCCAGCCTGTCGATAGTGATCTATACCCGCATCGATCAAATCATGCTGGGCAATCTGGTCGGCGAGCAGGCGGTAGGCTGGTTCAGTGCCGCCACCACCCTCAGCCAAGGCTGGGTGTTCGTGCCGATGGCGCTGATCACCTCGTTGATGCCGGGCATTGCCAGCTGTCGCGATCCGTTGGAGCAGGAATACCGTATCCGGGTGCTTTATCTGGTGGTCTTGGGCCTGTCGTTGCCGGTGTTGCTGGGCCTGTGGTGGTTCGCCCACCCGGCCATTGCGCTGCTGTACGGTGCCGCTTTCCAACCGGCCGCCAGCATCCTGGCCATTTGTACGCTGACCTCGCTGTTCTCGGTCATGGGGACGGTTTCGTACCGCAGCATCGTACTGTTCGCCGGCTATCGCTTTATCGCCATCAAGATGCCGTTGGTGGCCGTGGCGAACGTGGTGATGAATCTGCTGCTGATCCCGCGCTACGGCCTGATCGGTGCGGCGGTGTCTACGCTGCTGGCGGAATTCATTTCGTTCTTCGTGCTGAACAGTTTATTCCGTGGCGGAAAAATTACCCGACTGCAGCTGACCTGTTTTTACTGCTTGCCGCGTCTTGTCAGCAAATTAAGGAGAGAACATGTTAAACATCCTGGTTAAAAACATTTCCAAACGCCTGCCCGATGCCTGGCACCATCAGGTTAAATACGCGCTCTATTTCAAGAAGCTGCCGCACCTGTCAAAACCGACCGGCTTCAGCGAAAAGATCATGCGTCGCAAAATTTATCCGCGCAGCATCTACACCACCTTGTCGGACAAGTTCAAGGTACGTGAATTTATCGCCGGTCTGTGGGGCGAGGAGTATCTGGTGGAGCTGTATGCGCATGGCACTGAGCTCAGCTACGACATGTTCAGGCAATTGCCCAACGCCTTCGTGCTGAAGGCCAACCATGGCAGCGGTTATAACCGGTTGGTGTTCGACAAGCAGCAGGTGAGCTACGCGGAGTTGTACGATCTCAGCAACGCGTGGATGCGCAGCAACTTTTACGAGCAGAGTCGCGAAAAGCATTATCTGGATATCGAACCCTGCATCATGGTGGAGCGCCTGTTGCTGGATGGCGAGCAGGTGCCGAACGATATCAAGTTTCATTGTTTTAACGACAATCATGAAATTCGCATGTTCATCCAGGTGGACTATCAGCGTTTCGGCACTCATCGGCGCGATATTTTCGATATCGACTGGAACCGCACCGAAATCCGTATCAGCTTGCCGAATGCCGACGAACCGATGCCGCGCCCTACGCGGCTGGACGAAATGACGCGTTTGGCTCGCCAGACAGCGCAGCAGTTCTCTTATGTCCGCGTGGATTTCTACCAGGTCGGCGAGAAGGTGTATTTCGGTGAGTTGACGTTTACGCCTGGCGCGGGGTTAAGCAAGCTGATGCCGAAAAACATTGAGCAGGAATGGGGCAGTTATTTTACTGAGTAAACACTTATGCAAAGAGTCGCCTCCAATTTTCAAATGCATGCCAACGCCGGTTATAATCAGTCGCGGGATTTAGTCAATCAATCCATCGTATTGACCTTTCTGCTGATGTTTTTCGTGAAAACCTTCCTGACCTCGGGATCGTTCAACAGCGAGCTGATTAATAAAACCGTGATGGGGCTTAATGGCCTGATGTTGCTCTATGTCGGTTATGCATTTTTTATCGCTACGCTGGCGGAAAAAGCGGTTGCGGTTTTTTTGGCTCTGTTGTTTCTGGTTAATATTGCCACCGGGCATGGGGATTATCTGTTTGGCGCGGTATTCAGCACGGCCGTGATCATTTTATTTCGCCGCATAGACATGGGACGTGGCGCTGAAATGTTTGCCATCGCCTTTGTGGTGGCAGGGTTGCTGATGGTCATTCCCTATAGCTTTTACACCAATGGGTTTGTTTATCTTGATGAACGTTACGGCAACAGATTAACGCTGGGTTTCGATAACCCGAATACCCTGGCGTATTATTCTTTTGCCTTGTTCGCCACGCTGCTGTGCCTGATCGACCATGCGAAACTAATGCGTGGAATGAAAAATATCGCGTCGTTGGCGGTGTCGGCGTTAATTCTCCCGGTGCTGATGTATTCCTATTCTCGCACCTGTTTTATGCTGGCGTTGTTGATGTTATTGCTGTTTTGGCTGGCGCCGCTGCTGCGTGTCGCCCCCAATAGAAAAGTCTGCATCGTGCTGACGTTGGTTATTGTCGGCTTTCAATTCGCCAGCGTTATGCTCTGGGGCAGCAATCCGGCATTGGATGTCCTCTTGAACCAGGCGTTGACCGGGCGAGTCTGGTTCTCCTGGCAGATGTTTCAGGCGGTGGGGCTACCCAACCCGCTGTTCGGCATGAATATAGAACCTTATAAACCCGTCGATTTCTTCTTCATTGCCATGTTTTATTCGGCCGGTGGCCTCGCCTCTGTCGTCATGCTTTTCTGTTATTTTCACCTGTTGGGTAACATGCGCAAGCTGAGTCGGTTCATGCGCTGGGTGGTGGTGGTTTTCCTGTTAACAACGTTGACGGAAACCTATTTTTTGGTCCCGGTATTTAACGTGTCGTTATTGTTGCTTTGCCGTGGAAAAGAAATGATAAATTCTAAATTAGAGGGTTAAGAAATGGATTTCTCGATCGTGATCCCTATTTACAATAGTGCACGCTATCTGCCTAAAACTCTGAAGCGGGTTTTTAACGCTTGCCAGGGGTTCGACTATCAGGTGATTTTGGTTGATGATTGCTCTGACGAGGATGATATTAAATATATTCGCCAGATAGCAGCAACCAATAGCAATGTGATGCTGCACGAGAAAAAAAAGAAGAGCAATGCGGCGGTATCGCGTAACTTAGGCATCAAGTTGGCGCAATCGGAGATCGTGTTTTTTCTCGATTCCGATGATTACTTCACAACCAACTATATTATCCGCCGTATGAATAAACATGAAGATCGCCATATTGATATTATCTTCGGTAACTATGCGGAGGTGAGCGGCGATTCGGTACGTGACTTCAACTTCCACTACAAATCCGGTTCTTCCGGCGAAGATTTTCTTTTTCTGGAAATGGGCGATATTCGTTCATCCACCATCAGCATACGTAAAAAAAGCGATCGCCGCTTTTTATTTCCCGAGTTCCTCAATAAGCATCAGGATTGGGGCTTTTTGGTCAATGCCACCAATTTGGGCGCGCATGTGGCGCACGACGCCGGCGGAGGGGTGTTTCTCGACGTAGGGCGCTACGGGCGCATGACGGCGAAGCTTAATCTGGAGGCCAGCGATCGCTTTATCAATACCTTCCTCAGCCCCAGCGATCGCCATATCAGCGGATTCGCCTGCAAGCACCTGCTGGCCTCGCTGTATTCGGAGAACGCCCAGGCGTTCAATTATTACTCGTCGCGCATCGTGCGGCGCAGCCTGAGCGGCAAGTTCAAGATGATCAAATGGTATGGCGATTGTCTGGCGCGGTTGGGGTTGTTCTCGGTTGGCGGCCGGCTGCTGCGCAATGTGCGCCAGGGATTCAGGAGATGATATGCAACCACGCAAGGTAATCATCGTTATCG
The DNA here is from genome assembly GCF_016805595.1 of Serratia sp. 4542. Taxonomy (NCBI): domain Bacteria; kingdom Pseudomonadati; phylum Pseudomonadota; class Gammaproteobacteria; order Enterobacterales; family Yersiniaceae; genus Serratia; species Serratia sp. 4542. The sequence goes on from NZ_RXKV01000010.1 coordinate 423,125, forward strand.
AAAATATAGCGGGCAAGGGCGGAACTGAACGGGTCGCCAGCGGTTTGGCCAATGCGCTGGCGCGTCTGCCGGGCTACGAGGTGGCGCTGTTTTCGCTGTTTGGCGAGCGGAGCTTCTTTCCGCTGGCGAACGACGTCCGGCTGCGCTGCGGCGGCGGCGATTCGCTGTTCTGGCCATGGCGGCTGGCGATGGCCCTGCGGCGTGAACGCGCGGATGTGATCATTACCGTTTCCATGGGGAAACTGTCGGTGGTGATGACGCCTTTTCTGCGTTTGTTCTGTGCCCGCAGCCGGCTGCTGTTGAGTGAACACGTCAGCTTTCACCAGTACCCGCGCGTATTTAAGTGGTTGAAGTTGCTGGTTTACCGGCTGTGTGACCGCGTGATTTTCCTGACGCGGCAAGATAGCGACGCCATCGCTCGCTGGGTGGGGGCCGGAAAATGCCGGGTGATCGAGAACGTTTCACCGTTCGGCACGCAGGCGCCGACACCGACGCTGCAGAAAAAAGTGGCGCTGGCGGTGGGGCGATTGAGCAATCAGAAAGGCTTCGATCGTCTGATCGCGTTGTGGCGAGGAGTGGCGGCGCAGGCGCCGGATTGGCGGCTGCTGATTATTGGCGACGGTCCGGAGCGCGACGCATTGCGGCGGCAGATTGAAGACGCCGGGTTGGAGCGGCAGGTGAACCTGCTGCCGGCCACCGCCGACGTGGCGGCCTATTATCGCCAAGCCAGCCTGTATCTGATGACTTCTCGCTATGAAGGGTTGCCGATGGTGCTGATCGAAGCCATGAGTTTCGGCCTGCCGCTGGTGGCCTACGACTGCAAGACCGGCCCGGCCGAGTTGATAGACGATGGCGTCAACGGCTATCTGGTGCCCGATGACGACGCCGCCGCCTTCAGCGAAGGGGTGATCAAACTGATGCTCGATCCGGGTTTGCGCGAGCACTTTTCTCTCGCCGCGTTAGAGAAGTCCCGTCGTTTTTCTCCCGAACGTATTTATCCCGAGTGGCAACAGCTCACCGAGTGAGGACAGAATGGAAAAGATATCCGTGATAATGCCGGCCTACAATGCGGCGCACTCTATTAAAGAGTCGATTCTAGGCGTGCTGAATCAGCGATTTACCGATTATCACCTGTATGTGATCGATGATGCGTCCACCGACGATACTGCTGAGGTGGTGCGGCCGTTTATCCACGATCGCCTCACCTACATACGCAATGAGCATAACCAGGGCGTGGCGGAAACGCGCAACATCGGCATTGAGGCGGCGAAGGGCGACTATATCGCCTTCTGCGACAGCGATGACGTATGGCTCCCCAACAAGCTGTCGCGCCAGGCGAGCATTTTGCAAACCCGCCGCTACGACGTGGTGTGTTCCCATTATTACACCTTCGAAGACGACCTGAAGTTGATCAAAAACACCCGGGGTGCGGATGAGCTTATTGGCTATCAGGACATGTTGAAAAGCAACTGGATCGGCAATCTCACCGGCATCTACAACCAGAAGCGCATCGGTAAGGTGTATCAGCAAAAAGTGGGTCATGAGGACTATTTGATGTGGCTGGCGGTGCTGCAGAAGGCGCGTAACGGCCTGGCCTACTGCATTCCCGAACCGCTGGCCTGTTACCGATTGTCTACCCATTCGCTGTCGGGCAACAAAATCCGCGCCGCGGACTGGCAATGGCGGATTTACCGTCAGCATTTGGGGCTGTCTTACCAGAAATCCTGCTATCTGTTCGCCACTTATCTGTTCAACGCCGTGGTGAAAAGGAAATGACCATGAAGGGGATGTATCAGATGGCGGCTCTGGGCTGTTGCGCCTGGTGGAGCGCTTCGGCTCTGGCGCAAAGCTGCCAACCCAATCTGTTGGCCAACCCCGGCTTTGAGCAGGGGCTTAGCGGCTGGCGTGCGCAGGGCGCACAGGCCGACGGCGATGCACACAGCGGCCGTGGCAGTCTGCGTTATGACAATGCAGATGCCGCGCAGTACCGCACCTTCAGTCAGATGCTGCGGGTTGCGCCCGGGCAGACGATCGATTTCGGCGTCTGGCTCAAGACCCATGGCGTACGCGGGCAAAGCCGCGACGGCGGTGCCGGGGTTTATCTGCAGAGCTTCGATGCGCAGGGGCGCTTTCTGGAAGGCAGCTATCCGGCAGGGGTGACCGGCGACAGCGGCTGGCGGCAGGTGAGCGCCAGCTATACCGTGCCGCCGCAGGCGGCGCGAGTCACTTTTGGCGTCTATCTGCGCAAGGGGAGCACCGGTACCGCCTGGTTTGACGACGCCTATGCGTGTGCTCGAGCGTCTACGCCGGCGTTGTATCAGCTCGGCGCGTCGGCGCAGGGGAAGGTCGACACGCTGTTGGTCACTCCGCAGCCGCAGCGTTTGCAAGTCGACAGCGAATTGCTCAATGCTGAGGGGCAGGTTGTTCACCGTAGCCGCGACCGTTATCAGGTTGAAGGGCAGCGCCGGATCGAATACCCACTGCCGACCGGCCTGGCCCAGGGGGAATACCGCCTGCGTCAGCAGGTCACCGGGCAGCAATCCCAGTCGGCACAGGGCAGCGAGCTGTCTTTTCGCGTCGGGCAGCCTGCGGCCAAAGTGGCGATCGACAGCGAAGGCTTTACCGTACGCGGTGGTCAACGGCTTTTCCCGTTGGGTATTTACGCCAACGTGGCTACCGATGAGCATTTGGCGCGCATCGCATCGGCGGGATTCAACACGGTGCTGAATTATGATTATGGGGAGAAGAAAGATCCTTACGCCTTTTTCCGCAACGCACGCCAGCGCGGGCTGCTGGTGATTTACTCCGTCAAAGATCAGTACCGCGGCAGCCGCTTCGCGCCGCCCGCGCGCGGTGGCGATTACGCGGCGCTGACGGCCTGGTACGTGCAGCGCTTGCGCTCTCAGCCCAACCTGCTCGCCTGGTATATCAACGATGAGCTGGGGCCGGAATATCTCGATAAGATCGAGGAAAAAAACCTGCAAATAAAGCAGCTTGACGGCGATCACCCCACCTTCCAGGTGTTGAACAAAACCGGGGAGTTGGACGCTCACTTCAACAGCAGCGACATTTTGGCGACCGACCCATACCCGGTGGGGAACGATAGCGATCTGACGCGCACCACGCGTTATACCGAACTCACGGTGCAGGCCGCCCGCCAGTCGCGCGGGGCCTGGGTGGTGATGCAAATCATGGATCACGCCGCTTATGACGCCCGCCGTAAGCCACATCCGCCGTCAGAGGCGGAAATCCGCAACCAGGCCTGGCAGGCGTTGATCGGCGGCGCCAAGGGGCTGTTGTTTTATTCCTATACCGATCTGTTTTACAAGCGCAAAACCGGCCGCTTCGACCAACGGGAGTTTGACGCCACCTGGCGCGGTGTGGCTGCCGTGTCGCAGCAAATCGCCGCTTTCACCCCTTATCTGCTGACGGGAAAATCGACGCCGCTGGCGGGAAGCGATCCGCAAATGCCGGCGCGGATGTTTATTCTGGGCGATCGCGCCTTGCTGCTGGTAGCCAATCCTTACTATCGAGAGGGAAGCACCCGGTTGCGCCTTCCGGCGGGCTGGCGGCAGCAGGATGGGGGGGCGGAGATCGCGCTGGCGTTGCCCGCCGTGGGCACCGCGACGCTGTGGCTCCAGCGCTGAATGCGTCGAGTGAACGTCACGCGGGAGGTCTCTCCCGCGTCCTACCCCCAAATACCCCGCCTTGCCTCCCTTCCGCCAGTCTTTGTCATGACAGTCTATTTTATTCATTTAAATTCAACCGATTAACATCACCTCCCACACCTATACTTTGGTGGTATTTCTCACCCGATACGCGCGTCGCCTCCCGCTTTCTCTTGATCGCAATCAATTTGCTGCCGGTTGGCCGTCAGTAGGCTGGCGGCAGATTGAGCATGTCTTCTTATAACGACAAGAGCCTTCAGGAGCATTCCGGATGAGCAAATTTTTAGACCGTTTCCGCTATTTCAAGCAGTTGGCGGAGCCTTTTTCTGGCGAGCACGGCCAGACCTTGAACACCAACCGCGACTGGGAAGACGGCTATCGCAGCCGTTGGCAGCACGACAAAGTGGTGCGTTCCACCCACGGCGTGAACTGTACCGGTTCCTGCAGTTGGAAGATCTACGTGAAGAATGGCCTAGTGACCTGGGAAACCCAGCAAACCGACTACCCGCGCACCCGGCCCGATCTGCCCAACCATGAACCGCGCGGCTGCCCGCGCGGCGCCAGCTACTCCTGGTACCTGTACAGCGCCAACCGGCTGAAATACCCGCTGATGCGCAAGCGTCTGCTCAAGCTGTGGCGCGAGGCGAAAGCGCAGCACAGCGATCCGGTCGCGGCCTGGGGCTCTATCGTCGGCGATGCGGAAAAAGCCAAAAGCTACAAGGTGGCGCGCGGCCGCGGCGGCTTCGTCCGCTCCAGCTGGCAGGAGGTCAATGAACTGATCGCCGCCGCCAACGTCTATACCGCCAAAACCTTCGGTCCGGACCGTATCATCGGCTTCTCGCCGATCCCGGCGATGTCGATGGTGTCCTACGCCGCCGGCGCCCGCTACCTGTCGCTGATCGGCGGTGCCTGCCTGAGCTTCTACGACTGGTATTGCGATCTGCCGCCGGCCTCGCCGATGACCTGGGGCGAGCAGACCGACGTGCCGGAATCCGCCGACTGGTACAACTCCTCCTACATTATCGCCTGGGGCTCCAACGTGCCGCAGACGCGCACCCCGGACGCCCACTTCTTTACCGAAGTGCGTTACAAGGGCACCAAAACCGTGGCGGTGACGCCGGACTACGCTGAAGTCGCCAAGCTGTGCGACCACTGGCTGAATCCGAAGCAGGGCACCGACAGCGCGATGGCGCTGGCGATGGGCCACGTGATGCTGAAAGAGTTCCATCTCGATCGCGAAGTCGGCTACTTCCGCGACTACGTGCGCCGCTATACCGATATGCCGATGCTGGTGCTGCTGGAAGCGCGTGAAGGCGGCCATTACGCCGCCGGCCGCCTGCTGCGCGCCGCCGATCTGGTGGGCGGGCTGGGCCAGGAAAACAACCCCGAGTGGAAAACCGTCGCTATCGACAGCCGCAGCGGCGATCTGGTGGCGCCGCAGGGCTCCATCGGCTTCCGCTGGGGCGAGAAGGGCAAGTGGAACCTGGAACAGCGCGAGGGCAAGTCGCAACAGGAAATCGAGCTGCAGCTCAGCCTGTTGGGCATGCATGACGACGTGGCCGAGGTGGGCTTCCCGTACTTCGGCGGCGCGGACAGCGAGCATTTCAACAGCGTGGCGCTGGACGAGATCCTGCTGCACAAGCTGCCGGTGAAACGCCTGCAGCTGGCGGACGGCAGCGAAGCGCTGGTGACCAGCGTGTATGACCTGCAGCTTGCCAATTACGGTTTGGAACGCGGGCTGGGCGACGCCAACTGCGCCGCCGACTATGACGAGGTCAAGGCCTACAGCCCGGCCTGGGCCGAGCAGATCACCGGCGTGTCGCGTCACAACATCATTCGCATTGCCCGCGAGTTCGCGGAAAACGCCGAGAAGACCCACGGCCGTTCGATGATCATCGTCGGCGCCGGCGTCAACCACTGGTACCACATGGACATGACCTACCGCGGCCTGATCAATATGCTGATCTTCTGCGGTTGCGTCGGCCAGAGCGGCGGCGGCTGGGCGCACTACGTCGGCCAGGAAAAACTGCGGCCGCAAACCGGCTGGCTGCCGCTGGCGTTCGGCCTCGACTGGCAGCGCCCGCCGCGCCACATGAACAGCACCTCGTTCTTCTACAACCATTCCAGCCAATGGCGCTATGAAACCGTCGGCACCGACGAGCTGCTGTCGCCGCTGGCGGACAAGTCGCGCTTCGGCGGCAGCCTGATCGACTTCAACGTGCGCGCCGAGCGCATGGGCTGGCTGCCGTCGGCGCCGCAGCTGGGCACCAACCCGCTGCGCCTGGCGGAGCAGGCCCGTGCGGCCGGTCAGTCGCCGGTCGAGTTCACCGTCGATAGCCTGAAAAACGGCACGCTGGGCTTCGCCGCCGAGCAGCCGGACAATCCGCAGAACTTCCCGCGCAACCTGTTTGTCTGGCGCTCCAACCTGCTGGGCTCCTCCGGCAAGGGCCATGAGTACATGCTCAAATACCTGTTGGGCACCGAAAACGGCATTCAGGGGAAAGATCTCGGCCAGCAGGGCGGCGTGAAGCCGCAGGAAGTGGAATGGCGCGAGCAGGGCGGCGAAGGCAAGCTGGATCTGGTGGTGACGCTCGATTTCCGCATGTCGAGCACCTGCCTGTACTCCGACGTGGTGCTGCCGACCGCCACCTGGTACGAAAAAGACGACATGAACACCTCCGACATGCACCCGTTCATCCATCCGCTGTCGGCGGCGGTCGATCCGGCCTGGGATTCGAAGAGCGACTGGGAGATCTACAAGGGCATCGCCAAGGCCTTCTCCGAGGTGTGCGTCGGCCATCTGGGTCAGGAAACCGACGTGGTGACCCTGCCTATCCAGCACGATTCCGCCGCCGAACTGGCGCAGCCTTACGGCGTGCAGGACTGGAAGAAAGGCGAGTGCGATCTGATCCCGGGCAAAACTGCGCCGCACATCATCGCGGTTGAACGCGATTACCCGGCCACCTACGAGCGCTTCACCTCGCTGGGGCCGCTGCTGGACAAACTGGGCAACGGCGGCAAGGGCATCAGCTGGAACACCCAAGCCGAGGTCGACTTCCTCAAGCAGCTTAACTACGTCAAGGCCGACGGCCCGGCGGCGGGGCGGCCGAAGATTGAGAGCGCAATAGACGCGGCGGAAGTGATCCTGTCGCTGGCGCCGGAAACCAACGGCCAGGTGGCGGTAAAAGCCTGGGAGGCGCTGAGCAACGTCACCGGCCGCGATCACCGGCATCTGGCGCTGAACAAGGAAGACGAGAAAATTCGCTTCCGCGACATTCAGGCGCAGCCGCGCAAAATCATCTCCAGCCCGACCTGGTCCGGTCTGGAAGACGAACACGTTTCCTACAACGCCTGTTACACCAACGTGCACGAGCTGATCCCGTGGCGCACTATCAGCGGCCGTCAACAGCTGTATCAGGACCACGAGTGGATGCGCGCCTTCGGTGAAAGCCTGCTGGTATACCGGCCGCCGATCGACACTCGCGCCGCGCAGCCGTTGCTCAACAGCAAGCCGAACGGCAACAAGGAGAAGGCGCTGAACTTCCTGACGCCGCACCAGAAGTGGGGCATTCACTCCACCTACAGCGACAACCTGTTGATGCTGACGCTGTCGCGCGGCGGCCCGATCGTCTGGCTGAGCGAAGACGACGCCAAAGATCTGGGCATCGCGGACAACGACTGGATCGAGGCCTTCAACGCCAACGGCGCGCTGACGGCGCGCGCGGTGGTCAGCCAGCGTATCCCGGCCGGTATGACCATGATGTACCACGCGCAGGAGCGCATTGTGAATCTGCCGGGTTCGGAGATCACCCGCCAGCGTGGCGGCATCCACAACTCGGTGACCCGCGCCTGTCCGAAGCCGACCCACATGATCGGCGGCTATGCGCAGCTGGCCTACGGCTTCAACTACTACGGCACCGTCGGCTCCAACCGCGACGAGTTCGTGGTGGTGCGCAAGATGAACCGCATTGATTGGTTGGACGACGAAGGCAACGACTACGCGCAGGGCAGTCAGCAGGAGAACAGCAAATGAAAATTCGTTCGCAAGTCGGCATGGTGCTGAATCTGGACAAGTGCATCGGTTGCCACACCTGTTCGGTCACCTGCAAAAACGTCTGGACCAGCCGTGAAGGTATGGAATACGCCTGGTTCAATAACGTGGAAAGCAAGCCCGGCGTCGGGTATCCGCACGCCTGGGAAGATCAGGAAAAATGGAAGGGCGGCTGGATACGTAAAATCAACGGCAAGCTGGAACCGCGCATGGGCAACCGCGTCGGCGTGCTGGCGAAAATCTTCGCCAACCCGGACGTGCCGGCGCTGGACGACTACTACGAGCCGTTCGATTACGACTACCAGCATCTGCATACCGCCAAACAGGGCAAGCACCAGCCGGTGGCTCGCCCGCGCTCGCTGATCACCGGCCAGCGCATGAACAAGATCGAAAGCGGCCCTAACTGGGAGGAGATCCTCGGCGGGGAGTTCGAAAAACGCTCGCAGGACAAGAATTTCGACAACCTGCAGAAGGCGATGTACGGCCAGTTCGAAAACACCTTCATGATGTACCTGCCGCGCCTGTGCGAACACTGCCTCAACCCGGCCTGCGTCGCCACCTGCCCGAGCGGGGCGATCTACAAGCGCGGCGAAGACGGCATTGTGCTGATCGACCAGGACAAGTGCCGCGGCTGGCGCATGTGCCTGACCGGCTGTCCGTACAAGAAAATCTACTTCAACTGGAAGAGCGGCAAGTCCGAGAAGTGCATCTTCTGCTACCCGCGCATCGAAGCCGGGCAGCCGACGGTGTGTTCGGAGACCTGCGTCGGCCGCATTCGCTACCTCGGCGTGCTGCTGTACGATGCCGACCGCATCGAGCAGGCGGCGGCGGTGGAGAATGACAAGGATCTGTACCAGAGCCAGCTCGATATCTTCCTCGATCCGCATGATCCGAAGGTGATTGCTCAGGCGCTGGCGGACGGCGTGCCGCAGGGCGTCATTGAAGCCGCCCAGCAGTCGCCGGTGTACAAAATGGCGATGGACTGGAAGCTGGCGCTGCCGCTGCACCCGGAATACCGCACGCTGCCGATGGTGTGGTACGTGCCGCCGTTGTCGCCGATTCAGTCCGCCGCCGACGCCGGCGAGCTGGCGCACAGCGGCGTGTTGCCGGACGTCGAGAGCCTGCGCATTCCGGTGCAGTATCTGGCGAACCTGCTGACCGTCGGCGATACCGAACCGGTGCTGCTGGCGCTGAAGCGCATGCTGGCGATGCGCCACTACAAGCGGGCGGAAACCGTCGACGGCGTGGTGGACACCAGCGCGCTGGAGCAGGTTGGGTTGAGCGAAGCGCAGGCGCAGGAGATGTACCGCTACCTGGCGATCGCCAACTATGAAGATCGCTTCGTGGTGCCGTCGAGCCACCGCGAGCTGGCGCGCGAAGCCTTCCCGGAAAGCAAAGGCTGCGGTTTCAGCTTCGGCGACGGCTGCCACGGCAGCGACGGCAAGTTCAACCTGTTCAACAGCCGCCGTATCGACGCCATCGACGTGACCGCGAAAACCGCGCGGCCGGAGGATGCCTCATGATCAGCCTGAAAGTGATCGCCCGCCTGCTGGATTACCCGGAGCAGGTCCTGTTTGACCATCAGCAGGCGCTCATCGAAGCGCTGGAGCCGGCCAGCGAGCTGGATCTGCACCACAGCGCGCAGCTGATTCTGTTTATCCGCCGCCTGTGCGCCCGCCCGCTGCTGGACGTGCAGGCCGACTATTGCGAGCTGTTCGATCGCGGCCGCGCCACCTCGCTGCTGCTGTTTGAGCACGTGCACGGCGAGTCGCGCGATCGCGGCCAGGCGATGGTTGACCTGATGGCGCAGTACCGCGCCGCCGGGCTGGAGATCGACAGCCGCGAGCTGCCGGATTTCCTGCCGCTGTATCTGGAGTATCTGGCCAGCCGCAGTGCGGCGCAGGCGCGTGAAGGGCTGCAGGACATCGCGCCAATCCTGGCGCTGCTGGGCGCGCGCCTGCAACAGCGTGAAAGCCCGTATGCGGTGCTGTTCGATCTGCTGCTGGCGCTGTCCGGCAGCGAGGTGCAGGCCCAGACGCTGGAGCCCCAGGTGGCGCAAGAGGCACGTGACGATACGCCGCAGGCGCTGGATGCGGTGTGGGAAGAGGAGCAGGTCAAGTTTCTCGGCGAACAGGGCTGCGCCTCCGCCCAGCAGACGGCGCACCAGCGGCGCTTCGCCGGCGCGGTGGCACCACAGTATCTGGACCTGACGGATGCGTTAACCGGAACCAAAGGACGCTAATCATGCAATTTTTGAATCAGTTCTTCTTCGATATCTACCCTTATCTGGCCGGCGCGGTATTCCTGATCGGCAGCTGGTTGCGTTACGACTACGGGCAGTACAGCTGGCGCGCCGGCTCCAGCCAGATGCTGGATAAAAAGGGCATGCGGCTGGCGTCCAACCTGTTTCACATCGGTATTATCGGCATCTTCGTGGGCCACTTCCTCGGCATGCTGACGCCGCACTGGATGTATGAGGCCTTCCTGCCGATCGACGTGAAGCAGAAGCTGGCGATGATCGCCGGCGGCGCCTGCGGCCTGATGACGCTGATCGGCGGCGCGCTGTTGCTGAAGCGCCGGTTGACCAACCCGCGGGTGCGCGCCACCAGCAGCTTCGCCGACATCATGATCCTGACGTTGCTGGTGGTGCAGGTGTGCCTCGGCCTGCTGACCATTCCGTTCTCCGCCCAGCATATGGACGGCAGCGAAATGATGAAGCTGGTGGCCTGGGCGCAGGCGGTGGTGACCTTCCACGCCGGCGCCTCTGCGCACCTGGAAGGCGTGGCGATTATCTTCAAGCTGCACATGGTGCTGGGCATGACGCTGTTCGTGCTGTTCCCGTTCTGCCGCCTGGTGCATATCTGGAGTGCGCCGGTAGAGTATCTGACCCGCCGTTACCAGCTGGTGCGCAACCGCCGCTGAGCCTGACCCCGCCGCCGCCGATCGCCAGCGGCGGCGCTATTCCGATAATTCCCCTGCCGTCTGCTCATTCTCGCCGCCTTGCCGTAAACTGAATATCTCAGTAATGTTACGCTTATGCTTCCGCCGACGGACGTCGGCCCGCACCAGCTGATAACAAGAGATACCGCCTTGATGAAAGGCCTTTTGGGACATAAAAACCGGGGATGATCCGCATAGCCTTTGCGCCGTGCGGGAGAATCGCTTTATGGATAGTCAGGTTAATCAATAACAATAATGACCACACAATGTCGCTCACCCGAGCTGTTGCCTCTGAAAATCATTGCCACCGGGGCCGCGTTGCCGCCCAACCGCGTGGCCTCCTCTACGCTCGATGCCCGCCTGGGGAAACCGGCCGGCTACGTTGAAAAACGCTCGGGCATCGTTTACCGCTATCACGCCGCCGACGATGCCAGCCAGGCCGATCTCGCCGCCGCCGCGCTGCAAGACGCGCTGGCCCGCAGCGCCATTCCGGCAGCCTCCATTGACCTTTTGATCTCCGCCTCGGCGATAGCGGTGCAGGCGCTGCCGTGCACCGCCGCGCATATTCTCAAGGTTGCCGGGCTGGCACCGGGTACGCCGGGCTTCGACATCAACAGCAGCTGCGTCAGCTTTATCTCTGCGCTGCAGGTGGCGGCGGGGCTGTTGAACGCCGGGACGTATCGGCGTATCGCCATCGTCTCGGCGGATCTCGCTTCGCGCGGCATCGACTGGCAGCACGAAGAGTCGTCGCTGATCTTCGGCGACGGCGCCGCCTGCGCCATCGTGGAGCGCGGCGACGGCGCCAGCGGCATCCTCGCCAGCCTGGTGGAAACCTATCCCGCCGGCAGCGAACTGTGCGAGATCCGCGCCGGCGGCACGCGCCGCAACCCGCGCGCCGGCATGTGCGAGCAAGACTTCCTGTTTCATATGCAGGGCAAGCCGCTGTTCCGTCAGGCGTCGGCGCTGATTGAGGACTACCTCGACCGGCTGCTGAGCGCCAGCGGCTTGACCCTGGGGCAGATCGCCACCGTGGTGCCGCACCAGGCCAGCCATTTGTCGCTCGAACATATGCGCAAACGGCTGCACGTCTCCAGCGAGGCGCTGGTGGACATCTACCGCCATCACGGCAACCAGGTGGCGGCGTCTATCCCGACCGCGCTGCATGCCGCCGTGACCACCGGGCGCTTCAACCCCGGCCAGCCGGTGATGCTGATCGGCACCGCCGCCGGGCTGGCGCTGGCCGGCATGGTGTTGCTGCCATGAGGGTGCTGGTGACCGGGGCGACCAGCGGGCTGGGGCGCAACGCGGCGGAGTGGTTGCTGGAGGCCGGGCATCAGGTGCGCGCCACCGGCCGCGATGAGCGGGCCGGCGAAGCGTTGCGCCAGCTGGGCGCCGAATTTTACTCGCTCGATCTGGCGCAGGCCACGCCGCAGCAGTGCCGGGAGCTGGTGACCGACTGCGAGTGGGTGTGGCACTGTGCGGCCAAGTCATCGCCCTGGGGCAGCAAAGCGGAGTTTCACCGCATCAACGCCGCAGCGACGGACAAGCTGGCGGAGGCGGCCGGGCGCTGCGGCGTGCGGCGCTTCGTGCATATCTCCACGCCGGCAATCTACTTCGATTTTCAGCCGCATTACGATCTTGATGAGGGTTATCGCGCCCGGCGCTTCGCCAACCACTATGCCGCCAGCAAGCACGCCGCCGAGCAGCGGCTGTTGGCGCAGGCGAAGATCTACCCGCAAACCACCTATATTATTCTGCGGCCGCGCGGCCTATTTGGCCCGCACGATCGGGTGATCGTGCCGCGGCTGTTGCAACAGCTCGAACGCGATCGCGGCGTGCTGCGGCTGCCCGGCGGCGGGCAGGCGTTGCTGGATCTGACCTTTGCTCCCAACGTGGTGCACGCCATGGAGCTGGCCAGCCGGCAACGCGGATTGCCGTCCGGCGCCGTGTACAACATCACCAACCACCAACCGCAGCGGCTGGCGGAGATGCTGGATGCGCTGCTGCGCCAGGAGCTGGGGCTGCGTTACCGGCTGCAGGCCGTGCCGTATCCGCTGCTGCAGGCGCTGGCCGGCGGCATGGAGTTGTGGGCAAGCCTGAGCGGCAAGGAACCGCTGCTGACGCGCTACAGCGTGGCGGCGGTGCATTTTGACATGACTCTGAGCCAGACCCTCGCGATCGAAGAGCTGGGCTATCGGCCGCGTTACTCGATGGAGGAGGGGATCCGCCTGACCGGCGAGTGGCTGCGGCAGCAAGGAGGCATACCGCATGGCTAAGGTCACCGTATTTGAAGTGGGCTATTGCACGCATATCGGCTGCATGGCGCTGCGCGGCGCCGGGTTCCGGGTGTGTAAATTCCCGGCACGCGCCTATCTGCTGGAGGTGGGGCAGCGCCGCTGGCTGTGGGATACCGGCTACGCGCATTATTTTCAGCAGCACACGCAGTCGGGGGTATTCAGCCTTTACCGCCGCATGACGCCGGTCTATTTCGATCCCGCCGAGTCGTTGGCGCATCAGCTGCGCGAAGCCGGTTACGCCGAAGGCGACATCCAGGCGCTGATCGTCTCGCATTTTCACGCGGATCACATCGCCGGGCTGCAGGATTTCAGCCACCTCGACTTTATTTGCTCCGGCGAAGGCTGGCAGCAAACCCGTGGGCTGCGCGGTTTCGCAGCACTCAAGCGCGCCTTTATTCCCGGCCTGATCCCGGCGGATTTCGAGAGTCGTCTGCAGTTTATGGAGGCTTTTCCCTCGGTGGCGTTGCCCGCGCTGCTGGCGCCGTTCGATCGCGGTTACGCGCTGCCGGGCAGCGAGGGGCAGATCGTGCTGGTGCCGCTGCCGGGGCATGCGGCCGGCCATATCGGCGCCTTTATTCTCACCGACGCCGGCTGGACGCTGTTGGCCAGCGACGCCGCCTGGTCGCCGCAGAGCTACCAGATGCTGCGCGGGCCTTCGCGCCTGGCCAATCTGGTGATGGACGATGCGGCGGCGTACACCCGCACGCTGGAACGGCTCAACCAGCTGTGGGCGGGCGGCCAGGTTAACATTTTGCTGTGCCACGAGGGGGACCTGTGATCCCCTTCATGACCTTGTGGCACTATTTCCGCGCCCGGCGCCTGCGCTTTGGCGATCGTGCGGCGCTGGAGGCGCATCAGGCCCGGCAGCTCGCGGGCTTTGCCCGCCGGGTGCTGAGCAAGAGCCCCTATTTTCAGCGCTTCAGCCGCCGCCCGTTCGCCGAATGGCCGCAGATGGACAAGGCGCTGATGATGGCGCAGTTTGACCGGATGAATACCGCCGGGCTGAGCCGAGAGGCGGTGCTGGCCTGCGCGCAGCGCAGCGAGGCGGATCGCGATTTCACGCCGAAGATCGGGCGCTACAGCGTCGGGTTGTCGTCTGGCACCTCCGGGCAGCGCGGCGTGTTTGTCGTCAGCCCGCGCGAACAGCAGGTGTGGGCCGGTGGCATGCTGGCGAAGATGCTGCCGGACGGGCTGTTGGCCGGCGAGCGCGTCGCCCTGTTTCTGCGGGCGGACAATAATCTCTATCACAGCGTAAACAACCGTTGGCTGAGCCTGGCGTTTTACGATCTGCTCGCGCCGTTCAGCGAGCATCTGCCCGCACTGGAACGGCAGGCGCCCAGCATCATCGTGGCCCCGGCGCAGGTGCTGCGTGCCCTGGCGCTGGCGGTGCTGGCCGGGCAGGTGAAGCTGCCGGTCAAAAAAGCGATCTCGGTCGCCGAGGTGTTGGAAGAGCAGGATCGCCGCCTGCTGATGCAGGTGTTTCCGGCGGTCGGCGAAGTGTATCAGGCCACCGAGGGGTTTCTTGCCGCCACCTGCGCGCACGGCACGCTGCATCTGAACGAAGAGTTTTTGCATATCGAACCGCAGTGGATCGACGAGCAGCGTTTTACGCCGCTGATCACTGATTTCACCCGCAGCACGCAGCCGATCGTGCGTTATCGGCTGGACGATGTGCTGGTGCTGCGCAAGGAACCCTGCCCGTGCGGGCAACCGACGCGGGCGATTGCGCGTATCGAAGGGCGGCGCGACGATCAGCTGATGTTACCCGATGCGCAGCGCCAGCCGCAGGCGGTGTTCGCCGATGCCTGCAGCCGGACGATCGCCAATGCGTTGCCGCTGACCAGTGATTACCGCCTGATCCAGCGCGGCGAGCACCGGCTGGAGCTGATCGCCGATTGCAGCCCGGCGGCGTTGGCGCACTGCCAGGCGCAGCTGATCGCGCTGTTCGCTCGCCAGGGCATCGCCACCGATCGGCTCGAATGGCGGTTGACGGAGCAGGCGGTGTTACCGCAGTTCGATCGCAAGCGGCGACGCATCGTGCGCCAGGCGGAGGAAGCATGAAAAAGATGCTGTTCAGGCTAGGGCACATGTTGCTCGGCTGGGGGACGGTCGGGGTGGTGTATAGCCTGACCGATCGCCTGCAGGGGGCGGGAACCCTGCTGCCGCCATCGGCGCTTGACCGGGCGATCCCGTTTAATCCGGCGGCCATTTGGCTCTATCTGTCGTTCTTCCTCATCGTCCCGGCGGGCTATTTGCTGGCGCCGCTGCAGCGAATCAAATGGCTGACGCTGGCGATGCAGCTGACGGCGCTGGGCGCCGGGGCAGTTTACCTGCTGTGGCCGACCACCATGGCCTATCCGCAGAACGAGGGCGTTGGGCTCAGCGCGCAGCTGCTGGCGGCGTTAACGCAGGTGGATTCGCCGCAAAACTGCCTGCCGTCGTTGCACATGGCGCTGACGGTGCTGGCGGTGTGGGCGCTGAGCGACGGCGAGCGCAAAGTGCGGACGGCGCTGTGGATGCTGTGGGGCGTGGCGATCGCGTTCTCCATCCTGCAGCTGCGCCGCCATTTGTTTGTCGATCTGGCCGGCGGTGCGCTGCTGGCGCTGTTCGCCGGCTGGCTGGCCCTGCGCATAGAGGCCCTACGCCGGCGCGTGGTTAAAGGAGAAGTAGGATGAGCGATCTGGCGTTGCCGATAGTGTTCATGCTGTTCATCGTGGTGGCCGAGGCGGTGGCGCTGCAGTGGGGGCGCCGTGAGCCGGTCAACTGGCACGATCTGGTGTTCAACCTGAACTCCGGCCATATTATGCTGTGGCTGTTCCGCGGGCTGGAGATCACCTGTTACGGCTACGTGGCCGCGCATTTCAGCCTGGGGCTGCTGGACGCCTGGCCGCCGCTGCTGATGTGGCTGTTCGCCCTGCTGGCGTGGGACTTCGGTTTCTACTGGCTGCATCGCCTGCACCACCGCTTCCGCGTGCTGTGGGCGGTACACGTGGTGCACCACCAGGGGGAGCACTTCAACCTGTCGCTGGGGGTGCGCAACTCCTGGTATTCGTCGTTGACGTCGATCCCGTTCTTTTTGCTGCTGGCGCTGGCGGGCGTGCCGCTGTCGGTGTTCGTCACGGTGTCGATTTTTCACTACAGCATTCAGCTGTTTAACCACAATGCGCTGACGCCGAAGCTGGGCGTGCTGGAAAAAATCCTGGTCACGCCGGCGCACCACCGGGTACACCACGTCAAGGACATGGCGTATTCCAATAAGAACTTCGGCGGCAGCTTTATCTTTTGGGACAAGCTGTTCGGCACGTTCTGCCCGGCGTTACCGACCACGCCGTTCAGCTACGGCGTCAGCGGCGATCGGCCGTCTGCCAACCCATTTTGGGCGAGTAATCTGCCGTTCCTGCGCTATTTCCGTCTGGCCTGGCGCCCGGCGCCGGGCCGGCCGCGCGACCGCCGTTCGGCGTTCAGCGTCTTCAGCGGCGCCATGCTGTTGTTCTCGCTGGTGGTCGGTTACGTCTACCAATACGGTTACGGTTACGGCGACATCAGCTGGCCGCAAATGGCGCTGCTGGTGCTGCTGGCGTTGGGCTCGGTGGCGCTGGGCGGCATGACGGAAGGGCGGCCGTGGGCGAGCGCCGTCTGGCTGCTGATCGCGCTGGGCATGCCGCTGCTGTTTATCGGCTATCTTGGCTGGCCGCAGCGCTATTGGCATATCGCCATGGCCGCCGTGGCGCTGCATGCCCTCTGCGTGGCGCTGGGCTGGGGGCGAGTGGCCGCACCGGCCGCCGTGGAGGAACCGCATGGCTGACTCATTACCGCCGCTGCGTTTCCCCCCCGATGGCGAGCAGGCGTTTCACCGCGATCTCAAGCGCGCGGCGCACGCCTGCCTGACGGGCGATCATCGCTATGCCGATACCGCGCGGCTGGCCAAGGCCACGCTGTTGCTGGCGCTGTGCGTCGGGTTTTATGCCCTGAGCCTGATGCAGCATCAGCCCTGGGCGTTTTTCCTCTGCTATTTCCTGTTCGTGGCCATGGGCATGCTGCTCAACGTCAACGTCAATCACGATGCTTCGCATAACGCCTTCTTGCGCGCGCCCTGGGCCAATCGCCTGGTGGGGCGGTTGGTGACGCTGCCGCTGGGCGTCGATCCGGACTATTGGCGCACGCGGCACGTGGATTACCACCACGTTTACGCCAACGTCGAACACTACGATCTGGACACCGAAGAGAACGGCTTTTTCCGCCAGACGCCGTTCCAGCGCTGGCGGCCGCATATGCGCTATCAGCATCTGTACTGGCCGCTGATCGCCGCGCTCTCGCTACCCTACATCGCGTGGATTTTCGATTGGTCCGATCGGCTCAATAAAACGCCGCTGCGGGAAAAACGCGTGCTGGCGGGGCGCGGCGGTTGGGCGCTGTTCGTGCTGTGCAAATTGCTCCATGTGGCGCTGGTGCTGGTGGTGCCGCTGATCCTGTGCCATCTGCACGGCATCGGTTGGGGCTGGGTGCTGTTGGCTTACGCGCTCAGCCAGATGTTTGCCTCGCTGCTGGTGGTGTTCCTGCTGCTGGGCACCCACTGGGCGCAGACCGAGTTTTACCCGGCGCCGGCGGGCGACAGCATGCCGCACGGTTGGTACCGGCACAATTTCGCCACCGCCTGCGATTGGCAGCCTGAGCCGCGCTGGCTGGAACACCTGACCGGCGGGCTGAACTATCACCTCACCCACCACCTGTTTCCCGGCTGGAATCACCGCCACTATCCGGCACTGGCCGCCGCGGTGGCGGAAGTGGCTCAGCGGCACGGCATGGCATATCGCTGCATCGGCTATCGCGAACTGCTGGCGCAGCAACAGCGCTTCTTGCGCCTTATGGGGCAGCCATGAAACCGCTGCGCCCGTTAGCCTATCGGCGCGATGACGGCGGGCTACATCGCGCGCTGATGCAGGCCGCCCAGCACTATTTGGCGGCCAACGGCGATCACCGCTTCGCCGACGGCGGCATGCTGGCGAAGGTGGCGCTGCTGTTGGTGCTGTGCGGCCTGTGTTACGGGTTGAGCCTGCAGCAGCAAAACGGCTGGGCGTTTTTCGCCTGTTATTTCGGCTTTATCTTTATTGGCATGTTCCTGACGGTGAACGTGGTGCACGACGCCTCGCATAACGCGTTTTTCCGTCGGCCCTGGGCCAACCGCTGGCTGAACGCCCTGGTGAGCGTCCCGCTGGGGCTGGATCCCGACTGCTGGCGCGTGCGCCACGTGTTGTTTCACCATGCCCATAACAATATCGAACATTACGACCCTGACATCGACGCCAATGGCGTGCTGCGGCAAACGCCGTTCCAGCGCTGGCGGCCCATTATGCGCGCCCAGCGTTACTATTGGCCGCTGGTGGCGGCGCTGACGTTCCCGTACTACATCTGGCTGTTCGACTGGCTGGACCGGGCGGGCCGCACCCGCGTGGCGGCGCGCATGGCGCAGCAGGGCGTGCGCGGCTGGTGCGGATTTCTGGCGGGCAAGGCGGCGCACCTGCTGCTGGCGCTGGCGATCCCGTGCTGGCTGCTGCCGCCGGCCATCGGCATCGGGCAAATTCTGCTGGTCTATTTGCTGAGCCAGATGCTTTCTTCATTGCTGTTCGTAATGTTGATCATCGGCACCCACTGGGCCAAAGCCAATTTTTATCAGGCGCCGGCGCAGGGTGCGATGCCGCACGGCTGGTATCACCATGTGTTCGCCACGACCTTCGACTGGCTGACCCGGCCGCGCTGGCTGGGATACTGGCTCGGCGGGGCGAACCTGCATTTGACGCATCATCTGTTCCCGCACTGGAGCCACCGCCATTACCCGGCGCTGAGCCGCATCATCGGCGAGGTGGCGCCGCGTTTCGGCATCGATTACCGCCTGCTGGAGCTGGAGGAGCTGTTGCGCCTGCAGCAGCGCTTCCTCAGCGCGATGGGGCGCAAACCGCATTAGCGTTGCATGTGGATTGTGCGAGGCGTTACGCAGTTCACTAATTGAACGATATGTGCCCTTCCAGTAGACTTTCCCCCTGTGAATCAACGGCCACAGGAGGTGGACTATGCGCAGCTTGCCGATTCGGTTATCCAATGAAATCGACGACAGTTTGAACGATATTGCCCGGCGTCACGGGATGGCCAAAACCGACGTCATACGGCTGGCGTTTGCTTTAATGACGATTGCCGACCGTGAGTGGATGAAACAGGATGGTTCCCGCCTCGGTATCGTGCGTGAAAGCGACGAGGGGCTGGAGGCAGTCGCCGTGGTGGTGGGGATTTTTCCATGAAGCCGCAAAATGAGCGCCCGCAGCTCGATGCTGAAAGGTTGTATTTGGATCCTTCGCTGGTCTTCGACGAAATGGAGCGGCTGCGCCTGGCGCGCCAGGTGCTGTGCGGGATATTCGCGGTTAGCGTGGGCGTATTCGCCGCCCACGCGTATTGGGACAAAAATGAAGCACTGAGGCAAGCGTTCGAACTGGTGAAGATCGGCGCCTTGCCGCTGGTCACGCTGGTGGTATCCTTCTACTTTCCCAACAGCGCGGCCAGATAAGGCGCCGCGTCAATGCGACTTCATGCCCGCCGCGGTCATCAGCAGGCGGAACAGCGAGGCGACCACGAACAGCCCCAGCACGCTGGCGCTCCAGATGATCACCAGCCAACCGATGCGTTTCCACCAGGGCGCCGGCGCGGCGGTTGCCGTTTTATCTTGCATAGCGTCCTCCCTTCTCAGTGATAGCCGTGTTCATGGCTGATCTTGCCGCGGAACACGTAGTAGCTCCAGAAGGTGTAGACCAGAATGATCGGGATGATGAACAGCGCGCCTACCAGCATAAAGCCGAGGCTCTGCGGCGGGGCGGCGGCGTCCCACAGGCTGATGGCCGGCGGGATCAGGTGCGGCCAGATGCTGATGCCAAGCCCGCTCAGGCCGAGAAATACCAGCAGCAGCGTCAGCATGAACGGCGAGTAGTGCGCGCCGCGTTTCACCCCGCGTTGAATCCCCCAGGCGCTGAGCAGCACCAGCACCGGCACCGGCAGCAGCCAGAACAGGTTCGGCAGCGTAAACCAGCGGGCGGCGATTTCCGGATGCGCGATCGGCGTCCAAATACTGACCGCGGCCAGCACCAGCAACAGGATCGCCAGCAGCGGCGTCGCCAGGTGATACATGCGCGCCTGCAAGTCACCGGCGGTTTTCATCACCAGCCAGGTACAGCCGAGCAGGGCGTAGGTCACCACCAGCCCCAGCCCGCAGAACAGCGCAAACGGCGTCAGCCAGTCCAGCGCGCCGCCGGCGTAGGTGCGGCCTTCGACCGGGAAGCCGTTGATCACGGCGCCTACCACCACACCCTGGCTGAAGGTGGCGAAGATTGAGCCCCAGATGAACGCCTTGTCCCAGATATGGCGTTTCTCCGGCTTCGCCTTGAAGCGAAACTCGAAGGCCACGCCGCGGAAAATCAGCCCGATCAGCATCAGCGTCAGCGGGATCGCCAGCGCGTCGAGGATCACCGAGTAGGCCAGCGGGAAGGCGCCGAACAGCGCCGCGCCGCCCAGTACCAGCCAGGTTTCATTGCCGTCCCACACCGGGGCGACGGTGTTCATCATCAGATCGCGGTCGCCGCTCTCTTTCACCCACGGAAACAGGATGCCGATGCCCAAGTCAAAACCGTCCATCACCACGTACATCATGGTGCTGAACACGATGATCACAAACCAAATCAGCGGAAGATCGATGCCCATGTTCAGCTCCTGTCGTCCAGAGTGTCGTTGACCGCGGAAAGCGGACGTGCCGGGCGGCCCTCGGTATTGTCTTCTTGGTGTTCATGCGGCTGCGGCCCTTTGCGGATCAGGCGCATCATGTAGGAATACCCCACGCCGAACACCGAGCAGTAGACGATGATGAACGCCAGCAGGCTGATGCTCATGTGCAGGTCGCCGTGCGCGGAGACCGCGTCCTTGGTGCGCAGCAGGCCGTACACCACCCACGGCTGGCGGCCGATCTCGGTGGTGAACCAGCCCGCCAGCAGCGCCAGCAATCCGGAAGGGCCCATCCACAGAATGAAGTACAGGAACGGACGCGACTGATACAGCCCGCCGCGCCAGCGCAGCCACAGGCTCCACACCCCGGCCAGAATCATCAGCATGCCCAGCCCGACCATGATGCGGAACGACCAGAACACTACGGTGGAGTTGGGGCGATCTTCCGGCGGGAAGGATTTGAGCGCCGGCACCTGTTCGGTCAGGCTGTGGGTCAGGATCAGGCTGCCGAGGTACGGCACTTCCAGCTTGAAGCGGGTCTCTTCGCGCTGCATGTCCGGCCAACCGACCAGGATCAGCGGCGTGGCTTCGCCCGGCGGGTTTTCCCAGTGGCCTTCAATGGCGGCGATCTTCGCCGGCTGGTGTTTCAGCGTATTCAGGCCGTGCGCATCGCCGATCAGCGCCTGCACCGGCGCGACGATCAGCGCCATCCACATCGCCATCGACAGCATCTTGCGCATCGCCGGGGTATCGCGGCCGCGCAGCAGGTGCCAGGCGGCGGAGGCGCCGACGAAGAACGCCGAGGAGAGGAAGGCGGCGGTGGACATGTGCAGCAGGCGGTACGGGAAGGACGGGTTGAAGATCACCTTCAGCCAGTCGACCGGCACCACCTGGCCGTTGATGATTTCATGCCCCTGCGGCGTCTGCATCCAGCTGTTGGAGGCCAGGATCCAGAAGGTGGAGATCAGCGTGCCGAGCGCCACCATACAGGTGGCGAAGAAGTGCAGGCCGGGGCCGACGCGGTTCCAGCCGAACAGCATCACGCCGAGGAAACCGGCTTCGAGGAAGAAGGCGGTCAGCACTTCATAGGTCAGCAGCGGCCCGGTAATGCTGCCGGCGAACTCGGAGAAGAAGCTCCAGTTGGTGCCGAACTGATAGGCCATCACCAGCCCGGACACCACACCCATGCCGAAGTTAACGGCGAAAATCTTTGACCAGAAATGGTAAAGCTCGCGGTAGGCTTCATTGTGCGTTTTCAACCATAACCCTTCCAGCACCGCCAGATAGCTGGCTAAACCGATGGTGATGGCGGGGAAGATGATATGGAAAGACACGGTGAAGGCGAACTGTATTCTGGCGAGTTCCAGTGCATCAAGACCCAGCATGGCGCCTCCTAGGGTTGAACATAAATTAACCTCTTGAGTATAGCTGTCATTTTTATGTGAAATACTTGGCGTTAAGTTAAGCACGGAGTACAGTAACTATAATAGTGACAGTTATTTTACTTTTTCATATAACAGTTAATGGTTATGACCCGATACGAGCAGCTTGCGCAGCAGATTAGAGAACAGATCCAGAACCGGGTGTGGCGGGCGGGCGACAAGCTGCCTTCGCTGCGCGAGAGCGGCAAGCGCGCCGGGTTGAGCCTGATGACGGTGGTGCAGTCTTACCAACTGCTGGAGAGCCAGGGGTGGATCGTCGCCCGGCCGCAGTCGGGCTACTACGTGGCGGCGCGTCCGCAGCCGCTGCCCCAGCCTTCGCGCGGCGAGAAGCTGTTGCTGAGCGAGCAGGTGGACATCAACGCCTTTATTTTCGACGTGCTGCAGGCCTGCAAGGATCCGGATATCGTGCCTTTCGGTTCGGCCTTTCCCGACGCCACGCTGTTCGCCCAGCCGAAGCTGGCGCGGGCGCTGAGCAGCGTAGCGCGCAAGTTCACGCCGCACAGTTCGCTGGCCAACCTGCCGCCGGGCAACGACGCGCTGCGGCGGCACATCGCCCAACGCTATGCGCTGAGCGGCATGCAGGTCGCGCCGGACGAAATCGTCATCACCGCCGGGGCGATGGAGTCGCTCAGCCTCAGCCTGCAGGCGGTGACCCAGCCGGGCGACTATGTGGCGATCGAGTCGCCGGCGTTTTACGGCGCGCTGCAGGCGCTGGAACGGCTGCGGTTAAAGGCGGTGGCGATCGCCACCCATCCGCAGGACGGCATCGATCTGGACGCGCTGCAGCAGGCGGTGGAACAGTATCCGATCAAAGCCTGCTGGCTGATGACCCACTTCCAGAACCCGCAGGGCGCCACCCTGCCGGAGGCCAACAAGCAGCGTCTGGTGGCGCTGTTGCGCGACCGACAGATTTCGCTGATTGAAGATGACGTTTACGGTGAGCTGTACTTCAGCGCGGAACGGCCGCTGCCGGCCAAGGCGCTCGACAGCGGCGGCCAGATCCTGCATTGCTCGTCGTTTTCCAAATGCCTGGCGCCGGGCTTTCGCGTCGGCTGGGTGGCGGCGGGGCGTTATGCGCAGCAGATCCAGCGTTTGCAGCTGATGAGCACCGTTTCCACCAGCGTGCCGACCCAAATGGCGCTGGCGGATTATCTGCTGCACGGCGGCTACGATACCCATCTGCGGCGGCTGCGGCGGCTGCTGGCCCAGCGCCAAAGCGCGATGCGTCAGGCGATTGCCCACCATTTCCCGCCGACAGTGAAGGTCAGCCAGCCCGACGGCGGATACTTCCTGTGGCTGGAGCTGGATCCGGCGCTGTCGTCGATGGAACTGTACCGGCAGGCCCTTTCCCGGGGGATCAGCATCGCGCCAGGGCGCATGTTTACGACCGGCGACCATTTCAACCACTGCTTCCGCCTCAACGCCTCTTTTGAATGGAACGATCGGTTTGAAGAGGCGATCAAAACCTTAGCCAAACTTATTCGGGGGCTGGCGGCGGCAGGCTGAATCGCATTTTGCACGGCGCTTCGCCCCAGAAAAATTCATAATGCTTTTTTCGGCAATGGAATGCCGGTTTCGTTGTTAGACAGCCCTCCAGCCGCCCATTACTCTGCGATAAATTTTGTCACATTTTTATCAACGGGAAGACGAGGGGCAGTGGGTGAGTGGAATAAAAAATAGGCTAAACAAACTGTTGCGCTATCGGCTGACGCCGCTGGCGCTGGTCTGCGCGCTGGGGCTGAGCGCCGGCGTGCAGGCGGAAACGCTGGCCGAAGGCATCACGCCGGCCAGCGACGCTGCTCGGGTGCCGGCCGCCGCCAAGCTGCGTAAAGACACCGTGGTGGCGGGCATCTCGGAGCCGCAGGGGATTTTCAACCCGTATCTGTTCACCAACGGCTGGGACGAGAACGTGACCGACGTGATCTTCAGCCGCCTGATCGGCCTGGACAGCCAGGGCAAGCCGGAAGGGCGATTGGCGGAGTCCTGGCAGGTCAGCCCCGATAATCTGACCTACACCATCAAGCTGCGGCCGAATCTGGTCTACAGCGACGGCTCGCCGCTGAAGGCCGACGATATCGCCTTTACCCTGACGCTGCTGCACGATCCGGCCTATGACGGCGACACCGACATCACGCCGGCGCACATCCAGGGTGGCGCCGAGTATAAAAACGGCACCGCCGCCGGCATCAGCGGCCTGAAGGTGATCGACGATCGCACCATTCAGATCGTCACCACCCAACCGGGCGCCACTACGCTGCAACTGATCGGCGGCCCGGTGCTGTCGCGGGCTTACTACGGCAAAGACTATCAGCGCGGCAAGCTCGACGGCGTGCGCGCCTTCAACGGCAAGCCGCTCGGCAACGGCCCCTATATTTACGACAAGTACGTGCCGGGGCAGGAGATCCGCTTCCACGCCAACCCGAACTTCTATCTCGGTGCGCCGCCGATGGCGCGCTTTATCTACCGCGTCACCAACCCGGCCACCAACTTCCAGCTGTTCCAGACCGGTGAGACCGACTACGACGCCTTTACCGCCAAGCCGGACGATATCGAACAGCTCAAGCTGCTCGGCTTCGCCAATATCAACCTCTACAGCTCAAGCGATTACAGCCGCATCGACTTTAATCTCAAGCGCCCGGCGCTGCAGGACAAACGGGTGCGCCAGGCGCTGATCTACGGCCTGGATCGGCAAAGGCTGATCGCCGTGGTGTACCAGGGTTACGGCAAGGTCGCCAACCAGCCGATCTCGCCGATCTCCTGGGCCTATGATGCGAACGGCATCAATCCCTACGCTTACGATCTCGACAAGGCCGGGAAGCTGTTGGACGAGGCCGGTTGGCGAGTGGGCGCGGACGGCATTCGGCAAAAAGACGGTAAAAAGCTGGAGCTGACGCTGCTGGTGACCAAAAAGCTGATCAATGACGCGCTGGTGCCGATCGCCAAGGACAACTACCGCCGGCTCGGCGTGGTGCTGAAACCGCAGGTATTGGACTTCAACGCGCTGCTGGCGCAGCGCAAGGCGGGCAACTATGACCTGGCGTCCCTCAGCACCAGTACGCTGAACGATCCGCATGACGGCGTGCGCGATTTCATCAGTCGCGAGAGCGAGACCGGTTATCACAACCCGCAGGTAGACACGCTGATCGCCAGGGCCAACGCCACGCTGGATATCGCCCAGCGTAAGCCGCTGTACCACCAGCTGTATCAGGCGCTGGCGGACGATCCGCCGGTGATCCTGCTCGGCAATCGCGAGATTTTGAGCGCCAGCAGCGCGCGCGTCACCGGCTTTAAACCGGATATCTATAACGGATTAGTCGGCAGCCTGCCGAACGTCAAACCGGCGCCGTAACGCCCTGACGCCGCCGCGCCACTCCGGGCGGCGGCGATGGAAATCGCGATGAGAAACTTTATCCTGCGCCGTCTGTTGCAGACTATCCCGATGCTGTTGTTGGCTTCCTTGCTGATTTTTTGCATCTTCGCCCTGGCGCCCGGCGACTTTATCGACGGCAATATCAACCTGACCGCGCAACGCGCCGCCGAGCTGCGGGCGCTGTACGGGTTGGATCAGCCGTTGTTCAGCCGCTACCTGCACTGGCTCGGCCGGCTGTTGCAGGGCGATCTCGGTTTTTCGCTGCAGTATCAGATCCCGGTCAGCACGCTGCTGAACCAATACATCTGGAACTCGTTCCTGCTGGCGGCGGTGGCGATGGTGCTGTATTGGGGCATTGCGCTGGCGGTGGGGGTGATCTCGGCGATGAAACCCTATTCGCTGTTCGATCATCTGATCACCGTGGCGGTGTTCGCCGCCATGTCGTTTCCGACGTTCTTCCTGTGTCTGCTGCTGATCAAATGGTTCGCCGTCGATCTGCACTGGCTGCCGGCGGGCGGCATGCTGCGCACCGGCAGCGAAGCGAGCGGGCTGGCCTGGGCGCTGGAGGTGGCGGCGCACCTGCTGCTGCCGGTGCTGGCGCTGGTGATGCTGCAGGCCGGCAGCCTGACGCGCTATTTCCGCGCCAGCATGCTGGACGTGATCCGCATGGACTATATCCGCACCGCGCGCGCCAAGGGGCTCAGGGAGAAAACGGTGATCCTCAAACACGCGCTGCGCAATGCGCTGTTGCCGATCGTCACCCTGCTGGGGTTCGAGCTGCCGGGATTGTTCTCCGGCGCGCTGATCACCGAAAAAATCTTCAACTGGCCGGGCGCCGGACATATCCATATCGACTCGTTGGCGGCGCGTGATTACCCGGTATTGATGGGGTTCACGCTGTTTCTGGCGGCCCTGACCATTCTCGGCAATCTGCTGGCGGACATTCTGTACGCCTATGCCGACCCGCGCATTCGTTTGAGGTAACGCTATGTTGGCTACGTTGTTTTTCGGCCGTCGCCGCCGCTGGCGTCAGGCCCAGCTGCCCGCGCTGGCGCAACTGTCGCCGCCGCCCGCCGCGCAGGCCTGGCGACGTCTGCGTCGCCACCGGCCGGCGATGATCTCGCTGGCGTTGCTGGTGCTGTTGGTGTTGCTGTGCCTGATTGGGCCGTCGCTGTCGCCGTGGCGCGACGACGCCGGCGATGTGCTGAATATCAATCAGGCGCCGAGCGGCGCGCACTGGTTGGGCACCGACTTTCTCGGCCGCGATATCTGCACCCGGCTGCTGCTGGCGGGGCGGATATCGCTGACCATCGGCCTGGTGTCGATGCTGCTGTCGGTGACGCTGGGCTATGTGCTGGGGGCGCTCGCCGGTTATTTGGGCGGCGTGGCGGACAGGCTGATCATGCGCTTCGCCGATCTGCTGATGACCATTCCCGGCCTGCCGCTGCTGATCATCATGGGGGCGATGCTGACCGAGCTCGACGTCTCGCCGGACTACCGCATCTACATGGTGATGATCATGCTGAGCCTGCTGGGCTGGCCGTCGCTGGCGCGGCTGGTGCGCGGCCAGATCCTGTCGCTGCGCGAGCGGGATTTCATGCTGGCCACCGAGGTGCTGGGGTTCTCCACCCGGCGGCGTCTGTTCGGCCATCTGCTGCCCAACACCGTGCCGATTTTGGTGGTGGTGGCCACCATGGCGGTGGCTAACGCCATTCTCAGCGAATCGGCGTTGAGCTACCTCGGGCTGGGCGTGGTGCCGCCGACGCCATCGTGGGGCAACATGATGGATGCCGCCAACAGCCTGATCGACTTTCAGCGCCGCCCCTGGCTGTGGATGCCGCCGGGGCTGGCGATCTTCGTCACCGTGGTGGCGATCAATATCTTGGGCGACGGTCTGCGGGACGCGCTCGATCCGAAAATGAACGGGGTAACACGATGAGCCAACCGCTGGTGGCGTTCGATCGACTGTCGGTGTCGTTTCAGGGAGAGCAAGGGCCGGTGCGGGCGGTGCAGCAGGTCAGCCTGGAGCTGCAGGCCGGGCAAACGCTGGGGATCGTCGGCGAGTCGGGCTGCGGCAAAAGCGTGACCGCCATGGCGCTGATGGGGCTGCTGCCGCAGCCGTTGGCGCAGGTAGACGGCGGTGAAATTCGCTTTGAAGGGCAGAACCTGCTGTCGCTACGGGCATCAAAGATGGCCGATCTGCGCGGCAACCGGCTGGCGATGATCTTTCAGGAGCCAATGAGCGCGCTCAATCCGGTGTTGACCCTCGGCGAACAGCTGGTGGAGCCGCTGATTCGCCACCTGGCCCTGTCGCCGAAAGCGGCCTGGGGTCAGGCGATTCAACTCTTGACGGAAGTGGGGTTGGCGCGCGCGGAGGCGCTGATGCGCTGCTACCCGCATCAACTGTCCGGTGGCATGCTGCAGCGCGTGATGATCGCCATGGCGATCGGATGCCGCCCGGCGCTGCTGATCGCCGATGAGCCGACCACGGCGCTCGACGTCACGGTACAGGCGCAGATCCTGGCGTTGCTGCGCGAGCAGAGCCGGCGACACAACATGGCGATGATCTTGATCACCCACGATCTCGGGGTGATCGCCCAGATGACGGACCGGCTGGCGGTGATGTACGCCGGGCGCGTCGTCGAGCAGGGCACGACCCGGGAAGTGTTGGCCGAGCCGCGGCATCCTTATACTCAGGGGCTGATCGCCTCGCGGCCGGTGCCGGGCCAGCGGCTCCGCCGTCTGTATTCCATTCCCGGCCAGGTGCCGGATCTGGCGCGCTTGCCTGAACACTGTGCGTTTGCCGAGCGCTGTGCGCAGGCCTCCGCTCGCTGCCGCGATGGCATTCCGCCGCTGTACGGCACACCGCAGCGCCAGTCCGCCTGTTTCCTCAACGCGGGAGGGCGCTCGCATGTCGATTGAACCTCTGGTGGAAGTGAAAGGATTAAAGAAATATTTCCCGCTGCGCGACGGGCTGTTCGGGCGAACCACCGGCCAGCTGAAGGCGGTGGACGACGTCAGCTTCAGCATTCGCAAGGGCCGCATTTTCGGGCTGGTGGGCGAGTCCGGCAGCGGCAAAACCACCGTTGGCCGCACGCTGCTCGGCCTGCACGACAAAACCGCCGGCGAGGTGATGTTCAAAGGGCAGGCGTTGGATAGCCTGAGCAAAGAGGCGTTGCGCGCCCTGCGGCCGAAAATGCAGCTGGTGTTTCAGGATCCGTACAGCTCGCTGAATCCGCGCCTGCGCGTGGGCGACGCCATCGGCGAAGCGCTGTTGCAGCACGGCCTGGCGAGCAAGGCGGAACTGCGCGAGCGAGTGCTCGATACCCTGTCGATCTGCGGGCTGTCTCCACAGCATTACGGGCGGTTTCCGCATGAGTTTTCCGGTGGCCAGCGCCAGCGCATCGGCATCGCGCGCGCGCTGATCCTGCAGCCGGAGTTTATCGTCGCCGACGAACCGATATCGGCGCTCGACGTGTCGATTCAGGCGCAGATCATCAATCTGTTTTCCGATTTGCAGGAACGGCAGGGGGTGACGCTGCTGTTTATTTCGCACGATCTCGGCGTGGTAGAGCACCTGTGTCAGGACGTGGCGGTGATGTACCTGGGGCAGATCGTCGAGAGTGCCGACCGCGATGCGTTATTTCGCCGGCCGCTGCATCCCTACACGCAGGCCTTGCTGGCGGCGGTGCCGACGCTGGATGTGCATCGCTCGCTGCCGCGGGCAGCAAGCGGCGAGCCGCCCAATCCCGCCAACCCGCCGCACGGCTGCCGTTTTCATCCGCGCTGCCCGCAGGCCACGGCGCAGTGCCGTGAACAGGCGCCGCGCCTGCGCAGCGTGGCGCCCGGTCATCAGGTGGCGTGCCATGTGGTCGGCTAGCGTCAGGACAGGTAGTGCTTCAACGCGCGCCCGGCCTGGTGGATCGCCGAATGCACCGCCGGGACGTGGGCGAGCGGATTCAACAGGCCGTAGTCGTGGATCAGCCCGTTATAGCGGGTGGAGGTGACCTCGACGCCGGCGGCATCGAGCAGACGCGCGTAGGCTTCGCCCTCATCGCGCAGCACGTCCAGCTCGGCGGTTTGCACCAGCGCCGGCGGCAAACCCCGCAGCTGTTCCGGCGTAGCGTTGAGCGGCGAGGCGTAGATGTCTTTGCGCTGCGCCTTATCGGGCGCGTAACTGTCCCAAAACCACTTCATCATGTTGCGAGTCAGGAAATGGCCTTCGGCGAACTGATGATAGGAGTCGGTATCAAACTGGGCGCGGGTGACGGGCCACAGCAGGATCTGGCAACGCAGCGCCGGTATGCCTTTCTCTTTGGCCATCAGGCTGACCACCGTCGCCATATTGCCGCCGGCGCTGTTGCCGACCACCGCCAGCCGCGAACCGTCGACGTTGATCTTCTCGCCGTACTCGGCCACCCATTCGGTGGCGGCGTAAGCCAGGTTGATCGCCTCAGGGTAGCGCACCTCCGGTGAACGGGGATAGTTGACGAACACCGCCGCCGCGCCTGAGCTGTGCACCAGATCGCGCACCAGCCGTTCATGGGTGGGGAAATCGCCCAGCACCCAGCCACCGCCGTGAAAGAACATGAATACCGGCAACGCCTCTTTGACCCTGGCCGGCCGCACCAGCTGCAACAGAATATCCTGACCTTCTACGTGAATGGTTTTCTCGCTGATCTCGACCTCGCGCAGCGGCACCTCGACGCTGCGCTGCGCGTCCTCCAAGACCCTGCGCGCCTCTTTGGGCTTCATCTGTTCCATGGGTTTACCGCCGCCGGCATTCAGCGCGTCGAGAAACGCGCGGATGTTGTGCTGGGCGTGCGGCTGGCTGAGATCGACGGTTTTCTTGGGCATGGTGACTCCTTGTGCGCAGAAGAGAAGGGGCGGTCAGGATCACAGTGTAGACGCTGGCGCACAAAGCAGGAGCCACGGTCAGCGCGGCCCTGTTGCGGGAGCATGGCGGAGGAGATCTCTGCGTCGCTGCCGCGTTGCACGATTTTGGCGCACCGCTGCACCCGATGGGGGCAAAAAGTGTGATAGCGAGCAAAGGGGGGGAAATTATTTTTGCGAGCCCGATCAGAAATCCTGAAGTTTTTCGTAATTGAATAGGATTTCGCGCGCAATGATGATTTTAGGCCTTATTTTTTAATTTATGCATTACCAATGCATAGAAAATGAATAAATATTCACTATAAGCCGTTGTTTTAACGTAAAAAATAGCAAAATCCGGCAAAAAACCCGTTTTGGCACGATAGCTGCTCTACACTCTTTATCAAACGACATGTATTTTAACTGCTCGTTAACATTTACTCCCCGCTCAGGGACCGGATATACGCCATAAATAGTGAAAAACCGATTTTATGTAACAGATTTGTTTCTAAATCAGCGGTAAGGGACAGCATTTTCTCCGCCGGGAAAGTCGGTTTTGAACAACGGTTTTTTTGCATTGTGGCGGCCTAGCCGGGCGTGAGCGGTCCTTACAGTCAAAATTCAGCCTTTGCTGAGATTATGAGGTCACTATGGAACAGCCAATCGCAGTTACCCGCCAGTCTTTCGATGACTGGATGGTCCCGGTTTATGCCCCTGCCGATTTTATTCTGGTGCGGGGAGAAGGATCGCAGGTGTGGGATCAGCAGGGTAAGTCTTACATCGATTTCGCCGGCGGCATTGCGGTTAACGCGTTGGGGCATGCGCACCCAGCGGTCAAGGCGGCGCTGGTGGAGCAGGCGGGCAAACTGTGGCATCTGGGCAATGGCTATACCAACGAACCGGTGCTGCGCCTGGCCAAAAAGCTGATCGACGCCACCTTCGCCGACAAGGTGTTCTTCTGTAACTCGGGCGCCGAAGCCAACGAAGCGGCGCTGAAACTGGCGCGCAAGCATGCGCACGACCAGCACGGCGCCGGTAAAGATCAGATTGTGGCGTTCAACAACGCGTTCCACGGCCGTACGCTGTTTACGGTGTCCGCCGGTGGCCAGCCAAAATATTCGCAGGACTTTGCACCGCTGCCAGGCGGCATCACCCATACGCCGTATAACGATCTGGCCGCGGCGGCCGAGCTTATCAACGATCGCACCTGTGCGGTGATCGTCGAGCCTATCCAGGGCGAAGGCGGCGTGCTGCCGGCGGAAGCCAGTTTCCTGCAGGGGCTGCGTGAACTGTGCGATCGCCATAATGCGCTGCTGATCTTCGACGAAGTGCAGACCGGCGTCGGCCGCACCGGCCACCTGTATGCCTACATGCAGTACGGCGTGGTGCCTGATGTGCTGACCACGGCCAAAGCGCTGGGCGGCGGCTTCCCGATCGGCGCCATGCTGACCACCGATGCGCTGGCGAAAACGCTGGGCGTCGGCACCCACGGCACGACCTACGGCGGCAACCCGCTGGCGACGGCGGTGGCGGGGGCGGTGTTCTCCATCATCAACACCCCGGAAGTGCTGGAAGGCGTCAAACAGCGTCACCAGTGGTTTATCGACGGGTTGAACGACATCAACCGCCAGTATCCGATTTTCGCCGAGATTCGCGGCGGCGGTTTGCTGATCGGCTGCCAATTGACGAAAGACTATGCCGGCAAAGCGAAGCAGATCACCCAGCTGGCCAATGAAGAAGGCGTTATCGCGCTGATCGCCGGCCCGGACGTGGTGCGTTTCACGCCGTCGCTGATCATCCCTGAGCAGGATGTGAAAGAGGGGCTGGCGCGATTCGCGCGCGCCGTGGCGCGCATTTGCAGCTAATCAGCGGGCTGCGCCTTCACCGGCGCAGCCTGATTCAGAAGAGGTTCGCATTATGATGATTATTCGCCCTATAGAGCGTCGCGATCTGGCGGATTTACTGACGCTTGCCGGTAAATCCGGCATCGGTCTCACTTCACTGCCGCAAAATGAAGATACCCTGTCGGCACGCATTGAGCGGGCGTTAAAAACCTGGCAAGGCGAACTTCCGCAAAGTGATCAGTGTTATTTGTTCGTGTTGGAGGACAGCGAGCGCCGGCAGGCGGTGGGTGTCTGTGCGATCGAAGTGGCCGTCGGCCTGGCGGAACCCTGGTACAGCTTCCGCGTCGGCACGCAGGTGCACGCTTCCAAACAGCTGAACGTCTATAAATCGGTGCCGACGCTGTTCCTCAGCAACGACCATACCGGCCATTCGGAGCTGTGCACGCTGTTCCTCGATCCGGATTATCGTCACGGCGAGAACGGCAAGCTGCTGTCGAAGGTGCGTTTCCTGTTTATTGCCGCGTTCCGCGAGCGCTTCTCACGGCGCCTGATCGCCGAGATGCGCGGTTTCTCCGATGAAAACGGCCGTTCGCCGTTCTGGGAGAGCGTCGGCCACCATTTCTTCTCCATCGAGTTTGCCAAGGCGGACTACCTGAGCGGCACCGGGCAGAAGGCGTTTATCGCCGAGCTGATGCCGAAACATCCGCTGTATGTCGATTTCCTGGCCGAAGACGCGCAGAAGGTGATCGGCGAGGTGCACCCGCAAACCCTGCCGGCGCGCCGCTTGCTGGAGGCGGAAGGCCTGAGCTATCAGGGCTACGTCGATATCTTCGACGGTGGCCCGACGCTGGAAGCCGAAATCGACCACATCCGCGCGGTGAAGCAGAGCCGCCTGGTGAAAGTGGTGCTGGATGACACGCCGATGCGCGCCGATGCGCCGGTGCATCTGGTGGCCAACGACAACTATCAGAACTACCGCGCACTGTTGGTCAATGCCGATCTGTATGACGACCGCCTGCATATCAACGCCGCCACCGCCGCGGCGCTGGGCGTCGAGCAGGGCAGCCCGGTGCGGGTGCTCCCCCTTATTGCACAGGAGAAAGCATGATGTCCCATCCAGCACTGTTGATTAACGGCGTCTGGCGGCA
Source organism: Serratia sp. 4542 (assembly GCF_016805595.1). NCBI lineage: Bacteria > Pseudomonadati > Pseudomonadota > Gammaproteobacteria > Enterobacterales > Yersiniaceae > Serratia > Serratia sp. 4542. The sequence continues at coordinate 456,515 of NZ_RXKV01000010.1, forward strand.
GGGCCGCGGCGCCGAGTTCGGCAAAGCCGATCCGGTCGGCAACCAGCCGCTGTGGCGAGCCAACGCCGCCGACGGCGATGACGTTGCCGCCGCCTGCGAAGCCGCGCGTGCCGCGTTCCCGGCCTGGGCACGTACGCCGTTCGAGCAGCGTGAACAGCTGGTAAAACGCTTCGCCGCCTTGCTGGAAGAACACAAGCAGTCGCTGGCGGAAACCATCAGCCGCGAGACCGGCAAACCGCGCTGGGAAACGCTGACCGAAATTCAGGCGATGATCGGCAAGGTGGGCATTTCGCTGCAGGCCTATCAGACGCGCACCGGCTTTAGCCAGACGGCGATGGCCGACGGCGCTTCGGTGCTGCGCCATCGTCCGCACGGCGTGCTGGCGGTGTTCGGGCCTTACAACTTCCCCGGCCATCTGCCGAACGGCCATATCGTGCCGGCGCTGTTGGCCGGTAACTGCGTGGTATTCAAACCGAGCGAGCTGACGCCCCTGACCGCCGAGGAGACCCTCAAGCTGTGGCTGCAGGCCGGTCTGCCGGACGGGGTGATCAACCTGGTGCAAGGCGGCCGCGAGACCGGCGAAGCGCTGGCGGCCAGCGCGGATATCGACGGCCTGCTGTTCACCGGCAGCGCCGGCACCGGCTATCACCTGCATCGCCAACTGGCGGGGCAGCCGGAGAAGATCCTGGCGCTGGAGATGGGCGGCAACAACGCGCTGATCGTCGACGCTTTCGACGATCGCGATGCGGCGGTCAACCTGGCTATCCAATCGGCGTTTATCTCCGCCGGCCAACGCTGCACCTGTTCACGCCGTATTCTGGTGAAGCAGGGGGCCGAAGGCGATGCCTTTATCGCGCGTCTGGTCCAGGTGGCGGGCGAACTGCGGGTCGGCCGCTGGGATGCCGAACCGCAGCCGTTCATGGGCGGGGTGGTGTCGGCAGCCGCAGCGGAAAACATGCTGAAAGCGCAGCAGCACTTGCTGGCGCTAGGCGGCAAATCGCTGCTGACCATGCGCCTGCTGGAGCCGGGCAGCTCGCTGCTCAGCCCGGGCATCGTCGATCTGACCGGCGTGGCCGGCGTACCGGACGAAGAGTATTTCGGGCCGTTGACCACCATCGTGCGTTACCGCGATTTCGACGAGGCGCTGCAGCTGGCCAACCGGACGCGCTACGGCCTGTCGGTGGGGCTGGTATCGCCGCAGCGCGAGCTGTTCGAGCGATTGCTGCTGGAAGCGCGCGCCGGCATCGTCAACTGGAACAAGCCGCTGACCGGGGCGTCCAGCGCGGCGCCGTTCGGTGGCGTGGGGGCCTCCGGCAACCATCGCCCAAGCGCCTTCTATGCGGCGGACTATTGCGCCTGGCCGATGGCTTCGCTGGAAAGTGAAAGCCTGTCGCTGCCGACGACGCTCTCGCCGGGCTTGGCGTTCCGTTAATCGTCTGCGGCGGCGCGCCGGCGTCGCCGCACGCTATCCCCAGGGGATGAACATGTCAGGATATGAAGTCAATTTCGACGGTTTGGTGGGGCCGACGCACCACTATGCCGGGTTGTCGTTCGGCAACGAGGCGTCGACGCAGCATCAAAACAGCGTATCGAACCCGAAGCTGGCGGCGAAACAAGGCTTGCTGAAAATGAAGGCGTTGGCCGTTCTCGGTTTCCAGCAAGGGGTACTGCCGCCGCAGGAACGCCCGCATTTGCCGATGCTGCGTCGCCTGGGCTTCAGCGGCAGCGATGAGGCGGTGCTGGCGCAGGCGATGCGTCAGTCGCCGCGCCTGCTGTCGGCGCTCAGTTCGGCGTCGTGCATGTGGACCGCCAATGCGGCCACCGTGTCGCCCTCGGCGGACAGCGCCGACGGCAAGGTGCATTTAACCGCTGCCAACCTGAATAACAAATTCCACCGCGCCATCGAAGCGGAAACCACCACCGCCGTATTGCGGGCGATGTTCAGCGACGATCGGCATTTCGCCCACCATGAAGCGCTGCCGCAGGTGGCGTTGTTCGGTGACGAAGGGGCGGCCAACCACAACCGTTTGGGCGGCGACTATGCCAAACGCAGCGTGCAGGTGTTCGTCTACGGTCGGCAGGAGTTCGGCGGCGAAACGGCGCCGGCGCGTTATCCGGCGCGCCAGACGCGCGAAGCCGGCGAGGCGATCGCTCGCCTGCACCAGCTGGACGAACAGCATACGGTCTTCGTGCAGCAAAACCCGGCGGTGATCGATCAGGGCGTGTTCCATAACGACGTGATTGCGGTCAGCAACCAGAACGTGCTGTTCCACCACCAGCAGGCGTTTTACCGCCAGCAGCAGGCGCTGGATGAAGTGCGCCGCAAGATGGCGACGCTGGACAGCGAGCTGGTGGCGATCGAAGTGCCGACGGAGCGTGTCTCGGTGGCGGACGCGGTGGCGACCTACCTGTTCAACAGCCAAATTCTTACCAAGCCGAACGGCAAGATGATGATCGTCGTGCCGGAGGAGTCGCGTCAGCACGCCGGCGTGTGGCGTTATCTCAACGACATGGTCGGCAGCGGCGGCCCGATCGATGAAATTCGCGTGTTCGACCTGCGTGAAAGCATGCGCAACGGCGGCGGCCCGGCCTGCCTGCGGCTGCGGGTGGCGCTTAACGAGCAGGAGCTGCGGGCGGTTAACCCGCGCGTGATGATGAACGAGCGGCTGTTCGCGACGCTGAACGAATGGGTCGACCGCCATTATCGCGATCGCCTGACGCAGGATGATCTGGCCGATCCGCTGCTGCTGCGTGAAGGGCGCGAGGCGCTGGATTCGCTGACGTCGATCCTCGGTCTCGGCTCCATCTATCCATTCCAACGCTAAGGGAGGCGGCATGATCGATCTACTGCCCCTGACGCTGGAAGGGAACGAACCCGTCGAATGGCAAGGTGAAACCCCGCAGCTGCGCTGGCGCTGGCAGGGGGAAGGGGTGCTGGAGCTCACGCCGCGGCAACCCTACCGCCAGGCGATGGTGATGTCGGCGGGGGTGCACGGCAACGAAACTGCGCCGATCGAACTGCTCAATCAGCTGGTCGGCGACCTGCTGGCCGGCCGGTTGCCGCTGAGGGTGCGGCTGTTGGTGGTGTTGGGTAACCCGGCGGCGATGCGGGCCGGCAAGCGTTATCTGCACAGCGATATGAACCGCATGTTTGGCGGCCGCTACCGCAACTTCGCCGCCAGCGGCGAAACCGTGCGTGCGCAGCAGCTGGAGCGTGCGCTCGCCGCCTTTTTCGATGGGGAACAGGCGGCGCGTTTCCATTACGATTTGCACACCGCCATCCGTGAATCGCGTTTGCCGCGCTTTGGCATTCTGCCTTTCCAGAAACGCCCGTACAGCGAGCCGATGTTGAAGCTGCTGGATGCGGCCGATCTGGATGCGCTGGTGGTACACAGCGCGCCGGGCGGCACTTTTAGCCATTATTCCAGCGAACATCTCAATGCGGCGAGCTGTACGCTCGAGTTGGGCAAGGCGCGGCCGTTCGGCAGCAACGATCTGCAGCAGTTCGCCGCCATCGATCTCGCTCTGCGGGCGGCGGTCAGTGAAGGGCCCCTGCCGGTGCGTGCGGCCGATGAGATTCGGGTTTTCCGCGTGATGCACTCGTTGATCAAGCACAGCGAAGATTTCAAGCTGCACCTGGGCGATGACACGGCCAACTTCACCGAACTGAAACCGGGCATGTTGCTGTGCGAGCAGCCGCAGGAGGACTATCGCGTGGGCCAGGAGGGCGCGTGGATACTGTTCCCTAACCCCAATGTGGCGTTGGGCCTGCGCGCCGGTATGTTGTTGAACGAAGTGCCCCGCTCTACGCTGTATTGATTTATCCACGGCGGCGCCGTCAGCGCGCCGCCGTTATTCCCTTCATTATTTTATTCTGCTATTTCCCGCTATTTTAATTGGCGTAAGGCGAATTTTATTCGTTCCGAAGAGATTCCCTTATGTGAATGAATAAAAGGCGGTGTCAGATGATTAGCTGAAAGTCTTAATTGCCTGGTGAATTTGTTAAGATAAAAATGTGAAATAAGTAACGTTTTTAATAACCATGCTAATTTTGTTGTTACTTTGGGATCGTGCAGAAAGCACACAAAACGAAACCAAAATGCACTACATTGGTGCATTGCACCATTTTGGTTATAACTTATGTGATAAAATATTCTTATATTCAATGAGTTGTGCAATTCCTTTGTTGTAATATTTGGTTACAAATAAACATGCTTTATCCTCGTTGTTTCATGAACTTTTTGATTTTAAGTTTTGATTCATGATGCTAATGTCACATCACCCCCGCATTAGGGGAGCTCATAAAATACCAAAAGATAAAATCACAGCCCAAAATATAAATTGGGCGTGACGGGCAGGGTTCTAATTATAATATCTAGGAAAATAAATGATGAAACGCAGTGTATTAGCCTTAGCTGTCGCCCTCGGGGCGGTCACCTCCTTCGCCAACGCGGCTGAAATCTATAATAAGGATGGCAATAAACTCGACCTGTACGGCCGCGTTGCTGCCAAACACGTTTTCAGTAAAGACAAGGGTGAAGACGGCGACAAAACTTACGTTCGTCTGGGCTTTAAAGGCGAAACCCAAATCAACGATCAGTTGACCGGTTACGGCCAGTGGGAATACCAGGTTGCTTCCAACCACGACGAAGCGCAGGGCACCACCGGCACCAAAACGCGTCTGGGCTTCGCCGGCCTGAAGTTCGCCAACTACGGTTCATTCGACTACGGCCGTAACTACGGCGTGGTGTACGACGCCGAAGCCTACACCGACATGCTGCCGGAATTTGGCGGCGACTCCTACAGCTACACCGACAACTACATGACCGCGCGCTCCAACGGCCTGGCAACCTACCGCAACCGTGACTTCTTCGGTTTGGTGGAAGGCCTGAACCTGGCGTTGCAGTACCAGGGTAAAAACGACGGTGACGGCCGCAGCGTCAGCAAGCAAAACGGCGACGGCTACGGCATGTCTCTGGACTATCAGGACATCGGCGGCAGCGGCATCGGCGTAGCGGCGGCGTTCTCTGATTCCAACCGTACCAGCGACCAGAAAGCGCTGAAGTATGGTAAAGGGGATAAGGCCACCGCCTGGACCACCGCAATCAAATATGACGCCAACCAGGTGTACCTGGCGGCCATGTATGCCGATACGCGCAACATGACGCCGATCAGCGGCAACGGCGTTTCAGGCTTCGCCAATAAAACGCAAAACTTCGAAGTTGTGGCTCAGTACCAGTTCGAAAACGGCCTGCGTCCGTCCGTGGCCTACGTACAGTCCAAAGGCAAGGACATTGAAGGGATTGGCGATGTCGATCTGGTGAAATACGTGGAAGTGGGCGCGACTTACTACTTCAACAAAAACATGTACACCTACGTCGACTACAAGATCAACCAGTTGAACGACGACAACAAACTGAAGCTGAGCACCGACGACATTGTTGCTGTCAACCTGACCTACCGCTTCTAAGTTTCCATCATTACCTTCATCCTGTGTCGGGATCGGTAATCAGGCAGGGCGCAAGCCCTGCCTTCGTTTTTTCAGGTGCTCAGCCTTTTGGCGCCAATCCCACCAGTTCGATGGCAGAACGCAGCGCGGCGAAACGTTGCTGATCCTGCTCGCGTTCTATCTCCGTGACCAGCTGTGAAAGAATATTGCTGCCGGAGACCTTTTTATGGTTTTTGATTAACTGCAACACCGCATCGCCCAACGCCAGGCTGACGTTGCGCAGCAGAATTTCATAATGCTCGTTGGAATGAGCTGATGCTGACATGACCTTTCTCTGTCTCTCTTCTTCGGGAGCCGCAATTTAGCAAAACAGCGGCCTAAAGCCTCGGAGGCAGACGAAGTTTCCGATGAAATCAGAAATTCCTCAGCACCGGACGGGGAAGGCGTTAAAAATCCGAATATTCGCTGGCCGGTAACCAAAAGCCGTCGATAAACTCTTCCATGGGATAACAACCGGCGTGGCGCAGGTTCTGTTCCTTCATCGCGATCAGGCATTGCGGTTCGTCGCGCAATATATCGACCACCATTTCACTGCAGCCGCCATCCAGATAACAGACAAACATCACCAATGCGTACATCGTTGCATGCCTCCTTCGTCGAACCGCCCTGTAGGCAACAGTGTAGGCAAAAAAGCGCGATTTTTCAGCATCATTGCGTGATAAATCGCCATCGAGACGCCGCTGACGGCACTTTCGGAATTCTCTAACCATTTCTGACGCCGGGAGCGGATGGCATATCCTTTTGACGATGCTAAGCTTAACAAGCCTTACTTCAATGCATCAGTGCAACCATCAAAAGGAGTGAATATGGGCTTGTTTAACTTCGTCAAAGAAGCGGGCGAAAAACTGTGGGACACAGTCACCGGCAATGCCTCCGCCGAAGATCAAAGCGCCAAACTCAAGGAGCATCTCGATAAGAGCGGCCTGCCAGGCACCGACAAAGTCGATGTGCAGGTGGTCGATGGTAAAGCCGTAGTGACCGGCGATGCCGTCAGCCAGGAGCTGAAAGAGAAGATTCTGGTGGCGATCGGCAACGTGGCCGGCATCAGCGGCGTGGAAGACAAGGTGGCGGTGGCGCAATCCGACGCCGAGAGCCGTTTCTACACCGTGAAGAAGGGCGATACGCTGAGCGCGATCTCCAAAGAGATGTACGGCAACGCCAATCTGTACAACAAGATTTTCGAAGCCAACAAGCCGATGCTGTCGAGCCCGGACAAGATCTATCCGGGGCAGGTATTGCGTATCCCGCAATAATCTGTCGCTCTGCCAGAGCCCGGTTGCGTACCGGGCTTTTTTTTGTCCTCTGTAATCGCCGTCTCTTATTCCCTTGCTATATCAATGTCGGTTACATCTACCCTGTGTACCCGCTCGCTCGCCGGCAGGTGCGGTGTTGACCCTGATGGGGAAAGTTGATAGCGTCATGCCCCGGTTGAGGCCGGAATGCCCAAGGCGGCAACGTTAACGCCTTATACTGAGGGGCCTTTTGCCCCGCCAAACAGCAATGCAGCAGTTGAACGAGTGAAAACCGATTTAGTGAAACAACAGCGTAACGCCTCAACGGATAAAAACTATCGAGAAACCTTGGGTGATGCGCAATTTGCTATCGTCGTGTTGGCGGTGGCTTCCTGCTCACTGATTATCTTTACGCTGGCGGTCACGCTGTGGGTGACCTGACGCGATTAACTAGGGGAGATAAAATGGAGCCTAATCTCCATGATGAAACCAAACTGCTGGCGATTATCGGCCTGTTGGTTTCCGTGCTGCTGGTGGTATCAATTCTCTTTGGCGTGACCTATTTCTCCGATCTCAGGCACGCGCACGACGATGTTGACATCAAAAGCTGCTATATCAAAGCGTCCTAATCCGCGCGAATGCGCCTGAGCGCCGCCGATCTGTGAGGTGAGCTGTCCTGTGTTAAGCTGGGACGGTTATCCCTTGGCGAATCGGCGCCATTCAGGAGGTTTTTGCGATGAGTCAGTCCCGTCCTACGCTCTCTTCACCCTCACGCGAGTGCCCCGTCGTTGACGGCGTGCGCCAGATCCAGCGTATTGCCGTGCGTAACGCCGAAGTGGGGGGCATTCCGATCAACCGCGCGCTGCCAACCCGGGAAAGGCGCACCGTCGGTGCCTGGTGCTTTCTCGATCACGCCGGGCCGACGGTATTCAACGGTACCTCGCCCGGCATGGATGTGGGGCCACATCCGCACATCGGTCTGCAAACGTTCACCTGGATGATCGAAGGCGAAGTGCTGCACCGCGACAGCCTCGGCAGCGAGCAGGTGATCCGTCCGGGCCAGGTCAATCTGATGACCGCTGGGCACGGGATCGCACATACTGAACAGTCGGTGGGCGAACCGAGGCGATTGCATGCTGCACAATTATGGATAGCGTTGCCGGCCGAACATGCCGACATGGCACCGCGTTTCGATCATTATCCTGACTTGCCGCAGTGGCAGAATAACGGCGTGAATCACCGTTTGCTGGTCGGCGAATTTGACGCTTATCGTTCGCCGGTATTTACCCTTTCGCCATTGATCGCCATAGATATGGAATGGCAGGAAGCGGCGACGGTGCAATTGCCGCTGCGCGATGACTATGAAATCGGCTTCTTGCCGCTGATGGGAGAATTCGAACTTAATGGTGAAACCTTTTCACCTGACGAGTTTGCCTATTTGGGCATGAAGAATAACTCTATCGAGTTAAATGCACGGAAAGGCAGCCGGGGATTATTAATTGGTGGCGCGCCGTTAAACGAAGAGATTCTTATCTGGTGGAATTTCGTTGGTCATACCAAGGCTGAAATTACTCGGGCCCAGCATGATTGGGAACAAGGGGCGCCGCGTTTTCCGCCGGTGAGCGGTTATTCCGGCGAGCGGATGACCGCGCCGCGCCTGCCTTGGGGCGATGTTTGATAGCGTTAGGATATAATCGCCGCGATTATTCGGCTTATTTCGCTCTAATAAGGCGAAATTACTGTGATCGCGGCTCCAGCTTTACCACAGAATAAGGTTTATCGGCAGAACAGTGATCTGGCGCATATAATGACAATGAGAAGAAGTTTAGGATAATCCTCAGGAAGTCAGGTTGTCTCCCGTTAGTCAGATGTCAGTGAGGTCATTATGAGCCAGGTACTCTATCGTGCAAGACTGTCCCATGTCGTGATTGCCACGGCGCTGTTTTGGGTCTCTGTCGCGGCATTGTTGGTCGCCGTATTAAACTAACCTCAAAAAATGACTCCTGCATAAACCCGCTTCGGCGGGTTTTTTTATCGCCGTTGTCTGGCGATAGAGGCTACGCGATTATACTTAATGACATCTTCAATAAGCGATAGGGACACTCATGAAGCTGTTTGCCGATATTTTGCTGTTGCTCATCGCGGTGCTCCATCTTTATATCCTGGTGCTGGAAATGTTCCTGTGGCGTGCGCCGCTCGGCAGACGCGCCTTCGGTACAACGGCGGAGTTTGCCGCGGCCACGCGGGTATTGGCCGCCAATCAGGGGCTGTACAACGGTTTTCTGGCGCTGGGGCTGGCATGGGGCTACTGGCGTGAGGACATGGCGCTGCAGCTGTTCTTTCTCGGGTGCGTGTTGGCGGCCGGGGTGTTCGGCGGGCTGACCGCCAGCCGCAAGATCCTGTGGGTGCAGGCGCTGCCGGCCTTGATCGCGATGCTGGCGGTATGGGGGGCGCGTTAACCCGCCGGTTTACGGCGGGCGTCAGGCGGATTTTTGGTGAATGACGTGCAACGGCGGGTCGATGTGCAGATCGACGCTCAAATCCTGACGGAAATCATAAGGCGTGATATTAAAACGCTTTCTGAACATGTAGGTGAAGTGGGACTGTGAGCCGAAGCCAAAGTCCAGGGCGATATCGAAGATCGACGCTTCACTGCTGCGCAGTTGGTAAACCGCGCCGGCCAGACGGCGTTCGCGAATGTATTTGCCCAGCGAAATCCCTGTCGCTTCTTTGAACAGCTTCTGCATGTGCCACAGCGAGTAGCCGGAGTACTCGGCCAGCTCTTCGAGATGGATCACTCGTCCAAGGTGAGTTTCGACCCATTTGCTGAGGGCGCAGACCAATGAGAGATGGTGTTCTTGTATCATCAGTGCGTCAGTGTGAGATCTACATAGCGGTGAAGTATACACAACTTGCCGCCGCGGACAAAAACGCCGCCGGTGACGGGGGGCAATTATTCGGAAAAACCGTTCAACCACAGCTTGTCAGTAGAAAGGAAAAACGGCTAATCTGAGACTGTCGCCGCCGCGGTGGGTGACGCGGAAAAGGCCACAGCAAGTAACCGCCAAAACAGAGTCAGCCGTAACAACTCAACGTTGATGGGGTGATCGCATGTTAATGACAGTGATTATTACTCTGGTTGTAATCGTGGGCGTCGGCGCTTTTATGGCGATGCCGGTGATGAGCATGAAAAATGCGGAAGGTGTGGGAGGTGAAGAACCGTGAGAGCAAGAGACATTGCACGCCGCTGAGCGGGGCGATCGCGAATCGGGAAAGCCTGGGTCAGAAACCCGGGCTTTTTGTTGCGTAGCCGCTCAAACGTTTTTCCGCTCGACGGTTTCCTCTCCCCAATAAAGCTGATCGGCGGTGGTTTTGGCAAAGGCCTTCTCCAACGCTTCGTCGCTGCCTTCTTCCCAGATCTTCTGTGCCAACACTTCGTCGTTCCCTGCCAGTTCAAAAATAGCTTCGGCGATTTCCACCGAAGTTTCACGCACTGTCGCCCAGGATTTCACATTGTGATTCGCCATAACTTTCTCCTGTTGGTTGTGGCTTACGGGTGGTTTTTGCCACCGTCATGCTGCAAGTATAGGCTAATCCGCCGCGGGCTTTTGCCCGGCGGTGCGCAGAAGGGGGAAAAAGGCGGGGAGAGCGGGCAATGGTGCAGGCGGCGTGCTATTCTGTGCGGCGTTTGAATCAAGAGGAAAATTATTATGTCTGACATGCTGAGCAACGAGCAGGAACTGGCTTCCGATCTGGTCGCTTGCCAACTGGTCATCAAACAGATTCTGGACGTTATCGACGTGATTGCGCCTACCGAAGTGCGTGACAAGATGGCGGGTCAGCTTAAAAGCATCGATTTCTCCACGCATCCTGCAGGCGCCGATCCGGTGACTCGCCGCGCGATTGACAAGGCGATTGCGCTGATCGAGATGAAGTTCACCCGCAGCTGAGGCGGGGCCGCCGCAGGGCGGCGGCGTCGGGCGGTGGCGGTTAATCCACCACCGTTTCGATTTTCTTGAACAGCGGGCAGTCGGCTACGCCGATGAAACCGTTGTCGCCATTGACGTACTGGGCGATCGCCACGTTGCGCGCCGTCAGGTATTTGCACTGCAATCCCAACCCGCCAACGTTTTTGTTGCTGCCTATCAGCACGCCGTAACCCGAGATCAAAAAGCCGCCGTAAATGACCGCCAACACCAGTACCCACTTAATCAATCTGCTCATTGTGCTTCCTCATTGTCCCTGAGGGCCCATCTAGCCACGGCAACGGCATGACGGCAAGGGTAACAGTCTGAAAACCGGGCGATAGCCAGAAATCTAAACGACAAGTTAAACTTCGTTTAACTTCGCTGTGATAACATGCGCGATAGATTACCCAGATAACAATGAGGCTGCTAAATTTGTTGCGAAAAAAAATCCTCGTGATAATGACGGCCGTCGCTGCCTGCCTGTTTTTCTACCTGTTGGCGCTGGACAGTTATTGCGACGATGGCGGAAACTTTGCGCTGGGCATCTGCTCGGTAACGCGCTTCGTGCCCTGGTAAGCAATTTTTGGCAGGGATGTTCGCACGGCCGCCGCGAGTGTTAAGATGGCGGCCTGAATGTCGCAGTAGATAGGGTTGTCCATGTACGATTTAGGTTTTGGCCAGAACGGCCTGTTGTCGCTGGCCCTCGCCGCCGTGGCGTTGCTGGTTGGGCTGTGGGTTTGGTTTCTGGTGAACCGCGCCAGCGTGCGCGCCAACGAGCAGATTCGTCTGCTGCAGGAGATTGTCGAGCAACAACGCCAACAAACGGCGCTGTTGAAACGCTTGGCGCACCGTGCACGCGCTGATGGCGGCGATGCTGCTGACGACGACGATCTCAGCCCCGCGCTGGATTTCAAAGGTTTTATCCCCGAACGTTAAGCATGAGGCGCCCCGGCGGCAGCGCCGCCGGGGCGCCTCAGTAAAACACCATGCCCTGATACGGTTTTTCCCGGCATGCCGCCAGGCGGCTGGCCAGATCGCCGGCATGGATCTCCAACTGGTGCCCGTCAGGATCGAGAAAATAGAGCGATTCGCCTTCGCTGCGATTGCTCTTCCACTCTTTGACGCCGTTCTGGCGCAGCCGCTCGCTGACCTGCTCAATGTGTTCCGGCGCTACGCTGAAGGCGTAATGGGTGTAATCGCGCGCGCTTTGTTGCGCCCGGGCCTCATCCCGCGACAGACACAGCCACAACGCCCCCAACGAGAGATAAGCGCCGCCCTGCCAGCGGGCGTGCGGGGTAAACCCCAACAGATGACGATAAAATTCGAAGCTGCGATCGAGATCGCTGACGGCGAGCGTCAGGTGATTGAGGCCGGTCAACATGCATGCATTTCCTGGGCGCTGAACAGAGGGAAAAGTGTACGCAGACGCTAAGGAAAGATAAAGGGGGCAAAGCATTAGTAGAGATAATGTGAAAACCGGCGGCGCTGTCATAAAACTGTCGTACAGACATCGTAATGTAGCGCGAACCTTACGAAAGATGGATAAAGCCGATGATTAAATGGTACGAAGAAAGCGATGCCGAAGTGAACCGCAGCATCGCGCTGCTGACCGGGGAGAACCCGGACAAGTGGTATCCCTACGGTGGTGTGAAAGGTAAAGATTACTGCAAGAATCCCTCCGATGCCTGGCCGATCATTTGCGCCAACAAAATCAGTCTGAACCCCGATAACCAAAGCGACAGCCCGCAATGGCAGGCGCGCATGAGCACCCAGGGCGGTGAATGGCAGGCGGACAGCGTCAGCCCGCTGCGCGCGGCGATGATCTGCTTCCTGATGAGCCAGCAGGCTAACTGATTCGAACAATACCGGTGATTGGTAAGAGTTTCTCCTTTTTCTAATAACAGAGCTGTCGTTGGCGGAGGCTGTTTATGAAGCGCATTATCAAAGGTGATAAAAACTTGTCTCATCTGGTGATTGCCCATGCGGCGATCGATCGTCATGCCGAAAGCTTCGGCCAGCGCCGTCAGGGCTGGCCCTCGACCTACCTGATAAAATATCAAAACGATCGCGTGGCGGTGGAAGTGGTCACGCGTAGCCAATCTTATGTCGCCACGCTGATGATCGGCGCGCGCAACCTGACCAAACTGTGCGGAATGCCCGGCTAAACGCCGCCCTTATCCGCTTTCTCACGCTAAAAAAATCGCGCTCCGGCCCGCCGTCTCGGGGCGCTTCTCCTTGATGCTCACGGGGTTAAGTGTTAAAAAGCCGCCCGCAGATACATTTATTGATTGGTGAAATCTTGGCCGATAACGGCAAGGGTGTACGCCATATGAGGATAAGATGGGCGGTCAGCATCAGGACACTCCGCTAAAACGCGGTTTAAAAAACAGACACATACAGCTTATTGCCCTCGGGGGCGCCATCGGTACCGGTTTATTTCTCGGCATTGCGCAAACCATTAAAATGGCCGGCCCCGCCGTGCTGTTGGGCTACGCCATCGGCGGTTTTATCGCGTTTTTAATCATGCGCCAGCTGGGCGAAATGGTGGTGGAGGAGCCGGTCGCCGGATCTTTCAGCCACTTTGCCTATAAATATTGGGGCGACTTCGCCGGCTTCCTTTCCGGCTGGAACTACTGGGCAATGTTCATTCTGGTCGGCATGGCGGAATTGACCGCCGTCGGCATCTACATTCAGTACTGGTGGCCGGAAATCCCCACCTGGGCCTCCGCCGCGCTGTTTTTCGTGCTGATCAACCTGATTAATCTGGTGAACGTGCGTCTGTACGGCGAAACCGAGTTCTGGTTCGCCATCATCAAAGTGGTGGCGATTGTCGGCATGATCGTGTTCGGCGCCTGGCTGTTGGTCAGCGGGAACGGCGGCCCGCAGGCCAGCATCACCAACCTGTGGCAGCAGGGCGGCTTTATGCCGCATGGCTTCTCCGGGCTGGTGATGGCGATGGCGGTCATCATGTTCTCGTTCGGCGGGCTGGAAATGGTCGGCATCACCGCGGCGGAAGCCGCCGATCCGCGCCGCAGCATTCCCAAAGCCACCAATCAGGTGGTGTACCGCATTCTGATCTTCTATATCGGCTCGCTGACCGTGCTGCTGTCGCTCTATCCATGGGGGCAAGTGGTGGAGGGCGGTAGCCCGTTCGTACTGATCTTCCATGCGCTGAACAGCAATCTGGTGGCGACCGTGCTCAACGTGGTGGTGTTGACCGCCGCGCTGTCGGTCTACAACAGCGGCGTTTACGCCAACAGCCGCATGCTGTTCGGGCTGGCCAGCCAGGGCAATGCGCCGCAGGCGCTGACGCGCGTGAATAAACGCGGCGTGCCGGTATTGTCCATCGCGCTGTCGGCGTTGATTACCTCGATTGGCGTGCTGATCAACTACCTGATGCCCGGCAAGGCGTTTGAGCTGCTGATGGCGCTGGTGGTGTCAACGTTGGTGATCAACTGGGTGATGATTTGCCTGGCGCACCTGAAATTCCGCGCCGCCAAGAATCGCCAGGGCGTCATTCCCAGCTTTAAGGCGCTGTGGTATCCGTTCGGCAACTACCTGTGCCTGGCGTTCCTCGGCCTGATTCTGGTGATTATGTATTTCAGCGAAGGGATCCGCATTTCGGTGTTGCTGATGCCGGTGTGGATTGCGGTGCTGTGGTGCGGGTTTATGCTGACGCGCCGTAAAGGCGCCAAGCGCTAATCGGTATGCGGCGGAGGCGTAGTCTGCGCCTCCGCTTCTTTTCTACGTCAGCCGCGCGGCATAAAGGCGCGCCCCTCACCGTGACCCCGCCCCAGCAGTTTCCGGCACAGCAGCAGCAGGGTGCTGATCACGTCGATGGCGACCACGCTCAGCATCAGCAGGGTCAGCATGAAAAACCCGAGCAGCGAACCGCCCAGCAGAACCAGTGGCGCCGGTACGCGCAGACGGCGCAGCTTCATGGCGAAATACATTTTCCAGTATTGCTTCTGCGCCAGCAGCGCGCTGCGAATACGGCGCCCCAGGCCGATGCCTGATTTGCGGGATGTAGAACGACTCATAACTTCTCCTTTTCTGTATGCCCTACAAGTCAATCACAAAGATCTTAAGAGAGTCTTAACGGGCTCTTGGCGGCCCTGGCTGTCTCACCGGAGTGAGACAACAGCATACGGCAAAAGGTCCCGCAATGCAGCGCACGGCTGACGAAGTGCGAGTCTCGTCGGGTTTGTTACACTGAAAGTCACGCCCATGCAGGGGGCGCAGCGGTCAGGAGAAGGGGCTGGATGAAGAGAATCAATCGTTATTACGACGCGGCCAAGGCGCATCACACGCCGGAGGGATTTCGCAACCCGGAACCCTCTCAGCGCCAGGAGGGCGACCTGCAGCGTTGGCAGGATGAGCGCAAGCGGCAGGGGCTGCCCAGGCCGCCGCAGCAGGGCTACGCGCAATTTACCGAACGCTGGTGGCAACCCGCCGATCTCAGCGGCAGCGATGACAGCATCTGGTGGCTGGGGCATGCATCCATGCTATTGCGGCTGGGTGGCCGCTATATCTTGATCGATCCGGTGTTGTCCGAACGCGCCTCGCCGCTGAGCTTCTACGGGCCGAAGCGCAGAACGCCGGCGCCGCTGACGGTGGAGCAATTGCCGGCGGTGGATGCCGTGCTGATCTCCCATAATCATTATGACCACCTCGACAGGCGCACGGTACGGCAGCTGGCGCGGCGCTTCCCACAGGCCGAGTTTATCGTGCCGCTCGGCTTGAAGCGTTGGTTCCGCCGTTATCGGCTGAAGGTGCATGAGCTGGACTGGTGGCAGAGCCTGTCGTTAGGTGGGCTGACGGTCTACGCCACCCCGGCGCGGCACTGGAGCATGCGCACGTTGTGGGATCGCAATCGCTCGCTGTGGTGCGGTTGGGTGATCCATCATCCGGCGCTGCGGTTCTATTTTTCCGGCGACAGCGGCTATTCGGCGCGGTTGGCGGAAATCGGTCAACGGCTGGGCCCGTTCGACGTGGCGGCACTGCCCATTGGCGCCTATGCGCCGCGCTGGTTCATGCAGGAGCAGCATATGGATCCGCAGCAGTCGGTGGCGCTGTATCGCGAGCTGAATCAGCCGCGAGCCATTCCCATCCATTGGGGGGTATTCGAACTGGCGGATGAATCGCTGGACGAACCGCCGCAGCAACTGAACCTGGCGCTGAGCGAGGCGGGGCTGGAACAGCATCAATTCCATCCGCTGAAGATTGGCGAGCGCATCGCGTTGCAGGACTCGCAGCAGGCGTTGTCTATCCACCCGGTGGTACAGAGGAAAGAATAAGATCAACGGTTTGAAAGCGTGGCAGTAATTAGCAAAATTGATAAGTGCGGGGTGGGATCCAAATAACCACCCGATTTTCCGGATTTAATTCAATGCCGCACTTTCGCTATTCATAAGGTTATTCCGGTTATTCAGATTTAGGGTTTTCGGATTATTTAGGATGAAGCCACCGGCCAGCGGGGGAGGCGTCAGGACGTTGCATGCTTATGCAGCCGTTGGTCGGCGTGTCAGCGCGGTTGCCGGCTCTCGTCACGCTCTGGCGCATGCCGTGCGGTGACAGGGCTGAAGGCCGATGGTGAATGCGCTTTCCGACGGTAAAAGGTCGGAGGAGCATTGAATAAATTGGCCCCCGTTCATCGATATTCAAATGTTGCATATGACATTCCATAAAGATTCAAATTTTTTAACGCTATAAGCGACGAAAAAGCGAAAACGTCGAGAAGGAGATGCGTCAAAACGATGAAAGTTTTGTTAAAACGCTATCAGAATGCGGGGTCTGGCGCAGCCAGTTTGGCAAGCAGAAAATAGCCGATGCTTCAACATCTTTTGGCCTATTTAAGCAAATGTGGCTCTCGACCGTTTCAAATATGTGCGACATGTCGTTCAGTGATTAAAAATGGCTTGCCATCGCATACAGAGTATGTGATAACGCATCTGGGTAAAACGAGGTACAGTTCTGTATATGTGTGGCATTTTCAGTAAAGAAGTTCTGAGTAAAGACGTTAGCGTTGAATACCGCTTCTCTGCCGATCCTTATCTTAGTGCCTCAAGCAGTAACGACTCTAGTTTGTCTATGTAACGCCCTCGGGCGGTTTAAACAATCCAAAGGAAATACTCAAGATGGCAAAGATCAAAGGTCAAGTTAAGTGGTTCAACGAGTCTAAAGGTTTCGGTTTCATCACCCCGGCTGACGGCAGCAAAGACGTGTTCGTACACTTCTCTGCAATCCAGGGTAACGGCTTCAAAACCCTGGCTGAAGGCCAGAACGTTGAGTTCGAAATCCAAGATGGCCAGAAAGGCCCATCTGCAGTAAACGTTACTGCTATCTAATCAGCGTCAGCTGTACAAAAAGCCCGCCTTCGAGCGGGCTTTTTCGTTTCCGTCATCCGGCGGCGATGATGATGCCGGCGTACTGGTTGCGGCCTTTGATCCCCGGATGCGTCGGATCCTGCGCGCGCCGGTGGCTGTTGCGGCGATAGCTGGTGTATTTGAAGCGCTGTGGCCGCTGTGGGTCGACGTCCGGCGTGCAGATGGTGCAGCTGCCTGCGCGGTCAACGGCGGCGAAGCCGAGCGCCGCCAGCTTGTATTCGGCAATCGCGGCCAGATCCAGATGCCGGTAATGTGGGCTGATCAGCGTGGCGGGCAGCGGCAGGCGCTGTTTAAAATTTTCCACCAGCGCTTCATCGACTTCGTAGCAGCACGGGCCGGCGGCAGGGCCGATAGAGGCCACCCAATCGGCGGTGTCGCCGTCCTGGCGAATGCGCGCTGCCATCTGTTCCAGAATGCCGTCCAGTAGCCCGCGCCAGCCGGCATGAACCGCGGCGATGGCGCCCCCGTCGCGGCGGCTGAACAGCACCGGCAGACAGTCCGCCGTCAGTACGCTGAGCAGAATGCCGGGCTGGCGGGTATAGAAACCATCGGCCTCGCCGCACGCCTGCGCCGGTTGCAGCACGTCGACGATACGGATGCCGTGCACCTGCTTCTTTTCCGGTAGCGTGGCGCTGTAGGGCAGCAGATGCCCGGGCAGCAGCGCGAGTTTGCTGCCGAAGCCGTGCTGAATGTGGGGCACCGCATCGAGCAGCGCGGAACGATCGCTCATAAGTTATTTTCACCTGCGTGAGAAAACAGACTCTCAGTGTAGCCAGCTTTTTCCCCGCTTGACCAGGCGTTGTTGGCGGCGAAAGCGAGCGGGGATGCGCCTTGCATCGAGCCGACGCCTTCTTTAGACTAGCCGCGCCCTGTCTTTCTGGAAGCCCATTTCATGTCTTATCAATGCCCTCTGTGTCATCAACCGCTGCATTTTTCATCGCAACACTGGCGTTGCGACGGCAATCATCAGTTCGATCAAGCCAAAGAAGGCTACGTCAATCTGCTGCCGGTGCAGCATAAACGATCGAAGCAGCCGGGAGACAGCGCGGAAATGATGCAGGCACGGCGCGCGTTTCTCGACGGCGGTTATTATCAACCGCTGCAGCAGCAGGTGGCCGAGTGGCTGGATTTGGCGCTGGCGGCCGATGCAGGCGCGTTGTTGGACATAGGCTGTGGGGAAGGGTATTACACCGCCGCCGTGGCCGCACGGCTGGCGCAGGCGCGCAATATGGCGGTCTATGGGCTGGACGTCGCCAAGGTAGCGATCCGCTACGCCGCCAAACGTTATCCTGCGGTCTCGTTCTGCGTCGCCTCCAGCCACCGTCTGCCGTTCGCCGACGCGGCGCTGGATGCGGTCTTGCGCATTTATGCGCCTTGCAAGGCAGAGGAGCTGGCGCGGGTGGTGAAGCCGGGCGGTGTGGTGGTGACGGTTTCGCCGGGCCCGCGTCATCTGTACCAGCTGAAAGAGCAGGTCTACCAGCAGGTGCAGCTGCATGCCGAGCAGGACGAACAGTTCGACGGTTTCGAGTGCGAGCGTAAAGAGGCGTTGGCCTATACGATGACCCTGCCGGGCGCGCAGGCCGCCAACCTGCTGCAGATGACACCGTTCGCCTGGCGTGCTACGCCGGAGGTGCAGCAGCGGCTGGCGGATGGCGCCGAGTTCGTGTGCGAGACGGATTTCGTCCTGGCGTTGTACCGACGTCACGCCTAAGGGACCTTGAACTCAAAAACAAAAAAACCTGCCGCGGCAGGTTTTTTTGCAGAGTCATCGCCTCAGGCCAGGTAGCCGAGGTGCTCCAGCAGAATGTTGACGCCGATACCGATCAGCACCACGCCGCCGAGGATCTCGGCGCGTTTGCCCAGCAGCGGGCCGATAAAGCGGCCAATCATCATGCCCAGCGTCGCCATGATCATGGTGGCGCAGCCGATGGCCATGGCGGTATGCACGATATTCACCTGCAGGAAGGCCAGGCCGACGCCGATAGCCATAGCGTCGAGGCTGGTGGCGATAGCGGTGGCCACCAAGATCCAGAAGCCGTGGCGTTTGACCTTCTCTTCCTCATCGGGCCTGTTGCGCACCCCTTCGACGATCATGCGCATGCCGAGAATGAACAGCAGGGAGAAGGCGACCCAGTGGTCCCATTCCATGATGTATTGGCTGGCGAACAGACCGATGGCCCAACCGATGAGCGGGGTGATCGCTTCGACCACGCCGAAGATCAGGCCGGTGCGGATCGCTTCGCGGAAACGGGGTTGATGCAGGCTGGCACCTTTGCCGATCGAAGCGGCGAAAGCATCCATGGACATGCCAAAAGCGAGAATGAGTGTTGCTGAAAGGTTCATGTGAAATAGCCTCGGCCGGGTGGCTCCATATACACGTAACCCACCCCCAACCAAACGACGGAGTTACGTGTCTATGGTCTCGCCAACCTTACCTGGCTGCCCGCACCACGTTTCATACGGCGAAACGAGTATGTTGATACGGGCGTTTCTGGCGTTTTATTCTCCAGAAACCGGCTACTCCCCAATGACGGCGCAACCATACCATATTATTTCCGCCACCGACAACTTTATTCTAGAGTCATGTTCGCTCTTAATTGAGACTCGTTTTCATTAATCTAAGTTCATGCGGGAATATAATGTAGACGTGGGTAACAATGTTGCGGAAATAATAGTCAGAGTAAAAATGGCGCTGCCGATTAATTATCCACAAGCAGCGCAAGGTTTGAGCGAAAGTAAAATGAGCTTTTCTTTATCTATTGATTATCAATGAAAAAGTGGTAAATCTTCTCCAGGTCATCCAGGTGCGTCACCTGAACCAACAGCCGGCGCTGTTCCAGGTCGACGGCCAGAATGCCATCCTCCGATAAATTCATGGCTTTAATGCGGTTATATTCGACAAACACGTTCGCGAAGAAAAAACCCTGTGCTTTAAACACCATCTTGGGGGCGCGAATATAAGAGATATAGATCGCGAGCAGCGCCAAAGAAATAAGCAAATAGGTGGTTAATACCGCACCGTTGGTGGTGACGTTGCGGTAAATCAGAATGGCGATCAGGCCGACGAAAATCAGGCTATCGAGGCGATGACGGCGTTTGAGCGCCACTTTAAGCCGTGTTTTACCTTTCAGCAGGTCCATGCCGAATTCGTCATACAGCGAGTACAGCAACAGCAGGGCGATAAACAGCATCAGTACGGCGTCGGTCAGTGACATCTCTTGCTCCACACATAAAAAAGCCGGGGGTTGCCCCCCGGCCGATTCGAACGATTACAGGCCCAGCAGGCCAATCCAATAGCCAAAGATACCGATGACGAAGAAGCCGATGATGATCCACAGCGCATTGACTTTTTTGCGCAGCAGCCACATACAGGCGAAGGTCAGCAGCAGCGGTACCAGGCCCGGCATCAGCTGGTCGAGGATGGTCTGCACCGTGGTGACGTTGGTATGCCCGGTCTGGTCGGTGATCTTGGACACCACCAGCGGGATATTCACGTGCGTCCACTTGTTGACCAAGGCGCCCATAACAAACAGGCCGAGAATGGACGCCCCTTCCGTCAGTTTTTGCAGGAAGCCGCCGCCCATGTCGTTGACGATATCCACCCCTTTACGGTAACCGTAGGCCACGCCGTAGTAGCGGGTCAGCAGGCGCACCAGGTTGAACAGCACGAAGAACAGGATCGGCCCGAGCAGGCTGCCACTCATGGCGATACCGGCGCCGAGCGCGGCGAACACCGGCCGCACGGTGCCCCAGAAAATCGGGTCACCGACGCCCGCCAATGGCCCCATCAGACCGACCTTGATGCCGTTGATCGCACCGTCGTCGATCGGCGCGCCGTTGGCGCGTTGCTCTTCCATCGCCATGGTCACGCCGAGCACCGGCGCCGCCACGTAAGGGTGGGTGTTGAAGAACTCGAGGTGGCGCTTGATCGCCTGTTTGCGATCGTCATTGTTTTCCGGATACAGGCGACGGATCACCGGTACCATCGAGAAGCAAAAACCCAGCGCCTGCAT
This sequence comes from Serratia sp. 4542, assembly GCF_016805595.1. Taxonomy (NCBI): domain Bacteria; kingdom Pseudomonadati; phylum Pseudomonadota; class Gammaproteobacteria; order Enterobacterales; family Yersiniaceae; genus Serratia; species Serratia sp. 4542. Next base: position 477,623 of record NZ_RXKV01000010.1, read on the forward strand.
GCGCTCGAAGTTCCACGACCCCTGGAACAGGTTGGAGCGCAGGAATACGCCGCGAATATCGGCCGGCGTGAGTTTCTTTTGAGCAGTTGTATCAACCATTTCTCTCACCTATTCCTAGTCGAGTTCGTTATCGAGATCGTTCGCATTAGCCGGGCCGGCCTGGACAACCTGGGACTTGTTGTATTTCGGGCTGAGCTGGATATACAGCACGGCCATCACCACGCCGATGACGCCGAGCGCCACCAGGTTGAAGTTGGTGAAGGCGGCGGTCACGAAACCAAGGTAGAAGAACGGCATCAGGTAGCCGGCGCGCATCATGTTAATCACCATCGCGTAACCGACCACCACGATCATGCCGCCGGCGATGTTCAGGCCGCTGGTGACCACTTCCGGGATCGAGTTGAGCAGGGCGTGTACCCCGGCGGTGCCAACCGAGATGGCGACGATGACTGCCGGAATGGCGATACGCATCGCCTGCAGCAGCAGGGCGCCGATGTGGATCCAGGTGATGGCCCGCAGGCTGCCGCGCTCCGCCGCGCTGTCCGCCGCGTGCTGGAAGGCCACGGTGAGGGTACGTACGATGATGGTCAACACCTGGCCGGCCGCCGCCAGCGGAATGGCCAGGGCGATACCGGCGCCGACGCTTTGCCCGCCGGCGATGACCAGAATGGTCGAGATGATGGACGCCAGGGCGGCATCCGGTGCGACTGCCGCACCGATGTTCATCCAGCCCAGGGCGATCATTTCCAGCGTACCGCCGATAATGATGCCGGTTTTCATATCGCCGAGAATGAAGCCGATCAGGGTACAGGCGACCAGCGGACGGTGGAACTGAAACTCGTCGAGGACGGAACCCATCCCGGCGATACAGGCAACGATAAATATCAGCACAATCTGAAGAGTGGTGATCTCCATTGCACTTCTCCTATGACCAAAAAGCTCTGAGTAAAATAATCAGCGGCTGGCGCCACTAATTGAGTTTGTTAATCAGGTCCATCATTTTTAGCCGGCTGTCGGACGAGACCTTACGCACCTCCAGCTCGATACCGCGATCGTTCAGTTTCTTAAACGCTTCGATATCTTTTTCATCGACGGAAACGGCGTTGTTCACCTGGGTTTTCCCCTGGCGGAACGCCATGCCGCCGATATTGACGGATTGAATATCCACGCCGCCTTCCACCAGACGCAAAACGTCGGTCGGGTTGGTAAACAGCAGCATTACGCGGTCGTTGGCGTACTTCGGGTTGTTCCAGACGCGGATCGCCTTCGCCACGTCCACCACGTGAGCGGTGACGCCCGGCGGGGCGACCTGGGTCAGCAGGGTTTTGCGCACATGGTCGGCGGCGACTTCATCGCTGACGACGATAATGCGGCTGACGTTGGTTTCTTTGGTCCAGCGGGTGGCGACCTGGCCGTGAATCAAACGGTCATCGATGCGCGCCAGGCCGATTTTCATGTGGTCGTTCGGCCCCAGCGGCGCCTGAGGGGCAGCGGCTTTGGCGACGGGTGCTGCGGGTTTTGCGGGTTCTTCCTGCGGTTTTTTCAGCGCTTTCACGCCTTCGCGGCCGGTTTCCAACGCCAGCGCCACCAGTTCATCGAAGGCGGGGTTGTCGTCCCGCGCCATGAAGGTTTCCACCAGCATCGGAATGTTGACCCCGGTGACGACCTCATAGTTTTCTTTGTCGACCGCAATGCGGCTGGCGGCGTTGAACGGGCTGCCGCCCCAGGTATCCACCAGGAACAGCACGCCGCCGCTGGTATCCAACCCACTGATTTTTTCGTTGTACTTGACGATTAACGTTTCGGCATTCTCACCGGGAACGAAGTCTATAAAGGCGACGTTGTCCTGCTCGCCCAATAGCATCTCCGCCGTTTTCAGCAGTTGTTCCGCTGCAGCCCCGTGTGTGCCGATGATAATAGCTATTGCCACTCGCTACCTCCTCGTTGAACTCCAGGCGCGGTTTGTGTCGTTTCTCCGCGCCGTCTTGGCAGTCACTTCCGCGGTTCAGATACATTATGGTAGAAAAAAAGAAACGCACGCCTAACATTTCTCACGCAGTTTCAAATGCCTGTGCGTGATGCTTCACGAACGCGACATTTATTTTAGTGAGTGAAAAAATATTTTTTGTGACGCTGCTCCGTTATTGAATGCTCGGAGAAATCTTAGCTGTCGCAGATGATACGGCGCGGCGCCATGCTAAACCGCCGTTGAAAAAGCCGCTTTGTCCCCCAGAAAAATCCTGATACAGTAATTTCCTCTTTCATCACTAAGGAGTGAAGGGCCTCAGCCCTCCCTATGGACTGTCACCGAAGTTACTGTTTTACTAGGTTTCACCCGCCACCTGCTGGCGTTGCATATGCTGTTCGGCCCTTCGGCCATCTCCCGGTAATCCCATCCCGTCACTTTGCTATTGTCGACTGCGCCCATGCAGCGGCGGCATCGTCACGTCTGAGCGGTGTGCGCGCATTCCCACTTTTCTCTGGAGTCTGATATGGAATTTTTAATGGACCCCTCTATTTGGGCGGGGTTGCTTACGCTGGTGGTGCTGGAAATCGTGCTGGGCATCGACAACCTGGTGTTCATCGCCATTTTGGCCGACAAGCTGCCGCCGAAGCAGCGCGATAAGGCGCGCATCATTGGCCTGTCGCTGGCGTTGCTGATGCGTTTGGGCCTGCTGTCGGTGATCTCCTGGATGGTAACCCTGACTACGCCGCTGTTCAGCGTCGGCGATTTCAGCTTCTCCGGCCGCGATTTGATCCTGCTGTTCGGCGGGGTGTTCCTGCTGTTCAAGGCGACCATGGAGCTGCACGAACGGCTGGAAGGGCAGACGCACCAGGACGGCGCCAACCGCGGTTACGCCAAGTTCTGGGCGGTGGTGGTGCAGATCGTGATCCTTGACGCGGTGTTTTCGCTCGATGCGGTGATTACCGCCGTGGGTATGGTGAACGATCTGCCGGTGATGATGGCGGCGGTAGTGATCGCGATGGCGGTGATGCTGTTGGCGTCGAAGCCGTTGACCAACTTCGTCAACGCGCACCCGACCATCGTGGTGCTGTGCCTGAGTTTCCTGTTGATGATTGGCCTTAGCCTGATCGCCGAAGGCTTCGGTTTGCACATTCCTAAAGGCTACCTGTACGCCGCTATCGGCTTCTCGATCCTGATTGAATTGTTCAACCAGATCGCGCGTCGCAACTTCATCAAGCATCAAGCGCGTCGCCCGATGCGCGAGCGCACCGCGGAAGCGATCATGCGCCTGATGGGGCAGCAGCGTACACAGCAGACGGACGATGCGGTCGCCTTGCCGAGGGATGAAACCTTTGCGGCGGAAGAGCGCTATATGATCAGCGGCGTGTTGACGCTGGCCTCGCGTTCATTGCGCAGCGTGATGACGCCGCGCACCGACATTTCCTGGGTCGACTGCGAGCGCTCCCGCGAGGAGGTACGCGCACAGCTGCTGGATACGCCGCACAGCCTGTTCCCGGTGTGTCGTGATTCGGTGGATGAGATTGTCGGCGTGGTACGCGCCAAGGATCTGCTGGTGGCGCTGGAGCAGGGTGAAGACATCGCCGAGTTCGCCGCCCGCACGCCGCCGATCGTGGTGCCGGAAACCATGGACGTCATCAAGCTGCTGGCGGTGCTGCGTCGCGCCAAAGGGCGTCTGGTGGTGGTCACCAATGAGTTCGGCGTCGTGCAGGGGCTGGTGACGCCGCTGGACGTGCTGGAAGCGATTGCCGGTGAATTCCCGGACGAGGACGAAACGCCGGACATCGTGGCGGAAGGCGACGGCTGGCTGGTGAAGGGCGGAACCGATCTGCACTCGCTGGAACAGGCGCTGGCCTGCGATGACCTGGTCAGCCCCACCGCCGACTACGCCACCCTGGCGGGGCTGCTGTTGGCCCACTACGGGCAGATGCCGGTGGCGGGAGACACCATCGAGCTGAACCACCTGCGTTTCGATATCGTTGAGGTGTCCGAATACCGTATCGAACTGGTGCGCGTTACCCGCGTCGCCCTGGACGACCCGGCGCACGCGTAACCCTCCCGCCGGGGGCTCAGGCCTCCGGCGGTTCCTCTTCCGCTTTCCTGACGCGCGATTCGTACTGCTGCAACCACAGCGGGAAAACATGAATCGGCATCGGCTTGGCGAAATAATACCCTTGCAGGGCATTGACCTCGCGTGAGCGCAGATAGTCGGCCTGTTCCTCCGTTTCCACCCCCTCTGCCACCAGTTTCAGCTTCAGGCGCTGCGCCAGCGTAATGATGGTGTCGGTCACTGTGGCGTTGACCGCATCGGTGCCGATGGCGGCGGTAAACCCGCGATCGATCTTCAAGACGTCCGGACTGAGGTTTTTCAGGTAGCTCAGCGAGCTGTGGCCGGTGCCGAAATCGTCGATGGCCAGCATGATCCCCATGTCTTTCAGCGTGCGGATCTGGTCATACTGGATCGCCGACAGCGCGGTGCGTTCGGTCAGCTCCAGCATCAATGAGGGCATCGGGTGCGCCGGCAGCCAAATCTGGCGGATATCGTCGATGATGTTGAGCGTTTTAAAGTGCTCGGCGGCGACGTTGATGCTGATGTAGAAGGACGGTCGTGGCGGGAACAGCTGCAGATTTTCCGTCACGGTGTTCATCAGATAGCGAGTGAGCGGAATGATGAGCTCATGCTGCTCGGCCAGCGGAATAAACACGTCAGGCGAGATCCATCCTTGTCGCTTCTTTTTCCAACGCAGCAGCATCTCGACGCCGGCGCAGCGCCCGGTGTCGCTGTGGATGATAGGCTGACAGTAGACGCGGAACTCCCGATGAGTGATGGCATGGCCGATGTGGTAAGACAGGCTCATGCGGTTGGCGGTGAGCAGATAGACCACATAGGCCGCCAGCAGGCTGATCAACAGCGCCAGCGGGATATGGCGCGGCAATGCGGACAGCGCCAGCATGCCGATCTGTGGGCCGAACAGTGAAATCGAGAACGGGTACAGCGCGGAGCCGGCGGTGTAGCGCAGGTCGTTGGTCAGGGTGTCGCGGCTCAGGATTTCGCGGCGGCCATATTCCAGGCTGCTGTCGTCCACGTTCAGGACCACTCGCTGAACGTAAGGCTCTTGCGGTTCGAGTAAAAAGTTGGACAGCAGCTCGATATTGAATACGTGCAGCACGCCGCTGGTTTTATCACGGGGGGATGGCGTCCACATCACCAGCGTGGGCAGGCCTTTGCTGACCGCCAGAGAGGGGCGCAGCGCCAGCCTGGCGTTGCTGTCGACGAAGGTGGGCATCACCGCGGCCAGCTGATAATGACGGGCGCCAAACAGGCTGGAGCAGTAAATAACACCGTTTTTCACCAGCAACATCGCGCGTAGCGCCTGATTTTGCGCGGCGCGAAAGCGCAGGGTCGATGAAACGTTTTCGCAGGGTTGGTCCAGCATGTCCATACTGCGTTCCGCCTGCATCTGCGCTGGCGTCAGCAATTGGTTGATCTTGCCGACGGTGCGGGTAGCCAACGTCTGCTGGCTCTGCTCGATGCTTTTGACCTCTTGATAGTAACGGGTATACAGCGATACCAACAGAATAGCCACGCCCACCGCTCCGGCCAGCAGCCAACGGTAGTAACGATATCGGGACGCGGCGAGGTGGGTCATCAACATCCGGTAAATCCTTGTTCGGTAATCCAGCTCCGAGTCACAGTCAGGCCATAGATCCTTAAGTTGCGCTCGGCTAATTCTAGCCTGAGGTTATACAAGATTGATGGTAACTCAGTAAATTATTTCAGTATGGTAAAACAGAAGGCCAATTTGCAGGCTAACCGCCCGATCGATGAGAAAAATGCAGGATATTTTCTGGTGACATTGTCACTAAAAGCGGTCAATGAATTGATTACCCATAAAAAACCCCGCCGGGCGGCGGGGTTGTCTGTCAGTCGCATTGCACCTTGATCGCCAGGCCGCCGCGTGACGTTTCGCGGTACTTGGCGTTCATGTCTTTGCCGGTTTCGTACATGGTCTCGATCACCTTATCCAGCGAAACGCGTGGCTCGCTGGTGCGGCGCAGGGCCATGCGGGCGGCGTTGATCGCCTTGACCGAAGCGATGGCGTTGCGCTCGATGCACGGCACCTGTACCTGGCCGGCGACCGGGTCGCAGGTCAGACCCAGGTTGTGTTCCATGCCGATCTCCGCCGCCACGCACACCTGTTCAGGGCTGCCGCCCAGCAGCTCGGCCAGACCGGCCGCCGCCATGGAGCAGGCCACGCCGACTTCACCCTGGCAGCCAACTTCGGCGCCGGAAATGGAAGCGTTCATCTTGTACAGCGCGCCGATGGCGCCTGCCGCCATAAAGTAGCGGATATAGATATCCGGGCTGACGGATTCGATGAAGTGATCGTAGTAAGCCAGCACCGCGGGCACGATGCCGCAGGCGCCGTTGGTCGGCGCGGTGACCACGCGGCCGCCGGCGGCGTTTTCTTCGTTCACCGCCAGCGCGAACATGTTGACCCAGTCGATTACGTTCATCGGATCGTTGGACAGTTTGTCCGACGCCACCAGCATGCGGCGCAGCGCGGAGGCACGGCGCGGCACGCGCAGCGGCCCCGGCAGCACGCCTTCGGTGTTCAGACCGCGATCGATACAGGCACGCATGGTTTGCCAGACGTTACCGAAGTAGGTGTCGATCTCTTGCTTGCTGTGCAGCGCCAGCTCGTTCTGCATCACCATGCCGGACAGCGACAGGCCGGTCTCGCGGCAGTGGTCGAGCATTTCGCGCGCGGAGTTGAACGGATAAGGCATTTTCAGCTCTTGCTCGCCGGCCTTGCCGAAGTTCTCCTCGTCGACGATGAAGCCGCCGCCGATGGAGTAGTAGGTCTTGCTGTACACTTCTTTCTCGCCGGCGAAGGCGTGGATCTGCATGCCGTTCTCATGCAGCGGCAGGTTGTCGCTGCGGAAGACCATGCCGCCGTCGCGCGGGAAATCGACTTCATGCAGGCCATTGGCCAGCATCAGGCGTTGACGTTGTTCTACATCGCGAATAAAACCCGGAATGCTATCGATATCGACTGTGTCCGGCATATTGCCGGCCAGGCCGAGAATGATGGCGATATCGGTATGGTGACCTTTACCGGTCAATGAGAGTGAGCCGTAAACGTCTACGGCAACACGCGTGATAGAAGGCATCAGGCCTTTATTTACCAGATCGTCGACAAACTGTTTGCCGGCTTTCATCGGTCCAACCGTATGAGAGCTGGACGGGCCGATGCCGATCTTAAACATGTCGAAAACGCTAATCACGCTAAAACTCCTTAAAGAGACGTATTGTTATGGCTGCGGCGGTTAAAAACCGCGCAGGGAACAGCGATATTGTAAAAGGGCCGTGCGGGTTCGGCTGCCTTTTTCGCATGAAATTAAATAATCCGTGGTGTCGCTTTTTTTGCTGATTACCCGGGGCGAACCCTTAAGCGGGGTATCCGCTTTCGCCCAAGCTCCATTAGCGGTAATCGCGCCAGCTTTCCGTGCTGAACGCCGCCGGCTTAATCCCTGTTTCTACAGTGGTTTATCTCGGACGGTGGTATTTTACAGGTATTTCGTAAGGTTTAAGAGAGGGTTTACAGTTTTTTTAAAACCATTCAACCAGAACGGTAGTTGAAAAAGCGATCAAATGAAGTGATTTCGATCGCTTTACCTGCAGCGGACGTCGACGGCCATGCCAGATTGCGAGTCAGATCACGCAATGCGGGTCAAATACTGACCTGCTGCGCCAAGCGGCGAATAATGGCGGCGGTCAGCCCCCAGATAAACTGGCTGTGATACCAGGAGAGGTAAATGCGGTGCGTGTGGCCGGCGCGATGGATATCCAGCGGGTAGTAACGCGACAGGGTCAGCGCTTCCCGCAGGGGCATCTCGAACACGTCCGCCACTTCGCCCTCGTTGGCGTGGAACTGCACGTCCGGCGGGATGAGGCCGACGATGGGCGTGACCTGAAATCCGGTGCTGCTGTCGAGCGGCGCCATTTGGCCGAGGACGGTTACCGCGTGTGGCGGTATCGCCACTTCTTCCTGCGCTTCCCGCAGCGCCGTGACGATCGCCGACCCGTCTTCGGCATCGGTTTTCCCGCCGGGGAAGGCCACCTGGCCGGCATGTTTACGCAGCGAATCGGCACGGCGGGTCAACAGCAAGGTGGGCTCGGCGCGGCAAACGATCGGGATCAGCACCGCCGCCGGGCGCACATTGTGCGAGATCTGCGCCGCCTGCGGTAACTGCAGTTGAAAACGGCTGATAAAGGCGTGCAGTGAGGCCGGTGAATTCGATGGGATCACGACAGGGAGTACTCCCCAAGCTGCGGCAGAATACGACCAACCTTGTCGAAGGTTTCCTGGTATTCCGCCTGTTCCTGGCTGTCTGCCACGATGCCGCCGCCGGCGGAGCAGTGGATGCGGCCGTTTTCGGTGACGAGCGTGCGGATGGTGATGTTGGTGTCCATGGTGCCGCAGGCGCTCAGGTAACCGATGCTGCCGCAATAGGCGTTGCGACGCTGCGGCTCCAGCTCTTCGATGATTTCCATCGCTCGCACCTTGGGCGCGCCGGTGATCGAACCGCCGGGGAAGCAGGCGCGCAGCAGCTCGGTGGCCGAGGTCTGCTCCGGCAGGGTGGCGGTAATGGTGCTCACCAGGTGATGTACCGCCGGGAACGGCTCCACGACGAACAGTTCCGGCACCCGTACGCTGCCGGGCTGGGCGACGCGGCCGATATCGTTGCGCAGCAGATCGACGATCATCAGATTTTCAGCGCGGTCCTTGGGCGAATCGGCCAAACGGCGAGCCTGTGCGGCGTCTTGTTGTGCGTCCGCCAGCCGCGGCAGCGTGCCCTTGATCGGGCGGGTTTGGATACGCTGCTGCTCCAGCCAGAGGAAGCGCTCGGGAGAGACGCTCAGCACGCTGTTGTGCGGCAGCCGCAGGAAGGCTGAGAACGGCGCACGGTTGCAGGCGCTCAGTCGGCAAAACGCCTGCCATTCGTCCCCCTGGTAGTCGGCGGAGAATCGCTGTGCCAGATTAATCTGGTAACAGTCGCCGCTGCGCAGGTAGTGCTGAACACGTTGGAACTTCTCGCCGTATTGCCGCCGCGTCATATTGGCATGCCAGCCGCTACGCAGCGTGAAAGGGCGCTCCGCCGGCGCGGTTTGGCGAGTGAGCCAGCGCCAGCGCTGCTCCACATCGCCATAGCTGAGCAGCGTCAGGGTTTGCAATTGGTGGTCGGCGATCGCTGCCCAGTCGTAAATGCCCACCGCCATGTCCGGCAACGCGAGGTCGGCTTCGGCCAACTGCGGCAAGGTTTCCACCCGGCGCCCAAGATCGTAGCCGAACAGTCCCAGGGCACCGCCCTGAAACGGCAGATCCGGGTTAAAGGCCGGCTGCCAACCTTGCTCTGCCAACTGCTGCTGCAGCAGGGAAAACGGATCTTCCTTCGACTGAGTAGTGACGCCGTCACTTTCAATTACCGTGTCGGGGCCACGCGTGGTGAGCGTAACGCGCGGCTGTGCGACCAGAATATCGAAGCGGTTATGCGAGTGATCGGCAAAGCCCGAATGCAGCAACATCGCCCAGGGCTGTGCTGAAAGCGGGGCGAAAAGCGTCATCAGGGCACTGCGGCTATAGGGCAAAGACTTTATGTTTGGGGCGGTTACGCTCATGAACGTCAAAAAACCTGGCTGTGAAGACGGCAATGTCTGGGCGTTAGTGTGCCATAGACGGCTACGGCATGCATGTTTTGCCATGCGAGACATGCAGCACAGTTCACATAAACGGCAGTTCAATAAACCTGAAATAAGGCATTTTTTGCGCCATTCATTATACTTCGGTATGTTAAAAATTTAACGTCAAATAAACTGGAATCCTGCTTTATCGAGGGCGCAAGACCCGAGAAATATAAAAACGATTCGTTAATTTCATCAATTTATTGTTACCCATGGTTATTAACTGGGTGATGCGGGAAAGTTTTGTCTGTGTTTTGTCGCGCGGGCCACTCTGTGAAATGGATGCCTGATTCGACACTGTTTTTCTTGCTGAAAGCATGAAAAGACAAAACAAGATAAATCTTATTTAGCCTGTTGCGGAAATCTGAGTGCCTTAGGCCTATTTATTCCCTCTGGCGCTGAATGGATTGATATTTTTAAAAAAAATAAAATTATTATTTTGTTACATTATCATTGAAGAGCTGCCTATGTCGTTAATGCTGAGCGTCATCGTCCCGATGCACAATGCGGGAGAATTATTAGAGCCTTTCCTGGCTTCGTTGCTGGCCCAACGCGAACAACGCCTGGAGGTGATCATCGTCAACGATGGTTCTACCGACGGTTCAGGAGAGACCGCGCACCGTTACGCGGCGGCGCATCCGCATATTCGGGTCATCGATCAGGCCAACGCCGGCGTTTCTAACGCGCGTAATGCCGGGCTCGCCGTGGCCCGGGGAAAATACGTGGCGTTTCCCGATGCCGACGATCTGCTGGCGCCGGACATGTATTCCACGCTGCTGCAGCAGGCGGAGCTCCACCAATTAGACGTGATGCAATGCAATGGCGAGCGCTATTTCGCCAGTGAAGACGAATTACAGCCGATTTTTCCCGAGGCACGTTTACAGACCACCGACGTTATCACCGGCGTACAGTGGCTCGAACGTGCATTGAAATCGAGAAAATTTATTCACGTTGTATGGTTGGCAATATATCGCCTCGATTTTATCCGCCGGCATCGGCTTTATTTTGAACCGGGATTACATCATCAGGATATTCCCTGGACGACCGAGGTCATGTTTAATGCCCAACGGGTCAAATATTTAAGTACGCCGCTGTACCGTCAACGAGTACACGACAAGTCGATCAGCAATCGTCGCCGCACCGGCAAAGCAAACGTGGATTATCAACGCCACTATATGAAAATCGTCGAAATGCTGGAGCGGCTCAATCTGCGCTATGCAAGCAGCATTGCTATTCGTCCGGCTTTTCATTGGCAAATCACCCGTGAAGCGTTGGGCATTTGCCACAGCATTCGCCGTGAGCCGGATCCGGTCGCCCAGAATCAGATTACCGAAGAGTTTTATCAGCGTGGCATCGACAGAGCGATGTTCGCCAACGCGCGCGGCGTGAAGCAGGGGTGGCATGTCATGCTGTGGCGGCATCGCCTGAAGCAGTGGCGCAGCGATAACGGCTGCTCGCAAGTGGCCTGAGGCACAAGACGTTGGGATCCGTCGCGTTAGCGCGTATACTCCTTCTCCCTTTTGCCGGAGAGAACGACACATGCATGCAGGTATGCCATTACTGAGTCACGCGGAGCAGCAGGAAGCGGCGGATCGCATCCATCAACTGATGGAGCAGGGCATGAGCAGCGGTGAAGCCATTGCTCGCGTTGCGCAGGAAATTCGTGAGAAGCATCAGGGCGCTCAGGTTGCGGTACTGTTCGATGACGATGATGAAGACGAGCAGCATGATGCCGCACCGGAGGCGTCGCGGGATGACGATGCTGAAGAAGACGAAGACTATTGATGTTATCGGGGCCGCGCAAGCGGCCCCGTCAGTTTCAGCCGTTGACCGCCACGGCGGCGGCGGCTTGTTTCGCCAGCTCCACCGCCTGTTCCGTCGTGCTCGCCGTCGCCAGCGCTACGCCCAGACGACGTTGCCCGGCGATCTCCGGTTTGCCGAACAGGCGCAGCTGGTTGTGCCCGCACAGCGCATTTTCCAATCCGCTGAAACGTACATCGCTGCTGGTGAGCTGCGGCAGGATCACTGCCGAAGCGGAAGGGCCGAACTGGCGGATGGCGCCGATCGGCAACCCGAGAAAAGCGCGAACGTGCAGGGCGAACTCGGACAGATCCTGTGAAATCAACGTGACCATGCCGGTATCGTGCGGGCGCGGTGACACCTCGCTGAAGATCACTTCGTCGCCACAGACGAACAGCTCCACGCCGAACAGCCCGAAACCGCCCAAGGCTTTCACCACTTTCTCCGCGATAGCCTGGGCCCGGCTCAGCGCCGTCGCCGACATCAGTTGCGGCTGCCAGGATTCGCGATAGTCCCCATCCTCCTGACGATGGCCGATCGGTTCGCAGAAGTGCACGCCGTCCACGGCGCTGATGGTCAGCAACGTAATTTCAAAATCGAATCTTACCAGCCCTTCGACGATCACCCGGCCGCCGCCGGCGCGGCCGCCCTGTTGGGCGTAATCCCAGGCGCTTTGCAGTTGTTCAGGCGTGCGGATCAGGCTTTGCCCCTTGCCGGAAGAGCTCATCACCGGTTTGACGATGCACGGATAGCCGATGTGTTCGACCGCCTGCTGGAAAGTCGCCTCGCTGTCGGCAAAGCGATAGCTGGAGGTGGGCAGGCCAAGCTCTTCCGCCGCCAGGCGGCGGATGCCTTCACGGTTCATCGTCAGGCGGGTGGCTTCGGCGCAGGGCACTACGCGGTGGCCCTGGCGTTCAAGTTCGACCAGCATGGCGGTGGCGATCGCTTCGATTTCGGGAACGATATAGTCCGGCCGCTCTTGTTCGATAACGGCTTTCAGCGCGTCACCGTCCAGCATATTGATGACGTGGCTGCGGTGCGCCACATGCATGGCGGGGGCGTCGGGATAGCGATCGACGGCGATCACTTCCAGACCGAGGCGCTGGCATTCAATGGCGACTTCTTTACCCAGCTCCCCGGAGCCGAGCAACATAACGCGGGTGGCGGAAGGGCGCAGGGCGGTTCCAATCGTTAACATAGTTTCGTACCTGGATCGGTGAAAGTAAGCGGATTGATGATCGGCGGGCAGTATATACGAAAACGATTGCGTGCGCAGCCGCCGCGCCAAGTTTGTTGCTAACTGACTGTTTTTATAACAAGCAGAAATATTTGCCCTGCATGGGCGATTGTGCGTTAATAAGCGACGGCGAAAGAAGGCCTACATATAGCAAGGTTTTCGCGTCTCGTGCCGTCAAGGCAGGTTTATCAAGTAAAGGAAACACAAATGAGCAAGATCACTGGTCACGTTAAATGGTTCAACGAAAGCAAAGGTTTCGGCTTCATCACGCCTGCCGACGGCTCTAAAGACGTTTTCGTTCATTTTTCCGCTATCGTTAGCGATGGTTTCAAGACCCTGGCTGAAGGCCAGCAGGTTGAGTTCTCCATCCAGGACAGCCAACGTGGCCCAGCCGCAGCCAACGTCGTTGCTATTTAACGACTGAGCCGCCAAGAAACCCGCCGCCGGCGGGTTTTTTTATGCCCGCTGCCCGTAACGCCGCCCATCTCTGTTATCATTTACCGCTGATTCGGCGCCAGCCTGCGGGCGCGCCGCCATTCCATTCGTCATATAAGAGTTATCGCCGTGAGCACAGTTTCTTTTTCTTCCCTGCCTCTGCCAGCCGAACAGTTGGCCAACCTCAACGAACTGGGGTACGCCAAAATGACGCCGGTGCAGGCCGCCGCGTTGCCCGCCATCCTGCAAGGGCGAGACGTGCGCGCCAAGGCGAAAACCGGTAGCGGTAAAACGGCGGCGTTCGGCATTGGTTTGCTGAATAACATCGTCGTTGCTCAGGTTGCCACGCAGGCGCTGGTGCTCTGTCCCACCCGCGAGCTGGCCGATCAGGTGAGCAAAGAACTGCGCCGCCTGGCGCGCTTCACGCAGAACATCAAAATCCTGACGCTGTGCGGCGGCCAACCGATGGGGCCACAGCTCGATTCGCTGGTGCACGCGCCGCATATCGTGGTGGGAACGCCGGGCCGCATCCAGGAACACCTGCGCAAGAAAACGCTGCTGCTGGACGAGCTGAAGGTGCTGGTGCTGGATGAGGCCGACCGTATGCTGGACATGGGCTTCGCCGACGACATCGACGATGTGATCAGCTACACGCCGCCGCAGCGTCAGACGCTGCTGTTTTCCGCTACCTACCCGGCGGGTATCGAACGCATCAGCAAGCGCGTTCAGCGTCAGCCGCTGAGCGTCGAAGTGGACGATGACGAAGCGCAGACCGCCATCGAACAACGTTTCTATGAGACCACGCGCGATCAGCGGCCGGCGCTGCTGGTGTCGGCCATTCGTTATCATCAACCCGCGTCCTGCGTGGTGTTCTGCAATACCAAACGCGATTGCCAAACGGTGCTTGAGGCCCTGGAGGACCGCGGTATCAGCGCACTGGCGCTGCATGGCGATCTGGAGCAGCGCGACCGCGACCAGGTGTTGGTGCGTTTTGCCAACCGCAGTTGCCGGGTGTTGGTAGCGACCGACGTCGCCGCTCGCGGGCTGGATATCAAAGAGCTGGAGCTGGTGGTTAACTACGAACTGGCGTTCGATCCTGAAGTGCATGTGCACCGTATCGGTCGTACCGGCCGCGCCGGCATGAGCGGGCTGGCGATCAGCCTGTGCACGCCGCAGGAAATGGCGCGGGCGCACGCGATTGAAGACTACCTGCAGATGACCATTGCCTGGGCGCCGGTGTCCGAGCTGAGCGGGGCCGCTAACGGTTCGCTGGAGGCGGAGATGGTGACGCTGTGCATCGACGGCGGCCGTAAGGCGAAGATCCGCCCCGGCGATATCCTTGGCGCGCTGACCGGCGATGCCGGACTGACGGCGGCGGAAGTGGGCAAGATCGACATGTTCCCGGTGCATGCCTACGTCGCGATCCGTAAAGCCAGCGCGCGCAAGGCGCTGCAGCAGCTGCAACAGGGCAAAATCAAAGGCAAGAGCTGCAAGGTGCGGCTGCTGAAATAAGCCGAAGGCGGGTGGCGGTTTGCCTTCCCGCCGCTATCTATTTATACTGTATATAATTACAGTTATTTGAGTATTTGAGGACGCACGCATGGCGGTTGAAGTTAAATATGTGGTGGTGAGAAACGGTGAGGAAAAAATGACTTTCGCGAGCAAGAAAGAAGCCGACGCCTACGACAAAATGCTGGATTTGGCGGATAACCTCGGAGAGTGGCTGCAACAGGCGCCGCTGAACCTGGACGACGAACAGCGCGAAGGGCTGAGCTTCTTCCTGGCAGAGAATAAGGACGCACTGGGTCTGATTCTGCGCGGCGCATCACCGGCGGAAACCGGCAAAAAACCGACGGAAGCGAAAGCGAAAAAAACGGTCTCTAACTCAAAAGAGGGATCTGCGTCAGAAAAGCAAGCGGCATAATGACTTATGTTGCGGTGTTGTGATGAAAAAGGATCTAAAATGAGCCGTGAAATAACTTTCTTCAGCCGCTTTGAGCAAGACATTCTGGCCGGGCGCAAAACCATCACCATTCGGGATGCCAGTGAGTCGCACTTCGAACCGGGCGAGGTATTGCGCGTAAGCCGCAATGAAGACGGCGTATTTTTCTGCTTTATCGAAGTGCTGTCGGTAACGCCGGTGCGCCTGGATGCGCTGACCGAACGCCACGCACAGCAGGAGAACATGTCGCTGAGCGAGCTGAAGCAGGTGATCAAGGAAATCTATCCGGGCCTGGATGCGCTGTTTGTCATCGAGTTCGTCAAACGGTAACTCTTTGCCGAAACCCTGTTGTGAGCCAGGGATGGGCGCCCGGATAGCGCTAATCACAACGGGAGGACATATGAAAAAAACGGGTTTGGCTATCGCCTTGTTGGCCATGATGGGAGCATCGACTGCGGTGTGGGCGCAGGATCAAGAGCAACGCACCGCCAAGGTGGGGCAGTGTGCCGGTCTGCAGCCGGCGGATATTGCCGCTCAGGTCAAGCGTGATTTCTTGCAGAACCGCATCACGCGCTGGGAGGCGGACAAAAAGCTGCTGGGCACCGCAACCCCGATCGCCTGGGTCAGCCCGGATGCCATCACCGGCAAGGATCAGGTGTGGCAGGTGCCGCTGACGGTGCGGGGTACCAAGATGGATAAAACCTACAACGTGACGCTCAACTGCAACACCGGCGAGATTGCCTACAGCGCGCCGCAGTAATACTTTCCCGCAATAAAAAGCCCGCCGATCGGCGGGCTTGATACATCAAAGCTCGGTCAGTCGCTAAACGGGATCACCAACTCACCCGGTTTCACTTCCAATCCCTTCGCCAGTTTTTTCGCCAGCGCTTCGGTTTTGCTGTTGTCAGGATTCAGCACATAAGCCGGCTTTTGGTCGAAGTAAGATTTCAGCGACTGGTTCAGGTATGGCGTCAGCGCTTTCATTACCGTCTGCATTTTTTCCGGCTGCACGCTGTAATCGGTCAACTCCATATCCTTCAGGTAAATGGCGCCCTGTGCACGGTCGTAAACCGGCTGCGCTTTCAGCGTCAGCTTCAGGTCCGCCGCCTGCGGGCCGAGAATCGACGTGATGTTGACCTTGGCGTCGCCGGAAAGGGTGACTTTACCCGGCTCGCTGCGGCCGATCTGGCTTTGCAGCTGCGTCAGCACGATGTTGGCGTCCACCAGGCCGGGCACGCCGATCTGCTTCTGATAATCATTGTGTTTCTGCAGGTAATCATTCACTTCCTGCTCGCTCAGGGTGTATTGGGTCAGTTGATTGCAACCGGCCAATACGCCGGCGAACAGCAGGGCGGCTGCGCCCATCAGGATCTTCTTCATTAATGCCTCATTGCGACTGCTGGCGAAAAGTGCTGCAGATAATTGATTAATCATTATAAACGTTCCGCCTGCGCGTGAAAACGGCAGGTGGCGATGTGCAGAGGATAGTGCGCGCAAAAGCGGGCAAGACCTATCGGATAACGCCGAAAGCGTCAGCGCCGCAGCCGCAGCGCCAAGAGAATCACGCCGGCCAGGCAGGCTGCGCCCCCCAACAGCGGGAACAGCGGAATGCCCCACAGTCGCAGCGACGAATGCATCAGATAAGGCGCCAGCCCCAGGGCAAAAGCGGCGGTGACGATGGCGATGGCCAGGGTGACGGCGGCGCGTTCCAGCGCTTTGCTCAGCTGGCCGAGGTTACTGACGTTGATATCGGCATTGAGCCGCCCGCGTTTTAGGCGGCGAACCAATAGCCGCAGCGTTTGCGGCAGCTCTTCTCCGGCATCGAGCGTTTCCCCGCCCAAGGCCAACAGCCGCTGGCGCACGGCGTCGGGGGCGTAGCGCTGCAGCACCGTTTGTTGCAGCATCGGCTTGAGTGTGGCCACGATGTCGAAGTTTGGATCCAGACGATGCAGCACGCCGTCGGCGGTGATTAATGCCTTGAACAGTAGCACCAGATCGGGCGGCAGCGCCAGCTGGTGTTCGCGCGCCATCACCAGCAGGTCGGTCAAGGCTTTACCCAGCGTCAGGGTGGTGGCGGCCTGTTTGTCGAGAAAGTTTTGTGCCGCCAACTCCAGATCCATCAGGTCCAACGGTTCGCTGTCCGACCAGGCGATCAGCGTGTTGACGATGCCTTCGGACTGGCGATCGGCGATGGCCTGCAGCAGCAGGAGCAACTGGTTGCGCCGCCGCTCGGACAGCTGGCCCACCATGCCGAAGTCGATAAAACCGACGCGGTCACCGCTCAGTGCCATGACGTTGCCGGGGTGCGGATCGGCGTGATACAGCCGATGCTCCAGCACCATGCTCATAAAGGCGCGGGCGCCGCGTTGCGCCAGCAGCGGGCCGTCAAAGCCTGCCGCCGCCAGCTGTTCAGGGCTTTCCGGCGCGGTGCCGGGCAAGTATTCCTGCACTAACAGGCGGGGAGAAGAGTATTGCCAATAGATTTTTGGCACCACCACGTCGGGTTGACGCGCGAACATCCCGGCAACGCGGTCGCAGTTATGCCCTTCGTGGGTCAAGTCCAGCTCGTGATTGAGCGCCGTTGCCAACGCTCGGACCATCTGCCGCGGCCGATAGCGCGCCAGCGCCGGGCTCTGCTGCTCCACGGTCTCCGCCAGCGAGGCCAGCAGCCGCAGATCGGCGTGGATGGTTTTCGCCAGACCGGGCCGCAGCACTTTTACCACCACTTGCTCGCCGCTGTGCAAGCGTGCGCGGTAGATTTGCGCCATTGACGCCGCGGCCAGCGGCGTGCGATCGAATTCGGCAAACCGCTGTTCCGGCTCGCCCCCCAGATCGGCGATGATTTGCGGCGCCAGCGTTTCCCATGGCAACACCGCCGCCTGGCTGTGCAGGCGATCCAGTTCGTCGGTCCAGGCCGGATCCAGGAGATCAGAGCGCGTGGCCAGGATCTGACCGAATTTGACGAAGGTGGGGCCCAACGCCTCGAGCGCTTCGCGCAGCCGCTCAGGCAGGGTTTGTGCATCCTGCGGGGCGGATTCACCGCAGGCGCCGCGCAACAAGGCTCCCAGGCCCAGCAGGCGCAGAACGTCTTGCAGACCATAACGAATCAGAACGGAGGTTATTTCCTTCAGCCGCGCCCGGTCGCGAGCGGTGGCGAGCACCATTTTCAACATCAGTACGCCATGTCCTTATTTGTCATTCTCGAACGTTATTGTTCCATATCCAGCAGCAACGGCACCTCGCTGCGCTGCGCCATGCGGTTGCGGTAGGCTTCCACGTTGTCCGGCAGCGCAACCCCGGCGACGATCGACAACGAGCGCAACAGCGGGAACAGGTGAATGTCGTCCTCGGACAGCTCGCCGTTTACCGCGTCGGCGGAGACGATCAGCGGCGACAGCGCTTGCAGGTCGGCTTCCAGTTCGGCGATCAGATCGGCACTGTTGGCGAGATGTTCGGCAAAATCACCGATAGCCGCCTGTTTTTTATCGATAAAGTAACGGCGGGCGCTGTCGGTGGCGAACTCTTCGAAATCGGCATGCGCAATACGCGGCAGCAGCAATTTGGCGCTGTAACTGCCGACCCGCTGCAGCCACTCGGCAATGGCCGGGTTGGTGCTACCGGTCAGCACCGGCTTGCCGTCCAGGCTATCGACATAGCGCACGATATCCAGGCTTTCCGGCATCGCTTCGCCGTCGTCTTTGATCAGGATTGGCACCATTTTTGTGCCAATCAGATTGAATGGGGTCGTCTCGTCGTCGTTGAGCAAGGTGACCAGCCGAATCGGCTGGCGCTTCAGGCCGAAAATCATACGGGCTTTAACGCAGAAGGGGCAATGATCGTAAATGAACAGTTTCATGCTTGCTCCGGGTTGTCAGGTTTTAACAGCAATAGTTACCACAGCTTACCGAGGCTGTCTTGAAGCGCGTGTGTTGGATGGTGCGTTATTGCGACATTGCCCGCGCAACAGGCGCGGGCGAGGGGCGTTATTTCTTGGCCGGTACCGAATTGAGCACATCGATCAGGTGAATGCGGGCCTGTTCCAGATCGACCTGATCGCGCTCGTTGGCGGCGGAGACGACCTGCAGCTGTTTGATGATATCGCTTTTCAGCGCGCTGTCGCCGGCGATGATGTGGGCCAGCGCTTTTTCCACCAGGGTGGAGCGCGCATAAATCATGCGCAGGTTCAGTATCATATGTTCGAGCAGTTGCGGTAACTTCGCTTCTTCAATCATGCCGACGGGCTCCTGTGGGGTTTTTACTAACAGGATAGCAGCTGTTGCCGATTCGGCCGGATTTCTATGGCGTTAACCGCCGCGCAGCATCATCGACGCGTTGCGCCGCGGGCTGAATTGCCAGTACAGCGCCAGCAGCGTGGCAAAACCGACGGCCCCGAGCAGCAACCAGGGCAGTTCCGGCATATTCATCGCCCGTCCGGTATCGTACATCCAGCCGCCGCCGGTATAGCCCAATGCGCCGCCCAGCGCCAAACCGAGGCGGCTGAAGCCCATGTAGCTGCCGCGCGCACGCGGATCGGCCAGCGAAGCGCTCAGCGTTTCGCGCGCCGGCTCGGCGATGATCGAGCCCAGATAGAAGCAGCAGATCAGCGTGAAGACCCCCTGCAGGCTGGTGGCGAGACCGATCGGCAGCAGGCTGAGCGTCATCAGCAGCAGACCCGCCATCAGGCGCTGTTCAAGCCGGAAGTGTTTTTCACCCCAACGCGCCAGCGGATAGAGCAGCGACAGCGACAGCGCCGCTTCGATCGCGTACATCCATTTCACCGCCGCCGGTGAACCGGCAATTTCGTTGACCACGATAGGCATCATCAGCATCACCTGCACCGCCAGCATGTAGTAACCGGTCAGCGTCAGGACATAGGTGAGGAAGCGGCGATCGCGCAGAACCCGCAACAGGCCTTCTTTCATCGGCACGCGTACGGTGGAGATGCGATAAGCCGGCAGTAACCAGGCATTCCAACCGGCAGCCAGCACGAAGATCGCCGCCCCGACCCAGCAGACAAAGTGAAAGTCGTACTGCAGCAGCCAACTGCCGATCAGCGCGCCGACCACCGCGCCGGCGCTGTCCTGCATCATTAGCAGCGAGAAAAAGCGGCCGCGCTCGTGCGGACGGGTCAGTTTGATCACCAAAGCGGTGCGCGGCGGATCGAATAACGTGCCGCCGAGGGCGGAAAGCGCGCAGGAGAACCACAGGATCCAGGGCTCATCGGCCATCGCCATGGTGGCGAACCCGGCGGCGCGCAGCAACATGCCGGTGACGATCATCGGCTTGGCGCCGAAACGATCGGCAATGGCGCCGCCAAAGATGCCGAGCCCTTGTTGCAACAGCTGGCGCAAACCCAGCGCGATGCCGACGATCAGCGCCGCCCAGCCCAGCTGATCGACGAAGCGGATCGAAATAAGCGGAAAGACGACAAAGAAGCCTAACACCACCAGCAGGTTATCGAGCAACAGAAAATATTTACCCAAGCTGCGCGCTTGCGACACCAGAGACATGCTTCACCATGAGCAATTAAGAAAGAAGGGGAGACAGCCGTTCCATTCTCTACCCAATTCCCGTACGGCAACAGGGGCGGCATAGATAATATTTTTTTATCGTCAAGGTGTTACCTGAGCTGCAAAATTGGCGGAAAAACGCCGTAAAACGCGTATTCGGCGATTTACTGAGCGGCCGGGATTTTACCTCGGGGGCGGGCTACGGTTATATTGAATGCAGGGAAGCGCAGTTCTGCGGCGCTATTGGCAAAATAAAACCATGGCGAAAGATCGGCACAGGATAATGATCCGCTCGGCTTCCTAATAAATACTTCTTATCGAACCGTTTTGACTGCGGGGGAAATGATGTTCGGCTATCGCTCTGCATCGCCAAAAGTACGTCTTACAACCGACCGGATGGTGGTCCGTTTAGTGCATGAACGGGATGCCTATCGCCTGGCGGATTATTATGCTGAGAACCGGACCTTTCTCAAACCCTGGGAGCCGGTGCGCGACGAAAGCCACTGTTATCCTTCCGGCTGGCAGGCGCGCCTGGGCATGATCACCGAAATGCAAAAGCAGGGCAGCGCCTACTATTTTATCCTGCTCGATCCGGAAGAGCAGGAAGTGCGCGGCGTGGCGAACTTCAGCAACGTGCTTCGCGGTTCGTTTCATGCCTGTTTCCTCGGTTATTCGCTGGGGGAGAAATGGCAGGGACAAGGGCTGATGTTCGAAGCCTTGCAGTCCGCTATCCGCTATATGCTGCGCCAACAGCGCATGCACCGCATCATGGCCAACTATATGCCTCACAACCAGCGCAGCGGTGGACTGCTGACGCGTCTGGGATTCGAACGTGAAGGTTACGCCAAGGATTACCTGCTGATCGACGGCAAGTGGCAAGACCACGTTTTGACGGCATACACCAATAAAGAGTGGTTACCCCCACGTTGAGGCCAAACGATGAAATATGAATTGAACGCCAAAGAGGCGCGGGTCATCGGCTGCCTGTTGGAAAAACAGGTCACGACCCCGGAGCAATACCCGCTTTCGCTTAACTCCATTACCCTGGCGTGCAACCAAAAAACCAACCGCGAGCCGGTAATGGATCTGAGCGAAAGTGAAGTGCAGCAACTGCTCGATCTGTTGCTGCGCAAACATTTCCTGCGCACCCTCAGCGGGTTCGGCAACCGGGTAGTCAAGTATGAACAGCGGTTTTGCAACTCCGAGTTCGGCCAACTGAAACTCTCGCCCGCCGAACTGGCGGTGATCGCCACCTTATTGCTGCGCGGCGCGCAAACGCCGGGCGAGCTGCGCACCCGCACCAACCGGATGCACGAGTTCAACGATGTCAGTGAGGTCGAACAGGTGCTGCAGCAGCTCGCTACGCGCGAAGATGGCCCGTTCGTGGTGCGCCTGGCGCGTGAGCCGGGCAAACGCGAAAGCAGGTTCATGCATCTGTTCAGCGGCCAGATTGATGAAGCGCCGGCGGCGCTTGAGTCTGAGGACGACGGCGACCTGAACGCCAGGGTCAGCGCATTGGAAAACGAAGTATCGGAATTGAAACGGCTGGTGCAACATCTGTTGGCGAGGGAAGCGAATGACTAAATTGCGTGTGGGCGTGGTGGGATTGGGCAGTATTGCGCAGAAGGCTTACCTGCCAATCCTCGGTCAGGCGGCGGATTGGACGCTGGTGGGCGGTTTTTCGCCCAATCAGCAAAAAGCGCAGCCGCTGTGCGACAGCTACCGCATGGCCTGTTTCTCCCGTCTGGACAGCCTGGCCGAACAGTGCGACGCGGTTTTTGTCCACAGCAGCACCGCCAGCCATTTTTCCGTGATAGGAGAGCTGCTGAACCGCGGCGTGCACGTTTACGTCGATAAGCCGCTGGCGGAAACGCTGGAGCAGGGCGAGCAGTTGCTCGAGTTGGCCGAGCGGCGAGGCAAAACGCTGATGGTGGGGTTCAACCGCCGTTTCGCGCCGCTTTACCGGCAGCTCAAACAGCAAATGAACCAGCCGGCTTCCATTCGTATGGACAAGCATCGGACGGACAGCGTCGGCCCGCACGATCTGCGTTTTACCCTGTTGGATGACTATCTGCACGTGGTGGACACCGCGCTGTGGCTGGCGGGCGGGCACGAGCAACTGCTGAGCGGCCGTTTGCAGGCCAACGCCGCCGGTGAAATGCTGTATGCCGAACACCACTTCGCCTGCGGCGACACGCAGGTGACGACCAGCATGCATCGCCGGGGCGGCAGCCAGCGTGAAAGCGTGCAGGCGGTGACCGACGGTGCGCTGTATCAGTTGACCGACATGCGCCACTGGCGGCGTGAAGATGCGCAGGGCGAGTTGGAACAGCCGGTGCCGGGCTGGCAAAGCACGCTGGTGCAACGCGGCTTCGACGGGGCGGTGCGGCATTTCCTCAGCGCCGTCGCCAACCAGAGCGCGCCGGAAACCGGCGGCGAACAGGCGCTGGTCGCCCAGCGGGTGGTCGAGCGTTTGCTGCGGGATAACTCTATGTAACATATGGCGGTAGCTATTCTTTTCCGGATGCGTAAACTGAGCCGATTGTTTCACTGACGCCTGCTGTTGCAGGCGTTGATACTTACGGTACCTATCAGACAACCACATGAACCTACTCAAATCCTTGGCTGCCGTCAGCTCGATGACGATGTTTTCGCGGGTGTTGGGCTTTGCCCGCGATGCAATCGTCGCGCGCGTGTTCGGGGCCGGCATGGCAACGGACGCCTTCTTCGTGGCGTTCAAACTCCCTAATCTGTTACGCCGTATCTTTGCCGAAGGGGCATTTTCGCAGGCCTTCGTGCCGATCCTGGCCGAATACAAGAGCCAGCAGGGTGAAGAAGCGACGCGCACTTTTATCGCCTATGTCTCCGGGCTGTTGACGCTGGTGCTGGCGGTGGTGACGGTGCTGGGGATGCTGGCCGCGCCCTGGGTGATCTATATCACTGCGCCGGGCTTTACCGATACGCCCGACAAGTTTGCCCTGACGTCGGCGCTGTTGCGCATCACGTTCCCCTATATTCTGTTGATCTCACTGGCGTCGCTGGTGGGGGCGATCCTCAATACCTGGAACCGCTTCTCGATCCCGGCCTTTGCGCCAACGCTGCTTAACGTCAGCATGATCGGCTTCGCGCTGTTCGCGGCCCCGTATTTCAATCCGCCGGTGCTGGCGCTGGCCTGGGCGGTGGTGGTGGGCGGCGTGCTGCAGCTGGGGTATCAGCTGCCGCACCTGCGCAAGATCGGCATGCTGGTATTGCCGCGCCTCAAGCTGGGCGATGCCGGGGTCTGGCGCGTGATGCGCCAGATGGGGCCGGCGATCCTCGGGGTGTCGGTCAGCCAAATCTCGCTGATCATCAACACCATTTTCGCTTCGTTCCTGGTGTCCGGCTCGGTGTCCTGGATGTACTACGCCGACCGCCTGATGGAGTTTCCTTCCGGCGTGCTGGGCGTGGCCTTGGGCACCATCCTGCTGCCGTCGCTGGCCAAAAGCTTCTCGAGCGGCAACCACGACGAGTATTCGCGCCTGATGGATTGGGGGCTGCGCCTGTGCTTCCTGCTGGCGTTGCCGAGCGCCATTGCGCTCGGCATTTTGGCCAAGCCGCTGACCGTTTCGCTGTTCCAGTATGGCAAATTCAGCGCCTTTGACGCGGCGATGACGCAGCGTGCGCTGGTGGCTTACTCGGTAGGGCTGATGGGGCTGATCGTGGTTAAAGTGCTGGCGCCGGGCTTCTATTCGCGGCAGGACATCAAAACGCCGGTCAAGATCGCCATCATTACGCTGATTATGACGCAGGTGATGAACCTGGCGTTTATTGGCCCGCTGAAGCATGCCGGCCTGGCGCTGTCGATCGGTTTGGCGGCATGTCTGAACGCCTCGCTGCTGTATTGGCAACTGCGCAAGCAGAAGATTTTCCAGCCGCAGCCGGGGTGGGCGCTGTTCCTCACCAAGCTGGTGATCGCCGTGCTGGTGATGTCGGCCGTGTTGATTGGCGCGATGTGGCTGATGCCTGCCTGGGATCAGGGCAACATGCTGGAGCGTTTGCTGCGCTTGGCTGCGGTGGTGGTGGCCGGTGTGGTGGCGTACTTTGGCGTGCTGGCCGGGTTGGGCTTCCGCCCGCGCGATTTTGCTCGCCGGGTCGCCTGAGCCAAAGGCAAGCGTAAAAAAAGGTCGCCTGGGCGACCTTTTTGCTTTCTGGGCGGCGCAGTTTACATGCGTTCGACGGTTTCGATGCCCAGCGTATCCAGACCAGTTTTCAGCGTTTTTGAGGTCAGCAGCGCCAGCTTCAGGCGGCTCTGACGCACTTCTTCGCTGTCGGCGTTCAGGATCTGGCAGTGCTCGTAGAAACCGGAGAACAGGCCGGCCAGATCGTACAGGTAGCTGCACATGACGTGAGGCGTGCCTTCACGCGCGACGGTGGTGAGCACTTCTTCGAACTGCAGCAGGCGGGTGGCCAGCGCAATTTCGCGCTCTTCGGTCAGCGTCAGCGGCAGCGTCAGGCTGGTTTCGTCGATGCCGGCGCGTTTGAATACCGATGCCACACGGGTATAGGCGTATTGCATATAAGGCGCGGTATTGCCTTCGAAGGCCAGCATGTTATCCCAGTCGAAGACATAGTCGGTGGTGCGGCTTTTCGACAGATCGGCGTATTTCACCGCGCCGATGCCGACCACGCGGGCCACGGTTTTCATTTCGTCTTCCGGCATATCCGGGTTTTTGCCGGCGATCAGCTGTTCGGCGCGTTCGATGGCCTCATCCAGCAGGTCGGAGAGCTTCACCGTACCGCCCGAGCGGGTTTTGAACGGCTTGCCGTCTTTGCCCAGCATCATGCCAAACATGTGGTGTTCCAGTGAGACGGACTCCGGCACGTAACCGGCCTTGCGCACGATGGTCCAGGCCTGCATCAGGTGCTGATGCTGACGGGAGTCGATGTAATACAGGACGCGATTGGCACCCAGGGTTTCGTAGCGATACTTGGCGCAGGCGATGTCGGTGGTGGTGTAGAGGTAGCCGCCATCCTTTTTCTGGATGATGACGCCCATCGGATCGCCGTCCTTGTTCTGGTATTCATCGAGGAACACCACGGTAGCGCCTTCGCTTTCCACCGCCAGCCCTTTGGCTTTCAGGTCGGCGACGATGCCCGGCAGCATCGCGTTATACAGGCTTTCGCCCATCACGTCGTCTTCGGTCAGCGTGACGTTCAGGCGGTTATAGGTCAGCTGGTTTTGCGCCATGGTGATGTCGACCAGCTTGCGCCACATTTTCAGACAGTACTGATCGCCGCCCTGCAGCTTCACGACGTAAGCGCGCGCGCGTTCGGCGAACTCGGCATCTTCGTCGTAATGCTTCTTGGCTTCGCGGTAGAACTGTTCCAGATCGGACAGGCCCATGTCGCTGGCGTTTTCATTCTGCATTTTTTCCAGGTAGGCAATCAGCATGCCGAACTGGGTGCCCCAGTCGCCGACGTGGTTGGCGCGGATCACTTTATGGCCCAGAAACTCCTGGGTACGTGCCGCGGCGTCGCCGATGATGGTGGAGCGCAGGTGGCCGACGTGCATCTCTTTCGCCACGTTCGGCGCGGAGTAGTCGATAACGATAGTTTGCGGCTCAACCGGTGCGATGCCCAGTTTCGGTGCGTTCAGCACCCGATCGGCCTGGCGCGCGACCCAGTCGCTGTTCAGGAAAATGTTGATAAAGCCGGGGCCGGCGATTTCCACTTTAGCGGCGACGTCGCCGAGATCCAGCAGTTGCACCACTTTTTCCGCCAGTTGACGGGGCGGCATGCCCAGCTTTTTGGCGACGGACATCACGCCATTGGCCTGGTAATCACCAAACTGCGCCTTGGCGGATGGGCGGACCTGCGCTTCGCAATCGGCTGGCGCGCCAGCGGCGATCAGCGCCTGGCTGACTTTATCTGAAAGAAGAACCTGAATATTCACCGGGTTACCTTAATGACGAACGAGGGGCTGAAGCCAACCCCTGTGGGATTCAACGGTGGCAGGCACCGGTGCACGACTGGTGCGGTGCCTTCCACAAAACAGCCTGCAATTGTAACCGATCTGACGGACCCCGTCAGCAGTTGGCTCGGCCGCAGCGATGAAACTGTTGTCGGGTGCGGCGCGTTGATGGCCGGAAGCGGAAAGGCAGGATGAATGAAAGAAAACGTGTGGCGGAGAGGATTAGGAGACTAACGTTTTTTATTGTGGCGTCTGGCATCCAGCGTGTTGCCGCTGCGTGATTTGAAATGACGGTAGATGGCGTATACGGCGATAATTATCAACACCAAGGAAATCGTCAGCAATAACATAATAATCATCTCGAATTTAAATTTCCTCCAAAGTAGCTGAGTTGCCTCGATGAATCAATTGCTCGGGGTTAAATTAAGATAATCCTTAGATTTTTATCAGTTTTTGGATTTTATTGTCTTTTTTTACAATGGGTTGTGCATCGTGTTTTGTGCGGCTTTGATGAGTGGGAAAGACTTCAGTAAGCCAACCTATTCAATCAGTTTGACCTGCATGCCATGTACGATTTTGTGTAAAATAACTTAAATCCTAGCGTCATGATAAAAGGGTTTAATGAACTGCGAAAAATCTTATTTTTTATTTTTTTGTTGATTTTATAAGCTGTCATATTAATAAGTTCTCAGGTTTCTATTCCCCATGCACGCAGTCGAAAATCATTCTGAACGGCTGCTGAAAAACCTCGCAATGCTGGCGAGCGCTGTCGCCACCGTGTAAATTACGGCGTTTCACATACGTTCCGTTGTTTTGAGGTTTCTATGACCCCCCCCTTGCAGGCCATTGCCGAGCTGGACGACCTGGTGCTCGACCTGCCGCGTTTCGAGCAGGCATTGCATCAATTTGCCGCCAAATTGCGGCTTGATCTGGCCGCGTTTACCGCCGATCACATCTCTCTGCGCTGTCATCAGAACGCCACTGCCGAACGCTGGCGCCAGGGGCTGATGCAGTGCGGGACACTGCTGTCCGAGTCGATGATCAACGGGCGACCTATCTGTCTGTTCGATTTGTCGCAGCCGCTGGCCGTGGGGCCGTGGCAGATAGACTGCGTCGAGCTGCCGTATCCCGGGGAGAAACGCTATCCGCACGAAGGTTGGGAACACGTCGAATTAGTGCTCAGTGGCGATCCGCAGACGCTGCACGCCCGGGCGTTGAGCTACCTTGCCGATGAAGCGCTGCTGGCCCCGGGGATCAAACTGAAGCAAAGCTCGCCAAAAGGCGAGGGCGAGCGGCTACCGAACCCGACGCTGGCCATCACCGACGGAACGGTGACGATAAAGTTTCATCCTTATTCCATTCGAGATATCGTCGCCAGCGAACAAGGTTAGCCGGGCAGTGCCGCACAGGCTCGCGCCATGCGATCGAGCGCTTCATCGAGCAGGGCCCACCGGCAACCAAAGTTAAGCCGCACAAAGCGCCGATCGCCGAAATCCAAACCGGCGCTTAATCCTACGCCCGCGCGTTCGAAGAACTGATGCGGGTTGTCCACCGGTAAAGCGCTGCAATCGATCCACGCCAGGTAGGTGGCTTCGATTGGCAAAACCGTCAACCCCGGCATGGCGTTGATGCGCTCGGTCAGCCGATCGCGATTGGCACGTAGATAAATCAGCTGCTCGTCCAGCCAGGGCTGCCCGTATTGATAAGCCGCCTGCGCTGCCACCAGCGCCAGCAGATTGACCTCCGGCACGATGCCGCTGCGCGCGCGTTTCAGCCTTTGTCGCAGCGCTTCGTTGGGAACGATCGCCAGTGAAGCGCCCAGCCCGGCAAGATTAAACGTTTTTGACGGCGACATCAGCGTCACGCTGCGTTGGGCCGCATCGTCATTCAGGGTAGCGAAAGGGGTATGCCGCACGCCGGGTTCAAGCAGCAGCTCGCAGTGGATTTCATCGGAACAGACGATTAAATCGTGCTCGCGAGCGAACTGATGGTGCTGCAACAGCTCATCCCGGCGATAAACGGTGCCACCGGGATTCTGCGGGTTGCACAGCAACAGAAGCTTCTCGTTGCCGCTAAGCCGATCACGCATCACGGGGAAGTCCAACACCCAGCGTTGGCCTACCGCCGTTAGCGGCACCGAGAGGTGCTTACGCCCGGCGAATTGGGCCGCTTTGCGGAACGGCGGATAAATGGGAGAGGGGGCCAGCGTGCTCTGGTGTTCTTCGGTGCAGGCTCGCACGCACAGGTTCAGGCCGCACACCAGCCCAGGCAGGAAAATGATCCATTCAGGCTTGATGTGCCAGCCGTAGCGCTCTACCATGCGGCGGGTAAAAACCTCAATAAGATCAGGGGATGGGTGAGTGTAGCCGAATACGCCGTGCGCCACGCGACGCTGCAAGGCTTCGATCACCGCCGGCGGCGAGGTGAAATCGCTGTCGGCGACCCAAAGCGGAATAATGTCGCGGTCGCGATATTTATCCCACTTAACGCTGTCACTGTGACTGCGGTCTACCCATTGATCAAAATTGAATGCCATAGTTACAACCCTGAGCCGGTTTATGCCTAAGCATGAGCCTACGTGAGAAATGAAGAAATGAACAATTGCCGCCGTATGTTGGCCGTTATCTGGGGGTGACAATGATAAAACTGGAAGTTTGTTGCTTTAGCGTCGACTGCGCGCTGACGGCCGAACGGGCAGGCGCCGATCGTATCGAGTTGTGCGCCAGCCAGAGCGAGGGGGGATTGACGCCGAGCTATGGCACGCTGCGTCTGGCGCGCGAGCGGGTGGCGATCCCGGTGCATCCGATCGTTCGTCCTCGCGGTGGCGATTTCTGCTACGGCGCGGTGGATTTCGAGGTGATCAAACAGGATCTCCGCCAGATCCGCGAGATGGGGTTCCCCGGCGTAGTGGTCGGCATGCTGGACGAAGAAGGGCACATCGATCTGCCGCGCATGCGCGAAGTGATGAAGCTGTGCGAGGGCATGGCGGTGACGTTCCATCGCGCGTTCGACATGTGCCAGAACCCGATGGTGGCGTTGGAACAACTGACCGAGCTGGGCGTAGCGCGCATTCTAACCTCCGGCCAACAGCAGAACGCCGAACTGGGCCTGCCGCTGCTGCGAGATTTGCGCCAGGCCAGTCACGGCCCGGTGATCATGGCGGGTGCCGGCGTGCGCCTCAGCAATCTGCACAAGTTTGTCGACATCGGTCTGCATGAACTGCACAGCTCTTCCGGCCATCTGGTACCGTCGACCATGCGTTACCGCAAGGCGGGCGTCACCATGTGCTCCGATAACGAGTTTGACGAATTTAGCCATTATTGCGTGGATGGCGAAATGGTGGAGGCGATGAAAAACGCGCTGGCCTTGGTTGATCCCCTGGCG
Organism: Serratia sp. 4542; assembly: GCF_016805595.1. NCBI lineage: Bacteria > Pseudomonadati > Pseudomonadota > Gammaproteobacteria > Enterobacterales > Yersiniaceae > Serratia > Serratia sp. 4542. The sequence continues at coordinate 507,612 of NZ_RXKV01000010.1, forward strand.
CAAAGCGCATAAACACGCAGCTAACCGCGTTTGAAAACCGGTTTCCGGGCCGTAAGACCCCTTTGCGTGTCACTGAGCCCTCGGCGATCGCGCAAGTACCAGGCCCCGGCGTTTTGCCGGGGCTTTTTTTATGTCTTTGACCCGTCCTGAATAGCGTTGACACGTTTTCGACTTAAATCCGGAGAACGTGATAATGGCCGAGTTTAAACGCACACAACGCGACTATCCTTTGTCTTTTAAAATTGCTGTTGTTGAGCAGGTTGAAAAAGGCGAAATGTAGTGGTCAAGTAATATTGGCCACGGTTTTACAGTAAGAACGGTATCTGTTCTCTGATTCTTCTGGCGTCAGTCCACCGTTATGATGATGTGGTCTGACGCTATTGTAGTAATTCAATATATAGCGATTGATTTGCCGCCGGGCTTCGTCTTTGCCCACGTAGCCATTCGCTGGTACCCATTCTGTTTTCAGGCTGCGGAAGAAGCGTTCCATCGGGCTGTTATCCCAGCAGTTTCCCCGCCGACTGACGCTTTGCTTTATTCTGTAACGCCAGAGAAGTTGCTGATATTTCAGGCCTGTATACTGGCTTCCCTGATCGCTATGGAACATGACATCACGCGGTTGGCTACGCGTCTCATATGCCATCCGCAGAGCGTTGCTTATCAGTGCTGTATCGGCATTCGCTGACAGACTCCAGCCGATAACTCTGCGGGCAAAAAGATCCATTACGACCGCCAGATAGCACCAGCGATTTCCTGCCCAGATATAAGTAATATCTCCGTACCATACCCGGTCTGGCTCCGGTACAGCGAACTGGCGCTCTCGTCTGAGCTGGCGTACCCAAGATTCAAGCGTGGTAGAACCAACATTAACCGCTTCACTGGCTTGTCGATATGAGTAGCCCTTATCAACGATCAGCTGTGCACATTCCAGCCTGAACTCAGGGGTAAAAGTACGCTTAGTTCTCTTGTTCATTAAGTCACCTATTTTATGTTGAGGTGAGAATATCACCTTTAATCAGGTGGCCAAATTCACTGTGCCACTACACCAGTCGCTAAAATATAAAACGCCCGATGCGGTGCATCAGGCGTTTTACAGGCATAAAAGTGTCAACCTATGCCAGGACTAGTCATGTGGATGATTAGTGCTGTGCATCGGGCGAGAAGTTGAAGACTTCGCCCGGAGTAATGCCGCAGTTTAAAACGCGCACCGCATTATTGCCATTTCCGGGATTGATCAGGATATCGTGGATAGTGCGATTGTTGTTCATGACAAAACGCGCGTAGTAAAGGTTGCCGATGCGTATCCAGGGAATAGCTTCATTGCTCTCGACAGTGTCGGTATAGTTATCGTTGAACGAGCGGGCCCAAATGCCAGTCGAAGCTTGCGCGGTAGATTGATCGCCGATAGAGGATGCGATGGCCCAGAATGTTCTCAGTCCCATGCTCCGATGAATACGTTGACCTAAACCTTTATAAGCCGGGTTATCTCCATTGGCGGTCAGGATATTGCTATCCGCCGTCAGATTTCCGTCAATAAACCAGCCTACAGGCTGTTTGTCAGCACCGATGGCGATCATATTGCTGTTCGTCAAACAATTTAGCGGAGCCGCATGTAGCTGGTAGCTGCGTTGCGCAATGCTCAGTGTGCCTCTAAGAATGTTGTAACCCGCTTCATTGTTCAGACTGCCGTTCGTCCACATTGGCATGACGGTGTTGCTGAATGAAAGTTGATACCCGCCGTTCGCTTCGAAGCGAACGGCCTGAGGAGAGAGTGAACCCTTCGGTCCATTAGCGGTAGCGAAGTTAACATTGCTGATTTGCACTGGGGTGATATTTGATTGGCCAGTAGACTTTCTTAATACCAGGAAGCCCCCAACGGTATCACCATAGTCATTAATATAAGAACCGTTGGCGATTTGAATATTGGCGGAGGAATCCGAGTCGATATCAATTCCGGTACCATTTCTGTCAGCCATGAAATTGCTCAGGCTAAGGCCGCCTAAATAGGAGGTTCCTTGTGTTGTAGTTTTGATAAAGATCTTTTTGCCATAAGAGAACACATTCACCATAAACGTATTGTCGTGGCGATCGAGATTGAAAGCACAAGAACCGGTTACAGCGATAGAGGCAGTCACCGCGTTTTCTGTCGGGCGCACGACGTTGGCATTGACGTGAACATTGGTAAATCTGTTGATGTCCCTGCTTTCATAAACCCTGTAGTCGCAGCGTACTGCCCAACCGTAGATATTCTCAAAGTTGTTGGCTTCTCCACGAGCTTCAACAAAATCATAGGCGCCTACATAACGGCAGTTGGCGACTGACAGAGCGCCGGTTGCGGTAATGGTGGCCCCGTATGGAACAAACGCCTCCGGCTGGGTGGCAGTATATTTCTGATCTGGATAGAGGAACGACCAACCATCAAAGACAACGTTCTTATCGCAGGCGAAACAAACCGCACCTGCCGGCTTTTTGATGATGAAAGCACTATCGTCCGCAAGGCCTGCCCGATTAGGGCCATTGTTTGTAAGACTTGCAGGGCCTTGAGCAAGACCGCGGCGGGATCCTCTGACTGTGATGCCATTAGCGACGTTGATAGGTTGAGTGCTGGTCAGCAGATATTGAGCATTTTCCGAAGCATAGACCACTTTGTTTTTTAAACTCGCGGCATAGTTTAATGTCGCGCTGATTGCTGCGTCAGAGGTGGAAGTGCCACTAGGATCAGCGCCGAAGTGATCGAAAGTCAGTTTCTGATCCAGTCGTTTCCAGCGGGCTCCTCCCGTTGTAACCACCACGGTACCGTTATTGTCCGCACTGGTTGTATCCGTTTTCGCATAATAGAATTCGCCGCCGCCGGTGAAATGTCCGGGGGTGTGAGAAACTAAAAAGACAATCTGGTCATCTGTAACTGGCGTCAGATTACGCAATTCACTGATGTTATTAACACTAATCATATTGTTCATGAAATTTCTCCTGTTGGTTGGCAACACGATTCTCAATCAGGATGGACGTTTCAAAAAGTCGATGAAGTTTGCTGGGTGCTGATACAGCGTGAAGTTCAGGCCGCGGCAATTGGAGCATGCGTTGGCCTGGTACCTTGTCAAGACGCAGCACCGTTTCAACGCTGTTATTCGGTCGGCGGCCCCATCTCTTCTTGCGATCGCCATGCCCTGCTGATAAGTTTGTGAGTTAAAATCCTTTAAATATCATAATATTAAATGATTTTTTGGTATGTATTGCCGTGGTGAATGGTTTGCGTTCTGCCGCTCGTCACCGCGCCGGTATTTTTACCTGTTCATCGCCTGCCTTATGGCCGGAACATCACAGCATCAATTGAGGAGAGCCGTCGGCGCAGCCGCAGGGCGCGTTAACGGCGGACTAAACAAGGAGATAACGATAATGACCCGAACGGCACACTGTTTGAGCGCGGCGCTTTTACTGACGTTGGCCCTGACCGGCTGCCAGACCGCCAAGCGATCTGTTTCTACATTAAGCCAGCCGCCCAGCGCAGAAGAAATTGCGGAACAAGACAAACGGCAGCGTGAGGCCGAGCGCATGCAGCAGTGCCAGCGCGAGTTGGATGCCATGCGCGGCATGGATAACGAAAAATACCAAAAATTCAAACGCGAATTCGATACCTTGATGGGCGGCGCCGCGCAGTATGCCGGGGTTCGCCAGCGGGTCAACACGGGCACGCAGGAAACCGTCGACGCCCTGTATCGTTATCGCACCAGCCGTCTTTGCGCGGACATCAGTTCTGCCATGATGACCGGGCTGGCTGAGCGCGGAGAACGCGCCCAATGACCCCTCGTGCAAGAAAGGCCTTGCTGAGCCTGATGATACCGCTGGCGTTTGCGCCGGCGGTGGCCGGGGCGGATGACGACGTGCCGGCATTATTGCAGTTTGCCGAGCGTTACCAGCGGCAGGACGCGCCGGCAGCCGAGACTGTGGTTACCCCATCCCAGGAAAGCCAAAAGCCGGCGTCCCGGCCGGTTCAAGCTCGTGAAACGAGCTCACAGAGAAAGCAACTGGCTCAGTTGCAAAAGACGCTGCGCGAGAAAGAGACTCGCTTGGAGCAACAGCAAGCCGCTCTTCAATCCCTGCAACAGGAGTTGACCGCGTTGCGGGTTGCGTCGTCCCTGACCGCTGCCGATAAACCGACACCGGCGCCTGATTTGAGCGCGTTGAGCGACTTCGCCAGCGGCGTACGACAGGCGCTGAACCTGACGCCGCAGGAGCGCAAGGCTCAGGCGCAGATCGTCGAAGCGCAGGCGGCGTTAGCGCGGCAAAAGCAGCAAACCGAGGAGCGCGACCGGCGCATTGCCTTGCTGGAACAACGGCTGGCGGCGTTGCCTGAACAGGCGGATAAGGCTTGGCAGGAGAAACTGGCGGCGGCCCAGACCACCAACGATAAAGCGCGCCAGCGTTATGAGCAGGATAAAAAAGCGGCCGCCGCTGAGCTGGAACAGCAGAAGGCCGAGGCTGCCAGGCTGACGGGCGAACTGCAGCAGCAGCTGGCGCAGCTGCAAAAAGAGCAGGAGGGCCAACGGCAGCAGGGTGGGCAGCAAGAGAAAAGCCTGAAGACGGCGCTGGCGCAGCAAAAGGCCGAAGCCATCAAGGCGGCGGGTGAACTTCAGCAGCAGCTGGCGCAGCTACAGAAAGAGCGTGATGGTCAACGCCAACAGGCCGAGCAGCAAGAGAAAAGCCTGAAGACGGCGCTGGCGCAGCAAAAGGCCGAAGCCGCCAAGGCGGCGGGTGAACTTCAGCAGCAGCTGGCGCAGCTACAGAAAGAGCGTGATGGTCAACGCCAACAGGCCGAACAGCAAGAGAAAAGCCTGAAGACGGCGCTGGCGCAGCAAAAGGCCGAAGCCGCCAAGGCGGCGGGTGAACTTCAGCAGCAGCTGGCGCAGCTGCAGAAAGAGCGTGATGATCAACGCCAACAGGCCGAACAGCAAGAGAAAAGCCTGAAGACGGCGCTGGCGCAGCAAAAGGCTGAAGCCGTCAAGGCGACGGGTGAACTGCAGCAGCAGCTGGCGCAGCTGCAGGAAAAAAACAAGACGCAAACCGAACAAGCTAAAGCGTTGGAACAACGTTTGGCGGTGGTAACGGCGGAAAGCGCGCAGGCTGCGCAGCAGCGGGATAAAGCGACACTGCAGGCGGATAAAACGGCAACGGAGCTGGCGGCCGCCCAGCAGGCGCAGCAAGCTTTGCAAGACGAGCTGAGCGGGCTGAGATCGCGGGCCAAATGGCTGCCGGATGCGCAGGCGCTCAAGAAAAAGCCGGAACAGCAGAGCTATGCTGCCGGTGTCGCTTTGGGACGCGATATTCAAACGATGCTGGCGGAGCGTAAAAATTGGGGCATCAATCCCGATAAAACCGTGCTGCTGGCGGGCGTGATCGATACCTTCAACGGCCATTACCAACTAAGCGATGCACAGTTGACCCGCGCGCTGTCGGAGTCGGAGAAAGCGGTGAACGACGCCAGAAACCAGGCGGCGAAGGTGCAGATCAGCAAGGGCGAGGCGTTCGTCACCGAGTTTAAAAAGAAGAAAGGCACGCAGAAGTCGCCTGCCGGTTTCTGGTATCGCATCGATTATGTGGGTGATGAAGCCATTAAGGAAAACGCACGGGTAGACATTGTGGTGAAAGAGAGCTTAACCGACGGCAGCGTGATTCAGGATATGGATCGCAGTGGGAAGGTGATGTCACAGCCACTCTCTGCCTATCCGCCGTTGTTCCGCGAGGCGATCGGCCATCTGAAAAATCATGGCTCTCTGACAATGGTGGTGCCGCCGGCGTTGGCGTACGGAGAAACGGGCTATGCGCCGCAGATCCCGCCGAACGCGACCATGGTGTATGAGCTGCGGATTGTCGATGTCGACAACGGGTAAATTCGGGCCGGCTCAGGCCGGCCCGATTAGCGAACGCTAGGGTTTTTTGGCGGTCAGCACGGCGCGCAGGGGCGCCGGATAGCCTTCGATCGTTTTGCTGCGATCGTTCGGATCGAGGAATTCGGCCAGTGACTCGCTGGTCATCCAGTCGGTGCGGCGCTGCTCTTCGAGGCTGGTGACGCACATATCGGCGATCTTCACGTCGACGAAACCGCACTTCTCCAGCCAGCATTTCAGCGCTTCGGCGGAAGGAATGAAATACACGTTGCGCATCTGTGCATAACGATCGCCCGGCACCAGCACCTGGTGGCGATCGCCTTCCACCACCAGCGTTTCCAGCACCAGCTCCCCTTCAGCCACCAGCTGATTTTTCAGCTGATAGAGATGATCGAGCGGCGAGCGGCGGTGATATAGCACCCCCATTGAGAACACGGTGTCGAACGCCGCCAGATCCGGCAACTGCTCGATGCCGAGCGGCAGCAGGTGGGCGCGTTGATCGCCACCCAACAGCTTGCGCACCGCTTCGAACTGGCACAGGAACAGCTGCATCGGATCGATGCCGACGGCAAAGTGTGCGCCGGCGCCGATCATGCGCCACAGGTGATAGCCGCTGCCGCAGCCGACGTCGAGAATGGTGCGGCCGGCCAGCGGAGAAATGTGCGGCAGCACGCGATCCCATTTCCAGTCGGAATGCCATTCGGTATCGATATCGATGCCATATAGCGAGAACGGCCCTTTACGCCATGGCATCAGGGTGCGTAGCATTTTCTCGATGCCCTCGAGCTGGCCCGGCGACAGGGCAGGCTCCATCTCGGCGCGTACGCCGTGCAGCAGATCGAGGCGGGTTGGGGTCAGCGTCGGCAAATGTTCCACCGAGTTGAACCACTGCTTGAATTTGCCGTGCAGTGATTCGCGTTGCCAGGCGCTCAGCTGCGCAGGCAGGGTATCCAGCCAATGGCTGAGGGGGCTTTTGGCGATGCGCTGATAGAAATCACCGAACTCGATCATTGTGCATCCCCCGCTTTCAGGGCGATCAGCGAACCGAAGTTGAAGCATTGGAACCACACTTCGGCATGCTCGAACCCGGCTTGATGCAGACGCGCTTTGTGCGCTTCCACCGAATCGGTCAGCATCACATTTTCCAACATGCTGCGTTTTTGGCTGATTTCCAGCTCGCTGTACCCATTGGCGCGTTTGAAATCGTGATGCATGTTGAACAGCAGCTCGCCGACTTCGGCGTCTTCAAAGCTGAACTTCTCCGACAGCACCAGTGCGCCGCCCGGGCGCAGGCCGCGATAAATTTTCTCCAGCAGGCGCAGGCGATCGGCCGGTTCGAGGAACTGCAGCGTAAAGTTCAGCACCACCATCGAGGCGTTCTCGATGTCGATGTCGCGAATGTCGGCTTCGATGACGTCAACCGGCGTGTCGGCGCGGAAGGCGTCAATATGGCGGCGACAACGTTCCACCATCGCCGGCGAATTGTCGACGGCGACGATATTGCAGCCGGGCACCTTGATATTCCGCCGCATCGACAGCGTCGCCGCGCCCAGCGAGCAGCCCAGGTCATACACCCGGCTGTCGGGTTGCACAAAGCGTTCGGCCAGCATGCCGATCATCGAGATGATGTTGGAATAGCCGGGAACGGAGCGTTGGATCATGTCGGGGAACACTTCGGCAACGCGTTCGTCGAAGGTCCAGTCGCCCAATTTGGCGATGGGGGCGGAGAAAAGGGTATCGCGGTTTGGCATAGCGGCAAATCAGTTCAGAATTCGAAGCTGCGTAGTCTAACAGAAAAGCGTAAAAAAGCGGAGCGGAAGCAGGCGGCGCGGCCGCCTGATGATAAAACGGGATCAATGCAGGCTAAAAATCAGATCCCAGGGCAGATAGAAAATATTTGCCAGAACCATCAACAGCAAAGAGATATAGGTCGCGGCCATGCCTGAACGGCGCCAGCGAACCTCGCGGTTGCGCAAACCGTAGTAATGCACCAGCCGCCCGGCCATCAGCATCAGGCCGCAGAGGTGAATCATCCAAATTTCCGCGCCGTTCATCTCCATGATCACCAGCAATACGGCAGCGATCGGAATGTATTCAACGGCGTTGCCATGCACGCGGATGGCGGTCTGCAATTCGTAGAAACCGCCGTCGCCGTAGGCTACGCGGTACTGCATCCTTAATCTGACTACGTCATAAGAGAGTTTGATCAACAACAATGCGCCGAGCACCACATAAAGCGCGCTTACCATTTTTAACTCCGTTCCCTAACCAAAACTGGCAGCCAGCATCATAGCCGTCATTGTATTCACTGTCGCGGGGAAATATTTGATGTTATTGGTCAGATTAATAGGTCAAAACAGTGCATCCTGTTCCGGCCAGTCCGGCGGCGCAGGCAAATCGGGGATCGCCAGGCGTAGCTGCTGCCAAATTTTTTGCGCCTGCTGGGGCGAATCGCCGTTGTCCGGCGTATGAATAAACAGATAAGGCTGATGCTGTTGCTGCCACAGCGGCAGTTTTTGCTGCCAGGCTTCGAACCAGCGCAGGTTGTCGGCCAGCTGATCGCCGCCGATAAAGCGCACCAGCGGCTGGTCGGCGGTGACCAGGGCATGCACCGGCAGCTTCGGTTTTTTCTGCTGCGCATCGCGCACGGCGGCGGTATGGGGGGCGGCGTGATGCACCGGGCGGCTGTCGAGGATCACCCGATTGATGCCGCGCTGGTGCAACCCCTGATTCAGCGCACGCTCTGCCTCGCCCTTGGCGAAAAACGCCGGATGACGCACTTCAACACCGTAGGTGAATTCCTTCGGCAGGCTTTCGAAGAATTGCCACATGCGCGGCAGCTCGTCAGGGCCGAAGGCGGCGGGCAACTGCAGCCACAGTTGGCCGATGCGCTGATGCACCGGGCTCAGGCAGTGGTAAAACGCCTGCAGCTCGGCGGCGCAGTTACGCAGGGCAGCCTTGTGGCTGATGTCTGACGGGAATTTGAAGCAGAAGCGAAAATCGTCGCCGGTCATGTCGCGCCAGCGCTGCACGATTTCCAGCTTCGGCAGCGCGTAGAAGGTGGTGTTACCCTCCACGCAGTTGAAGTAGCGGCTGTAATCCGCCAAGTCACGCAGCCCGATGCGGTTCCAGGCCGCATGTTGCCACTGCGGCAATCCGATGTAGATCACGGCGTCGTCTTCCTTTACTGAGATCATCAGGCTACAACTTAACGTTACCGCTCGAGCGCGGCAAGAATTTCGCCGGTGTCGCGCACCCGCGCCAGACGTGGGAAGATGTGTTCGAACGCGAAGCGGTGCATTTCCGCGTTCTGCGCGCTGCAGACGTCTTCGGCGATCACCAGTTCATAGCCGTGTTCCCAGGCGGCGCGCGCGGTGGACTCTACGCCAATATTGGTGGAGATGCCGCCCAGCACCACGGATTTGATGCCGCGGCGGCGCAGCTGTAAATCCAGATCGGTGCCGTAGAAGGCGCCCCATTGGCGTTTGGTGACCAGAATATCGCTGTCATTGACCGCCAGCGGTGCGGGGAACTCCCACCAACTGACCGGCAAGCCGCCGGCGGGCGCGGGAGCCGGTTTGTCCACCGGCTGTTTCAGCGCTTCGGCGAAGGTGTCGGACCAGCCGACGCGCACCAGCAGCACCGGCGCGCCCAGCAGACGAAAACGCGCGGCCAGCAGGGCGGCGTTCGCCACTACCTGGTCGGCGCTGTGCGGGCCGCCGGCGTAGGGCAGAATGCCGTTTTGCAAATCGATCAGCACCAGAGCGGTGGTTTGGGCGTCAAGTTTCAGCATGGATTTCATCTCGTTGCGAAGTGGATAAAAACTGTTCGGCGCGCCAGGCGAGCAGCGTACGGCGCAAACCGGGGGAGAATCAGGCTACGTGAAAAAACTGTCGCAGGTTAATGGGAAATTTGTTAATCGATGTGTTGATTCGAACGAAAACGCGCCATTTAGTGCAGTAACAATGCTGTGTTCGCACTTATCGGGCGGATGAATTTCCTTTATAATGACTCCCTTTTTTCAACACTCTTTAATCCAACGACCTATGCCGATTTATGAATATGCATGTGGTGCTTGCAACCATCGGTTAGAGAAATTGCAAAAATTTTCCGATGCGCCGCTGGCAGACTGCCCGGCGTGTGGGCAGCCCGCGTTGACCAAGTTGATCTCGTCCTCCGGTTTCCAGCTTAAGGGTACCGGCTGGTATGCGACGGATTTTAAACCGGGTAACAAGTAGAATTTATCAGATAACAGCCGCGCGACAGGGGCGCAGTAGCCCGGCGCGGCATCGGCTGTGTAAAAGGATAGCGTATGCGTACTGAATATTGCGGGCAGTTGAATCTGTCCCACGTGGGCCAGGAAGTCACTCTGTGTGGTTGGGTCAATCGTCGTCGCGATCTCGGCGGCCTGATCTTTATTGATATGCGCGACCGCGAAGGCATCGTGCAGGTGTTCTTCGATCCGGACCAGAAAGTGGCGTTCGACAAGGCCTACGACCTGCGCAATGAGTTCTGCATCCAGATCGTCGGCACCGTGCGTGCGCGTCCGGACAGCCAGATCAATAAAGATATGGCCACCGGCGAAGTGGAAGTGTTCGCCCACGCGCTGGAAATCATCAACCGCTCCGAGCCGCTGCCGCTGGACTCCAACCAGGTCAACAGTGAAGAAGCGCGCCTGAAATACCGCTACCTGGATCTGCGTCGCCCGGAAATGGCCGAGCGTCTGAAGACCCGCGCCAAAATCACCAGCTTCGTTCGCCGCTTCATGGACAGCCACGGCTTCCTCGATATCGAAACGCCGATGCTGACCAAGGCGACGCCGGAAGGTGCCCGCGATTACCTGGTGCCGAGCCGCGTGCACAAGGGCAAATTCTACGCGCTGCCGCAGTCCCCACAGCTGTTCAAACAGCTGCTGATGATGTCCGGCTTCGATCGTTACTACCAGATCGTCAAATGCTTCCGTGACGAAGACCTGCGTGCGGACCGTCAGCCTGAATTCACCCAGATCGACGTCGAAACCTCCTTCATGACCGCCGATCAGGTACGTGAAGTGATGGAGAAACTGGCGCGCGAGCTGTGGCTGGACGTGAAGGGCGTGGATCTGGGCGATTTCCCGGTCATGACCTTCGCCGAAGCGATGCGTCGCTTTGGCTCCGACAAGCCGGACCTGCGTAACCCGCTGGAGCTGGTGGACGTGGCTGACCTGGTCAAAGACGTCGAGTTTAAAGTCTTCTCCGGCCCGGCCAACGACGCCAAAGGCCGCGTGGCGGCGATCCGCGTACCGGGCGGCGCACAGCTGACCCGCAAGCAGATCGACGAGTACGGCGCTTTCGTCAACATCTACGGCGCCAAAGGCCTGGCGTGGCTGAAAGTCAACGACCGCGCCGCCGGCATGGAAGGCGTGCAGAGCCCGATCGCCAAATTCCTCAGCGCGGACGTGCTGGAAGCGGTCCTGGCGCGCACCGATGCGCAGACCGGCGATATCCTGTTCTTCGGCGCCGACAGCTTCAAGATTGTCACCGATGCGATGGGCGCGCTGCGTCTGAAGCTGGGTCGCGATCTGGCGCTGACCCAACTCGACAGCTGGGCGCCGCTGTGGGTGGTTGACTTCCCGATGTTCGAAGAAGACGAAGAGGGCGGCCTGGCGGCCATGCACCACCCGTTCACTTCGCCGCGCGACATGAGCCCGGAAGAGCTGGCGGCAGCGCCGGTCAACGCCATCGCCAACGCCTATGACATGGTGATCAACGGTTACGAAGTGGGCGGCGGTTCGGTGCGTATTCACCGCAGCGAAATGCAGCAAACGGTGTTCAGTATCCTGGGCATCAATGAACACGAACAGCGCGAGAAGTTCGGCTTCCTGCTGGACGCGTTGAAGTATGGTACGCCGCCGCACGCGGGCCTGGCCTTCGGCCTGGATCGTCTGGTGATGCTGCTGACCGGCACCGACAACATCCGCGACGTCATCGCTTTCCCGAAAACCACCGCGGCGGCCTGTCTGATGACCGACGCACCGAGCTTCGCCAACCCGGCGTCGCTGCAGGAGCTGGCGATCAGCGTGGTAAAGAAAGCCGGTGCGGAACAAGAGAGCGAGTGATGAGTTACAAGCGCCCTGAATCTATCCTGGTAGTGATTTACGCGAAATCCAGTGGTCGGGTGCTGATGTTACAGCGGCGCGACGATACCGAGTTCTGGCAGTCGGTCACCGGCAGCCTGGAACAGGATGAGTCGCCGCCGCATGCCGCGCAGCGTGAAGTCATGGAAGAAGTCGGCATCGATATCGAAGCAGAGCACCTGCCGTTGTTCGATTGCCAGCGCTGCGTGGAGTTTGAACTCTTTGTCCATTTGCGACATCGCTATGCGCCGGGAACCACGCGCAATAAAGAGCACTGGTTCTGTCTGGCGTTGCCCGAGGAGCGCGATCCGGTGATTACCGAGCATCACGCTTACCAATGGCTTGAGGCGGCCGAGGCCGTGAAGTTAACCAAGTCATGGAGCAATCAGCAGGCGATTGAAGAGTTCGTGATCAATTCAGTCCAGTAGTTTTTTTCGGAGATTTTTTTATGGCAGGTCATAGTAAGTGGGCCAACACAAAGCACCGTAAAGCGGCGCAGGACGCCAAGCGCGGTAAAATTTTCACCAAGATTATTCGTGAGCTGGTCACGGCCGCCAAGCTGGGCGGCGGCGATCCGGATTCCAACCCGCGTCTGCGCGCGGCGATGGACAAGGCGCTGTCGAACAACATGACGCGCGACACCATGAACCGTGCCATCGCGCGCGGGGTGGGCGGCGATGATGATACCAACATGGAAACCATCATCTATGAAGGTTACGGCCCTGGCGGCACCGCCGTCATGATCGAATGCCTGAGCGACAACCGCAACCGCACCGTGGCGGAAGTGCGCCACGCCTTCACCAAATGCGGCGGCAACCTCGGCACCGACGGTTCCGTGGCTTACCTGTTCACCAAGAAGGGCGTGATCACCTACGCACCGGGCCTGGATGAAGACACCGTGATGGAAGCGGCGCTGGAAGCCGGTGCGGAAGACATCGTGACCTATGACGATGGCGCGATCGACGTGTTCACCGCCTGGGAAAGCCTGGGCGCGGTGAAAGACGCGCTGACCGCGGCGGGCTTCGAAGCCGAAGCGGCGGAAGTGTCGATGATCCCATCGACCAAGGCCGACATGGACGCGGAAACCGCGCCTAAGCTGTTGCGCCTGATCGATATGCTGGAAGACTGCGACGACGTGCAGGAAGTTTACCATAACGGTGAAATCTCCGACGAAGTGGCGGCGACGCTGTAATCCGGTAAAACGGGCGCCGCCGTTCGGCGGCGCCGTGCATGCAAGGTGGATGTAGATATGGCGATCATACTCGGTATCGATCCCGGCTCACGCGTCACCGGCTATGGCCTTATCCGCCAGCAGGGGCGTCAGTTGAGCTATATCGCCAGCGGCTGCATCCGCACGGTGGTGGACGACATGCCGACGCGGCTGAAGCTGATTTACGCCGGCGTCAGTGAGATCATCACCCAGTTTCAGCCCGATTTCTTCGCCATCGAACAGGTGTTTATGGCCAAGAACCCGGATTCGGCGCTCAAGCTCGGCCAGGCGCGCGGCGTCGCGATCGTGGCGGCGGTGAATCAGAATCTGGAAGTGTTCGAGTATGCGGCGCGGCAGGTCAAACAGACCGTGGTCGGCACCGGCGCGGCCGAAAAGGCGCAGGTACAGCACATGGTGCGCTCGCTGCTCAAACTCTCGGCCAACCCGCAGGCGGACGCCGCCGATGCCCTGGCCATCGCCATTACCCACTGCCACCTCAGCCAGAACGTGCTGCGGATGAGCGAAGGGCGGTTGAACCTGGCGCGCGGGCGTTTGCGCTGACGCAAAGCGATGATTGCTCAGGCTGGATATTCATCCAGCCTTTTTTATGTTATAAGCTTTACCAGCAACGGCATGGCAGGGCGCCATGCCCGGTCATTCTGCAGGAGGGTAAATGATAGGTCGTCTCAGAGGAAATATTCTGGAAAAGCAGCCGCCGCTGGTGTTACTGGAGGCGAACGGCGTGGGCTATGAGGTACACATGCCGATGACCTGCTTTTACGAGCTGCCGGAACTGGGGCAAGAGGCCATCGTGTTTACCCACTTCGTGGTGCGTGAAGACGCGCAGCTGCTGTACGGTTTCAACGACAAGCAGGAGCGCGCGCTGTTCCGCGAGCTGATCAAGGTCAACGGCGTTGGGCCGAAGCTGGCGCTGGCGATCCTGTCGGGCATGTCCGCGCAGCAGTTCGTCAGCGCGGTGGAGCGCGAAGAGATCACTGCACTGGTCAAGCTGCCGGGCGTGGGCAAAAAAACCGCCGAGCGCCTGGTGGTAGAGATGAAAGACCGTTTCAAAGGGCTTAACGGCGACCTGTTCAACAGCAGCAGCGAGATCAGCCTGCCGTCTGCCACCGACAAAGCGCCGGATGTGGACGCGGAAGCCGAGGCCGTTTCGGCGCTGGTGGCGCTGGGCTATAAGCCGCAGGAAGCCAGCCGCATGGTCAGCAAGATTGCCAAGCCGGGCGCCGACTGCGAAACCCTGATCCGCGACGCGCTGCGCGCCGCCCTGTAAGGCCGAAAAGGGGTAGATAATGATTGAAGCCGATCGCCTGATTTCCGCCGAACCGATCAACGAAGAAGAGATCCTCGATCGCGCCATTCGTCCCAAGCTGCTGACCGAATACGTCGGCCAGCCGCACGTGCGCGAGCAGATGGAGATCTTCATTCAGGCGGCCAAGCAGCGCGGCGACGCGCTCGACCATCTGCTGATCTTTGGCCCGCCAGGGTTGGGGAAAACCACCCTGGCCAACATCGTGGCCAACGAAATGGGCGTGAATTTGCGCACCACTTCCGGCCCGGTGCTGGAGAAGGCGGGCGATTTGGCGGCGATGCTGACCAACCTCGAACCGCACGACGTCTTGTTCATCGACGAAATTCACCGCTTGTCACCGGTGGTGGAAGAAGTGCTGTATCCGGCGATGGAAGACTACCAGCTGGATATCATGATCGGCGAAGGGCCGGCGGCGCGTTCGATTAAGCTCGATTTGCCGCCGTTCACGCTGGTGGGTGCCACCACCCGCGCCGGCTCACTGACCTCGCCGCTGCGCGATCGCTTCGGCATTGTCCAGCGGCTGGAGTTTTATCAGGTGGCGGATTTGCAGCACATCGTCTCGCGCAGCGCCGGGTGCCTGGGGTTGGAACTGTCCGACGAGGGTGCCCATGAAGTGGCCCGCCGGGCGCGGGGGACGCCACGTATCGCCAACCGCCTGTTGCGCCGGGTGCGCGACTTCGCTGAAGTGCGCGCCAACGGGGTGATCAGTGGTTCGGTGGCGGCGCAGGCGCTCGATATGCTCAACGTCGATGCCGAAGGCTTCGACTATATGGATCGCAAACTGCTGCTGGCGATTATCGACAAGTTCACCGGTGGTCCGGTCGGGCTGGACAACCTGGCGGCGGCGATCGGCGAAGAGCGCGAAACCATTGAGGACGTGATCGAGCCGTTCCTGATCCAGCAGGGCTTTATCCAGCGCACGCCGCGCGGCCGCCTGGCGACGCAGCATGCCTACCGGCACTTCGGGCTCGAGCGCGAAGCATAAGTTTTCCACCCGTCATAAAAAAGGGCCGCATCTGCGGCCCTTGACGTTAATGTTGAACTTGATGACGTTACCGGGTCTATAGAAGGCGCACATAAAAAAGGAAAATCAATTCATTGATTTTCGGCTGCTCACCACAGAGGAGGAAAAACCGCGTTTTTTCCTCCTCTGTCAGCAGTAGAAAGGGCCGCATCAGCGGCCCTTGTCATATCCCGGTTTTAATCAGGCCTGCTGTTTTTTGAACAGGCTCAGCGTGAACAGCACGGCGGCGCAGAGCACCACCGAAGGGCCGGCCGGCGTATCGTAAAACGCCGAGAAGGTCAGGCCGCCGGTGACGGCCACCATGCCGAGCAGTACCGCGACGCCGGCCATCTGTTCCGGCGTGCGCGCGAAGCGGCGAGCGGTGGCGGCCGGAATGATCAGCAGTGAGGTGATGATCAGCGCGCCGACGAATTTCATCGCCAGACCGATGGTCAAGGCGGTGACCAGCATCAATACGGTGCGTGCGCGCACCAGGTTAACGCCGTCGACGTGCGCCAGCTCCGGGCTGATGGTCATCGACAGCAGATCGCGCCACTGCCACCATAGCACCAGCAGCACCACGGCGACGCCGCCGGCGATCATCAGGATATCGCTCAGCGTGACCGACAGCAGATCGCCGAACAGGTAGGCCATCAGATCGACCCGCACGTTAGACATCAACGCCACCACCACCAGCCCGAGCGACAGGGCGCTGTGGGCCAGAATGCCGAGCAGGGTATCCACTGAAAGCTGCGGGCGGCGTTCCAGCCACACCAGGGCCAGAGCCAGCAGCAGCGTAATGGCGATCACCGCATAGAAGGGATTGATGTCCAGCAGCAGACCAAAGGCGACGCCGAGCAGCGAGGCGTGCGCCAGGGTATCGCCAAAGTAGGACATGCGACGCCAGACCACGAAGGAACCCAGCGGCCCGGCGGCGCCAGCCAACAACACGCCAGCCAGCCAGCCGGGAAGTAACAGTTCAATCATGCTTCGCGGCTCCCGGTTTTCTTCAAGACAATTCTTCCCTGCAGGTCGTGACGGTGGTTGTGATGGTGGCGATACACCGCCAGTTGCTCTGCGCCGCGGTTGCCGAACATGGCGATGAATTCGGGATGCATCGACACCACCTCCGGTGCCCCGGAGCAGCAGATGTGCTGATTGAGGCACAAGACCTCGTCGGTTTTCGCCATCACCAGATGCAGATCGTGCGAGACCATCAGCACGGCGCAGCCCAGCTCTTTACGCAGCTGATCGATGAGATCGTACAGCGCCAGCTGGCCGTTGACGTCCACCCCTTGCGTGGGTTCGTCCAGCACCAGCAGTTGCGGTTTGTTCAGCAGCGCTCGCGCCAGCAGCACGCGTTGGTTTTCACCGCCGGAGAGCTTTTGCATCGGCTGGTCGAGCAGGTGAGCGGCGTGCACGCGCTTGAGCGCCGGCAGAATGTCGGCTTTCTTTACGCCGGGCTTGAGACGCATAAAGCGGCTGACGGTCAACGGCAGGGTGGCGTCGAGGTGCAGCTTTTGCGGCACGTAGCCAATGCGCAGATCGGGCTCACGCTCCAGCGTGCCGGCGGTCGGTTTGACCAATCCCAGCACCACGCGCACCAACGTAGACTTGCCCGCGCCGTTCGGGCCCAGCAGCGTGAGAATACGGCCGGGTTGCAGGCTGAGGGAAATGTTCGACAGCACCTTGCGGCTGCCGAAGGCGACGGAGATATTTTTTAGCGTTATCAGTGTAGACATCTCGAGATTACAGGTTGCAGAACGAAGCGAATGTTATAATATCACGCCTTGTTGATGAAAACGATGGGATTACTGATGATGGCAAAGAAAAATAAATGGCTGCAGCGCACGCTGCTGGCCAGCGCACTGTTGATGGCCGGCCCGCTGAGCAGCGCTTCCGCTGCGGTGGTGACCTCGATTCGTCCGCTAGGCTTTATCGCATCGGCGATCGCCGACGGCGTGACGCCGACCGAGGTGTTGCTGCCGGACGGCGCTTCACCGCACGATTTTGCGCTGCGCCCTTCCGATATCCAGCGTTTGCGCTCTGCGGACCTGGTGCTGTGGGTTGGGCCGGACATGGAGGCGTTCCTGAACAAGGCGCTGGTGCCGATCTCGGCAACCCGCAAACTGGCCATCAGCGAACTGCCGGCGGTGAAGCCGTTGCTGATGAAAGGCGAAGATGACGACGATCATGATCATGCAGGCGAAGCGCATAACCATGCCGATGACGATCATGGGCATCATCACGGCGAGTACAATATGCACGTTTGGCTGTCGCCGGAGATAGCAAAAGTGACCGCGATCGCGATTCACGACAGATTGTTGGAACTTATGCCGCAAAATAAGGACAAATTAGACGCAAACCTGCGCCAGTTCGAGAATCTGCTGACGCAAACTGACAAAAATGTTGGTAACATGCTTACGCCTGTGCAAGGTAAGGGTTATTTTGTTTTTCATGATGCTTACGGCTACTTTGAGAAACACTACGGTTTGAGTCCGCTGGGCCATTTCACCGTCAATCCCGAAATTCAGCCTGGAGCACAGCGCCTACACCAAATTCGAACACAGTTGGTTGAGCAGAAAGCGGTATGCGTTTTTGCTGAGCCACAATTCAGGCCGGCCGTAATCAATGCCGTCGCCAAGGGTACCAAAGTGCGTTCCGGAACGCTGGACCCGCTGGGCATCGGCATCGCGCTGGGGAAGGACAGCTACGGGAAATTCCTGACTCAGCTGTCAAACCAGTACGTGAGCTGCCTGAAGTAAAGCTTATGAGGATAATATCGAGTGCAGCAGATAGTCCGAACTATCGCTCTGGCGTATAACAACCTGCCACGGCCCCACCGCGTCATGCTGGGGTCGCTGACAGTCGTCACATTGGCCGTCGCTGTTTGGCGGCCTTTTGTTTACCACCCAGAACACAACCCCATTGCCAAGAGCGTCGAGTTAGAATCCAGCCAGATGCGGTCATTGCTCCCCGAAGCCAGTGAACCGATTGATGCCGACCAACCCACCCCCGATGACGAAATCCCGCAGGATGAGCTGGATCAAAAAGATGCCGGCGACGATGGCGTGCATGAATATGTGGTTTCCACCGGCGACACCCTCGGCAGCATTCTGACGCAGTACGGCATCGATATGTCGGATGTCACCTTGCTGGCTTCGCAAAACCGCGATCTGCGTAATCTGAAGATCGGCCAACAGCTGTCGTGGACCGTCAATGATGCGGGCGATCTGCAGCAGTTGACCTGGGAAGTTTCCCGCCGCGAAACCCGCACCTATGACCGCGTCGGCAATAGCTTCAAAGAGTCGAAAGAGGCGCAGCAGGGTGAATGGCGCAACAACGTGATCAGCGGCCGGGTCAACGGCAGCTTCGTCAGCAGCGCCGGCGACGCCGGGCTGAGCCGTAACGAAATAAATGCGGTGATCAAGGCGCTGCAGTGGCAGCTCGATTTCCGCAAGTTGCGCAAAGGCGACCAGTTCTCCGTGCTGATGTCGCGCGAGCATTTCGACGGTAAGAAATCGCAAAGCCAGCTGTTGGGCGTGCGTCTGCGCACCGGCGGCAAAGATTACTATGCGATCCGCGCCGAAGACGGCAAATTCTACGATCGCCAGGGCTCTGGCCTGGCGCGCGGCTTCATGCGTTTCCCGACCATGAAACAGTTCCGCATCTCCTCCAACTTCAACCCGCGTCGCGTGAACCCGGTGACCGGCCGCGTGGCGCCGCACAAGGGCGTCGATTTCGCCATGCCGGTCGGCACGCCGGTGCTGGCGGTCGGCGACGGTGAGGTGGTGATCGCCAAACGCAGCGGCGCGGCGGGCAACTATGTGGCGATCCGCCACGGTCGCCAGTACACCACGCGCTATATGCACCTGAAAAAACTGCTGGTGAAACCGGGCCAGAAGGTGAAACGCGGCGATCGCATTGCGCTTTCCGGCAACACCGGGCGCTCCACCGGGCCGCACCTGCACTTTGAACTGTGGACCGGCCAACAGGCGGTGAACCCGCTGACGGCCAAGTTGCCGCGTTCCGAAGGGCTGAGCGGCAAAGACCGCAGCGATTATCTGGCGCAGGTGAAGGAAGTGGTTCCTCAGCTGCAGCTGGATTAATACCCCCTTTTTTCGGCGCTTCGGCGCCGTCAATTTCATCGGCCTGATTGCGGGCCGATGCTGTTTTATCTGGGCGGTTCGCGGTTGTTAATTGCAAAATCGGTGATGGCAATTATGATTAGCCGAATCGCTAAGCGAAGAGCATGTGCATGCAAAACGAGAAGAAATCGAACGTAGAGTTCATCCCGCAGTTTCAGAAAGCCTTTTTATATCCGCGCTACTGGGGCGTGTGGTTGGGAACCGGCCTGATGGCCGGCATTTCGCTGGTGCCTGCGCGCCTGCGCGATCCGGTGCTGGGGGCGGTCGGCAAACTGGCCGGCAAGCTGGCGAAGGGCGCACGCCGTCGTGCCCGCATCAATTTGCTTTATTGCTTGCCGGAGCTGCCGGAAAGCGAACGTGAGCACATCATCGACCAGATGTTCGCCTGCGCGCCGCAGTCGATGGTGCTGATGGCGGAACTGGCCTGCACCAAGCCGGAGAAAGTGCTCAAGCGCGTGCGTTGGCACGGTGAAGAGGTGCTGGACAAGATCCGGGCGGAAGGGCGCAACGTCATTTTCCTGGTGCCTCACGGCTGGGCAGTGGATGTGCCGGCGATGCTGATGGCCGCGCGCGGCCAACCGATGGCCGCGATGTTCCACAATCAGCGTAATCAGCTGATCGACTACCTGTGGAATGCCGTGCGGCGTAAATTCGGTGGCCGCATGCACGCGCGCAACGACGGCATCAAACCGTTTATCAGTTCGGTGCGGCAGGGGTATTGGGGCTACTACCTGCCCGATCAGGATCATGGCGCGGAGCACAGCGAGTTCGTCGATTTCTTCGCGACCTATAAGGCGACGCTGCCGGCGGTAGGCCGGTTGATGAAAGTGTGTCGTGCGGCGATCGTGCCTTTATTCCCGGTGTACGACGGCAAAACCAGCATGCTGGACATTTATATCCGCGAGCCGATGGATGACCTGGCCGAAGCCGACGATCCGCGCATTGCCCGCCGCATGAACGAAGAGGTGGAAAATCTGGTGGGCCCGAACCCGGAGCAGTACACCTGGATCCTCAAACTGCTGAAGACGCGCAAGGAAGGGGAGATTGAACCTTACTCGCGCGACGATCTGTATCGTTAATCCTGTCTCCCGCTAACGCCGGCCGGGCCACAACCCGGCCGGCGTCTCTTCAGATGTGCACCATACAGCCGCGAGCCCGCAGGATGTCGACGACTTTAGGCGTGCGGGTGAAATCATTCCAGCGCAGGTCCAGCTTGCGCAGGCGGCTCAGTTCGCCGAGGCTTTCCGGCAGGTCGCTCAGGCGGTTGGCGCGCAGGTCCAGACTTCTCAGCGCCGTCAGCTCGCCGATATTTTCCGGCAGGTGAGTCAGCTGATTGAAGCGCAAGTTCAGCTCGCTCAACCGCGGCAGCCGACAGAAGGCCTGCGGCAGCTCGGCGATGGCATTGTTAGCCGCATCGAGTATCTCCAGCTCACCGAGCTGAGCCATTTCCGCCGGCAGTGTGGTCAGGACATTTTTCATGATATGCAGTTCGCGCAGCGCGCGCAGTTGCCCGATTTCGGCGGGTAGGCTGCCGATGCGATTGTTGTATAAACGCAGCTCTTGCAATGCCGCAAGCCTCGGTATCGCCTGAGGCAAAACGGCCAGGCGGTTGTCGGTCGCATTGAGATAGATGAGTTGCTGCAGCTGCGCCAGCGAGCGCGGCAGATCGCTAAAGCCGTTATCGCTCAGATAGAGGTATTTCAACCGATGCAGCTGCCCCAGTTCTTCGGGGAGTTCGCTTGCGCGATTGTGGCCAAAATCGAACATCTCGAGCTGTTGCAGCTGGCCAATCTCCGGCGGCAGACGGTCGAGCTGATTACAGGAGATATTCAGCACCCGCAGATTTCGGTGCCGGAAGATCGAGGCGGGGAAGGCCGTCAGCTGATTGTCGTACAGGCTAATCTTGCGCAGCGCGTGGCCGGCTAACGGCGACTCGTCGAGCTGCGTCAGGCCGTGGCCGTCGAGATCGAGCTCATCATCGCTCGCTGCGGGAGTGTGTTGGTGGAGCATGGCGTTCTCCGTCTTTTATGGCGGTGTCAGGGCAAAAAAAATGCCGGCCAACGTGAGCCGGCCGGCATTTCGTCTGCGGCGTGGATTACTCGACGCGCAGGATACGGCTGGTATTGGTGGTGCCGACGGTTTCCATCACGTCGCCCTGGGTGACGATCACCAGATCGCCGGAGACCAGGAAGCCTTTGTCGCGCAGGCGATTGACGGCTTCATTGGCGGCGATCACGCCGTCTTTGTGGCTGTCGAAATACACCGGCGTCACGCCGCGATACAGTGCGGTCAGGTTCAGCGTGTGCTCATGACGCGACATGGCGAAGATCGGCAGGCCGGAGCTGATGCGTGACATCATCAGCGCGGTGCGGCCAGACTCGGTCATGGCGATCAGCGCGGTGACGCCTTTCAGGTGGTTGGCCGCATACATCGAAGACATGGCGATCGCTTCTTCGATGTTGTCGAACTGCACGTCCAGACGGTGTTTGGAAACATTGATGCTAGGGATCTTCTCGGCGCCCAAACAAACGCGCGCCATCGCCGCCACGGTTTCCGCCGGGTATTGGCCGGCGGCGGTTTCTGCCGACAGCATCACGGCATCGGTGCCGTCCAGCACGGCGTTGGCCACGTCCATGACTTCGGCGCGGGTCGGCATCGGGTTGGTGATCATCGACTCCATCATCTGGGTCGCGGTGATCACCGCGCGGTTCAGGGTACGGGCACGGCGGATCAGTTTCTTCTGAATGCCGACCAGTTCCGGATCGCCGATTTCAACGCCGAGGTCGCCACGGGCAACCATGACCACGTCGGAGGCCAGAATAATGTCGTCCATCGCTTCGTCGCTGCAGACCGCTTCGGCGCGCTCAACCTTGGACACGATCTTGGCGTTGCAGCCGGCGTCGCGCGCCAGGCGGCGAGCATAGTTCAGGTCTTCACCGGTACGCGGGAAGGAGACCGCCAGGTAATCGACGCCAATCTTGGCGGCGGTCACGATGTCTGCCTTGTCTTTCTCGGTCAGCGCTTCGGCCGACAGGCCACCGCCGAGTTTGTTGATGCCCTTGTTGTTGGACAGCGGGCCGCCGACGGTGACTTCGGTAAACACTTTCATGCCCTGAACTTCGAGCACTTTCAGCTGAACGCGGCCGTCGTCGAGCAGCAGGACATCGCCTGGCACCACGTCGGCAGGCAGGCCTTTATAGTCGATACCGACTTTTTCTTTATCGCCTTCGCCTTTTGACAGGTTGGCGTCCAGCAGGAATTTATCGCCCACGTTGAGGAAGATTTTGCCTTCCTTGAAGGTGGATACGCGGATTTTCGGCCCTTGCAGATCGCCGAGGATAGCGACGTGACGTCCCAGTTTGGCGGCGATTTCACGCACTTTGTCAGCGCGAGCCTGGTGGTCTTCCGGGCTGCCGTGGGAGAAGTTAAGCCGAACTACGTTGGCGCCGGCGGCAATGATCTTTTCCAGATTATTGTCGCGGTCTGTAGCCGGACCCAGGGTGGTAACGATTTTGGTTCTTCTGAGCCGTCTGGACATGTATTACTCCGTTGACTGGTGAAGCAAATATTGGTGTTGCGATAAACGTCGGATAACGAAACCAGGCGTGAAATGTAATTTTACAACACTGATATTTCACCCGGGTTACCCGCATGAGCATATTAACAGGGTACAGCCTCTGATGCCGTCATTCAAATGTCTGTTGAACGGCGATTTTTTCTTCGTCAGGTCACGAGTCAAAACTGTTGGGAATGACCACCCCTTTATCAAAGCGCGATTCTTTGAGCGCTTCTTTGACCCGCTTCAAGTTATCTCTGAATTTAGCCCCTCTGCGCAAGGTAAATCCGGTGGCGAGCACGTCAATGAGCGTTAATTGCGCGATCCGCGACACCATCGGCATGTAAACGTCGGTGTCTTCGGGCACATCGAGCAGCAAAGGAAGGGTCGCCGCCTGAGCGAGCGGGGTGTCGCGCGAGGTGATAGCCAATACCGTGGCGTCGTTTTCTCGCGCCAGGTGGGCCATCTCCACCAGATTTTTGGTGCGGCCGGTGTGTGAGATCAACACCACCACGTCGCCTTCGCCGGAATTCATGCAGCTCATGCGTTGCATGACGATGTCATCGAAGTAGACCACCGGGATATTGAAGCGGAAAAATTTGTTCATCGCGTCGTGCGCCACCGCCGCGGAGGCGCCCAGGCCGAAGAAAGAGATCTTTTTTGCCTGGGTGAGCAGGTCAACCGCACGATTGATTGCGGCAATATCCAAATTTGCCTTTACTGTATCCAGGCTGGCCATGACCGATTCGAAGATCTTGCTGGTATAGGAATCGACGCTGTCGTCTTCCTCAACGTTACGGTTTACGTAGGGCGTGCCGTTAGCCAGGCTTTGGGCGAGGTGCAGTTTGAAATCGGGAAAGCCTTTGGTATCAAGGCGGCGGCAAAAGCGGTTGACGGTAGGTTCGCTGACGTCGGCCATGCGCGCCAGCGTGGCAATGCTGGAGTGAATGGCGGTCTGTGGGGAGGCCAGGATCACCTCGGCGACTTTCCTTTCAGATTTGCTCAGGAGTTCCAGATGGCTCTGGATTTTGTCCAGCGTATTCATATAACGAGAGTCACTCATGGTTTTATCCCTGTGGCTTTCAAGCAACAGCGCCGAATTTCGCCCGTGTTCGCCGCGCACGCAGACGCCAAACGAGCGGCTGTAACCTGGAATCGATAGGGTATGTCGATTTCAAACAAAGGAGAAATCAATGCCGGTTTAGTGAAAATATACTACGTGCTGGTAACCGTTGGCAGTCTCGACAGGGCGTATGCAGGCTTTTTTCACCAGAATATGACCTGTGTCTAACTTTCATAATGGTAACAGAGCGTCAAAAAAGACGAAAAATTACAGTTTTGCCCGCCTGTGCGGGCTCTGGCGCGCATTGGCGCTACCACTGGAATCTTGAGGTCTTTTTTCCTGCTTCTGCGCCGGGTTTGCTGGCCGTAGTCAAACAGAGTACATTAGTAATGTAAGAAAATTACAAATATCCTGCAACGAGGAGATGAACATGGCGGTAACCTCTACAGCCCAGGCGTGTGACCTGGTTATTTTCGGCGCGAAAGGTGATTTGGCGCGCCGTAAGCTGCTGCCTTCCCTGTACCAGTTAGAGAAAGCCGGACACATCCACCCGGATACGCGGATCATCGGCGTCGGCCGCGCGGAGTGGGATAAAAAAGCGTATACCGAAGTGGTCAAGGAAGCGCTTGGCACCTTCATGAAAGAAAAACTGGATGACGAACTCTGGGCCACGCTGAGCGCACGCCTGGACTTCTGCAATCTGGACGTCAACGACAGCAAGAACTTTACCAAACTGGGTAAAATGCTGGATCAGAAACACCGCACCACCATCAACTACTTCGCCATGCCGCCAAGCACCTTCGGCGCCATCTGCAAAGGGTTGGGCGAAGCCAAGCTGAATCATGAGCCGGCGCGCGTGGTAATGGAAAAGCCGTTGGGCACCGATCTGGCGTCCTCCCGCGTGATCAACGATCAGGTGGCGGAGTACTTCAACGAATCCCAGGTTTACCGTATCGACCACTATCTCGGCAAAGAGACGGTGCTGAACCTGTTGGCGCTGCGTTTCGCCAACTCGCTGTTCGCCTCCAACTGGGATAACCGCACCATCGATTCGGTGCAGATCACCGTGGCGGAAGAGGTGGGCATCGAAGGGCGTTGGGGTTACTTCGACCAGGCCGGCCAGATGCGCGACATGATCCAGAACCACCTGCTGCAGATCCTGACCATGATCGCCATGTCGCCGCCGGCGGATCTGACCACCGACCGTATCCGCGACGAAAAGGTGAAGGTACTGCGCTCGCTGCGCCGTATCGATCAGACCAATGTACGGGAAACCACCGTGCGCGGTCAGTACACCGCCGGTTTCGTCCAGGGCAAGAAAGTGCCGGGTTATCTGGAAGAGGAAGGGGCGAACAAGAGCAGCAGCACCGAAACCTTCGTCTCCATCCGCGTGGATATCGACAACTGGCAGTGGGCCGGGGTGCCGTTCTACCTGCGTACCGGTAAACGTCTGCCGACCAAATGCTCGGAAGTGGTGGTGTACTTCAAAAACCCGCCGCTTAACCTGTTCAGCGATTCTTACCAGCAGCTGCCGCAGAATAAGCTGACCATCCGCCTGCAGCCGGACGAAGGCATCGAAATTCAGGTGCTGAACAAGGTGCCGGGGCTGGATCACAAGCACCGTCTGCAGACCACCAAGCTGGACCTGAGCTTCTCGGAAACCTTCAACCAGGAGCACGTGGCGGACGCCTACGAGCGCCTGCTGCTGGAGACCATGCGCGGCATTCAGGCGCTGTTCGTGCGCCGCGATGAAGTGGAAGAAGCCTGGAAGTGGGTCGACTCCATCATGGACGCATGGAAAGCCGACAACGAGGCGCCTAAGCCTTATCAGGCGGGCACCTGGGGGCCGGTGGCCTCGGTGGCGATGATCACCCGCGACGGCCGTTCCTGGAACGAGTTCGAGTAATGCGCAATGCCGGCAGCCTGTCTGCCGGCTTTTTTTTGCCTGCGATCTGCGCGTGGGCCACATCACTTACGGTACGGCCGGACGTCCGCGCATTTGCGCGGAGCCCTGTGGCAGGGGCGTGCCATTGTTAACCGCGAGTAATGGAGAAATAACGATGAAAAACTGGAAAACCAGCGCCGAGCAGATCCTGACGGCGGGACCGGTGGTGCCTGTTATCGTGATCAACAAGCTGGAGCAGGCGGTGCCGCTGGCGAAAGCGCTGGTTGCCGGCGGCGTGCGGGTGCTGGAGGTGACGCTGCGCACCGCCTGCGGGCTGGAGGCTATCCGCGCTATTGCCAACGAGGTGCCGGAGGCCATCATCGGCGCCGGTACGGTGATCAATCCGCAGCAGCTGCGGGAGGTGACCGAGGCGGGGGCGCAGTTCGCCATCAGCCCGGGGCTGACCGAAGCCTTGCTGCAGGCGGCGACGGCGGGGCCTATCCCGTTGATCCCGGGCATCAGCACCGTTTCCGAGCTGATGCAGGGTATGGATCACGGCCTGCGCGAATTCAAATTCTTCCCGGCGGAAGCCA
Organism: Serratia sp. 4542; assembly: GCF_016805595.1. Lineage (NCBI taxonomy): Bacteria > Pseudomonadati > Pseudomonadota > Gammaproteobacteria > Enterobacterales > Yersiniaceae > Serratia > Serratia sp. 4542. Next base: position 534,397 of record NZ_RXKV01000010.1, read on the forward strand.
ACGGCGGCGTGAAGGCGCTGCAGGCGATCGGCGGCCCGTTCCCGCAGGTGCGTTTTTGCCCGACCGGTGGCATTACGCCAAACAACTACCGCGATTATTTGGCGTTGAAGAGCGTGCTTTGCATCGGCGGTTCCTGGCTGGTGCCGGCGGATGCGCTCGAAAACGGCGACTATGCGCGCATCACTGAACTGGCGCGCAGCGCCGTCAGCGGGGCTGCGTTGTAACCCGCACCGCGCCTGGGATTGGCGCTTATTTGCGCACTCGCGCATATCGCAAGGCTCAACCCTTTGTTGAGCCTTTTTTAATTTTTATCGTGATTAACTTTCTTATTTTTAACCCGTTTTTTTCTGCTTTTTTATGAAAACGGCAGTTTGCTTTCTCATTTTGGCTGTGGTAAAAATATCTCAGTCGAAAATTTTACTTTTATGAGGATATTGGGCAAATCGCACGGTGTGCGGCTGATAATAGAGAACTATTATGATGACTATTAACGGAACTACCCTCAGAACCTCTACTTGCCAACTCTTCCTGTCTGCGATCCTTGCCAGTGAGCATCACTGGTGCAGCGAGCTATAGCGTCTTTCTCCCTTAACCGGTGCAGGTGGCGGGCTTAGGCCTTCACGCTACCGTTCAGCCGGGCAAACATTCTTTTTGCGTTTGGGTCAGTTTATCCCCAGGGATCTCTGCGTCTTGCGCGCCGCAATACGGCCGTTCGACGAGATAAATCGGGATAAATATGCCTTGGCGCGCGTTATTCGCCGTTTGGGAGAAAAATTATGATTTATTGGATCTTTTTAGGTTTGGCCATCATGACCGAAATCATCGGCACCTTGTCGATGAAATACGCCAGCGTCAATGGCGGCATGATCGGGCACATCGTGATGTACGTGATGATCACCGCGTCTTATGTGTTGCTGTCGGTGGCGGTAAAACGCGTGGCGCTGGGCGTGGCTTATGCGCTGTGGGAAGGCATCGGCATTCTGTTCATTACCCTGTTCAGCGTGCTGTGGTTCGACGAGCCGATCTCGGCGCTGAAGGTGCTGGGCCTGGCTACGCTGATCGCCGGCATCATGCTGGTGAAATCCGGCACCCGCAAAGAGCGAAAACAGGCCAGCCCGCGAGGTGATAACCATGCAACAGTTTGAGTTGTACCACATTGGGTTCCTGGGACTGGCGATCGTGCTGGAAATCATCGCCAACATCTTCCTGAAGATGTCGGACGGCTTCCGTAAAATTTGGCTGGGGCTGCTGTCGCTGCTGTCGGTACTCGGCGCGTTCAGCGCCCTGGCGCAGGCGGTGAAGGGCATCGATCTGTCGATCGCTTATGCGCTGTGGGGCGGTTTCGGTATCGCCGCCACCATCGCCGCAGGCTGGATCATGTTCGGCCAGCGGCTGAACGCCAAAGGCTGGATTGGCCTGGCGCTGCTGCTGACGGGGATGGTGATCCTCAAACTGTCCTGATAGCCGGCAATATAAAACCGCAGGCGTTGCCGTCTGCGGTTTTTTTTCGTCTGCGCTCAGGCTTACAGCGCGGCGATGATTTTGATTTCCACCTTGTACTTCGGATTCATCAGCTGCGCCTGCACCGTGCAGCGCACCGGCGCGCTGCCGGCGACCACCCAGGCGTCCCAGGCGGCGTTCATCGCGGCGAAGTCGGCGGTGTTGGCCAGGAAGATGGTGGCATCCAGAATACGGCTTTTATCCGAACCGACGCGCGCCAGCAGCACGTCGATGGCGGCGAGGGCGTTGGCGGTCTGCGCGGTCGCGTCGTCGTCCAGGTTTTCCGGCACGCTGGTGTAGTAAACGGTCTCGTTGTGCACTACGGCCTCGGACCAGCGCTGATCGGGATCAATTCTTTCGATATTCATTTGCTTATCTCCATATCATAGTCGTGCTAAGGGTAGCACAGCCGGTCATGAAAATGCGCGGCGATAAAGTGGGTGGTAGCCGGGCGGCAGGCTTGGCATAATCACCGCTGAATGACACCGGCAGAGAGACAGCGTGACAGACGATTTTGCAACAGACGGCGCCTTGGCGCAGGCTATCAAGGGATTCAAACCGCGTGAGCCGCAGCGGCAGATGGCGCAAGCCGTTACCGAGGCGATCAATTTCAAGCAGGAGCTGGTGGTCGAAGCCGGCACCGGTACCGGCAAAACCTTCGCTTATTTGGCGCCGGCGCTGCGCGCCGATCGTAAAGTGATCATCTCGACCGGTTCGAAAGCGTTGCAGGATCAGCTGTATGCGCGCGATCTGCCTACCGTCGCCAAGGCGTTGAAGTACAAAGGCAAGCTGGCGCTGCTGAAGGGGCGCTCCAACTACCTGTGTCTGGAACGGCTGGAGCAGCAGTCGATGGCCGGCGGCGAACTGGCGGGGCAGACGCTGATCGATCTGGTGCAGCTGCGCAAGTGGTCGTCGCAGACCAAAGAGGGCGACATCAGCACCTGCAGCGAAGTGGCGGAAGACAGCTTCGTCTGGCCATTGGTGACCAGCACCAATGACAACTGCCTGGGGAGCGACTGCCCGCTGTATCAGGATTGCTTCGTGGTCAAGGCGCGTCGCCGCGCGATGGATGCGGATGTGGTGGTGGTGAACCATCACCTGTTCCTGGCGGATATGGTGGTGAAAGAGGGCGGTTTCGCCGAGCTGATCCCGGAAGCCGAGGTGATGATTTTCGACGAGGCGCACCAAATCCCCGACATCGCCAGCCAGTATTTCGGCCAGCAGCTCACCAGCCGCCAACTGTTGGATCTGGCGAAGGACATCACCATCGCCTACCGCACCGAGGTACGCGACGCCGCTCAACTGCAAAAAAGCGCCGACCGTCTCAGCCTGAGCACGCAAGATTTTCGCCTGAATCTGGGCGAGCCGGGTTTTCGCGGCAATCTGCGCGACGTGCTCGGCGAACCCAACGTGCAGCGCGCTCTGTTGCTGCTCGATGATGCGCTGGAGCTGTGTTATGACGTGATGAAGCTGTCGCTGGGGCGTTCGGCGCTGCTGGACGCCGCCTTTGAACGCGCCACGCTGTACCGCGCGCGGCTCAAGCGGCTGAAGGCGGTGACGGAGCCGGGCTACAGCTATTGGTATGAATGCAACTCGCGCCACTTCGTGCTGGCGCTGACGCCGCTGACGGTGGCCGATCGGTTCCGCGAAATGCTGGACGACAAGCCGGGCAGCTGGATCTTTACCTCGGCCACGCTGTCGGTCAATGACCAGCTGGGTCATTTCACCGAACGGCTGGGGCTGACCAAGGCCAAAACGCTGCTGTTGCCGAGCCCGTTCGACTATGCCAAACAGGCGTTGCTGTGCGTGCCGCGCTTTTTGCCTTCGCCGAATCAGCCCGGCGGGGCCCGCCAGCTGGCGCGCATGCTGCGGCCATTAATCGAAGCCAACAACGGCCGCTGCTTCTTCTTATGCACCTCGCACCAGATGATGCGCGAGTTGGCGGAAGAGTTCCGCGCCACCATGACGCTGCCGGTGCTGTTGCAAGGGGAAACCAGCAAAGGGCAGCTGCTGGCGCAGTTCGTCGCCGCCGGTAACGCGCTGCTGGTGGCGACCAGCAGCTTCTGGGAGGGGGTGGACGTGCGCGGCGATGCGCTGTCCTGCGTCATCATCGATAAACTGCCGTTTACTTCACCGGACGATCCGCTGCTGAAGGCGCGCATTGAAGATTGCCGCCTGCGCGGCGGTGACCCGTTCAATGACGTGCAGTTGCCGGATGCGGTCATCACCCTGAAACAGGGCGTCGGCCGCTTGATCCGCGACACCGACGACCGCGGCGTGCTGGTGATTTGCGATAACCGTCTGGTAATGCGGCCTTATGGCGAGGTGTTTCTCAATAGCCTGCCGCCCACGCCGCGCACCCGCGATCTGAAGCAGGCCATCGCCTTCCTGCAGGCCGCCGATGCGTCGGCCACGTGAAAGATGAAGGGCTTACGGGGCTGTGCTACAATGCGCGCCCTGTATGAAAAACCCAGTTTTATTCCCGCCAGAGGTTGGCATGTCCACGCGAATTTTAGCGATCGATACCGCGACGGAAGCCTGTTCCGTCGCCGTCTGGAATCAAGGCGAAATCCACGCCTTGTTTGAGCTGTGCCCACGCGAGCATACGCAACGAATTTTACCTATGGTACAGCAGGTGCTGGCGGAATCCGGTCTGGCGCTCAACCAGCTCGATGCGCTGGCCTTCGGGCGCGGCCCCGGCAGCTTTACCGGGGTGCGCATCGGCATCGGCATCGCTCAGGGCCTGGCGCTGGGTGCCGATCTGCCGATGATTGGCGTTTCTACGCTGCAAACCATGGCGCAGGGCGCCTGGCGTGTCAGCGGCGCGGAGCGCGTGCTGGCGGCGATCGATGCGCGTATGGGGGAAGTCTACTGGGGGCAGTTCGAACGCCAGGTGGACGGCAGCTGGTTGGAAAGCGAAGGCGAGGCCGTGCTGTCGCCGGCGCAGGCGCTGGAGCGTGCGCAGCGCCTGCAGGGCGAATGGGCCCACGTCGGTACCGGCTGGCAAACCTATCCCGACCTGGTCAACGGTTCAACCCTGAGCGTACGCGACGGCCAAATGCTGTTGCCGCAGGCGCAAGACATGCTGCCGCTGGCGCTATACGCCTGGGAACAGGGGTTGGCGGTGGCGGTGGAAAACGCCGAGCCCACCTATCTGCGCAATGAAGTGACCTGGAAAAAACTGCCGGGCCGCGAGTAATCGCGGCGTATTGTGCTGTTGTTGATGCCGGGCGACGAAAGCCTGCAACTTGAACGATGAAACGCGGTCAAAGTTACAGGCATTTCAGGAGATTGCGACCATGTTAATCCGCACTGCAAGTAAAAAGCTGTCGCTGCTGGCCGTCGCCTGCGGCGCGCTGGTTCTGACCGGGTGCGTCACCGTACCGGATGCGATCAAAGGCTCCAGCCCCTCGCCGGTGACTCAGCTTTCCTCGGTACAAAATGCACCGAACCTGTTTACCGGCGCGGAAGCCCGCTTCGGCGGCACCGTGGTCAACGTCGCCAACGAGCAAGGGCGCACGGTGCTGGAGATTGCGGCGGTGCCGCTCGACAGCGGTGCGCGGCCGATACTGGGCGAACCGTCGCGCGGCCGCTTGCTGGCCACGGTAAACGGCTTCCTCGAACCGGTTGATTTCAAAGGCCAGTTGGTGACCGTCGTCGGCCCTATTACCGGGCTGAAAGAGGGGCGGATCGGCATGACGCCGTATCGCTTCGTGACGATGAACGTGACCGGTTTCAAACGCTGGCATCTGGTGCAGCAGGTGGTGATGCCGCCGGCGCCGATGGGCCCGTGGGGCTGGCGTGGTGGCCCGTGGGGACCCGGTTGGGGGGCAGGCTATGGCTGGTATAACCCTGGCCCGGCACAGGTGCAAACCATCGTAACCGAGTAGCATACGCTTGATGTGAACAAATTTGACAGGGCGGCTCAGGCCGCCTTTTTGTTTTTTGGGATAAGGAATATCCGACAATTAGTGACGTACATCGCAACCTGAATAATGTTTAAAACCCGAACTGGTCTGCTGAGTTAAAATATTGTTATGGTTAGGCTGCGAGTTTGAGGGCTGCGATGATAATTAGTAATGATTTCAGGAGTAATACCTTGGATAAGGTCTGGTTAAAACGGTATCCGGCAGATGTGCCCGCAGAGATTGATGCCGATCGCTATTCGTCGTTGATCGAAATGTTTGAGCATGCCGTGCAGCGCTATGCCGATCAGCCCGCCTTTATCAACATGGGCGAGGTGATGACCTTCCGCAAACTGGAAGAACGCAGCCGCGCTTTCGCGGCTTACCTGCAAAATGAACTGGGCCTGAAGAAGGGCGACCGCGTCGCGCTGATGATGCCAAACCTGTTGCAATATCCCATCGCGCTGTTCGGCATTCTGCGCGCCGGCATGGTGGTGGTCAACGTCAACCCGCTGTATACCCCGCGCGAGCTGGAGCACCAGTTGAACGACAGCGGTGCCAGCGCCATCGTCATCGTCTCCAACTTTGCCCATACGCTGGAAAAAGTGGTGTTCAACACCCAGGTCAAACACGTGATCCTGACGCGCATGGGCGATCAGCTTTCGGCCGCCAAAGGCACGCTGGTCAACTTCGTGGTCAAGTACGTTAAGCGCCTGGTACCGAAATACAACCTGCCGGACGCCATTTCATTCCGCAGCGCGCTGCAGCGCGGCCGGCGTCTGCAATATGTGAAACCGGACATCATTAATGCCGATCTGGCCTTCCTGCAATACACCGGTGGCACCACCGGGGTGGCAAAGGGCGCGATGCTGACGCACCGCAACATGCAGGCCAACCTCGAGCAGGCCAAAGCCGCCTATTCGCCGCTGTTCCGTGAAGGGCAGGAACTGGTGGTGACGGCGTTGCCGCTCTACCATATTTTCGCGCTGACGGTGAACTGCCTGCTGTTTATCGACCTGGGCGGGCGCAATTTGCTGATCACCAACCCGCGCGATATTCCGGGGCTGGTGAAAGAACTCGGCAAATATCCGTTCACCGCCATGAGCGGGGTCAATACCTTGTTCAACGCGTTGCTGAACAACGAAGATTTCCACAAGCTCGATTTCTCTACGCTGCGTTTCTCGGTCGGCGGCGGCATGTCGGTCCAAAAAGCGGTGGCCGAGAAGTGGGAGAAAACCACCGGCAAACACCTGCTGGAAGGCTATGGCCTGACGGAGTGCGCGCCGCTGGTGGCCGGTAACCCTTACGATCTGAAACACTACAGCGGCAGTATCGGTTTGCCGGTGCCGTCGACGGACATTCGGCTGGTGGACGACAACGGTCACGATGTGCCGCCGGGCGAACCCGGCGAACTGTGGGTCAAAGGGCCGCAAGTTATGTTAGGCTATTGGCAGCGCCCGGAAGCCACCGACGAAGTGCTGAAAGACGGCTGGCTGGCGACCGGTGATGTGGTGACCGTAGACGAGCAGGGGTTTGTGCGCATCGTCGATCGTAAGAAAGACATGATCCTGGTCTCCGGTTTCAACGTTTACCCGAACGAAATCGAGGACGTGGTCAGCCAGCATCCGAAGGTGCTGGAATGTGCGGCGATTGGCGTGCCCAGCGAAGTCTCCGGCGAAACGGTGAAGATCTGCGTGGTGAAGAAAGACGCTTCGCTGACCAAGGAAGAGCTGTTGACCCATTGCCGTCGCCACCTGACCGGGTATAAAGTGCCTAAAATTGTTGAGTTCCGCGATGAACTGCCGAAGTCGAACGTCGGCAAGATTTTGCGGCGAGAACTGCGCGATGAGCAAAAAACACCGAAGCCGGCCGATGCCGCCTAGGTGTCGCTCTCGCGTCTGACTATCAACAACGCCGGTGAATGCCGGCGTTGTTGTGTTTGAATCCTACAAGAGAATGATGTTTTGAATTATCAGTTGATCACTACCGATGCCGGATTGCAGCAGGTCTGCGAGCAGGCGAGAAAGCATGCCCAGATTGCGCTGGACACCGAGTTTGTCAGAACGCGCACCTACTATCCGCAGCTGGGCCTGATCCAGCTCTACGACGGTGAACAACTCTCCCTCATCGATCCTCTGCCGATCAAGCAATGGCAGCCGTTTGTCGACCTGCTGGCCGACACCGCCGTGGTGAAGTTCCTGCATGCCGGCAGTGAAGATCTCGAAGTGTTTCTCAACGCCTTTAAAACGCTGCCGACGCCGATGGTCGATACCCAGATCCTGGCGGCCTTTACCGGCCGGCCGCTCTCCTGTGGCTTCGCGACGCTGGTGGCGGAGTACATGAAGGTTGAACTGGACAAGAGCGAGTCGCGCACCGACTGGCTGGCGCGTCCGCTGACTGAAAGGCAGTGTGTGTACGCGGCTGCCGACGTGTTCTATCTGTTGCCGATGGCCAAACAGCTGGTGCAGGAGACGGAAGAGGCCGGTTGGACCGCGGCGGCCAATAACGAGTGTCTGCTGCTGTGCCAGCGCCGTAGCGAGACGCTGGCACCAGCATTGGCCTACCGCGAAATCAGCAACGCCTGGCAGCTGCGCCCGCGTCAGCTCGGTTGTCTGCAGAAGCTGGCGGAATGGCGGCTGCGCCAGGCGCGCGAGCGCGATCTGGCGGTGAACTTCGTGGTGCGTGAGGAAAACCTGTGGCAGGTGGCGCGCTATATGCCGTCTTCGCTGGGAGAACTGGATTCGCTGGGCCTGAGCGGGCCGGAGATCCGTTATCACGGTAAAACGCTGCTGGCGCTGGTGGCGGAAGCCGAAGCGTTGGAAGAATCCGAGTTGCCGGCGCCGTTGGCTAACCTTATCGATCAGCCGGGCTACAAGAAGGTGTTCAAAGACATCAAGGCGGCGATCGCTGCCGTCAGCGAGCAAAGCGGGTTGAGCAGCGAACTGCTGGCATCCCGTCGCCAAATTAACCAATTGCTGAACTGGCATTGGAAACTGAAGGACGGCGAGAGTCGCCCTGAATTAATCAGCGGCTGGCGCGGCGATCTATTAATGGCACCGCTGCAGGACATCCTGAAAGATTATTAATCGCTGATTATCACCAGGGCAGGGTAGGGAAACTCTGCTCGGGTGAATATAGGCAGGAAATAATGCGTTGAAGGTAAATCTGGCCAGAATTTACTTTAAACGAGGCGGCGGCAAAGTTAATTGGGAATTGTCCCAAAGGGAAAAATCGCTTTTTGGCTGCCGATAAAGCTTAATAACTGGATGCACATACAGTTACCCCCTGCATAAAATATACAGGGGGTAATTAATGCGTCGCAATCATTTAGCTGCTTCTTCCGATTCCGGTAATGTCACGTTAAGTTCAAGTACCGAAATATCGTCCCCTTTCTGCTCGAATTGCACGTGCAGCATTTCAGGATCGATCTGAATGTATTTGCAAATAACCGCCAGAATATCGCGTTTCAGATCAGGCAGATACGGGGGCTCACTGTCCCCGCGACGACGCTCTGCGACGATAATCTGCAGCCGTTCCTTGGCTATATTGGCTGTCTGTTTTTTGCGGGACAGAAAGAAGTCTAATAAGGCCATGGTTTATCCCCCAAAAAGGCGTTTCAGGAAACCCTTCTTCTCTTCTTCAATGAAGCGGAATGGGCGTTCTTCCCCCAACAAGCGGCAAACAGTATCGTCGTACGCCTTACCGGCGTCTGACTCGGCATCCAGAATGACAGGCTCACCCTGGTTGGAAGCGCGCAGCACGGACTGGTCTTCCGGAATCACACCCACCAGTGGAATGCGCAGGATTTCCAGCACGTCTTCCATGCTCAGCATGTCGCCACGGCTGACGCGGCCCGGGTTGTAACGGGTCAGCAGCAGGTGTTCCTTGATTGGCGATTCGCCTTTCTCGGCGCGGCGTGACTTGGAAGAGAGGATGCCCAGGATACGGTCGGAGTCGCGTACCGAAGACACTTCCGGGTTGGTGGTGATGATAGCTTCGTCGGCGAAGTACAGCGCCATCAGCGCACCGGTTTCGATACCGGCCGGTGAATCGCACACCACGAAGTCAAAATCCATCTCGCCGAGATCGTTGAGAATTTTTTCAACGCCTTCGCGGGTCAACGCGTCTTTGTCGCGCGTCTGCGAAGCAGGCAGGATATAGAGGTTTTCAGTGCGTTTGTCTTTGATCAACGCCTGATTCAGCGTGGCATCGCCCTGAATCACGTTCACGAAATCATACACTACCCGACGTTCGCAGCCCATGATCAGGTCAAGATTACGCAGGCCGATATCGAAATCGATCACGACGGTTTTCTTGCCTTTCTGGGCCAGGCCGGTAGCGATGGCCGCGCTCGAAGTGGTCTTGCCAACGCCCCCTTTACCCGATGTAACAACAATAATGCGTGCCATGAAATGGATTCCTTGTCAAAAGGGCTTAGTTTAAAGGTTGTATGGTTAAAGCGTTATCCAACAGGCTGAGTCGTACGGCCTGCCCGACGTAATCGGACGGGATTTGGTCGCTCAACCAGTACTGCCCTGCGATAGAGACTAGCTCAGCCGCCAGGTGGGTGCAAAAAATCTGACATTGCGTGTCGCCTGACGCGCCTGCCAGTGCGCGACCGCGCATCATGCCGTAGACATGAATGTTGCCGTCGGCAATCAATTCGGCGCCGGCGCTGACGCTGTTGGTCACGATAAGATCGCAGTTGCGGGCGTAAATCTGTTGGCCGGAACGGACAGGCGTGCTGATGATACGCGTTTTAGCGGGGGCGTTATCCGCCGCCACGGGCGCAGGCGCAGGCTCCGGCGCCGCCATCTTCTGGCCTTTGCCTTCGCTCAGCAGCGGCAGCCCGGCACGGGCTATCGCGCGCTTTTGACGCTCATCTCTGCAACCGCTGATACCCACAACGCGCAGACCTGCTGCCGCGACAGCCTGTTGAAGTTCTTTCCAGTTCGCATCGCCATCCAGCGTTGCGACGTTGATAACAACAGGGGCGTTTTTCAGAAAAGCGGGCGCTTGCTCAACTTTTTCCTGTAACGCCTGACGTATTACCTCAGGCTGCGAATTATGCAAATGAACAACCGATAGGGTAAAACTGCTGCCTTTTAGCTCAATTGGCGATTGTGACATCTATCCTGACTCAGTCTCAGCAACTTTAAATCCCCGGAATACCACTCGGGGTGCGATATTCCGATGTACTATAAGCATGTTATAGTCAGAGTTATATCCAGGCAAGACGCTCCCTCAATTAAATAGAGTTAAAAAAATGCTTTGTGTGATCTATAGAAGCCCGAAACGCGATCAAACTTATCTTTATGTCGAAAAAAAAGACGATTTCTCTCGTGTGCCGGAAGAGCTGATGAAAAGTTTCGGCGTGCCGCAATTCACCATGATGCTTTCGCTCGATGAGCGCAAGAAATTGGCCTCGGCGGATATCGAAAAGGTGAAGCAGGCGTTGAAAGACGAAGGCTATTACCTGCAGTTCCCGCCGCCGGTAGAAAACCTGCTCAATCAGCATCTGGTGGGCGACAAAGCCTGAGACGGCGGCCACGGCCAGGGGAGGCGCGATGACACGTTCGGCGAGAAGAACCGTATTGGCCGCCTGGCTGGCGCTGGGCGGTGTGCTGATACCGGGCGCACCGCAGGCGGCACAGGAGGCGACGCTGGCGGCGAGCGGCCGGGATCCGGCGCAGTTTCCGGCGTATGTCGAGCAACTCAAGCGCCAGGCGCGGGAGCAGGGCATCAGCCAGAGCACCCTTGACCGTGCTTTTGCGCAAATACATTTCGTCGATCGGGTGATCAAGGCCGATCGCAATCAGCCGGAGCAGAAGATTACCCTGGATGACTACCTGCGGCGTGTAATGTCGCCCGCCAAGGTGCGCCAGGGGCGCGAACTGTACCGGCAGCGCCAGGCGCAATGGACGCGCGCCAGCGAGCGCTATCGGGTGCCGGGGCGCTATATCATCGCGCTGTGGGGCATGGAAAGCGCCTACGGTAAGATTCAGGGGCGGGAAGACGTGGTGTCCGCGCTGGCGACGCTGGCGTTTGAAGGGCGCCGCGAGGCCTTTTTCAGCCAGGAGCTGATGGCGGCGTTGCAGATAGTCGAGCAGGGGCACGTCGGCGATACGCCCCTGAAAGGCTCCTGGGCCGGCGCAATGGGGCAATGCCAGTTTATGCCGAGCTCTTTCTTGCGCTACGCGGCGGACGGCGACGGTGACGGGCGCATCGATATCTGGAACAACATTGATGATGTCTTCGCGTCTACGGCCAGTTATTTGTCCAAAGAAGGCTGGCAGGCCGGCATCGGCTGGGGGCGCGAGGTCAAATTGCCCGCCGGTTTCAATCGGGCCGAGCTGGGGTTGAAAGACGCGCAGGCGCGCAGCGTCAACGCCTGGCAACAACGCGGGGTGCGTCGTGCGGATGGCAGTGCCTTGCCGCACGCTGTTCAGCGCGGTTGGATCATCGCGCCGGATGATCTGCAGGGGCGGACGTTCCTGGTCTATGATAATTTTCGCACCCTCATGCACTGGAATCGCTCTTACTATTTCGCCCTCGCCGTGGGTATGATGGCGGACGCGATCGGGCATTGATCCGGCACACCAATAATCGGCTTGGCGCGCCAAGCCTCTACAGTTTGGGAGAAGCGGTATGTATCAACATAGAGACTGGCAGGGTTCGCTGCTCGATTTCCCGGTGAACAAGGTGGTCTGCGTCGGCAGTAACTACGCCGATCACATCAAGGAAATGGGCAGCGCGGTTTCCGTCGAGCCGGTGGTGTTCATCAAACCGGAAACGGCGCTGTGCGACATTCGCCAGCCGGTGGCCATCCCCAAAGAGTTCGGTGCGGTGCATCATGAGGTGGAGCTGGCGGTACTGATCGGCACGCCGTTGAAACAGGCCAACGAAGACCGCGTTGCGCGGGCGATCGCCGGCTACGGTGTGGCGCTCGATCTGACGCTGCGCGATCTGCAGGCGGGCTTTAAAAAAGCCGGTCAGCCTTGGGAAAAGGCCAAGGCCTTCGACGGTTCCTGCCCGATGTCGGGGTTTATCCCGGTGGCGGAATTCGGCGATCCGCAAAATGCCGAGCTGTCGCTGACCGTTAACGATCAACTGCGCCAGCAGGGTAATACGCGTGACATGATCACGCCGATCCTGCCGCTTATCAGCTACATGAGCCGTTTCTTCACGCTGCGCGCCGGCGACATCATTCTGACCGGCACGCCGCAGGGCGTGGGCCCGATGGCCTCCGGCGACATGCTGAAAATCAGCCTGAACGGCAAAACGCTCAGCACCCGCGTGATCTGATCTCTCTTGCCGCCGGCGCCGTCGGCGGCAAAGCTTGCATCTTGTGGCTAAAATGTCTATATAGTCCCCCCTCGAACCTGTGCGCAGGTGACTTATCCATTTACCGAAACCGGACGCTAACATGTCACAACTCGCTTTTTGGCAACAGAAAACGCTGGCGGAAATGTCAGAACAAGAGTGGGAATCGCTGTGCGACGGGTGCGGGCAATGCTGTTTGAATAAGCTGATCGACGAAGATACCGACGAGATTTATTTTACCAACGTAGCCTGCAACCAGCTCAACATCAAATCCTGCCAATGCCGTAACTATGAGCGGCGCTTCGAGCTGGAAGAGGACTGCATCAAACTGACGCGCGAGAATCTTACGACCTTCGATTGGTTGCCGCCGACCTGCGCCTATCGCCTGATCGGTGAAGGCAAACCGCTGTTCCCTTGGCACCCGCTGCTGAGTGGCTCCAAGGCGGCGATGCACGGCGAGCGCATCACGGTGCGGCATATCGCGGTGCGCGAGAGCGAAGTCGTGGACTGGCAGGATCATATCCTCAACAAGCCGGACTGGGCCAGGTAACGTCACCCCTTGGGCAGCAAGAGGGCGGCGTATTCAGACATTCCGCCCTCTGCGCTATCTGGCGCGCTACCGACGGGCGTGGGGTTATGGCATAACCGCCACTTCACGCTTTTTTATCGCGGCGATGCCAGTTAGCCAGATTTTTCAGCGGCTGCTTCACATACGGGCTGGCTTTGATCAGGCTGAACAGCAGTTTATTCACCGCCGTACCCACCTTGTCCATCGGCCGGTCGATATCGAGAAACAGCACCGCACGCAGCTCGTCGGTGTCGTTGCGGACCTCGTGCTCGTAGGAATCATCAAACAGAATCACTTTGCCCTCATCCCAGTGCAGGATCTGATCGTCAACGCGGATCCACAGCTTTTCCCGATCCTTTGGCACGATCAACCCCAGGTGCGCACGCACCACGGCACGGGTCGGGCCCTTGTGGGGCACGATGTGATAGTGCGGTTTAAGAATCGAAAACATCGCGGTGCGCATGCCGGGGATCTCGCTGACCGCCTGTGCGGTGCGCGGGCAAATGGCGCAGTTATCATCAACCCGCTGCCCGTAGACAAACAGCCCGAAGGTTTTCCAGTTATCCCCTTTAGAGATGCGTTTCTGATCCGGCGATATTTGGTGGAACGCGGGAATATCTTCCGGATGCTCCAGCAGCCGATCCAACTCCTCCCGAATTGCCGGCCAATGGGCTTCCAGCGTGGCCACCCAGTTAAATTCATGATTACCGATCTGCGGCGTAGTCGAGATTAGCGAATGACGGGTCTGAAATTCGCCGTTCCAGCGCAGGAATCTTTTCCCGGCTTTAAGCAGCAGGCGGCGCAGGAGGGGGCGCTGAGATGCAGGGGGCAATGCGGTATCCGGCATAGAATCGTGTCCTTGATGTCATTGACGTTATGCAGTCAGCCAGAGACAGGGCCTGGCTCACCGAAAGAAAGGGTGAAAATCACAACGTCATTTAGCATAAGGAAAGCATCGCGAATGATTTTAATCATTAGTGCGCGAACGGTGAGCGGGCCTTGGGATAAAGGGGAAGGAAGGAAAAAAGCCCCTGCAAAGATGAGGGGCAAGACACACAACAACACCAGGGAAATCGGTAATACTCACTTTGCCGATACTATAAGGATTTTATGGGCAAACTTCACCAAAATATTGTGCTCTGAATGTGACAAAGACGCAGTGGTTCATAAGTAACGGTAATTTATTGCTGTCCTAAGGCCGAAAGGAAAGCGCTGGCGCCGCCCGTTGTTGCCCGCCAACATCGCAGAAGTTTAATGTTATGTAAATTACGCGCTTAACCGAGCCGGAATGCTTCTTTTTAAACGATAAGTTGGGTAATTTGGCCGCTCTCCCGCATGTTCGAGAGTATAACAATGAAAATGATCCGTCTGTTTGCCGTGGCTGGAGCGCTGATTGTGCTCGTTTATTTCCTTACACATACCTGAAATGGGGTTATCTCTGAATTTGACCGTAATACCCTAAAAAAACGGCGCCGAAAGGCGCCGTTTTTTGTTTGTCTGCCGATCAGCGGCCGAACAGGTCGCGGCGACGTGGGCGAACAAATTGTGCGATCAGCACAATCAGCGCCACCAGCAGATAGGCGCCGAAGATGCCGACCAGCCACTGTGGCATTTCCAGCGTCAGGAACTGCCATTGGCGCACGGAGCAGTCGCCGGAAGCGTGGAACACCGCCGGCAGCCATTTGTCCAGCGGCAGCCACGAAGGGAAGCTGACGAAGAAATCGCAGGTATTGAACGGCGAAGGGTGCAACTGGATCATGGTGTGCTTCCACGCCAGCTGTACGCCTTCCCAGGCGCTGTAGATCCACAGCAAGATCGCCACATAGCGCAGTGGGGTTTTCGGCGCGATGGCGCCCACCAGTGAGGCGCCGAGGATGCCGAACAGCGCGCAACGCTCGTAAATGCACATGACGCAGGGCTGCAGCAGCATAACGTGCTGGAAATAGAGCGCGACCAGTTCCAACACCAACGCTGTCAGGGCCATCAGCAGCCAGGCGCCGCGTCCTTGTGAACAGCGGTTAAAGAATTGCAACATATCTAGATTCTTCCATGCAGTAAGCAATTGAACCGGCAGTGTAAACCAATTCCTTCTCGCTGCCAGCCACCTGGGCCGGATTCAGCGTAAAAATAGTCGGTTCACCCTGCCGGCGCCGCCTTAGTGGCCGACGGCGTCGATGGGCGGCAGCGCCAGCCAATGCCACTGCGTCAGCAGCTCGGTCGCCGGCTCCAGCGTGAACTGGACGCACAGCAGACCGACCACCGTCAGCACCACCGTATAAGGCAGGGCCATCCACACCATGCGGCCATACGACAGACGCACCAGCGGCGCCAATGCCGACGTCAGCAGGAACAGGAACGCGGCCTGGCCGTTAGGGGTGGCGACCGAAGGCAGGTTGGTGCCGGTATTGATGGCAACCGCCAGCAGCTCAAACTGCTTCAGCGCGATGGTGCCGGTCTCCAGCGCCGTGCGCGCCTCGTTAATGTAAACCGTGCCGACGAAAACGTTGTCGGAAACCGACGACAGCAGGCCGTTGAACAGGTAGAACAGCGAAAGCTGAGAGGCGGGGTCGGCGCGCAGCACAAACTGGATCACCGGGCTGAACAGGTGCTGCTCGATGATCACCGCGACCACGGTGAAAAACACCGTCAGCAGGGCGGTGAACGGCAACGCTTCCTGGAACGCTTTGCCGATGGCGTGTTCGTCGTTTACGCCGCATAGGGAAGTGGCGAGGATGATCACCGACAGGCCGATCAGCCCAACCTCCGCCAGATGGAAGGCCAGCGCCAGCACCAGCCAAACGCCGATCAGCGCCTGCATCACCAGCTTGAGGCGTTCTTGCCTGCTGCGGCCAGCGGTGGCTTTGCGATCATACTCTTTCAGTACGTCGCGCACCGCCGCCGGCAACTGCGCGCCATAGCCAAACAGGCGAAAACGCTCTACCAGCCAACAGACCAGCAGGCCGCACACCAACACCGGCAGCGTGACCGGCGCCATCCGCAGGAAGAAATCGATAAAGCCCCAGCCCGCGCTTTTGGCGATGATCAGGTTTTGCGGCTCGCCTACCATGGTCATGACCCCGCCGAGCGCGGTGCCGACGCCGGCGTGCATCAGCAGGCTGCGCAGAAAGGCGCGGAATTGTTCCAGCGTTTGCTTGCGCTCTTCACCGGTGAAATCGCTGTCATCGCCGATGTCGCCATCGGGGCGATTCGACGTCACGTTGTGATAGATGGAATAAAAGCCGGTGGCCACGCTAATCACTACCGCCACGACCGTCAGCGCGTCGAGGAAGGCGGAAAGGAAGGCGGCGGCCAGGCAGAACGCCAGCGACAGCAGCGTTTTTGACTGGATGTTGAGCAGCAGCTTGGTGAACACGAACAGCAGCAGCTGCTTCATAAAGTAGATGCCGGCCACCATAAAGACCAGCAGCAGCAAGACTTCCAGGTTATGTTCGATTTCCTGCGAGACCTGCGCCGGGCTGGTCATGCCGATGGCCACCGCCTCCAGCGCCAGCAGGCCGCCCGGCAGCAGCGGGTAGCATTTCAACGCCATTGCCAGGGTAAAGATGAACTCGACCACCAGCAGCCAACCCGCGACAAACGGGCTGGCGAAGAAGAACACCAAGGGGTTGATCGCCAGGAAAATGAGAATAGTCAGTTTGTACCAGTCGGGAGATTGCCCCAGAAAGTTTTTGAGCAGGGCGCTGCGCAGGGTTGTTTCCATTGTCCTTTATGCATCCTTAAATCAGTCGTAGCACGTACCCTAACAATGCGGCGGGGGCGGGCGCAACCGGAGCTTGTTTTACGGCGGCAAATTTCTGCCGGCCGGTGTTTTTGCGCGTTTTTTGCCACTTTATGCACACTTTCGTTTATTGTTTTTCGCTCACGCTATGTCATGTCAGCACGATCTGGTATGATGAGCTGATTACTTTTACTGATTTTATCGTCGCAACGGAACGTCAAACACATGGTCATAAAGGCGCAGAGTCCTGCCGGTTTCGCGGAAGAGTACATTATTGAGAGTATTTGGAATAATCGCTTCCCCCCTGGCTCTATTTTGCCCGCGGAGCGTGAGCTTTCGGAGTTGATTGGCGTCACGCGCACCACGTTACGTGAAGTGTTGCAACGTCTGGCCCGCGATGGCTGGTTGACCATTCAGCATGGCAAACCGACCAAAGTGAACAATTTCTGGGAAACGTCCGGCCTCAATATCCTTGAGACCGTGGCCCGTCTCGATCACAAGAGCGTCCCGCAGCTGATCGACAACCTGCTGTCGGTGCGCACCAATATCGCGTCGATCTTTATTCGCGCCGCGGTGCGCAATCATCCGGAACAGGCCCAGGAAGTGCTGGCGAAGGCCGCCGAGGTAGAAGATCAGGCGGACGCTTTCAATCTGCTCGATTACGAGATCTTCCGCGGCCTGGCGTTCGCTTCCGGCAACCCGATCTACGGCCTGATTTTCAACGGCCTGAAAGGGCTGTACACCCGCGTGGGCCGTTACTACTTCTCCAACCCGGAAGCGCGCAAGCTGGCGCTGACCTTCTACAGCAAGCTGTCCACGCTGTGCCATGAGAAGCTGTACGACCAGGTGATGGATACCGTGCGCAACTACGGTAAAGACAGCGGGGCGATTTGGCAGAGCATGCAGGGCACCATGCCGAGCGATCTGACTGAAGCGCGTCGCTAATCGCGTATTCATGAAATAAGAAAGGGCGCCATTTGGCGCCCTTTGTCGTTGTGGCGGTTACAGCGGCGTCGGCCGCGGCGGGCAACGATCGAGCAACTCCACGCTGCCATCTTCGTTTTGCTGCTCGAGGATCACGTCGAAGCCCCACAGGCGATGCAGGTGCTTCAACACGTCGCGGCGGCTCTTATCCAGCGGTGCGCGTTCCTGCGGGATGTAACGCAACGTCAGCGAGCGGTCGCCGCGCAGGTCCACGTTCCAGATCTGAATGTTCGGCTCATGGTTGCTCAGGTTGTATTGCGCCGACAGCTCCTGGCGGATCGCCCGGTAACCGGCTTCGTTATGGATCGCGGCAATCTCCAGATAGTTGTTGCGATCGTCGTCCAGCACGGTGAACAACCGGAAATCGCGCATCACTTTGGGCGACAGGAACTGACTGATAAAGCTCTCGTCCTTGAAGTCGCGCATGGCGAAGTGCAAGGTGTCCAGCCAGTCTTTGCCGGCGATGTCCGGGAACCAGTAGCGATCTTCTTCGGTTGGCGACTGGCAGATGCGCTTGATGTCCTGGAACATGGCGAAGCCCAGCGCATAGGGGTTGATGCCGTTATAGTACGGGCTGTTATACGGCGGCTGATACACCACGTTGGTGTGGCTGTGCAAAAACTCCAGCATAAACCGCTCGGTCACCCGACCCTCGTCGTACAGATGGTTGAGGATGGTGTAGTGCCAGAAAGTGGCCCAGCCCTCGTTCATCACCTGAGTCTGCTTTTGCGGGTAAAAATACTGGCTGACCTTGCGCACGATGCGCAGCACCTCACGCTGCCAGGGTTCCAACAGCGGCGCATTCTTCTCGATGAAATAGAGGATATTTTCCTGCGGCTCGCTCGGATACCGGCGCGCCTGCTCCGGCGACTCTTCGCGTTCGACGCGCGGCAGGGTCTTCCACAGCGTGTTCACCTGGCTTTGCAGATACTCTTCGCGGCTTTTCTGGCGCGCTTTCTCTTCTACCAGGGAGATTTTCTGCGGGCGTTTGTATCTGTCGACGCCGTAGTTCATCAGCGCGTGGCAGGAGTCCAGCAACCGCTCCACTTCATCGACGCCGTAGCGCTCTTCGCATTGGCTGATGTAGTGGCGGGCGAACAGCAGATAATCGACGATGGAGCTGGCGTCGGTCCAGCTGCGGAACAGATAGTTATTCTTGAAGAACGAGTTGTGGCCATAGCAGGCGTGCGCCATCACCAGCGCCTGCATGGTGATGGTGTTCTCCTCCATCAGGTAGGCGATGCAGGGATTGGAGTTGATGACGATTTCATAGGCCAGCCCTTGCTGGCCCTGTTTGTAGCGCTGTTCGGTTTCGATGAACTTCTTGCCGAAGGACCAATGGGTATAGTTGATCGGCATGCCGACGCTCGAATAAGCGTCCATCATCTGCTCGGAGGTGATCACCTCGATCTGATGGGGGTAGGTGTCGAGCCGGTAATGCTTGGCGACGCGGTCGATCTGCTCCAAATACACCTGCAGCAGCTCGAACGTCCAGTCCGGTCCATCGCTCAGACGTTTATCATCCTTAACCTTTTCATGTGTTGAAGTAGTCATCAGCGCACCCTCATTATTCACGGGTCTTGCTCAAACGGCAGGCCCTGTAACAAGCATAGTTCAAGTCATAATTAACCGTTGCAAATCAGTGAAATAAAAATGTCGGTACGCAGGGGAGCGAACGGCAGTCAATCCAGCGCCCGCCGGCGCCGCGTCCGTCCCGGCAGAAGGCGGCGCAGCGCCGCGCTTCCTCTTCGAGTATAACCCTGCGGCAGGGGGGCGCAATAGGGACTCTGTAGCGCGAAAGGGATTGGAATTTGTTATGTTATATTGTAACTTTTCATTTTCTCAATGACGGACAAGGAGCATCTTTTGGCGAGGCATTTTGGCAAACTGGCGGTGGCGCTGGCAGCGTTGTTTATCGGTGGGCAGGCGCTTGCCCACGGACATCATTCACATGGCAAGCCGCTGACGGAAGTGGAAAAAAAGGCGGAAGCGGGCATATTCGACGATAAAGACGTCAAAGATCGCGACCTGGCGGATTGGGAGGGCGTGTGGCAATCCGTGTATCCTTATCTGCTCAATGGGGATCTCGATCCGGTGTTCAAGAAGAAGGCGGAGCAGGATAAGAGCAAGACCTTCGAAGAAGTGAAGGCCTATTACCGCAAAGGGTACGCCACCGATGTGGATACCATCGGCATTGAGAACGGCGTCATGGAGTTTCATCGCGGCGACCAATCCAGCGCCTGTCAGTATAAGTACGCCGGGCATAAGATCCTGACGTATGTCTCTGGTAAAAAGGGCGTGCGTTATCTGTTCGAATGCCAGGATGCCGGCAGCCTGGCGCCGAAATTCGTGCAGTTCAGCGATCACATTATCGGCCCGCGCAAATCGGCGCATTTCCATATCTTTATGGGTAATACGTCGCAGGAGGCGTTGCTGAAAGAGATGGACAACTGGCCGACCTATTATCCCTTCCAACTGCAGACTAAAGAAGTCGTGGACGAGATGCTGCATCATTGATGCCGCTCCCCCGCAACCACAAGCCCGCTTGCGTGGGCTTGTGCTCAGCCAAACGGTCTGATTTGCAGGTAATCGTCCGTCACTGCCATTTCAAATAACGTTTCATCCGCCAATAACGTCGCGCGCATTCGTTCCCGGGCGTGACGATAGCGCTCATCCAACTGAATATCACCGGCGCTTTCCCATGCAGCGCGGCTTGGCCACTGCGCGTAGCCAATAAACTGCCCGCCCATATCACGGTGCAGGCGGGAGCCGAGGCTGCCGCGCTGCAGATAAATGCCTTGGGTTAATTCAAGCCAAGCCTGGCGAAAGGCTTGTTCGTGTCCGGGTTTGACTGAGAACCGGTAGAGGGCGATGAACATAAGGGATTCTCCGGAAGAGCGACAATATGAACTTTAGGAGCTGCTTCTGGCTTTAACGTTCATATCGTGCTGCAGCACTCAACCTAAACGGGCTGAGGTAATCGGTCGTTTTATTCCGGTAGTAAAATAAAGGTTAATTTTTCGCTGAAATTTTACGCGATTTTTCTGCTGCGAGGAGAAACGCATCTCTTTGTCTGTTGTTTTGGTTTTTTTAATTTTATTGGTTTTTTATTCTGATTATGTGATGAGTGGTATTTTTATATTCTGTTAAATCATTGTTACTTATCACGCCTTTTTTTC
Source organism: Serratia sp. 4542 (assembly GCF_016805595.1). Classification (NCBI taxonomy): domain Bacteria; kingdom Pseudomonadati; phylum Pseudomonadota; class Gammaproteobacteria; order Enterobacterales; family Yersiniaceae; genus Serratia; species Serratia sp. 4542. The sequence continues at coordinate 555,595 of NZ_RXKV01000010.1, forward strand.
TTGCTATCATTGCTAGCATTGCTATCGAATCAGCGGTGCTCTGACGCCGTATCCCCCCTTAAACCGCATCTTATCGCTATTTTCAGGTGGCTATTGCAAATGCAGAACCCATCGACGATAAATTAATTGTGAATATTGTCACGTTTGATGATGAAGTTGTTGGACGGATTTTTTCACTGAGTTAATTTCCTGTGAGCAGAAGATTATGCTTTGTGAAGCCTTGAGCTGGAGTCAGCGATGCGAGTGGTAATTTTAGGTAGTGGAGTGGTGGGCGTAGCCAGTGCCTGGTATTTGGCGAAGGCGGGGCATGAGGTGACGGTGATCGATCGTCAGCCAGGTCCTGCACTGGAAACCAGCGCGGCGAACGCCGGGCAGATTTCACCGGGCTATGCCGCTCCCTGGGCGGCGCCGGGCGTGCCGCTGAAGGCCATCAAGTGGATGTTCCAACGCCATGCGCCGTTGGCGATCCGTCTCGACGGCAGCAGCTTCCAGCTCAACTGGATGTGGCAGATGCTGAAAAACTGCAACACCGAACACTACATGACCAACAAAGGCCGTATGGTGCGCCTGGCAGAATATAGCCGCGACTGTATCAAGGCGCTGCGGCAGGAAACCGGCATCCAGTACGAAGGCCGCCAGGGCGGCACGCTGCAGCTGTTCCGCACCCAACAACAGTTCGAAAACGCAGCGAAAGACATTGCGGTATTGGAAGATGCCGGGGTGCCTTACAAACTGCTGGAGGCCAGCCAGCTCGCCAGCGTTGAGCCGGCGCTGGCCCAGGTGGCGCACAAGCTGACCGGTGGCCTGCAGCTGCCGAACGACGAGACCGGCGATTGCCAGCTGTTTACGCAACAGCTGGCGAAGATGGCAGAGCAGGCGGGCGTGACTTTTCTGTTCAACCGCAGCGTCGATCGTCTGCTGGTGGAGGGCGACAAAATCGCCGGCGTGCAGTGTGGCGAGGAAGTGTTCAAGGCCGATAGCTACGTGGTGGCGTTCGGCTCCTACTCCACGGCGCTGCTGCGCGGCCTGGTGTCGATACCGGTTTACCCGCTGAAGGGCTATTCGTTGACCATTCCTATCACCGACGAAGCGGCGGCGCCGTTCTCTACGGTATTGGATGAGACCTATAAAATCGCCATCACGCGCTTCGACCAGCGTATTCGCGTTGGCGGCATGGCGGAGATCGTCGGTTTCAACACGCAGCTGGAGCAAAAACGGCGCGAAACGCTGGAGATGGTGGTACGCGATCTCTACCCAAACGGCGGCAGAGTGGAGGACGCGACGTTCTGGACCGGCCTGCGGCCGATGACGCCGGACGGCACGCCGATTGTCGGCCGCACTTCGCTGAAGAACCTGTATCTCAATACCGGGCATGGCACGTTGGGCTGGACGATGGCCTGCGGTTCCGGGCAGCTGTTGTCCGATCTGATGTCCGGTATTACGCCGGCGATCCCTTCCGATGATCTGGCGGTGGCGCGTTACAGCGCCGGGTTTCGCCAGCAACACGCGGTTCCGCTGAACGACGTGCATCCCGCACGTTAATCGTCGACGCTGTCATAGACTTTCCCGGCCACGCGCAGGCGCGCGTGGCCGCTGTATGCTGCCCCAAGGAGAACCGATGCCCCGTCCCATAACCGCCACGATGCATCTCGGCGCGATTGAAAATAACCTGCAGGTGGTGCGCCGTTTCGCCCCCGGCGCCAAAGTGTGGGCGGTGGTCAAAGCCAACGCCTATGGCCACGGTATCAAACACGTTTGGCGCAGCATGGCGCAAACCGACGGCTTCGCCATGCTGGATCTGGCCGAAGCGGTGCTGTTGCGCGAATCGGGTTGGCAAGGGCCGATTCTACTGCTGGAAGGTTTCTTCCAGCCGCAGGATCTGGCGTTGCTCGATCGTTATCGCCTGACGACGGCGGTGCACAGCGACTGGCAGCTGGCGGCGATCGCCGACGCCACGCTGAGCGCGCCGCTCAATGTTTATCTGAAAGTGAACAGCGGCATGAATCGGTTGGGGTTTGCACCCGAGCGGCTGCGCGAGGTGTGGCAAAGGGCGCAGGCGGTTGCCAACATCGCCGAACTGACGCTGATGAGCCATTTCGCTACCGCCGACGGCCCGGAAGGCGTAACCCAGCAGATGGCCACTATCGAGACGGCGGCTACCGATATACCGCTGCCGCGCTGCCTGGCCAACTCGGCCGCTACGCTGTGGCACCCTTCGACCCATGGCAGCTGGGTCCGCCCTGGGATCATTCTGTATGGCGCTTCGCCGAGCGGTTGCTGGAATGATGTTGCGGCGACGGGGCTGCAGCCGGCAATGACGCTGAGCAGCGAGATCATCGGCATTCAACAGCTGAAGTCTGGCGATCGCGTGGGGTACGGCGGCCGTTACAGCGCCGCCGGCGCGCAGCGTATCGGCGTGGTGGCCTGCGGCTATGCCGACGGCTATCCGCGCCATGCGCCGACCGGTACGCCGGTATGGGTGGATGGTGTACTGACGCGCACGCTGGGAACGGTATCGATGGACATGCTGGCGGTGGATCTGACGCCCTGTCCGCAAGTCGAACTGGGCGCCGAAGTGGAGCTGTGGGGGAAACGCCTGCCGGTGGACGAGGTGGCCACGGCGGCAGGGACGTTAGGCTATGAGCTGCTGTCGGCCTTAGCGGCGCGGGTGCCGGTCGTCACCGAAGCCTGAGCCGCGGCTCAGGCGACTTTTCTAATCTGCCCTTTAATCTGCTTGCTGAGCCGCCGCGCATGCAGCGCCAGCAGGCAGCCTGCCAGCATCACCAGCGCCAGCGAGAGCTTGGGTTGCAGCGGCAACGCCATCGCCACCAAACCCAGCGCGGCGCCGCCCGCCATCTGCACGAAACCGACCAGCGCGGACGCGACGCCGGCCTCATTGGAATACGGCTCCAGCGCGTAGCTGGTGGCCGGGCCCATCACGAACGCCAACCCGGCGCAGGCGCTGGCGACCGGCAGCATATACGCCAGCCAGTGCGCTTGTGCCGTTGCAGGCAACAGCATGACGCCCAGCAGCAGGCCCAGACAGCCAAGCCCCATCAACATGCCGCCGGTCGCCAGACAAACCGGGCGGCCGACCTTGTGGATGATGCGGTTGGCGAAGAAGCTCACCAGCATGATCCAGAAACCGTTGGCGCCGAACACCAGCGAGAATTGCAGCGGGGTCAGGCCGGCGGTACCCATCAGCACGTTCGGTGCCAGAGAAACGTAGGTCAGCGCCATGCCCATCGCCCCGGAGTTCACCACCGCAAAGGAGAGGAAGCGGCGTTCGCTGAGGATACGCGCGTATTGGCGCACCGGCAGCCCTTTGACCGGCACGGTATCAGCGGGGCGGGTTTCCGGCAAGCGCAGCGCGATGAGCGCCAACACCAGCAGCGCATAGCCGACCAGGAACCAGAAAGGCGCGCGCCAGCCGAAGGCTTCGGCGAGCAGGCCACCGAGCAGCGGCGCCAGCGCTGGGATGATGTTCAGCGTGCCGTTGAGAAAACCGAAAGCGCGGGCGGCGTCGTCGCCATTCAGGCGATCGCGCACGCCGCTGAAGGCGACGACGGCGGTGCAGCAAACAGCCACCCCTTGCAGCAGACGCGAAGCGATGAAAACAGTCGGGTTGGTGGCCAGCGCCGCCATCGCGGCGCCGATCATGTAGAGGATAATGCCGGCCAGCGCCACCGGCTTGCGTCCATAGTTATCGACCAGCGGGCCGGCGATGACCTGGCCGAGGCCGAGCACCAGTATAAACAGCGATATGGTGGATTGGATCAGCGCTTCACTGCTGCCGAGGCCGACGGCAATGGCGGGAATGGTCGGCAGGTAAAGATCGATGCCTAATGGGCCGAGCAGCACCAGGCTGAGAAGCATAAACAGAAACTTTTGCATAACAGGAAAGGCACGTCCGAGTGACAAAGAGGGCTAGAGTAGAGACTCTGGCGGCAAATGAAAAGGGGCAAAGCGGGTCAGCGCTGCGCCCCCTGGCGGTAATAGAGCGCCGAGACGGTATCGGCCACATAGCGGGCCTGGTGGCGAGCATCATCCAGCGCGCGATGCGGCATGCCCTCGAACGGGCGGGTCTTTTTCGGGTTAAAGCCGTGCAGTTCCGCCAGCGTGATCACCGTGCGTACGTCCTGAGTATCCCAGAATTTCCACGGGCAGGGCATTTCCAGCTGCTGGAAGGCGTGCTCGAGGATCGCGCAGTCGAACTCTTTGCCGTTGCCCCAGACTTTCACCGTATCGGTGCTGTTCATATGGATGAAGCGGCTAAGGCTGCTCAGCACGCGCTTCAGGCTCTCGGTGCCGCCGAAGGCCTGCTTGCGCGCTTCATCGGACTGTTTCGCCCACCAGGCGACCGTATCCAGGCTGATGGTACGGCCCGGTTGGTCTTTCTGGCTGCTGACGGCGGCTTCGAATTCGGCGCCCAGCTCCCCGGTTCGGGGATCGAAAAACACCGCCGCAATCACCAGAATGACGGCGCTGGGTTTTATATCTAGGGTTTCAATATCTAACATCAGATGGTGCATCGGCGTTTCCGGTGGTTGGCGTGGTGGCTTAATGTTACTACAGAACGTGCGCCGATGCGGCCGGTGCGCACATGAAATCCTTTTAAAGCGCCGCGTTCAGGTTATGATGCTTGGGATACTTTTGTCTGGTTGGTCGCTATCGGTGAGAACGCTTATCTTTATTCTGTGCATGGTTGGCTACTTGCTGCTGCTGGGCTACCTTAGCGTGTTCGTCACGGACAAGATCTGTGAGAAGGCGGGCAACTACACCAAAATATGCCGCATCGTAGACATTTCCGAGCCCCATATCCCCAAATAGCGCCGTGTTTACCCCAGGTAGTCAGTGGTAATCAACGGGGTCAGGATGGCCGCCAGCGCCGTGAGCGCGCCCCATTGCCGCCAGCCCAGCCGCGCCAGCCAGTCATGCCGCTGCGGGGGCGTGGCCAGTTGCCCGACGGCCACGGCACCGGTAAGCAGCAGCGTCAGAATCAGCAGGACCAGGCCGCGGCTCACCAGCGTGAATTCAACATGCAGCACATTGGCGTAATACAGGCGCATCAGGATAAAATAACTCAGCAAGATCCAGGCGAAAACGACGTTTTTCTTGAGCACCTGCTGCAACATCAGCGCGAGGAACAGGCTGTGAAACAGCGACAGCAGGGGCGCCTCAAGCGGATGCCGAACGCAGACGTTGTAGACCGCCATATAAATGTTGAAAACCAGCAGGATATAGATCACGTAAATATACCAGCCGTAGATTACTTTGAGCTTTTTCGGGCTCGGCGGCAGGGCGAGTGCGTCCGGTTTCATTAATGCCTCCTGATGATGCCCGGCAAACGCTGCGGTTGAAGACGGCGCGGCGGCATCGTAATTTAAAATTCACAGGGTATATATCACCCGCGCGCTAAATGACGATTAAACACAGGATCGGCTTTATTTCCGCGCTGGCCTGGAACTCTTTTTCTCTCGCGGGGTCGGCTGGCGTGCGACTATTTGGCGGTTTCTGCACCATGGTGAAAGACGCAATATATTGATATGAAAGATTATAAAAACACTTCGGGCACTAAGATTCTGCTGCTGTTCAGCCTGGCGTTTTACACGCTGTTGCCGCCGCTGTTGACGGCGGCCGTGTTCAACCGTTTCAATCTTAACCCCTTCGCGATCGTCAAATTTTTGCACTTCAACCCGTTTTTGGCCGACCGGGGCATACCCGGTTATCAAACTTTCTTCTACTTGCTGATGCTCTGGTTGGGGATGAATATTTTTCTGTGGCTGCTGGTGTGGGGGACGGGGCGGTTGTATCGGTGCTGGCGAGCGCCGCGCGGCTGATATTTTCCCAAAGGGAAAACGTTGCGCAGGGAAATGACTTTACAATCAATAATGAGACGTATTATCATCTTTTCGCCGGTGAGGGGAAAGGGTTGTCTCCTTCTGTGCCCCCCGAGCCGGCACGACATTGCTCACATTGCTTCCAGTTTTCATGCCAGCCTTGCGCTGGCGTTTTTTTATCCCACGCCAAAAATCCGCGACGCCGGCGGCCTTCCCTTTTTCATTAGCATGGCTGTTTAAAAACCCAAACCCGCCGCGAGGTCTGTTGGGGGATTAGAACAGCGAAAACAGCAACACGACCGGCAGGCTCAACGGCCAGGTTAACCCGATGGTCAGTGCGCTGATACAGCGTATTTTGACGGTGTCCCGGCTAACCAGGTAGGTGAAAATCATAGAAACTAACAGACCAATAAAATAACAGTATTGCGTTGCAACCCACAGCGACGACATGAAACCCGATCCCAGTTGTATTTTTACGCGCGAATTCTAGGAGCTTGGCGGGTGATAATCAATGACCAAAGGCCGTTTATTCATACCTTTATCCATAAGAATGCATAATTTATTTCTATAAAGAACGTAGGGTTATTAACGGCTTTCCGGTTATTACAAAAAGAAATCAACAACATAGTTACCGGTAACATTTTGCGTCTGGCAAGCCCTCTGTTTGGGGGGCTACGCCAGGTCAGAAAAAAGTCGACGAGGGACGCAGAAAGGGGATAGGACTGTTATACGTAAATATTATTGATGTATCTGTGGGCGGAAAGGTTAAGGCGGGATGGCGTCAGGTTTTGCTTTCGTGGGCACTTTGGGGGGGCGGTTTTAGCGCATCGTCCCGATGCGCTGCTTGCCAGCCAGGGAGGGGGATTTATTGTCGCCGCAGGTTTAATGAATGTTAAGACCGTAGACGAACAGCCACGAAAACAGCAGCGCCAGCAGGCATGCCATAAAAACGATGGAGATCATTTCCTTCACAACTTCATTCCTTTTCCCGGTGAGCTAAATTTACTTCTCTTTGTTTTTGCGCGAGATTTTAGATCGGTATGGGTAAAAATCCTAGTTTTAATCCCGTTTTTTGCTTTGCACGCTGCGTGGATAGGCCATGGCGATGCCGGGAAATCGCGTGCGTTAACCCGTCGTAGCTATTGCCGAACGCCGCGAGCCTGACTATATAAAAATGAGGACTGCGTGACGTCGCCGGTAGCAAGGCGCGCCCCTTAAGGGCTGCAGTTTATCTGTCTATAGCGTTTCCCTAAGATGAAGGAGTCGGCAATGAGCACAAAACCCACTATCGTGCTGGTACACGGATTCTGGGGCGGCGCCGCGCACTGGAGTAAGGTCATCCTCGAGTTGTCGCGTAGGGGATATTCGGCGATGCATGCGGTGGAAATGCCGCTGACCTCGTTGGCTGAGGATGCGGAACGCACGCGCAAGATGGTCGCGCAGCAAGCGGGGCCGGTATTGTTGGTGGGGCACTCTTACGGTGGTGCCGTGATCACGGCAATGGGCAACCTGCCTAACGTGGTCGGCCTGGTCTACATCGCCGCCTTTGCGCCGGACGCCGGAGAAAGCCCCGGCGGTATTACGCAAGCGCATCCTCCTGCGGCGGTGGCGAATCTGGCCCCGGACAGCGACGGCTATTTGTGGATCAAAGCCGACAAGTTTCACGAGAGCTTTTGCCAGGATCTGACTGCCGACGAAGCGCTGGTGATGGCGGTGGCGCAGAAGGCTCCGCTGGCCGATACCTTCGGTAACACCATCGGCGAACCGGCATGGAAACATAAACCGTCATGGTATCAGCTCTCCAGCGACGATCGCATGATAGCGCCGGAGAATCAGCGGCACATGGCGCAGCGGCTGCGGGCCAAGAAAGTTATGGTGCTGGATGCCAGTCATGCTTCGCTGGTTTCCCATGCCGCAGAGGTGGCGGGATTGATTGACGAAGCGGCCGGTTATGAATAAAGCCAGGGCAGAAAGGTAATCAAGGTGACAGCCCGCAACAGACTGTCTATTACGTCGGGCTAAAGAGCCGGCGTAATAGGCGCTTATTAAGGATAAGGGTTGATATCGCTATCAAGGGTAATGATGAACATCATCATTAACACCACGAGGGTAGCAATAATGGCATAGATTTCCGCCTTGCGCATATCGCCTTAACGCCCGTTGACGCCGATCATTTCTATTGCTGCACGATGCAGTCTCTGAAAATAATCATCGGGTTGTTTTTCCACCTCCTGGATAAGGCAGGCGAGCAGATTCTGTTTGGTTATCGGCTTGTTGGCGGTCAGCACCAGCAGCACGCTTTTGCCGAGCAGGCAGCATATTTGCTTATGGTATTCATCAATATCTTGCTTGTTGAGGCCATAGAGAGTGTAGTCGATCATGATGTCTAACCTGCTGACAGGTAAATGCCCGCCGTGGAGGGCTGAGAAGCCATGGAAAAATAAAATGAGGCAAATTTCGCTTAGTAAAGGACTTAAGCGATGAGGTAACGATAACTGAATGGGAATATTCCTATCAAGCCGTGCGGGCCAGGAGGCGAATGTTTAGGAATAACCTCAGAAGCGCAAATAATAGGGAGGGCCGTTCTGGGCAATGTGGCTTATTATTGATATTGGGTTTGTTTAAAAATTAAACATAGATATTCTGAATATATAATGGTGAAAAAGAAACAGCCGGAAAATGTCATTCTCCGGCTGTGGTGACGTTCGCGCGGTGCTATTCACACGGTTTGCTTGCGAAACAGTTCGCGGAATACCGGATAAATATCGTCCGGCTCGCGGATATGCTGCATGGCGAAGTTGTCGAATTTCGCCTGCAGATCCTCATATTCGCGCCACAGCGTCTGATGAGCGCGACGAGTGATTTCTATATAGCTGTAATAACGCACCATCGGCAGGAGCTTCTTCGCCAACAGCTCATGACACAGCGGTGAATCGTCGGCCCAGTTGTCACCGTCCGACGCCTGCGCGGCGTAGATATTCCATTGCGCCGGGTCGTAGCGCTCTTCGACGACGTCGTTCATCAGCTTCAGCGCGCTGGAGACGATGGTGCCGCCGGTTTCTTGCGAATAGAAGAACTCCTGTTCGTCCACCTCTTTCGCCTGGGTGTGGTGGCGAATATAGACCACCTCGACGTTTTTGTAGGTACGGCTCAGGAACAGATAAAGCAGAATGTAAAAACGTTTGGCCATATCTTTGGTCGCCTGATCCATCGAGCCGGACACGTCCATCAGGCAGAACATCACCGCCTGGCTGGAGGGTTCCGGCCGGCGCTCATAGTTTTTGTAGCGCAGATCGAAGGTGTCGATGAAAGGCACGCTTTCGATTTTCTTGCGCAGTTCGGCAATCTCCTTGCGCAACCGCTCCTCTTCCAGCAACTGCACCGGTTCAGTGTTTTCCAGCTGGTTCAACTCGTCTTCCAGTTCGTGCAACGCGCGCCTTTTCCCGGCGGTCATGGCGGTACGCCGCGCCAGCGAGTTTTGCAGCGATCGCACGACGCTGATGTTGGCCGGCACACCGTTGGCGGTATAGCCTGCGCGGTGGGTTTTGAACTCGGTCAACTGCTTGTACTGGTTCTTTTTCAGGTTGGGCAGGGCAAGATCTTCGAACAAAAGATCGAGATACTCGTCTTTGGAAATCTGGAAGACGAACTCATCCTGGCCTTCACCGTCCTGGCTGGCGTTGCCCTGGCCGCCGCCACCGCCTGATCCGCCCTGAGGCCGCTCAACGCGATCGTTCTGCACGAAGTGGTCGTTGCCCGGATGCACCCGATGGCGCGTGCCGCCGCGCCCCTGATGAAACATCGGTTCGTTGATATCGTCAGTGGGGATGGAGACCGATTCCCCGCTGTCTACATCGGTGACCGAACGCTTGTTGATGGCTTCGGCAATCGACTGTTTGATTTGCGACTTGTAACGACGCAAGAAGCGCTGGCGGTTCACCATGCTCTTGTTTTTGCCGTTCAGCCGTCGGTCAATGAAATAGGCCATACTTCCCCCAAACGACGTTGCCAACTCTTCATGTCCCGGTCGCTGCAGCGCAATGTGCCGCCCCTCCGTGGGCTGCGCTGCAACGTCCATGACGGTGGACATGGCCCTGATAATGCCGCTTACCTGAGGCGTTATGAGGATTTTCTGACCCGCAGATACCATTCACACAGCAGGCGCACCTGCTTACGGGTATAGCCTTTCTCCATCATACGGTCGACGAAGTCGTCGTGTTTTTTCTGCTCGTCCGTCGAGGTTTTGGCGTTGAACGAAATCACCGGCAACAGTTCTTCGGTATTGGAGAACATTTTCTTCTCGATCACGGTGCGCAGCTTCTCGTAGCTGGTCCAGTTCGGGTTACGGCCGTTGTTATTGGCGCGGGCACGCAGCACGAAGTTCACGATTTCGTTACGGAAATCTTTCGGATTGCTGATCCCGGCCGGCTTTTCAATTTTCTCCAGCTCGGCGTTCAGGGACTCACGATCGAACAGCTGACCGGTATCGGGATCGCGATACTCCTGATCCTGAATCCAGAAGTCCGCGTAGGTCACGTAGCGATCGAAAATGTTCTGTCCGTATTCCGAGTAGGATTCCAGATAGGCGGTCTGGATCTCCTTGCCGATAAACTCGGCGTATTTCGGGATCAGGTAGCCTTTCAGGTGCTCCAGGTATTTCTCGGCCAAATCCTGCGGGAACTGTTCGCGTTCGATCTGCTGTTCCAACACATAGAACAGGTGCACCGGGTTAGCCGCCACCTCGGCGTGATCGAAGTTAAACACTCGCGAGAGGATTTTAAAGGCGAAACGGGTGGAGAGGCCGTTCATGCCTTCGTCAACCCCGGCGTAGTCGCGGTACTCTTGATAGGACTTGGCCTTCGGATCGGTATCCTTGAGGCTTTCGCCGTCGTACACGCGCATTTTCGAGTAAATGCTCGAGTTTTCCGGCTCTTTCAGCCGCGACAGCACGCTAAACCGCGCCAGCGTCTCTAGGGTGCCCGGCGCGCAGGGCGCGTGGGTCAGCTCGCTGTGGTCCAGCAATTTGTCGTAAATCTTGATCTCTTCCGACACGCGCAGGCAGTAAGGTACCTTGACGATGTACACGCGGTCGAGGAACGCTTCGTTGTTCTTGTTGTTACGGAAGGTCACCCATTCGGATTCGTTGGAGTGCGCCAGAATAATGCCGTTGAACGGCAGGGCGGAGATGCCCTCGGTGCCGTTGTAGTTACCTTCCTGGGTCGCCGTCAGCAGCGGGTGCAGCACCTTGATCGGTGCTTTGAACATCTCGACGAATTCCATTATCCCCTGGTTGGCGCGGCACAGGGCACCGGAGTACCCGTAGGCGTCCGGATCGTTCTGCGCGTGGTTCTCCAGTTTACGGATATCCACTTTACCGACCAGCGCAGAGATGTCCTGGTTGTTCTCGTCGCCCGGTTCGGTTTTGGCGATGGCGATCTGTTCCAGAATGGAAGGGCGCACTTTCACGACTTTAAACTTGGTGATGTCGCCGCCGAACTCATGCAGGCGCTTGGCCGCCCACGGCGACATGATGGTGCCGAGATAGCGACTGGGGATGTTGAACTCTTTTTCCAGGATCGAGGCATCTTCCTGCGGATTGAACAGGCACAGCGGATGATCGTTGACCGGGCTGCGTTCGCCGTTGGCGCTGAGGGTATAGATGGGCACGCGCTGCATCAGCGCCTTCAGGCGTTCCGCCAGCGAGGATTTACCGCCACCCACCGGGCCGAGCAGGTACAGGATCTGTTTCTTCTCTTCCAGGCCCTGGGCGGCGTGTTTCAGGTAAGAGACGATCTGTTCGATGGCCTCTTCCATGCCGTAGAATTCTTCGAAGGCCGGATAGCGTGCGATCACGCGGTTGGAGAACAGGCGCGACAGGCGTGATTCTAGCGCAGTGTCGACCATCACAGGTTCACCGATAGCCATCAGCAGACGTTCGGCCGCGTTGGCATAGGCACTGCGATCTTGCCGGCAAATGGTAAGAAATTCCTGCAGTGTGAACTCTTCGTCCTTGGCAGCTTCGTAGCGCTGGCGATAGTGGTCAAATATGTTCATGATGCCCGTCCTTTCGTTATTAGCACAGGTTAAAGAGAGCGTGTGATAGTGTTCTGGCTCCCGAAAGATGAGAATACGCCTGAGTACAGCAACCCGTATGCCAACTTGGTGCGCTTATTATCGCGAGTTGCGCTGTATGCCACTGGGCCCAGGATAAATTCACCTTCTGATTTAAGCTTAGTTTGCTTGCCGGAAAATTTCCTGCCGCAGAAAAAGCTTTTTTTAAGTCATATCAATGACTCAGTTATTACCGTGTGAGCCAAATGCCTTGTCTGGCGCGGCCTGCGGGATGAAACGTCACCGTTCCGCCATGATTAATTCATAATTCCGCTATAAGTTATTCGATCTTGGTCGTTTTCTATTGTAAAGATTAGGCGCGTAACTAAATTTTCACATAAACTGTTGCAGCTATTAACCCTGTAATTTATGGAAAAAGAACCAGTGAAGATTTCAAAACTCAAAACGCTAGCAATTATCGCTTCCGCAATGGTTTGTGCGCAAAGTGCTCAGGCGGGAACCTGGTCACTCGGCGCTGCCGCGCTGGTTAGCCCGGACGCGTATCGTGGTTATCAGGACCGCGTTTATCCGGTGCCCGTTATCGACTATGAAGGTGACGACTTCTACTTCCGTACTCTGACCGCCGGTTACTACCTGTGGAAGGATCAAGAAAACCAGCTGAGCATCATGGGTTACTACACGCCATGGGGCTATCGTCCGGGCGACAGCGACGACGATCGCATGAAGCGTCTCGACAAGCGCCGCGGCACGCTGATGGCCGGCCTGGCCTACTCGCACAACGCCGAGTGGGGCACCCTCCGCACCACCTTCACCGGCGACACGCTGAACAACAGCAACGGTCTGGTGGGCGATGTGGCTTACCTGTACAAGTTTGATCTGGACGCGCTGACGCTGGTCCCAGGCGTGGGCGTGATGTGGAACAGCAAGAACCAGAACAAATATTACTATGGCGTCAGCGCCAATGAATCGCGCCGCAGCGGCCTTGACAGCTACACCCCAGGCGATAGCTGGGCGCCGTATCTCGAACTGAGCGCCAATTACCAGATCAACAAAAGCTGGAATGCCTTCTTCGTCGGCCGCTATGTGAAGTTGTCTGATGAAGTGAAAGACAGTCCGATGGTGGATAAATCCTACACCGGTTTGCTGATGACGGGTGTGAGCTACACCTTCTAATCACGCATTGCACGATCATCGTGCATGGCGTGCATCAAAAAGGGGCGCTGGCGCCCCTTTTGCACATCTGTGGTGCGCTGCCGCGCACGGCTTTTCAGGCTTTCTTACGGCTGCGGAAGGTCACACCCAAACGGGCCGGTTGTTCGCCGGCGGCGACCAGCGGTTTACTGACGCGCCCGGTCTCTACGCAGACCATGGTCTTGTAACCGTCGTTCGGCATATCCCCCATGCTGCAGGAGAGCTCTACGCCCGGGTTCCAGGCGATAACGTCACTCATATGATGGTGGTGAACCTCGATGGTGCGCGCGAGCGCCGGATCGCGGATCTGGCTGAAGGCCTCCGGGCGGGTGTAGACGCGGTCGGTTTGGCCGACGAAGGTCACTTCGCCCGCCTGGCGCGCCTCAGCGCCGCCCGCCACCTTGTCGATATAAGGCTCGCCCAGGCCCGCCACGCTGACCCGATCGATGTCGCCGACCTGGAAGTAGCTGTGCAGCGCCGCCGTAGCCTGATAATCGCCGTGCGATTCCAACTCGATCTCGCACTCCACACCCAGCTTGAAGCGGGCAATCAGCGTGAAGGCGTGCGGCCACAGTTTGCGGGTCTGCTCATTGTCTTTCAGGGTAAAGGTCAGGATGACGCCGTTGTCATCTTCATCGTGCGCCGTCAGGCTCCAGGGCTGATTACGGGCAAAACCGTGGGAGGGTTGGGCTACCGGGCCGAACCACGGCCAGCAGATCGGCACGCCGCCGCGGATGGCCTTGCCTTTGGCGAAGGGGGTATTGTTGCTGAGCCAAATCACCGGCTGCTCACCGCTGGGCTGCCAGGCCAGCAAATGGGCGCCTTGCAGCGCGACGGCCGCGCGCACTTTCGGGTGCGACACCACAACCACGCCCAGCTCATCGAGTTGACGCTGGCTGATGTAAGGCGAAATCTGTTCGGAAACGGGCAGGGTGAAAATTTTCTCGTTCATTTCATTACCTTAATGTTTGCCGGAGAGACAAATAAAAAAGGGCGACAAAAATGTCGCCCTCATTATCAGCTTAACATCATGCCATTACTTGGAGATGTGAGCGATCAGGTCCAGAACCTTGTTGGAATAACCGGTTTCGTTGTCGTACCAGGAAACCAGTTTCACGAAGTTGTCGTTCAGTGCGATACCGGCTTTGGCATCGAACACGGAAGTCAGCACTTCGCCGTTGAAATCGGTGGAAACCACGTCGTCTTCAACGTAGCCCAGAACGCCTTTCATAGAACCTTCAGCGGCATCTTTGATGGCTTTCTTGATTTCTTCGTAGGTAGCCGCTTTTTCCAGACGCACGGTCAGGTCAACAACGGATACGTTAGGCGTCGGTACGCGGAACGCCATACCGGTCAGTTTGCCTTTCAGTTCTGGCAGAACAACGCCAACCGCTTTCGCTGCGCCGGTAGAAGAAGGGATGATGTTCTGAGATGCGCCGCGGCCGCCGCGCCAGTCTTTGTGGGACGGGCCATCAACGGTTTTCTGAGTGGCGGTGGTCGCGTGAACGGTGGTCATCAGGCCTTCAACGATACCGAAGTTGTCGTTGATGACTTTAGCCAGTGGCGCCAGGCAGTTGGTGGTGCAAGAGGCGTTGGACACGATGTCCTGGCCGGCATATTTGTCAAAGTTGGCGCCACGCACGAACATTGGGGTCGCATCTTTGGATGGGCCAGTCAGAACGACTTTTTTAGCGCCAGCGGTGATGTGTTTACGTGCGGTTTCGTCGGTCAGGAAGATACCGGTCGCTTCAGCAACCACGTCAACACCCACTTCGTTCCACTTCAGGTTAGCCGGGTCTTTCTCTGCGGTAACACGGATGGTTTTGCCGTTAACAACCAGGTGGCCGTCTTTAACTTCTACCGTACCGTTGAAACGGCCGTGAGTAGAGTCATACTTCAGCATGTAAGCCATGTACTCTGCGTCCAACAGGTCGTTGATTGCAACGATCTCGATGTCAGAACGCTCTTGAGCAGCACGGAAAACAATGCGACCGATACGGCCAAAACCGTTGATACCTACTTTGATAGTCATATATTCCACCAGCTATTTGTTAGTGAATAAAAGGTTGGTTGTAAAATTACAAAAACCTTACCCAGCGTCAAGCGGAATCGTGTCAATTCTTGCGGCAAGTCAAACCGGAAGGGTGGTTTTGCACGCTTATTGCACAGTCCATTTGCGCTCGGCCTCATCCGTTATATGGGGACAAGCCGCCAAGTATAAAGTCAGCATACGCAAGATGTGTGATCGCTATCACATATCATCGTGACGTGGCCTTTATGGGCTACAGTTTAGGCCAAAAACCCCTGCAGCGGTGTTAATTTTTTGTTATTATTAATCATTGTTTTCGTTGACATTATCCACATTCAGAGATAAGCACAAATGGCTAAAGAGACAACCCCCGGTCATCCGGTCACGGAACTGAATGAAATCCAACGTTATGTGACGCAACAGCGCGGCACCGAAGCGCCGTTCAGCGGCAAATTGCTGCACAACAAGCGCGAGGGCGTGTACCATTGCCTGTGCTGTAACCAGCCGCTGTTCTATTCCGAAACCAAATACGATTCCGGTTGCGGCTGGCCGAGCTTTTATGAGCCGGTTTCCGCCGATGCAATCCGTTATCTTGATGATAATTCACATAATATGCACCGTGTTGAAATCCGCTGCGGTCATTGCGACGCGCACCTGGGGCACGTTTTCCCCGATGGCCCGCAGCCGACCGGCGACCGCTATTGCGTCAACTCCGCCTCGCTGAGTTTCACCGATGGCGAAAATGGCGACCAAACGGCCGGCTAAGTGGTAATTTAACCAACAAAATCGATTCAGCTAATTATTCATCCGTAAGCGAGAAGGGCTCTGATGGACGTGAAAGATCTGATTGCGGCGATGACGCCCGAGATATACCAGCGCCTGGTACAGGCGGTTGAGCTGGGCAAATGGCCGGACGGCGTGGCGCTGACGCCGGAGCAAAAAGAAAACAGCCTGCAGGCGGTGATGCTGTGGCAGTCGATGAACAACGTCGATCCGCAGCACATGAGCATCGGCACCGACGGGCAGATCGTGATGAAGAGCAAGCAAGAGCTGAAACAGCAGTTCGTTGCCGAGCCGCTGGCCAAACTCAAACCGCAGTAAGGTTGCCCTAAAGCGGGGCGATGACGCCATCGCCCCGTCGGTTCACCGTTTTTCGCCCTTGATACCCAGCGATTCTGCCAGCTGCTGTGCCAGCCGGTTGTTATCGTCCGCGCCGTACTCCCAGAACATCGCCCCTCCCAATCCCTGGCTTTTGATGTACTCGGCCTTGATGGCCACCGAACGCGGGTTCTCGTAGGAGATGGCGAACAGCGGTTTGCCTGCGGCGGATTGCAGCGTCAGGTAAGGTACCTTGGCGTCGTCATCCCAGTGCTCGTGAAAACGATGCTGCGGATCGTTGAGCAATTTGCTGACGATATCGTGGTATTTAAAGTAGGTGTCTTTGCCGAGATCCAGCCCCAGCGCGTTGAACAGGGCGGTTTCGCGCGTGCTGAAGTATGGCTGCGTCACCGGATGTTTGGCGGCGTCCGGCTGGTCCCAGTCGATGCCCGCCTCGGTCGCCCGCTTCGGTACCCGGCCGTAGAAACCGATGCCCAGGTTCATCTGTGCCGGTTTCAGTCCGGCAGCCAGATAATTCTTTACCACGAAATCGGCGCTGTAACGGTCGGCGGCCGCCACGGTTGGCCAACGCTTTGAATCGTACAGGTTGGCATTGAAATACTGCGTGCCGTAAGCCATGTCGTAGGTCATCAGATTGATGTAGTCGAGGTAAGGGGCAATGCTTTTCACATCGACCCATTCCTGCGGGCTTTTGACGTTGGCCCCGACGGCGATGGTTAACAGCTTGCCTTTACCCAGCGCCTGGTGAAGCTCTTTCAGCAGCAGGGTGAAGTTGTCGCGGTCTGCCGGTTGGCTTTCCACCAGCCCCCAGGCGCCGTTCACCGGATATTCCCAGTCCAGATCGATACCATCCAGCTGATACTGGGCGATCACCTGCAGCGCGGAGCGGATGAATATCGCCCGGTTTTCCGCAGTCGCCGCAGCGGCGGAGAAGCCCCGTGCGCCCCAGCCGCCGACCGACAGCAGCACTTTCAGCTCGGGGTTCTGTTTGCGCAGCACCGGCAGCCGTTGCAGATCGGCCGTTACCTTCGGCGACAGGTAGATCTGGTGGCGGCGAGCGGGGTCTTTCAGCGCCGCATTGGCTTCGTCTTTCTCGCCGTTGTAGATCAGGCCGAACGAATAGTTGAGGTGGGTGATTTGCGTGACGTCCAGCTTGTCGATGTCGCCACCGGGGCCGGCGGTGACGTCGCCGCCGCCGTTGAAGTAGCCGACGGAGAGATAAGCGGCCTGAGCCGTGCCTGCGCCGGCCATAGCCAACTGCACCGCCGCCAGTAAAGGCAGCAGTTTTCGGGTTATTTTCATGTCTTTCTCCTTGGGTCGGCAAGGCCGACCGTACCGCCAGAGGCGGTCACAATAAAGCCGGGCTCAGCGGGCCCCGGATGCGTATAACCGATTGACGCCAAAAGCGTCGCAGCCATAACAGCAAAAGCGCCTGCCGGTCACAAGCCGTTGGGGAAGAAGAAGGGTGGTATTGTGAGCGGCGTCGATATTTTCGCCGCCGCGCAGAGAGGGCGCCGGTGGCGCTCCGGAGGATTTAGTTGGCGAGGAATTGTGACAGGGTAACCAGTTGTGCACCGGCGCGCGCCATGTCCTGCAGCGCCCGCTCGCTGTCGTCCGGCTGCAGATTCACGCCGCGGCAGCCGTCGACGATCACCTGCGTTGGATAGCCGGTAGCCAGCGCATCCAGCACGCTGAACTTGACGCAGTAGTCGGTCGCCAGGCCCATGATTGCCAGCCGCTGGACGCCCTGCGATTGCAACCAGCCGTGCAGTTCGGTCTGCGCACGGTGGCCGTTATCGAAGAAGGCGCTGTAGCTGTCGATGTCCGTCTCCTGCCCTTTGCGAAAAACGGCATTGATATGTTGCCGCTGCAACCGGGGGTGAAAATCGGCACCGTGGCTCCCTTGCACGCAGTGCACCGGCCACCACACCTGCGGCAGGCCCTCCAGCTCGCCAAGGGTGCCGACCTGCGCATGGGAATTCACCGCAAAGCTGCGGTGATTGGCGGGGTGCCAGTCCTGGCTGGCCACGACCGGCTCGCCACGCGCCAGACAGGCGGCGATCGCCTGATTGGCAACCGTGATGACGGCGTCGCCCGCCGTGACCGCCAGCGCGCCGCCGGGGCAGAAATCGTTTTGCAGATCGATCAACAACAGGGCCGTTTTCATCGCCGCTCCAAAGATCAGTAGGTTAACCGTTGATGCTCAGTTCGCCGCGCAGGTCTTGCTGCATCAGGGCGCGGATTTGCTCCGGCGTCAGCGGCTGGCTCAGCAGGTAGTGCAGCTTGGTCAAGGCGGCTTCCACCGTCATGTCGAAACCGCTGATCACCCCGGCGTGCGCCAGCGCGTTACCAGTGGCGTAGCCTTCCATATTGACGCGCCCGGAGATGCACTGCGTCAGGTTGACCACCACGATGCCGCGTTCGGAGGCCGCACGCAACTCGTCGATCAGCTCGGCCTTTTGCGGCGCGTTACCGACGCCGTAGGAGCGCAGGATCAGCGCCTTGACCGGTTGCAACAGGAAGTTGCGCACCACCGCGCCGGAAATGCCCGGATAGATGGTGACCACGCCGATCGGCTGCGGCGTGATGTCGTGCACCCGCAGCGCGCCGTTGCAAGCCGGGCTGTCGATGCCGTGCTGGCGACGAATGTGGATGCCGGCTTCCAGCAGCGGCGGCAGATTCGGGGAGGCGAAGGCGTCAAAGCCGTCGGCGTGCGCTTTGGTGGTGCGGTTGCCGCGGAACAGCTTGTTGTTGAAGAACAGGCTGACTTCGTTCACCGGATGGTTAGCCGCCAGATACAGCGCGTTGAGCAGGTTGGTCTGGCCATCGGAGCGCAGCTCCGCCAGCGGAATCTGCGAACCGGTGACGATCACCGGTTTAGCCAGGTTTTCCAGCATGAAGGAGAGCGCCGATGCGGTGAACGCCATGGTGTCGGTACCGTGCAGGATCACGAAGCCGTCGTAGCGATCGTAGTTCTGTTTGATGTCGTCGGCGATGTGCTGCCAATCTTCCGGCGTCATGTCCGAAGAGTCGATCAATGGCGCATATTCATGAATGGTGAAATCCGGCATTTCCGGGCGATGGAATTCGGGCATTAGCGCCAGCTGGCGCTGCAGGTGGCCGGAAACCGGGATATAGCCGTGATCGGAACGCTGCATGCCGATGGTGCCGCCAGTGTAGGCGACGTAAATGGATTTCTTTTGCATGGTCATGATTTTAACAAAGATAAGATGGGCTGAATTATAGGGGCATGGCGGCAGAAAAAAAGCCCGGCGATGGCCGGGCTGCAGAATTATTTGTTAGCGGACTTCTCCGCAGGTCAGACAGATCGCATAACGGTTTTGCGGATCGTTCAGGTTATTGAACAAGCCCGGCTGTTCTTTCACCGCGTTGGCGACCGAGGCCAGCGGGGCGGGCAGCATGGCCTGAATCGCCGCCGGCAGCATGGCGTGAATGGAAACGCCGAACTGGCTGAGCACCATATCGCTCAGGCTTGGGGTATCGACGAACCAGTCGAGCTGCCACTGCTGCAGCTTCGCCAGCTCGGCGGCTTTCTTCACCGCGTCGTCGAAATCGCCCAATTGATCGACCAGGCCGTTGGCCTTGGCGTCGCTGCCGAGCCAGACGTGGCCTTGCGCGATTTGGTCAACCTGCTGCGGGGTCATCTTGCGCGATTTGGCGACCAAATCGAGGAAGTTCTTATACCCGTTTTCGATGTTCAGCTGCATCATCTGCGAGAACTCTTGCGGCAATGCCTTGGTGACCGCAATGTCGGCCAGCGGCGAGGTCGCCACGCCGTCGGTGTGCACGCCCAGCGTATCCAGGGTTTTCTCGTAGGTGTTGATGATGCCGAAAATGCCGATGGAGCCGGTCAGGGTGCTCGGGCTGGCGATGATGTAGTCGGCCGGCGTCGAAACCCAGTAGCCGCCCGACGCGGCCATGCCGCCCATCGAAACCACCACCGGCTTGCCGGCGGCGCGCACGGCGGCCAGTTCGGAGCGGATCACTTCGGATGCGCTGACGCTGCCGCCCGGGCTGTTGACGCGGAACACGACGGCCTTGATGGCCGGATCCAGGCGCGCCTGGCGCAGCTCGGCGGCGGTGGTATCCCCCCCGACGTTACCTGGCGTCTGCGGGCCGTCCATGATGGCGCCGTTGGCGAACACCACGGCGATCTTGCCGCCCTGGTTGGCGTCCGGCTTCGGCTGGTAGTCGTAGATGCTGGTGGCGTTGAAATCGTTCGCCTGCTTGTCCCAGCCGAAGGCCTTGACCAGCTGATTTTCGATCGCGGTGCGCGAGGCCAGCTCGTCCACCAGCTTATTGTCCAGCGCATAGCGGGCGGTGTCGCCACCGGCCGCCTGCAGGCCGCTCAGCACGCCGGCGGCGCCCGGGAACAGCTGCTGCGGCGTCAGCTGGCGGTTGGCCGCCACGGTTTCCAGATAGTTTTGCCACAAGCCGCCAATCCAGCGGCTGTCCGCTTCGCGCGCCGCCGGGGACATATCATCGCGGATCAGTGGCTCGACCGCCGATTTATAGGTGCCGACGCGGAAGATATTGGTGGTGACTTTAAGCATGTCCAGCAACGACTTGTAATACAGGTTGTTGGTGGCGAAACCGTGCAGATCGACCGCGCCCTGCGGCGACAGGTAGATTTTGTTGGCGTAGCTGGCCAGGAAATATTGCGTCTGGTTATAGCTGTCGCCGATGGCGAAGATCGGCTTGCCACTGTCGCGGAACTCGCGCAGCGCCTTGCCGATATAACGCAGCGACGGTTGATCGGCGCCGGCGAAGTCATTCAGCTGCAACACCATGCCGGTAATGTTTTTGTCGTCTTTGGCCTTGCGGATGCTGTCCACCACGTCGAACAGCGAGTTTTCCTGCAGACGGCTGCTGGAGGCGCCCAACAGCTCGCGGCCCCATTGCCGCACCCGGTTGTTTACCGAAGGCTGATCGACCACCACGCCGCTTAAGTCGACCAGCAGCGCGCCGCGCGCCGGGGCCGTCGAGGTGGAGGAACTTTGGAAGGACAGATAGATGCCGACCCCAACCAGGATCAGCAAGACCAGGAACAGGTTAAGGATCAGTTCCCTGATAAAATTCAGCAGACGCCATGTCCACCGGAAAATGCCGGCAATAATTTGCCACAATGTGCGCATGTGCTCTCCAACAAGAGTCGAGAATGTTCCGCTATCCTAATGAGCGGCCGGGTAAATGTCAGCTTTAAATCGTGGCACGCAGACGCTATCGCCGAGGCTGTAACTCGTCGTTTAGCTATGTTAACGTGGCCGGAATGAAAATTGTTATCAGGAGTTTACGATGGATGCTCTGGATCTTTTATTGAATCGCCGCTCGGCTTCGCGCCTGGCGGAACCGGCGCCGGCGGGGGAAGTGCGTCAAAATATCATCAACGCGGGCCTGCGTGCGCCCGATCACGGCGCGCTGCAGCCGTGGCGTTTCGTGATGATCGAAAATCAGGGCCTGGAGCGCTTCAGCCAGCTGCTGCAGGCGGCGGCGAAGCAGGATCAACTGGACGAAGCGGCGATCGAAAAGGCCACCAAGGCGCCGTTCCGCGCACCGCTGATCATCACCGTCATCGCCCACTGTACTGAAGAGACCAAGGTGCCGCGCTGGGAGCAGGTGGTTTCCGCCGGTTGCGCGGTGCAGGCGATGCAGATGGCGGCGCTGGCGCAGGGCTTTAACGGCATCTGGCGCACCGGCGCCTGGACCGAGCATGCGCTGGTGCGCGAAGCCTTCGGCTGCCGCGAGCAGGATGAGATCGTCGGTTTCCTCTATCTGGGCACGCCACAGCTGAAGGCCGCCACCAAGGTGACGCCGCCGGACAGCGCGCCTTTCGTCAGCTATTTCTGAGTTTTCTCCCGCGGGGCGCTGCGAAAATGCGCCAAACCCCGCAAAATTGCATGGTTTCTGAGCAGGCCGTTCGCATATCGGCGGCCCGCTCTTATCAATCCCCTCGGCAAGCGCTACCCTATGATATCTTGAGTGCCGTTACCGAAGGGAGTGGACTATGACATCGCCAGCGATCCGTTTAACCCAGTACAGCCATGGCGCTGGCTGCGGCTGCAAAATCTCACCGAAAGTTCTCGAAACCATCTTGCACAGCGAGCGGGAAAAGTTTGTCGATCCGCGCCTGCTGGTCGGCAATGAAACCCGCGACGACGCGGCGGTGTACGACATCGGCAACGGCGTCGGCATCATCAGCACCACCGATTTCTTCATGCCGATCGTCGACGATCCGTTCGATTTCGGCCGCATTGCGGCCGCAAACGCCATCAGCGACGTGTACGCCATGGGCGGCAAACCGATCATGGCGATCGCCATTCTTGGCTGGCCGATCGCCAAACTGCCACCGGAGGTGGCGCAGCAGGTGATCGACGGCGGGCGTTTCGCCTGCCAGCAGGCGGGCATCGCGCTGGCCGGTGGCCATTCCATCGATGCGCCGGAACCAATTTTCGGCCTGGCGGTGACCGGCGTGGTCAATACCGAGCGGGTGAAGAAAAACAGCGCCGCACAGGCCGGTGCGAAACTCTATCTGACCAAGCCGCTGGGCATCGGCGTGCTGACGACCGCCGAGAAGCAAAGCAAGCTGCGCCCAGAGCATCAGGGCCTGGCGACGGAAGTGATGTGCCGTCTGAACAAGCCGGGCGCCGACTTTGCCGAGGTGGCGGGCGTTACGGCGATGACCGATATCACCGGCTTTGGCCTGCTGGGTCACCTGAGCGAGGTGTGCCAGGGCTCCGGTCTGCAGGCGACGGTCTGGTTCGATCGGGTGCCGAAGCTGCCGGACGTCGAGGCGTATATTGCCGAAGGCTGCGTGCCGGGTGGCACCGGGCGCAACTTCGACAGCTATGGCCATCTGGTGGGCGAGATGAGCGATTTGCAGCGCCAGCTGCTGTGCGATCCGCAAACCTCCGGCGGCTTGCTGTTGGCGGTATTGCCTGAGTCGGAGGCGCAGGTGCTGGCAATTGCCGAGCAGCACGGTATCACGCTTAACGCTATCGGCGAATTGCATGCCGCACAGACCGGGCAGCCGCTGATCGAGGTTGCGTAGTGTCCAACATGCAAGGGAGGCCGGACAGCGACGATTACCCACGAATTTTCCTGCAGGACGTGCCGCTGATTGACGTGCGCGCGCCGATCGAGTTTCAGCAGGGCGCCTTCGCCCAGGCGGTGAATTTACCGCTGATGATCGACAGCGAACGCCAGGCGGTCGGTACCTGCTATAAGCAGCATGGGCAACAAGCGGCGATCGCGCTTGGCCACAGCCTGGTGAACGGCAAACTGCGCGAACAGCGCACCGCCGCCTGGCTGGCGGCCTGCGCAGAGCGGCCCGCAGGCTATATTTACTGCTTCCGCGGCGGGCTGCGCTCGCAGCTGGTGCAGCAATGGCTGCATGAGGCCGGCGTGGATTATCCGCGTATCACTGGCGGTTATAAGGCACTGCGCAATTATCTGCTCGGTGTACTGACGCAAAGCGCGGCATTGCCGATGGCCCTGGTGGGCGGCAATACCGGCAGCGGCAAGACGCTGCTGGTCAACGAACTGGCCGACGGCGTCGATCTGGAAGGCGCGGCGCGCCATCGCGGTTCATCTTTTGGCCGAACGCTGGCGGGACAGAGCTCGCAGATAGATTTTGAGAATCGTCTGGCTGTGTTATTGCTGAAAAAACAGCATGGTGGCAGCCGCCGTTGGGTGCTGGAAGACGAAGGGCGGATCATCGGCAGCAACAATCTGCCGTTGCCGTTGTTCAACGGCATGCAGCAGGCACCGGTGGCGGTGATCGACGATCCGTTCGACATTCGCCTGGCGCGCCTGCAGGCGGAATATATCGACGGTATGCGCGAACAGTTCGAACAGGCCTATGGCGTGGAAGAAGGTTGGCGGCAGTACGACGACTATTTGCATCACGGCCTGTTCGCCATCCGCCGCCGTTTGGGCCTGGAGCGCTTCCAGCAGCTGACGCAGCGGTTGGAGGCGGCGCTGCGGGCTCAGCGCCTCAGCGGCCAGGGCGACGCGCACCGCGAATGGTTGGCGCCTCTGTTGCAGCAGTACTACGATCCGATGTATTGCTATCAGTTGGAAAAGAAAGCCCAGCGGATCGTCTTCCGTGGGAACTATGCAGAAGTAAGAGAATTCTTGATGACGTTCAGCCAGAAAAACGGTGATTAATGCGACTGTTCATAGCCGAGAAACCGAGTTTGGCGCGCGCCATTGCCGACGTCTTGCCCAAGCCGCATCGCCGTGGCGACGGCTATATCGCCTGTGGCAACAACGACGTGGTGACCTGGTGCGTCGGCCACCTGCTGGAGCAGGCTCAGCCTGACGCCTATGACAGCCGCTATGCGCGCTGGTCGTTGGCGGATCTGCCGATCATCCCCGAAAAATGGCGCTTGCAGCCGCGGCCTTCGGTCAGCAAACAGCTCAACGCGATTAAAAAGCTGCTGCTCGAAGCCGATGAAGTGGTTCACGCCGGTGACCCGGATCGCGAAGGGCAACTGCTGGTGGATGAGGTGCTGGACTACCTGGATTTGACGGCGGAGAAGCGCCAGAACGTGCGCCGCTGTCTGATCAACGATCTCAACCCGCAGGCGGTGGAGCGTGCGGTCGAGCGCCTGCGCGACAACCGAGACTTTATCCCGCTGTGCGTGTCCGCGCTGGCGCGTTCGCGCGCCGACTGGCTGTACGGCATCAATATGACCCGCGCCTATACGCTGTTGGGCCGTAACGCCGGTTACGACGGCGTGCTGTCGGTGGGCAGGGTGCAGACGCCGGTGCTCGGATTGGTGGTGCGTCGCGACGAAGAGATCGAAAACTTCGTGCCAAAAGACTTCTTTGAGGTTAAGGCGCACATCGTCACGCCGAAAGAAGAACGCTTTGTGGCGCTGTGGCAACCCAGCGACTCCTGTGAACCTTATCAAGATGAAGAAGGGCGTTTGCTGCACCGGCCGTTGGCGGAACACGTGGTCAAGCGCATCGAGGGCCAGCCGGCCCTGGTCACGGCCTATAATGATAAACGGGAATCAGATACCGCACCGCTGCCATTCTCGCTCTCCACGCTGCAAATCGAGGCGGCCCGGCGCTATAACCTCAGCGCACAACAGGTGCTGGACGTTTGCCAGCGGCTGTACGAAACCCACAAATTGATCACCTATCCGCGTTCCGACTGCCGCTATCTGCCGGAAGAGCATTTTGCCGGCCGCCACGCGGTGCTGAACGCGATCAGCGTGCACCAACCCGAGCTGTATCCGCAGCCGGTGATCGACAGCGATCGCCGCAACCGCTGCTGGGACGATAAAAAGGTCGATGCGCACCATGCCATCATTCCCACCGCCCGCGCCGGCAAGGTCAATTTGACACAGGATGAACGGAACGTGTATGGGCTGGTGGCGCGCCAGTACCTGATGCAGTTTTGTCCGGATGCGGTGTTCCGCAAATGCGTGATCGAGCTGGATATCGCCGGCGGCAAATTTATCGCCAAGGCGCGTTTCCTGGCGGAAGCCGGCTGGCGCACGCTGCTGGGCAGCAAGGAGCGCGATGAGGAAAACGAAGGTGCACCGCTGCCGGTGGTGGACAAAGGCGATGAGCTGCTGTGCGAACGCGGTGAAGTGGTGGAGCGCCAGACGCAGCCGCCGCGGCCGTTTACCGACGCCAGTCTGTTGTCGGCTATGACCGGCATCGCGCGATTCGTACAAGATAAAGCGTTAAAGAAAATCCTGCGGGCGACCGATGGTTTAGGAACGGAAGCGACGCGAGCGGGGATCATCGAATTGCTGTTCAAGCGGGCGTTTCTGTACAAGAAGGGACGCTATATTCACTCCAGCGAAACCGGGCGCGCGTTGATTCACTCGCTGCCGGATCTTGCTGCGCGCCCTGATATGACGGCCAACTGGGAAGCCACGCTGACGCAAATCAGCGAGAAATCCTGCCGCTATCAGGACTTTATGCAGCCGTTGGTCGGCACGCTGCAAGAGCTGATTTATCAGGCTAAGCAGAGCCGGGCGAGCATGGCGTTTCGTGGATTGCCGCCGCCGCCCTCCAGCGGAGGCAAAAAACGCAGGAAAAGCGCCGGCAAGGCGCAGGAGAAGAGTGAATGAAGCGTGGACTCAGTGGGGGATTGGCTGCCGCTGCCCTGATGTTTTCCGGCCTGGCAGTCGCCAATCGCGGCGATGTGGACGTGGTGTTACCGGTTTCGCCGGAGATTTGGGGCACGGCCAAAAGCGGCGTCAACCCACCGCCGGCACAGCCCTGCAACCGCTGTTGCGTCTACCAGAATCAAAACTATTCCGAGGGCGCGGTGCTTAAAGTCGAAGGGGAAGTGCTGCAGTGCGTGCGTGAGCCTAACACCATCGGCACCAACCCCTTGATTTGGGTGCGATTGAAGAAGTGACGATGTAACCTGTCGGCCGCGCTCAGCGTGCACCGCTTTGCGCGGCGATATAGTCCGCCAGCAGTGGAACATCGGCGGGCGCCAGGGCGTATTCCTGCGCCTGCTGCGGCGTAACCCAGACCAACGCCGAGTGGCAGCGCTGTTGCAGTTCACCGGAGAACGCCGTGACTTGCCAGGCGTGCAGGCGGATGATGCGTTCGCCTTGCTGCCACTGATTGCTGCCCACATAGTCGCCGATACGGGCGCAAATTCCCAATTCTTCATCCAGCTCGCGCGCCAGCGCTTCTGGCTGGCTTTCGCCCGTTTCAACCTTGCCGCCGGGAAACTCCCACAGACCGGCCTGATCGCTGCCTGTGCCGCGCTGGGCCAGTAAAATGTGGCCGTTCTGTTCCAGAATAGCGGCTACCACGTCGATAATTTTCATTGGCTTCACAGAGTAAAACCCCGGCGAGCACCGGGGTGATGGGATTACAGCGTAAATTCCGCCCAGACCGGCGCATGGTCGGAAGGTTTTTCCATGCTGCGGGTTTGGTAATCGATGCCGGTGGCGATGCAGCGCGAAGCCAGCGGGGTGCTGGCCAGCAGCAGATCGATACGCAGGCCGCGGTTGTCGTCGAACCCTTTGGAACGGTAGTCGAACCATGAGAATTCGTCGTTGCGCCCCGGGTTGGCGTGGCGATAGGTGTCTACCAGGCCCCAGTTCAGCAGGCGGTCCATCCATTCGCGCTCTTCCGGCAGGAAGGAACACTTGCCGGTGCGCAGCCAGCGTTTACGGCTGTCTTCGCCGATGCCAATGTCATAATCGCTCGGGCTGATGTTCATGTCACCCATGATCAACACCGGGGATTCCGCCGACAGCTGCTGCTCCAGGTAGTTTTGCAAATCCTGATAAAAGCGTGTTTTAGCCGGGAATTTGATCGGGTGGTCGCGGTTTTCACCTTGCGGGAAGTAGCCGTTGATCACCGTCAGCGTGCCCTGCGGCGTCGCCAGATCGGCCATGATGATGCGACGCTGCGCATCTTCTTCATCGGTCGGGAAACCGCGGCGCACGGCCAGAGGCTCCGCTTTGGTCAGCAGCGCTACGCCGTAATGGCCTTTTTGCCCGTGATAGAACACGTGATAGCCGTGCTGGCTGACTTCTTCCAGCGGGAACATGTCGTCGTGAACTTTCGTTTCTTGCAGGCCGATCACGTCGGGCTGGTGCTGTTCGATAATTGCCGCCAGCTGATGCGGACGCGCGCGCAGTCCATTGATATTAAAAGAGACAAACTTCATGAGCGGTGCCGTTTTCACGAGAAAAATGTGCTGTGATAGTAGCAGAGTTTGGCGGGAAATGTAACGCAGACAGCGGTAGGGCCGCTGGCTGCGCAGCGGGTTTATTTCGCCCAGCGGTCGTAATTTTTGGGTTGATAATCGTCAAACTGTTGCAGCAGCGTTTGCGCCGATTCACTGATGTGCAGGGTGCCGAGATAGTCGTGGCGCATAAAGCCCTGATCGGCGACGTGTTCGAGGAATTGGCTCAGCGGGCGGTAGAAGCCGTTAACGTTCAGCAGGCCGACCGGCTTGTTGTGATAGCCGATTTGTCCCCAGGTCCAGATTTCAAACAACTCTTCCAACGTGCCGATGCCGCCGGGCAGGGCGATAAAACCGTCCGCCAGCGCGGCCATACGGGCTTTGCGCGTATGCATATCAGGCACCACTTCCAGTTCGGTCAGGCCGCGATGCGCGGTTTCCGCTTCAACCAGGCGCTCGGGGATAATGCCGACAGCTTCACCGCCCGCCGCCAACACGGCATCTGCCACGATCCCCATCAATCCTTTCTTGCCGCCGCCGTAGATTAAACGGCGCCCCTGTGCGGCCAGCAGCTGCCCCAGTTGACGAGCCTGCTCGGCATAAGCGGGATTGACGCCTTCACTGGCGCCACAAAAAACGCAAATATTGTTTCGCATCCACCTGTTCCTTACTGCACTAAAGAAGCCAGTGGTATAGCGAATTGTCGGCCGGAGTTCAAGTTACGGCTGGGAGTGAGGAAATAAAACATCGAGGTGAACGCGGGGAATAAGGGGGGGTAATTGAGTTTTATTGATACGAGAGCATTGGGGGCGATGTGCTTTAAGTCGATTTGGGAATGTTCTGCAAGAGATGGTGGTGGGGGAAGGATGATTCGTCGCTGTGCGACTCACCCTGCGGGCCGCGCTGAAGCGCGTTGTCTCACTGCGTGAGACTCGAACCTTGGTCGAAGCTTCTCATCCTTCCCCAGTGCGGAGCAATATGGATGCGGTGTGCTTTAAGTCGGTTTAGGGAGTTTTTGCAAGAGATGGTGGTGGGGGAAGGAT
Source organism: Serratia sp. 4542 (assembly GCF_016805595.1). NCBI lineage: Bacteria > Pseudomonadati > Pseudomonadota > Gammaproteobacteria > Enterobacterales > Yersiniaceae > Serratia > Serratia sp. 4542. Next base: position 584,587 of record NZ_RXKV01000010.1, read on the forward strand.
GATTTGTCGCTGCGCGCCTCACCCTGCGGGCCGCGCTGAAGCGCGTTGTCTCACTGCGTGAGACTCGAACCTTGGTCGAAGCTTCTCATCCTTCCCCAGTGCGGAGCAATATGGATGCGGTGTGCTTTAAGTCGGTTTAGGGAGTTTTTGCAAGAGATGGTGGTGGGGGAAGGATTCGAACCTTCGAAGTCTGTGACGGCAGATTTACAGTCTGCTCCCTTTGGCCGCTCGGGAACCCCACCATGATATTCATGGATTTACTAATTGTTGCTCCGGTTTTATCCGGAAGAAACCTGGCCGGCTTCTTTACTGCTTCTTCGCTCCTGGCGGAGAAAAGATGGTGGTGGGGGAAGGATTATTCGTCACTTCGTTCCTCACCCTTCGGGCCGCGCTAAAGCACGTTATCCTTCCCTTTCTGATTCGCTTTAACCCAATGCGTATCAGCAACGAAAAGATGGTGGTGGGGGAAGGATTCGAACCTTCGAAGTCAGTGACGGCAGATTTACAGTCTGCTCCCTTTGGCCGCTCGGGAACCCCACCATATTACATGGCTATTTAACTGGCCTTGCTTGCGAGAGCGCTGTCTCGGTAAGCGGGGCGCATCATATCAAATGAAGCGGATGTGTAAAGCATTGAAATGCAGAAAATGAATCGTTTGCCGTTTTTTTATTCTTGACGGTGCATCCCTGAACGAAATGCACCGATTTATTGAGCGATTACAGAATAACGGTGCGGTTGCCGTAGACGAAGACGCGCTGTGCCAGCACCTGATACAGCGCGCGGCTGAGCACATTTTTCTCTACGTCGCGCCCGGCGCGCATCATATCCTCGGCGGAATAGGTGTGATCGACGTGGATCACGTCCTGCATGATGATCGGGCCTTCGTCGAGATTGTCGTTAACATAGTGGGCGGTGGCGCCGATGATTTTTACACCGCGCTCATAGGCCTGGTGGTAAGGGCGCGCGCCGATAAACGCCGGCAGGAACGAATGGTGAATGTTGATCACCTGATTCGGATAATGCTGCACGAAGGCCGGGGTCAGCACGCGCATATATTTGGCCAGCACCACGTAATCCGGCTGATATTGATCGATCTGGGCCGTCATTTCGCGGTCGTGTTGTTCACGCGTCAAGCCTTCGTGGCTCACCAGATGGAAAGGAATATCGAAACGTTCCACCAGCGTTTGCAGCGTGTCGTGGTTGCCGATCACGGCGGCGATTTCAACGTCGAGGCCGCCATAGGCGCTTTTCATCAACAGATCGCCCAGGCAGTGGGCCTCTTTGGTGACCAGCACCACGATGCGACGGCGCCCGGTGCTGTGCAGCTCGCGCAGCGAACCTTCCGGCAGCGCGCTGTCCAGATCGGCCAGCAGCGTGTTGTCGTTGAAAATGCCTTCCAGCTCGGTACGCATGAAGAAACGCCCGGTGCGGTGATCGACGAACTCATTATTCTGAACGATATTGAGTTCGTGCTTGTAACAGATGTTGGTGATCTTGGCGATCAGCCCTTTGGCGTCCGGGCAGATGGTGCGTAACACTTTCCGTTGTACATTTTGGTGTGGCATGGGTTTGAGGATCCTGTCTAATACTGAACGGCCTGTCTGCGCAGGCGTAAACGTGAAGCGCCGGCCGGCTAGCGCCCGCAGCACTTCTTGTATTTTTTCCCTGAGCCACAGGGACAAATCGCATTTCTGCCGGGCTGGGGTTTGGTGCCGTCGATATAATACCAACGTTGATCGCGACGAAGGAAGCGCGAACGCTCATGCATCGCCTGCGGTTCGCCGCTTTCGCCATCGGTAAAACGGGCGATGAATTCGACGAAGCCTTCGTCCGGCTCATGGCCGGTTTTCTCTTCCACGATCGTCAGGCCCAGCCATTCGGTATTTTTAAAGCTGTCGACGATCGCATTGCGCCAGGCTTCGGCGCCGCAGTCGGGGTGCCAGGTAGCGATCAGATAATCGACGTTATGATTCACGTAGGCGGTGAAGCGTGAACGCATCAGCTGGCCGGGCGTCGGCGCCGGTTGGTTGCCGCTGATAAAAGGGGCACAGCATGCGTTATACGCCAGTCCGCTGCCGCATGGGCATGATTCGGGCAAAATAACTCCTGAGAAGACGAGGCAGAAAATGAATTTAGCGCATATGTTACCTAACTATATTCGTCAGTGACAATCTACCCTGAAAGCAGATACCCCCCTGTTACCGAGAGGATGGCGCTATGCGGCAAATCAAGATCGGACTGGCGCTGGGAGCTGGCTCGGCTAAAGGCTGGGCGCACATCGGCGTGATCAATGCGTTAAAGAAACTGGGAATTGAGGTCGATATCGTTGCCGGCTGCTCTGTCGGTGCGTTAGTGGGCGCGGCGTTCGCCAGCCATCGCCTGCCGGCGATGGAGCAGTGGGTGCGGTCGTTCAGCTATTGGGACGTGATTCGTCTGATGGACTTTTCCTGGCAGCGTGGTGGCCTGTTGCGCGGCGATCGGGTGTTTAACGCCGTCGGACAGCTGTTGAAGATCAACGATATTGCCGAATGCGCGCTGAAGTTTGGCGCCGTGACGACCAATCTCAGCACCGGCCGCGAACTGTGGCTGACCGAAGGCGATATTCATCAGGCGGTGCGCGCTTCCTGCAGCATGCCTGGCCTGCTGGCGCCGGTGTGGGCCGACGGCTATTGGCTGGTGGACGGCGCGGTGGTCAATCCGGTGCCGGTGTCGCTCTGCCGGGCGCTGGGTGCCGATATCGTCATCGCGGTCGATCTGCAGCATGACGCGCACCTGATGCAGCAGGATTTGTTCTCGGTACGCATTGAGGACGAAAGTTCGGACGATGCGCCTGCCGATACCTGGCGCGGGCGTCTGAGAGAGCGCGTCGGCAGAATGCGACAGCGTAAACCGACGACGGCGCCGACGGCGATGGAGATTATGGGCACCTCGATTCAGATGCTGGAAAATCGCCTGAAGCGTAACCGGATGGCGAGCGATCCGCCGGACGTGCTGATCCAACCTTTTTGCCCGCAAATCTCGACGCTGGATTTCCACCGCGCCGATGAAGCGATCGAGGCAGGGTTACTGGCGGTGGAAAAACAACTGGATCGGTTGTTGCCGTTGATAAAAAATAGATAATTCTCGGTTCTTGGTTGGCAATGCGGGGTCGGTCTGATTCAGACGAGCATAAGTGACCTTTTTGAGCCACTATTACACTATGGAAAGGGACGAGGCTCGGCTGATGGCATTACCACTCACTCACAAACGCATCTTGATCGTTGAGGACGAACAGGTTTTTCGTTCCGTGCTGGTCGGTTATTTGACCTCGCTGGGCGCTGAAACCGGCGAGGCGACCAACGGTTTGCAGGCGCTGAGTGCCGTCGATGACTTCAAGCCCGATCTGATTCTGTGCGATCTCGCGATGCCGGAAATGGGCGGTATCGAATTTGTTGAGCACCTGCGTTTGCAGGGGGGGCAGATCCCGGTGCTGGTGATCTCGGCCACCGACAAGATGGCCGACATTGCCAAGGTGTTGCGCTTGGGCGTACAGGATGTCCTGCTGAAGCCCCTGACCGATCTCAATCGCCTGCGTGAAGCGGTGCTGGCGTGTTTATACCCCAATATGTTCACCTCTCAGGCGATTGAAGAGGTTGAGCTGTTTCAGGATTGGGATGCGCTGAGCAAAAACCCTTCCGAAGCCGTCAAACTGCTTAAACAACTGCAACCGCCGGTACAGCAGACCATTGCACATTGCCGGATCAACTATCGGCAGTTAACCACGGGCGAAAATCCCGGTCTGGTGCTGGATATTGCCGCGTTGTCAGAAAAAGACCTGGCATTCTATTGCCTGGACGTCACGCGCGCCGGCGATAATGGCGTATTGGCGGCATTGCTGTTGCGCGCATTATTTAATGGGTTGCTGCAAGACCATCTGGCTAATCAACAACATCGTCTGCCGCAAATGTCAGCATTGTTAAAGCAGGTTAATCAATTATTGCGGCAGGGGAAATTAGATGGCCAATTCCCACTGTTGCTGGGATATTACCACGCCGAAAATAAGAACCTGATTCTGGTCTCCGCCGGGCTGCATGCCAACGTCAATACCGGGGATAATCAAATTCAGCTGAGCAACGGCGTACCGCTGGGGACGCTGGGGGCGACCTATATGAACCAGATCAGTCAACGTTGCACCGCCTGGCAATGTCAGGTGTGGGGCAGCGGGGGCCGATTGCGGCTGATGCTGAGCGCTGAATAACGGGCGCCGAGCGGCGAGATCTTAAGCTATTCACTTATCGGTAATTAAACCGTTTATTTATTCTCCCGATTATCAGAACGGGTAATAGTCCTAAATGTTTTCTATTTGTGTTCTGGCTAATGCTCGGCGCGCATAAGCTGGTATACTCCGAAGGTTTTTTTTATATCGAGCCCAAGCTCATAAAATGAGCGTTTTAGCTTTAAGAGAGGAAATAATGCCTGCTGTAAATCGCAAAGTCAGAAAAGCCGTGATCCCGGTTGCAGGCTTGGGTACGCGGATGTTACCGGCCACCAAAGCCATTCCAAAAGAAATGCTGCCGCTGGTTGATAAACCGCTGATCCAATACGTCGTCAATGAGTGCATTGCGGCAGGGATTAACGAGATTGTGCTGGTCACTCACTCCTCCAAAAACTCGATCGAAAACCATTTTGATACCAGTTTCGAACTGGAAGCGATGCTGGAAAAACGCGTCAAGCGCCAATTGCTGGATGAAGTACAGTCGATCTGCCCGAAAGGCGTTACCGTGATGCAAGTCCGCCAGGGGAATGCCAAAGGCCTGGGGCACGCTATCATGTGCGCCTATCCGATGGTGGGCGATGAGCCGGTCGCCGTGGTGTTGCCGGACGTGATCCTCGATGAATACAGCGCCGATCCGAAAAAAGACAACCTGCACGACATGCTGCAGCGCTTCGAAGCCACCGGCGTCAGCCAGATCATGGTTGAACCCGTGCCGCATAAGGATGTCGGAAACTACGGCGTAGCCGACTGCAAGGGCGTCGATCTGCAACCTGGCGAAAGCGCGCCGATGGTCAGCGTGGTCGAGAAGCCGTCGCCGGATAAAGCGCCTTCCAACCTGGCGATTGTCGGTCGTTACGTGCTGTCCGCCGATATTTGGCCGCTGTTGGCGAAAACGCCTCCAGGTGCCGGCGACGAAATTCAGCTGACTGACAGCATCGAAATGTTGATGCAGCAGGAAACGGTGGAAGCGTATCACCTGAAAGGCGTGAGCCATGATTGTGGCAACAAACTGGGTTACATGCAGGCATTTGTGGAATACGGCATGCGCCATGCCAGCCTCGGTAAAGAATTTTCTCAGTGGCTGCAACAGGTTGTTGCCGCTGACAAGAAATAATTGAGTGATCTTTCGTCTTAATTTGAAAAACTAGGATTTTCACATGAAAGTAACAGTTTTTGGTATTGGTTATGTGGGTCTGGTGCAGGCCGCCGTGCTGGCTGAAGTTGGCCATGACGTTATGTGCATTGACGTCGATGAGCGAAAAGTCGAAAACCTGAAAAAAGGAAATATCCCGATTTTTGAACCGGGCCTGACGCCGCTGGTGCAGCAAAACTATGAGGCCGGCCGTCTGCATTTCACTACCGATGCCAAAGCGGGCGTGGCGCACGGGAATATCCAGTTCATCGCCGTCGGTACGCCGCCGGATGAAGACGGTTCCGCTGACCTGAAATATGTCACTGCGGTTGCGCGCACCATCGCCGAGCACATGACCGATCGTAAAGTGGTGATCGACAAGTCCACCGTTCCGGTCGGCACGGCGGACAAAGTGCGTCAGGTGATGGCGGAAACGCTGGCGAAACGCGGCAGCAGCGTGCCGTTCGACGTGGTGTCTAACCCGGAATTCCTGAAGGAAGGTGCGGCGGTAGCAGACTGTATGCGCCCTGAGCGTATCGTTATCGGTACCGATAATAAAGATGTGATCGAACCTATTCGCGAGCTGTACGAGCCGTTTAACCGCAATCACGATCGTATGATCATGATGGATATCCGTAGCGCAGAGCTGACCAAGTATGCCGCCAACTGCATGCTGGCGACCAAGATCAGCTTTATGAACGAAATGTCCAACCTGGCGGAAATGCTGGGGGCGGACATTGAGAAAGTGCGTCAGGGCATCGGTTCCGACTCACGCATCGGTTATCACTTCATCTACCCTGGCTGCGGCTACGGTGGTTCTTGCTTCCCGAAAGATGTCCAGGCGTTGATCCGCACGGCGGAGCAGATCGGTTACCAACCGAAGCTGCTGCAGGCGGTTGAGCAGGTCAACTACCAACAGAAAGACAAGCTGAACAGCTTTATCAAAGACTACTTCGGCAGCGATCTGAAGGGCAAAACCTTCGCGCTGTGGGGCCTGGCGTTCAAGCCGAATACCGATGACATGCGTGAAGCGTCCAGCCGCGTGCTGATGGAGCAACTGTGGGCTGCCGGCGCCACCGTTCAAGCCTACGACCCGGAAGCAATGAACGAAGTCCAACGCATCTATGGCCAGCGTGACGACTTGAAGCTGATGGGTACCAAAGAGGCTGCGCTGCACGGCGCCGATGCTCTGGTGATCTGCACCGAATGGCAGAATTTCCGCGCACCGGACTTCGACGTGATCAAAAGTGAACTGAAGCAGCCGGTGATCTTCGATGGACGTAACCTGTACGATCCGGAGCGTTTGGAGAATCGCGGCTTTACCTACTACGCGATTGGCCGCGGTGCCGCGATTAAACCGGTTATTTAAGGAGTGGGCATGAAATTCCTGGTTACAGGCGCCGCAGGATTTATTGGCTATCACGTTGCAGAGCGTTTGTTGACCGCCGGTCATCAGGTTGTCGGCATTGATAACCTGAACGACTATTATGACGTGGGCCTGAAAACGGCCCGTCTGGACAGACTGGCGGATAAGCCGGGATTCCGCTTTATCAAGCTGGATTTGGCCGATCGTGAAGGGATGGCGGCATTGTTCGCCGAGCATCAGTTCCAACGAGTCATTCATTTGGGGGCTCAAGCCGGCGTACGTTATTCGCTGGTCAATCCGTTGGCTTATGCGGATGCTAACCTGATCGGCCATTTAAACGTTCTGGAAGGCTGCCGTCATAATAAAGTCGAGCATTTACTCTACGCCTCTTCCAGTTCGGTATATGGCCTGAATCGCAAGCTGCCGTTTGCGACCGAAGATTCGGTTGATCATCCGGTGTCATTGTATGCGGCAACGAAAAAGGCCAATGAGCTGATGGCACACAGCTACTCCCATTTATACGGTCTCCCGACGACGGGGCTGCGATTCTTTACCGTATATGGCCCTTGGGGGCGTCCGGATATGGCGCTGTTCAAATTCACCAAGGCCATATTGGCGGGGGAGAGCATCGATGTATATAACCACGGTGAAATGCACCGTGACTTTACTTACATTGATGATATCGCTGAGGCGATTGTACGGCTGCAGGCGGTTATTCCGCAGGCGGATCCGTCATGGACCGTTGAACAGGGATCGCCGGCGACCAGTTCCGCACCGTATCATGTTTATAATATCGGCAATAACACGCCTGTTAAACTGATGGAATATATCCGTGCGTTGGAGCAGGCATTGGGGATGACCGCCCGTAAGAATATGCTGCCGATGCAGCCTGGCGACGTGATGGATACCAGCGCAGATACGGAGGAGCTTTATCGTGACATTGGTTTTAAACCGGAAACCAGCGTTGAAGAGGGCGTGAAGCGCTTCGTTGACTGGTATAAGGCATTCTACCAGGTTCAATAATTGAACGTGGGTAAATGCGATAAAGGGGGCCTTAGGGTCCCTTTTTTTTCACTGAAATTCCATGATCGAAGGAAAAGCGAATTAGGATATTTACTAAAAGGATAGGGGGGCGGGTACAGAACGATAAGCTTTAAAATGAAAAGGCCCCCCGCAGGGAGCCTTTCAGATACGGACTGAATCGCTATTACAGCAGGAAATCGTCCAGAGATTTACCTTGCTCTTCGATAGCTTTCTTAATCACCGCAGGAGTACGGCCTTGGCCGGTCCAGGTTTTCAGCTCGCCGTTTTCGTCTTTATATTGGTATTTAGCAGGACGTGCTGCACGTTTTGCTTTACCGGCAGCCTTGTTGGCAGCCATGGTTTGCAGCAGCTCATTCGGGTCGATACCGTCAGCAATCAGCATTTCGCGGTATTGCTGCAGCTTACGAGTGCGTTCTTCGATTTCTGCTTGAGCCTGGCTGTCTTCTTCGCGACGTTCGTTCACAACAACTTCCAGTTTCTCGAGCATTTCTTCCAGCGTTTCCAGAGTGCATTCTCTTGCCTGGGCGCGCAGGGTGCGGATGTTGTTCAAAATCTTTAATGCTTCGCTCATTGTCCTAGTCTCAAATTATATTGGTGGGGGGCGTCTCGATAATAATAGAGTGCTCTTTTCTTTTCTGCAATAGCCAAATTGACTTGAATACTCAAATTTACCTTTAAAAAAACCGTTAATCGGATCAGTCCGACAAATAATAGGAAGGCCTGTTAACTATTACCTTCATCGAGCTTAAGTCAAAATTTCAGCAGACAGGCTTTAAAGGGCGCGTGTCGCAAGGCTTTCATCGATAAGTTATCGCCGTAATTTATATCAATATTACAATGGGTTCTGTGGGCTTAATCACGCCATGGCAAGGCAGACATTGTAAACAATAGGGGTATATAGGTAAAGATTGCGTCAGGTAACGTCGGGGCGTCGGCGAAGGCGATTAAATGCCCGTTATTGGCCTCACCTATAAATAGACAGGCGTTCCGCCGCAGCTACAGCGCCTGCGGAGGGGAAAGGGCGGCTATGCATTAATGGGCAAATGCCCGGGGCTAACCATTAGCAAGAATTAATAGTGATGACAGGCATACATTATCCTGTAAATAGCTGTAAAAAGAACATGCCGACAGAACGATATGTTTCGCTTGAAAGCGCATTATTACGGCGAACGCAATATTCGTTCGCTTTGGGCTGAGCCGGGGGGCGGGTTATGGTACACTCACCGTCCTAATCAACATTTGAATATTTCTTATACCATCGGAGTGGCGGGGCCATGGCTCAACTTTATTTTTATTACTCTGCGATGAATGCCGGCAAGTCTACCGCGCTGCTACAGTCTTCATATAACTATCAAGAGCGTGGTATGCGCACGCTGGTGTTCACCGCGGAGATCGATCACCGCTATGGCGTAGGCAAAGTCAGCTCGCGCATCGGGTTATCTTCACAGGCCCAGCTCTATAACAACGACTCAATGCTCTTCGCCATGATTCAGCAAGAGCATCAACAGCAGCAGGTGCATTGTGTGCTGCTCGATGAAAGCCAGTTCCTGACCAAAGCGCAGGTTGAGCAATTGTGCGATGTGGTGGACCAACTGGACATTCCCGTATTGTGTTACGGCCTGCGCACCGATTTTCTCGGTGAGCTGTTTACCGGCAGCCACTATTTGCTGGCCTGGGCGGATAAGCTGGTGGAATTGAAAACCATCTGTCACTGCGGGCGCAAAGCCAATATGGTGCTGCGACTGGACGAGAATGGCAAAGCGATGCATGCCGGTGAACAGGTGGTGATTGGCGGTAACGAGAGCTATGTCTCCGTCTGCCGCAAGCATTATAAAGAGGCGATTCACTCCCTGGACTAAGGGTGAAAATGCCGCTAGAGCCCGCTGAAGCGTTTTGGCGGCGTGAATCGAAATGCAGCGCCTCAGGCGCAATAAAAAACCCGCCGTTTGGCGGGTTTTTTTATCGGTTCACGGAACCGTTATTTCTTGGGCTTCTTTACCGCGGCTTTGGCGGCAGCCGGAGCGGCCGCTTCCTCTTCTACCGCTTCGCTGAATTCGCGGCCGTAGAAGGTATCCAGCATGATTTGCTTCAGCTCGGCAATCAGCGGATAGCGTGGGTTGGCGCCGGTACATTGGTCGTCGAATGCATCTTCCGACAGCTTGTCGACTTTCGCCAGGAAGTCCGCTTCCTGCACACCCGCTTCACGGATGGAGGTTGGGATGCCCAACTCGGTTTTCAGCTCGTCCAGCCAGGCCAGCAGTTTCTCAATCTTCTGCGCAGTGCGGTCGCCCGGTGCGCTCAGGCCGAGGTGGTCGGCGATTTCAGCGTAGCGGCGGCGCGCCTGAGGGCGGTCGTACTGGCTGAAGGCCGTCTGCTTGGTCGGGTTGTCGTTCGCGTTGTAGCGAATGACGTTGGAAATCAGCATCGCGTTGGCCAGGCCGTGCGGAATGTGGAACTCCGAACCCAGCTTGTGCGCCATGGAGTGACAGACCCCGAGGAAGGCGTTGGCGAAGGCGATACCGGCGATGGTGGCGGCGTTGTGCACGCGTTCACGGGCAACCGGATTTTTCGCGCCTTCTTTATAGCTGGCCGGCAGATACTCTTTCAACAGTTTCAGCGCTTGCAACGCCTGGCCGTCGGAGTATTCGTTCGCCAGCACCGAAACGTAGGCTTCCAGCGCGTGGGTGACCGCATCCAGACCGCCGAAGGCGCACAGGGATTTCGGCATGTTCATCACCAGGTTGGCATCGACAATTGCCATGTCCGGGGTCAGCGCATAGTCGGCCAACGGGTATTTCTGTCCGGTGGTGTCGTCGGTTACGACGGCAAACGGCGTGACTTCCGAACCGGTGCCTGACGTGGTGGTGATGGCGATCATTTTCGCTTTCACGCCCATTTTCGGGAACTTGTAGATACGCTTACGGATGTCCATGAAGCGCAGCGCCAGATCCTCGAAGTGGGTTTCAGGATGTTCGTACAGCACCCACATGATTTTCGCGGCGTCCATCGGCGAACCGCCGCCCAGCGCGATGATGACGTCCGGTTTGAAGGAGTTCATCTGCTCTGCGCCCTTGCGCACGATGCTCAGCGTCGGATCGGCTTCCACTTCGAAGAACACTTCGGTTTCGATGCCGTGAGACTTCAGAACCTTGGTGATCTGGTCGGCATAGCCGTTGTTGAACAGGAAACGGTCGGTCACGATGAAGGCGCGTTTTGCCCCGTCGGTCGCCACTTCTTCCAGCGCGATAGGCAGCGAGCCCCGGCGGAAGTAGATCGATTTCGGAAGTTTATGCCACAACATGTTTTCTGCTCGCTTCGCTACAGTTTTCTTGTTGATCAGGTGTTTAGGTCCGACGTTCTCAGAGATGGAGTTACCACCCCAGGAGCCGCAACCCAGCGTCAGCGAAGGCGCGAGTTTGAAGTTATACAGGTCGCCGATACCGCCCTGAGAAGCCGGGGTGTTGATCAGGATACGAGCCGTTTTCATTTTATCGCCGAAGTAGGCGATGCGAGCCGTTTGGTTATCCTGGTCGGTGTACAGGCAGGAGGTGTGGCCGATACCGCCCATGGCGACCAGTTTCTCAGCTTTGGCGACGGCGTCTTCGAAATCTTTGGCCCGGTACATCGCCAGGGTAGGCGACAGTTTTTCATGTGCGAAAGGCTCGGACTCGTCGACCAGCTTCACTTCGCCGATCAGCACTTTGGTGTTGGCCGGCACTTTGATGCCCGCCATCTCGGCGATTTTCGGTGCGGATTGCCCCACGATGGCCGCGTTCAGACCGCCGTTTTTCAGGATGATGTCCTGAACCGCTTTCAGTTCTTTACCCTGCAGCAGATAGCCGCCGTGGGAAGCGAAACGTTCGCGTACCGCATCATAAATAGCGTCGACGACGATGACCGACTGTTCGGAAGCGCAGATAACGCCGCTGTCGAAGGTTTTGGACATCAGGATAGAGGCGACCACGCGCTTGATGTCTGCGGTTTCGTCTACCACGACCGGGGTATTACCGGCACCGACGCCGATGGCAGGCTTGCCGGAGCTGTAGGCGGCCTTCACCATGCCCGGGCCACCGGTGGCCAGGATCAGGTTGATGTCCGGGTGGTGCATCAGCTGGTTGGACAGCTCGACGGTCGGTTGGTCGATCCAACCGATGATGTCTTTTGGCGCGCCGGCGGCGATAGCGGCCTGCAGCACGATATCGGCGGCTTTATTGGTGGCATTCTTCGCACGCGGGTGCGGCGAGAAGATGATGCCGTTACGGGTTTTCAGGCTGATCAGCGCTTTGAAGATCGCGGTAGAAGTTGGGTTGGTGGTAGGAACGATACCGCAAATCAGGCCGATAGGTTCGGCGATGGTGATGGTACCGAAGGTGTCATCTTCAGACAGGATGCCACAGGTTTTTTCGTCTTTATAGGCGTTGTAGATGTACTCGGAAGCGAAGTGGTTTTTGATCACTTTGTCTTCGACGATACCCATTCCGGATTCTTCCACGGCCATTTTGGCCAACGGGATACGGGCATCAGCAGCGGCGAGGGCGGCAGCGCGGAAGATTTTATCCACTTGCTCTTGAGTGAAGTTGGCATATTCGCGCTGGGCTTTTTTGACACGTGCGACAAGCTCGTTCAGTTCAGCGACATTCGTTACAGCCATAATGCTCTCCTGATAATGTTAAACTCTTTCAGTAAATAAGCCGTGCGAGCCACTAGTATAGTCCTAACGGGAATAAACGGTGATGAGAATACCGGGGCTTTCCCGCGTTATTTCTTCGCATGCTGCTGATTTGCTTAAAGAGCTTTACCCTACGCCAGCCGGAGGGGCAGACCGTGAGGAGAACGGAATCGGCGATGTGGCCACCCACTTTGTTCTACTCCCTGCCTACGACTAAGAGCTTACCCACTGTTGGGTAGTTGATTTGTGATCTAAATCATGAAAACTGCAAGCTGACACCTTTCAGCTTGCGGGTGTTGGGAATCATTCTTGATAACTGTGAGCAATGACTCTTTTTTCAACATAAAAAATCAAAAGGCCATACATCACTTTAACAAAGGGCATTTGTTTCGCTGCATAACTTGCTGACAGTCAAAAATGCTGCTCTGGCCGGATGGATTACCCGCGGCAATTCCATTACATTAGCGCGCATAGGCAGCACACCTTTTTATAGTACTTAACGCGGAGCCATCTGTGGGCCAATCTCTGTTGGATCTTTCCGGCTTTATCAAGTTCTTTGTCGGTCTGTTTGCACTGGTCAACCCGGTGGGCATTTTGCCGGTGTTCATCAGCATGACCAGTTACCAGGCGGAAGCGGGGCGCAATAAAACCAACCTGACCGCCAACCTGTCGGTCGCCATCATTCTGTGGACCTCGCTGTTCCTGGGGGAAGGGATCCTGCGGATGTTCGGCATCTCTATCGATTCGTTCCGCATCGCCGGCGGTATTCTGGTGGTGACCATCGCCATGTCGATGATCAGCGGCAAGCTGGGGGAAGACAAACAGAACAAACAGGAGAAGTCGGAGAGCGCGATCCGCGAAAGCATCGGCGTAGTGCCGCTAGCGCTGCCGCTGATGGCGGGGCCGGGGGCGATCAGTTCCACCATCGTGTGGAGCTCCCGTTATCACAACTGGCAAAGCCTGCTCGGTTTTACGGTCGCTATCGCCTTGTTCGCCTTTTGCTGCTGGCTGTTGTTCCGCGCCGCGCCGCTGTTGGTGCGTTTGCTGGGGCAGACCGGCATCAACGTGATCACCCGTATCATGGGTCTGCTGCTGATGGCGCTCGGCATCGAGTTTATCGTTACCGGCATTAAGGCGATATTCCCCGGCTTGTTGTAATACGCCTTGTTTAGCCGCGCACCTTTCGCGTTAGCGCGGCTAAAATTAATTTTAAAGTTTAAATTATTTATTGGCTCGCATTATTATAGTGCACAGGATGAATAAAATTTATGCGGTTGCACTCTTATGTTGCATAAATCTCATGTTGTTGCTCAAAAAAAACGCTAAGCGTTATTTCAATCACTTTTCCTCCCCCATTTCTGCCCATTTCGCCCCCGCTAAACGGTCACGCTGTTGTTAAATTAGTCACATCATTCTGTGGGGCTTGTCTCACTTTCATCCAGGTGTTATTAGTGATTAACCGCACATAGGCAGGTGTTTGTTCTTTGAATGGTTAGATTGTTAACTGAATGTTTCTTTTTGCAGCAGTGAGATCGTGCTGATGGTTTCAATTGAAATGAATGTGGTTTTTTTGTCTTTAAAATCATACTGATGACCTCGATTTTTCCTGCCTTCCATCTTGGTGGCCGGATTGGGCTTCGTGCGATAAAAGAGAATTGCTTAACATTTTCGTAAAATTTATTGGCTATGGAATTTGGCTTCTGCTAATTTCCGAGCAACTTTCCCGTGGTCAATTAACTGAAATGCGCCACAAAAACGGGAATGATTTTTGCTGGTATCCGTTTATTTAGAATTCTTATAAACACTTCACAAACTTCGATAAGCGATGCTTGTCGGTGAAAAGGAGCCTCGATTATGCAGCAAACCCTGAAGCGTACTTCTTTGACCTTGTTGATTAGCGGCGCGCTGGGCGCCGGCGCCATAAATAGCAGTTTGGCGGCAGAGGTTCCGGCCGGCGTCCAATTGGCGCAGCAGCAGAATATTGTGATCAACAACGGTAGCGAAGTGGCTTCATTGGATCCGCATAAGGTCGAGGGCGTCCCGGAAAGCAATATCATTCTTAACCTGCTGGAAGGGCTGGTGAGCACCGACGCCAACGGGCATGTGGTGCCGGCGGCGGCGACAAGCTGGGAAAACCAGAATTATCAGCAGTGGACCTTCCACCTGCGCCCCGGCGCGGTGTGGAGCGACGGCAGCCCGGTGACCGCGCAAGACTTCGTCTACAGCTGGCAGCGTCTGGCCGATCCGAAAATCGCTTCGCCCTATGCCAGCTACCTGCAATACACCAAAGTCGAGAATATCGACGACATCCTGACCGGCAAGAAGAGCCCGCAGACCCTCGGCGTTAAGGCGTTGGACGACCAGACGCTGCAGGTGACCCTGAGCGAACCGGTGCCGTATTTCATCAGCATGCTGAGCCACACGTCGCTCAAACCGGTGAAACAGGCGGTGGTGGAGAAATTCGGCGATAAATGGACGCTGCCCGCCAACTATGTCGGCAACGGCGCTTACCGCCTGAAAGAGTGGGTGGTGAACGAACGCATTGTGCTGGAGCGCAGCCCGAGCTACTGGAACAACAAGCAAACGGTGATCAATCAGGCGACCTTCCTGCCGATTACCTCGGAGGTCAGCGACGTCAACCGCTTCCGCAGCGGCGAGATCGACATCACCAACAGCGCCATTCCGCCGTACCTGTACGTCAAGATGAAACGCGAAATGCCCGAGCAGCTGCACGTTAACCCTTATCTGTGCACCTTCTATTACGAGCTCAATAACAAGCGGGCGCCGTTCACCGATCCGCGCGTGCGTACGGCGGTGAAGATGACGCTGGATCGCGACATTATCGCCAACAAGATCATGGGCCAGGGGCAAATCCCGGCCTACAGCTTCACGCCAACCTTCACGGAAGGCGCCAGCTTCACTCAGCCTGCGTGGGCCGGCTGGAGTCAGGAGCAACGCAACGCCGAAGCCAGGAAACTGCTGGCGGAAGCGGGCTACAGCGACGCCAAGCCGCTGAAGTTCTCGCTGCTGTACAACACCTCCGATCAAAACAAACAACAGGCGATCGCTGCCGCGTCGATGTGGAAGAAGAACCTGGGCGCCGAGGTCACGCTGCGCAACCAGGAATGGAAAACTTCGCTGGAGAGCCGCCATCAGGGGCAATACGACGTGGCGCGTGCCACCTGGTGCGGGGATTACAACGAACCCAGCGCGTTCCTGAACCTGGTTCTGTCCAACAGCAGCATCAATACCGTGTTCTACAAGAGCCCGGCGTTCGACGGCATCATGGCCGCCACGCTGAAGGCGCCGGATGAGGCCGCGCGCGCCGCGCTCTATCAGCAGGCGGAAGCGCAGCTGGACAAAGACTCCGCGTTGGTCCCGGTTTATTACCGCGTCAGCGCGCGTTTGATCAAGCCGACGGTGGGTGGGTTCACCGGCAAAGATCCGCTGGACTATACCGACGTTAAAAATCTTTACATTATCAAGCAGTAAAGGAGTATTCCTCCCGCCGAGGGGCAGGGGAATATAGGGAAGGCCGGCCGCCGCATTCGTTCCGCGGCGGCGGGAAAACAAAGTCCGCTTACGGGCAACGCGGGTTCCACGAAGAGCCTGTGATAATAAAAAACTGGAGTCGATAAGTATGACCAACATCACGAAGAAAACGCTCATTGCCGCCGGCGTCATCGCCGCGCTGGGTATCACAGCAACCACCAGCGCTTTCGCCGCTGACGTCCCGGCGGGCGTGCAGCTGGCCGACAAGCAAGAAATCGTCAAAAACAACGGTTCCGAAGTGCAGTCGCTGGATCCGCACAAGATCGAGGGCGTGCCGGAAAACAACGTCACGCGCGACCTGATGGAAGGCCTGGCGAACAACAGCCCGGACGGTTCCATCGTGCCGGGCGTCGCGGAAAGCTGGGATAACAAGGATTTCAAAGTCTGGACCTTCCACCTGCGTAAAGACGCAAAATGGTCCAACGGCAAGCCGGTGACGGCGCAAGATTTCGTCTACAGCTGGCAGCGCGTGGTGGATCCGAAAACCGCGTCGCCTTACGCCAGCTACCTGCAGTACGCCCATGTGGAAAACGTCGATGACATCATCGCCGGTAAAAAAGACAAGTCGACGCTGGGCGTGAAGGCCATCGACGACCACACCTTCCAGGTGACCCTGAGCGAGCCGGTGCCTTATCTGGTTGAAATGACCCCGCACTACGCCATGAAGCCGGTTTACAAAGACGCGGTAGAGAAGTTTGGCGAGAAGTGGACGCTGCCGGCCAACTACGTCAGCAACGGCGCTTACAAACTGAAAGACTGGATTGTCAACGAACGCATCGTACTGGAACGCAACCCGGAATATTGGGATAACGCCAAAACCATCATCAATAAAGTGACGTTCCTGCCTATTTCGTCGGAAGTGACCGACGTTAACCGCTACCGCACCGGTGAAATCGACATGACCTACAACAACATGCCGATCGAACTGTTCCAGAAGCTGAAGAAAGAGATCCCGAAAGAGGTGCATGTCGATCCTTACCTGTGCACCTATTACTACGAAATCAACAACCAGAAGGCGCCGTTCACCGATGCGCGCGTGCGTGAAGCGCTGAAGCTGGGCATGGACCGCGACATCATCGTCAACAAGGTGAAAAACCAGGGCGACCTGCCGGCCTACAGCTTTACGCCGCCATACACCGACGGTGCCAAGCTGACCGCACCGGAGTGGTTCGGCTGGACGCAGGAAAAACGCAACGAAGTGGCGAAGAAACTGCTGGCCGACGCCGGCTACGGCCCGGGCAAACCGCTGACCTTCTCCCTGTTGTACAACACCTCCGATCTGCACAAGAAGCTGGCGATCGCCGCGGCCTCCATCTGGAAGAAAAACCTGGGCGTGGACGTGAAGCTGGTGAACCAGGAGTGGAAAACCTTCCTGGATACCCGTCATCAGGGCACCTATGACGTGGCGCGCGCCGGCTGGTGTGCCGACTACAACGAGCCGAGCTCGTTCCTGAACATGATGCTGTCCGACAGCAGCAGTAACACCCCGCACTACAAGAGCGCCGAGTTCGACAAGCTGATGGCCAACGTGTTGACCGCGAAGACCAAAGACGAGCGCGCCGAGCTGTATCAGAAAGCGGAAGTTCAGCTGGACAAAGATTCCGCCATCGTTCCGCTGTATTACTATGTGAACGCCCGTTTGGTGAAACCTTACGTCGGTGGTTACACCGGCAAAGACCCGCTTGATAACGTGTACGACAAAAACCTGTACATCATCAAGCATTGATACGGTAAGAGCCGGCGGCGCAGGCCGCCGGCCCATGTTGAGAATAATAAGCCGTCATCAGGCTGTCGCACAGGGTTAGGGCAATGCTTAAATTTATACTTCGTCGCTTGTTGGAAGCGATCCCGACACTATTTATCCTTATCACCATCTCATTCTTCATGATGCGCCTGGCACCCGGCAGTCCATTTACCGGGGAACGCGCATTGCCGCCGGAAGTTATGGCGAACATCGAAGCCAAATATCATTTGAACGACCCGATCTGGAAACAGTACGGTCATTATCTGGCGCAGCTTGCGCAGGGAGACTTCGGCCCGTCCTTTAAATACAAGGACTATTCGGTGAACGATCTGGTCGCCAGCTCTTTCCCGGTGTCCGCCAAACTCGGCCTGGCCGCGTTTCTGCTGGCGGTGGTGCTGGGGGTGAGCGCAGGCGTGATTGCCGCGCTGAATCAGAACACCAAATGGGACTACACGGTGATGGGGTTCGCCATGACCGGGGTGGTGATACCCAGTTTCGTGGTGGCGCCGCTGCTGGTGCTGATCTTCGCCATCACGCTGAAATGGCTGCCGGGCGGTGGCTGGAACGGCGGCGCGCCTAAATTCATCATCCTGCCGATGGTGGCGCTGTCGCTGGCCTATATCGCCAGCATCGCCCGTATCACGCGTGGCTCGATGATTGAAGTGCTGCACTCCAACTTCATCCGTACCGCGCGCGCCAAAGGCTTGCCGATGCGTCGCATCATTTTCCGCCACGCGCTGAAGCCGGCGCTGCTGCCGGTGCTGTCCTACATGGGGCCGGCGTTCGTCGGTATCATCACCGGATCGATGGTGATCGAAACCATCTACGGTCTGCCGGGGATCGGCCAGCTGTTCGTTAACGGCGCGCTGAACCGCGACTACTCCCTGGTGCTGAGCCTGACCATTCTGGTGGGCGCCCTGACCATTCTGTTCAACGCGATCGTCGATGTGCTGTATGCGGTCATCGATCCGAAAATCCGTTATTAATCTGGAGCACGCGAATGATGTTGACTAAAAAGAACAGCGAAGCTCTGGAAAACTTCAGCGAGAAGCTGGAAGTGGAAGGGCGCAGCCTGTGGCAAGACGCGCGTCGGCGCTTTATGCACAACCGCGCGGCGGTCAGCAGCCTGTTTATTCTGGTGCTGATCACGCTGTTTGTGGCGCTGGCGCCGATGCTGTCGCAGTTTGCCTACGACGATACCGACTGGGCGATGATGTCCGCCGCCCCAAGCGTGGAATCGGGGCACTATTTCGGCACTGACTCCTCCGGGCGCGATCTGCTGGTGCGCGTGGCGATCGGCGGGCGCATCTCGCTGATGGTCGGCGTGGCGGCGGCGCTGGTGGCGGTGGTGGTGGGCACCCTGTACGGCGCAATGTCCGGCTATCTGGGCGGCAAGGTCGACTCGGTGATGATGCGCCTGCTGGAGATCCTCAACTCCTTCCCGTTCATGTTCTTCGTGATCCTGCTGGTGACCTTCTTCGGCCAGAACATCCTGCTCATCTTCGTGGCGATCGGCATGGTGTCGTGGCTGGATATGGCGCGTATCGTGCGCGGCCAAACCCTCGGCCTGAAGCGTAAGGAATTCATCGAAGCGGCGCTGGTGTGCGGCGTCTCCACGCGCAATATCGTGCTGCGCCATATCGTGCCGAACGTGCTCGGCGTGGTGGTGGTGTATGCGTCGCTGCTGGTGCCGAGCATGATCCTGTTCGAATCCTTCCTCAGTTTCCTGGGGCTGGGCACGCAGGAGCCGCTCAGCAGTTGGGGCGCATTGCTCAGCGACGGCGCCAACTCAATGGAAGTTTCACCGTGGTTGCTGCTGTTCCCGGCGGGTTTCCTGGTTGTCACTCTGTTCTGTTTCAACTTTATCGGCGATGGCCTGCGTGACGCCCTCGACCCGAAAGATCGTTAAGGAGTGCAATCATGAGCACCATTGAACATCCTCAACTGCAAACCGGCGCCGGGGTCAAAACGTCGCCGCTGCTGGACGTGAAAGACCTGCGCGTCACGTTCTCCACCCCGGACGGCGACGTGACGGCGGTGAACGATCTGAACTTCGACCTGCGCGCCGGGGAAACGCTGGGCATCGTCGGTGAGTCCGGCTCCGGTAAATCGCAGACAGCGTTCGCTCTGATGGGCCTGCTGGCCAGCAATGGCCGCATCGGCGGCTCGGCCAAATTCAACGGCCGTGAAATCCTCAACCTGCCGGAAAATCAGCTCAACAAGCTGCGGGCAGAAGAGATCTCGATGATCTTCCAGGACCCGATGACCTCGCTCAACCCTTATATGCGCGTTGGCGAACAGCTGATGGAAGTGCTGATGCTGCATAAGAAAATGAGCAAAAGCGAAGCCTTTGATGAGTCGGTACGCATGCTCGACGCGGTGAAAATGCCGGAAGCGCGCAAGCGCATGCGCATGTATCCGCATGAGTTTTCCGGTGGCATGCGCCAGCGCGTGATGATCGCCATGGCGCTGCTGTGTCGGCCAAAGCTGCTGATTGCCGACGAACCGACCACCGCGCTGGACGTTACCGTTCAGGCGCAGATCATGACGCTGCTCAACGAGCTGAAGCGCGAGTTCAACACCGCCATCATCATGATCACCCACGACCTGGGCGTGGTGGCCGGCATCTGCAACAAGGTGCTGGTAATGTACGCCGGCCGCACCATGGAATACGGCAGTGCGCGCGAGGTGTTCTACCAGCCGAGCCACCCGTACTCTATCGGTCTGTTGAACGCGGTGCCGCGTCTCGATGCCGAAGGCGAAGCGTTGCTGACCATTCCCGGCAACCCGCCGAACCTGCTGCGGTTGCCGAAAGGCTGCCCGTTCCAGCCGCGCTGTCCGTACGCCATGGAGCAGTGCGCGAGCGCTCCGCCGTTGGAGCAATTTGGGGAAGGGCGCCTGCGCGCCTGCTTTAAACCGGTGGAGGCGTTGGTATGACAGCGGTAACCGACAAGAAAGTGCTGCTCGAAGTGGCCGATCTGAAAGTGCACTTCGACATTCATGACGATAAACAGTGGTTCTGGCAGCCGCCGAAAACCCTGAAAGCGGTCGATGGCGTCACGCTGCGGCTGTTCGAGGGGGAAACCCTGGGCGTGGTCGGCGAATCCGGCTGTGGCAAATCCACCTTCGCGCGCGCCATCATCGGCCTGGTGAAGGCCACCAGCGGGCGCGTTGCCTGGCTGGGAAAAGATCTGCTGGGCATGAGCGACGCCGACTGGCGCAAAACCCGCAGCGATATTCAGATGATCTTCCAGGATCCGCTGGCTTCGCTCAACCCGCGCATGACCATCGGCGAGATCATCGCCGAGCCGCTGCGCACCTACTACCCGAAAATGCCGCGTCAGGAAGTGAAGGACAAGGTCAAGGCAATGATGCTGAAGGTCGGCCTGCTGCCTAACCTGATCAACCGCTACCCGCACGAGTTTTCCGGCGGCCAGTGCCAGCGTATCGGCATCGCACGCGCGCTGATCCTCGAGCCGAAGCTGGTGATCTGCGACGAGCCGGTCTCCGCGCTGGACGTATCGATTCAGGCGCAGGTGGTGAACCTGTTGCAGCAGCTGCAGCGCGAAATGGGCCTGTCACTGATCTTTATCGCCCACGACTTGGCGGTGGTGAAGCACATTTCCGATCGCGTGCTGGTGATGTATCTGGGCCATGCGGTGGAGCTGGGCACCTATGACGAGGTGTACCACAACCCGCAGCACCCTTACACCAAAGCGCTGATGTCTGCGGTGCCGATCCCGGATCCGGACAAGGAGAAGGAGAAGCAGATCCAGCTGTTGGAAGGGGAGCTGCCTTCGCCGATCAACCCGCCGACCGGTTGCGTGTTCCGCACCCGCTGCCCGATAGCCGGGCCGGAGTGCGCCAAGACGCGTCCGCTGCTGGAGGGCAGTTTCCGCCACGCGGTGTCCTGCCTGAAGGTCGATCCGCTGTAATGTGCCGCTAGTCGGCAACAAAAAGCCCCGCTGAATGAGCGGGGCTTTTTTTATCCGATGCGCTAACGGCGAATCACTCTTTCCACAGAATGTGGCACAGCTTGTGGTCTTTCTCACGGCAGATCAGCACGCGGGCGAACACGTCGTTGATCGGCTCGCCGTCGCTGTCCGCCAGACCGATCACCACCTCGGCGAAGAAGTCCGGGTTCAGGTCGTAATCCACGTGCTCGCTCCAGTCTTCGGAGGGATCGTACAGTTCGGCGCCGCCGCGCTCTTCAAACTGCAGGTTGAACAGCAGAATATCCGCCGGATCCAGATTGTCGCCGGCCAATTCGAGGAAGATGTCGTAGGCCTGTTCCAGCGTTTCGTCTTCGGTAAGGCGGTTATTCAAATCCATAAAAAAATCCTGATAACAAATGATTTGGCGCTATTAAAGCACGCTCGCCGCGGCTTTTACAGCAGCGGGCTGAAAAAGTAGAACAGGCGCTCGACCAGGCGATGCCAGAACGGCCGCTTCAGCCACTCTTTGGCGTTCAGCAGCTGGGAACGGGCGATGTAATCTTCCTGCACGCAGGCCAAATCGCTGCCGAAGCCGTCATCGTCGATCACCAGCGTGATTTCGAAATTCAGCCACAGGCTGCGCATGTCCAGATTGACGGTGCCGACCAGGCTGAGCTGGCCGTCCACCAGCACGCTCTTGGTATGCAGCAGGCCGCCTTCGAACTGATAGATCTTAACCCCGGCCTCCAGCAGCTCGGAGAAGAACGCGCGGCTGGCCCAGCGCACCATCATCGAATCGTTGTCGCGCGGCACGATGATGCTGACCTCGACGCCGCGCAGGGCGGCGGTGCAAATGGCGTGCAGCAGATCGTCACTTGGCACGAAGTACGGCGTGGTCATGATCAGCTGCTCGCGGGCGGAATAGACCGCGGTCAGCAGCGCCTGGTGGATCATCTCCTCGGGGAAGCCGGGGCCGGAGGCGATCACCTGAATGGTATGGCCGCTCTCCTGTTCGAACGGCATGATGTTGACGTCCGGCGGTGGCGGCAGAATGCGCTTGCCGGTTTCAATCTCCCAGTCGCAGGCATAGACGATGCCCATGGTGGTGGCCACCGGGCCTTCCATGCGCGCCATCAGATCGATCCATTGGCCGACGCCCGCATCCTGCTTGAAGTAGCGCGGATCGACCATGTTCATGCTGCCGGTATAGGCGATGTAGTTGTCGATCAGCACCACCTTGCGGTGCTGGCGCAGGTCCATGCGGCGTAGAAATACGCGCAGCAGGTTGACCTTCAGCGCCTCGACCACTTCGATGCCGGCGTTGCGCATCATCGCCGGGTAGGGGCTGCGGAAAAATTGCAGGCTGCCGGCGGAGTCGAGCATCAGGCGGCAGTGTACGCCGCGTCGGGCGGCGGCCATCAGCGATTCGGCCACCTGATCGACCAGGCCGCCGGGTTGCCAGATATAGAACACCATTTCGATGTTGTGCCGCGCCAGTTCGATGTCGCGGATCAGCGCTTTCAGCGTGTCATCGGTGGTGGTGAGCAGCTGCAGCTGGTTGCCCTTGACGCCGTCGATGCCCTGGCGGCGGTTGCACAGCTGGAACAGCGGTTCGGCGACCTCGCTGTACTCGGTGGCGAAGATGCGGCGGCTCTCTTTCAGCTCTTTCAGCCAGCGGGCGGTTGACGGCCACATGGCCTTGGCGCGCTCGGCCCGGCGCTTGCCCAGATGCAGCTCGCCGAACGATAAATAGGCCACGATGCCGAACAGCGGCAGTATGTAGATAACCAGCAGCCAGGCCATGGCAGAGGGAACCGCACGGCGTTTCATCAAAATGCGCATCGTCACGCCGGCGATCAGCAGCCAGTAGCCGAACACCATGAGCCAACTGATTACGGTATAAAATGTTGTCATAAAGGCGAAAAATCCCGTTCGCAAACCACCAATGATGAGTGTACGCACAGATCGGTCAAGGCGAAACCTTTTATCGGCGCTTATGTTACATAAATATGATGAAGTTAAGGCACTTGCTGAAAATGAAAGGGCGGTTTTTGCCCGCGTGGCGCCCGCTGTGCCGCCGATAACTGCGGCTTGGATCACGGACGGAAAGGGCTATAATGCCCGCGGTTGGCATTAGACGAACGAGTGACGGAATTATGAGACGCAGTAGAAATGAAGTGGGCCGCTGGCGCATGTTGCGGCAGAGCCAACGCCGCCGGCATCGCTGGCTGGAACGCCAGTCGTGCAGCAATCGCCATATTATCCGGGTGCGGCGCCGCCTGGACGATCAGCATCGGCGCGCGCTGCTGTTTGCGGTATCCTGCGAGTGGTAAAACGAAAACAGTCCCGTGAGGGACTGTTTTGTTATGGCGCCTGGGTTATTTGCCCAGATAGGCGTTGAGCATCCAGACCTGTTTTTCCTGCTCTTTGATGTAATCGCTCATCAGCGACGCGGTGCCTTCGTCACCGGCGTCTGCCGCTACCGTCAGCAGTTCACGCTGCTGCTGCAGCAAGATTGAATACCCTTCCAACAGGCCGCGCAGCGTGCCTTTATCATCGGTCACGTTGGTGTGTTCCTTGATGTCGGCGGTTTTCAGATAGTCGCTGAAAGCGTGGCGCGGCTGCGAGCCCAGCGTCAGAATACGTTCCGCCAGCTCATCCACCTTGGTCAGCAGATCGTTATATGTCTCTTCGAATTTCGCGTGCAGCTCAAAGAACTGCGGGCCGGTAATATTCCAGTGATAGCCGCGCACGTTCATATACAGCACCTGATAGTTCGCCAACAGCGCGTTCAGCGCCTCGGCGAGTTTTGCCGATTGTTTACTGTCGAGGCCGATATGGGTTTTCGCTGCTTTCTTTGCCGTTGCCATAATAATCTTCTCCTGATTATTTGTTCCGATAGTAGACAGAATCAATTTCCATAGCTGTTACAGTAACCGGATTTATCGCAGGGTTAAACACGATAACAGGCATTATTGCCATCGCTAAAACCGATGACGATAAATCCGTCGAGCAAATTGCCGAATCAGTTTACGCAGGATCCGCAGGCGAAAAAAGCCGCTTTTATCGGTTACTTGCGCAGCGCCAGTTTCACCGCGCCGGCGCCCAGCGCCATCAGCAATGCGGCGGCGATCAGCACCGTAATAAACGCGCGATCAAAGGCCAGACGCGCCAGCTGCGTCAGCTGCTGCGCGCGATCGGCCGCCAGCCCGGCCGCCAGCCGCAGGGCTTCGTCGATGCTGTCGTAGGCCAAATCGCTGACCGGCAGCTCCGCCGGCAGCGCCAGGCTGTGGCTGTAAACCGCCGTCATCAACCCGCCGAGCAGCGTCACGCCCAGCACGCCACCCAGTTCGTAGGAGACGTCTTCGATGGACGCCGCCATGCCGGACTTCTCCTCCGGCGCGTTCAGCATGATGGCGGTAGAAGCGGCGGTGATCACGCCGCCGAGGCCAAAGCCCACCAGCGCCAGGCTGACCAATTGCGGCGCCATGCCGCTCTGGTACCACACGGCAACACCGGCGATGCCGAAGGTGGTCAGGACAAAGCCGCCGAGGATGATGCTGCGTTCGCCGTAGCGCGGCAACAGCAGGCCGGCTACGGGCCCCGCCAGCGCCGAGGCCAGCGGGATCGGCAAAATAAACAGCGCCGCCTGCAGCGGGCTGAGGCCGAGCACCAGCTGTAGGCGTTGGCTGAGCACCAGCTCGACGCCGATCAGCGCCACCATCGACAGCAGGGCCACGCCGATGCCGCCTGCGAACAGCCGGTTGCGGAACAGGGAGAAATCGATCATCGGGTGGGCGCTGCGCTGCTGACGACGCACGAACAGCACCAGGAACAACACGCCGATCAGGGCCGCCACAAGCAAGGCGCTCACATCAGGCGTCGGCTTGCTCAGCTCCTTCAGCGCATAGATGGCGCCGACCAGACCCATCATGATCTGCACCGAACCGACGATGTCCGAAGGGCGCGGGTTATCGCCACCGCAGCGCGGGATCAGTTTCCACGCCAGCGGCCAGACCAGCAGTACGACCGGCACATTGATCAGGAACACCGACCCCCACCAGAAATACTCCAGCAGCAGGCCGCCGACCACCGGGCCGATGGCCGCGCCGCCGGAGGCCACCGAGGCCCAGATGCCGATTGCCAGCGCGCGTTCGCGTTCGTCGGTAAAGACGTGGCGCACGATGGACAGCGTGGCGGGCATCATCATTGCCGCGCCAACGGCGAGGAACACGCGGGCGGCGATCAGCCACTCGGCGGTGGGCGAGAACGCGGCGCACAGTGACGCGACGGCAAACACCGGCAGCCCGGCGAGAAACAGCCGCTTATGGCCGATGCGGTCGCTCAGCATGCCGGCGCCGGGCAGCAGGCCGGCCACCACCAGCGGGTAGGCGTTGACGATCCAGAGTTTTTGCGAGGCGCTGGCGTCCAGCGCCTGGGTTAAGCGCGGCAGGGCGGTATATAACACCGTCATATCGATGACGATCAGGAAAAGGGCGCTGGCGACCATCGTCAGGATCAACCAGCGGTTCTTGGCGTACATAATTCATATCCAGTTAACGTGGGCGGCGCGGAGGCGCCGCCATTGGGGTAACCCACCGGCGATGCCGGGTGGTATACTGATGATAATATATATCCATACGTTCGTATTGAAAAGAAGGGTTTCTTAATGGGACGTCAACGCAGCATCGATCGCGACAAGGTTTTGGACACCGCCGAAGAGATCGTCGCCACCCAGGGCGCCGCCGGCTTGACCATCGACGCCGTCGCCAAAGCGATGGGGATCTCCAAGGGCGGGGTGCAGTATTGTTTCGGCAGCAAAGACGCCCTTATCGATGCCATGTTCGATCGCTGGGGCAGTGCCTATGAGACGCTGTTCACGGCGATCGCCGGCGACGAGCCTTCGCCGCAGACCGCCGTGCGGGCGCATATGCTGGCCACCCACAGTTCGGATCAGACCTCCAGCGCCAAGGCCGCCGGGCTGATGGCGACGTTGATTCAAACGCCGGAGCATCTGGCGAGCACGCGCGAATGGTATCGCAGCCGCATCGCCGGTTTGGATTTGACGACCGAAGAAGGCAAGCGCGCGCGCCTGGCGTTTCTCGCCACCGAAGGCGCCTTTATGCTGCGTTACTTTGGTTTGATGGATATCGACCAGGCGGAATGGGAAACGATGTTCGCCGATATGCAGGCATTGATATTGACGGGCGGCGACAAGTAAGCGCAGGGACAAGCGGCAGGAGCAGCCTGCCGCGGGCTAGGCCTGATTATTTATAGGCTATCGCATTGATGGTTTCGAAGGTGGTTTTCCCCTCGCGACCGATAATGACGTAATACTTACCGCCTTTTTCGTCTACCGCTTTCGACAGACGCGCATGGTCGATCCCCACGGTGTCGTCGCCGTCTTGTGAAATGGTCACCGGACCGATCTCGGTATGTTTCGCCGCCTCTTCCCGAGTGATTTCAATTGCCGCCAGGGAAGAGAATGAGGTGAACGCCAGCAGTGCCAAGAGATATTTAGTTGCCTTCATAATTATTCCTTTTGGAAGATAAAAACGACCCGTAACTGCATCTTGACTACGGCTCAAGTGTAGGTCAGCGGCGGCGCTTTACCATGCAACGGCAAAAAATAGTCTCAGACGGCGGCGCCTATCACACTGATAGTTAGTCAAGGGGGCGGCGAAAGGCGTATGTTTATCGAACAAGATATTCCCTCGAAGAACCTTTAAGCCAGCCACTCCGTGCTGGCTTTTTTTTGCAGACAAGTGCCATAGCAGGGCCCCCTGGAGCCAGGGGGCGGGGGATTATTTGCGGGCATCCAACAGCGCTTGAGCGTTCTCTGCGGTAACGACGGTCCACGGAATGTAGTAATGCTTCTGCGTGCCGCCCTCCCATTTCAGATCCTTGGCGTACTGCTTCCAGATATCCGACTGAGGTTGATAGCTTTCACCTTTCACGGCGCGCAGCGCGACGTCGATGGACCCCTGCATCTGGCCTTTGGCATCTTGCAGGATAGAGACCATTTCACCGGCCTGCACCGCATGAATCGCGTCGGAAACGCCGTCAACGCCGGCAATCGCGAAGTCTTTCACATTCAGGCCGGCGCCTTTGATCGCCTCGATAGCACCCAGCGCCATCTCGTCATTTTGGCCGATCACGCCGTTGATTTTACCCCGGTGTTTCTGCAGCCAGTTTTCCATCAGCGGCTGCGCTTCCGCGCGTGACCAGTTGGCCGTTTTGCGCTCAAGTACCGTGACCTGGCCGGCGCCGCACTCGGCAATCGCTTTATCGTTGCCCTTACCGCGCTGGATCTCGCCGCTGCCGCCTTTCGGGCCTTCGATAATCACCACGTTCACCTTGTGGTTCTTGCAGTCGAGTTTGTCCAGGACGGCTTTGGCTTCCAGATACCCCCCCAATTCGTCATTAGACACCACTTCAGACGTCATCGCGTCCGTGTTCAGGCGCGCGTTGGTGACCACCACCGGGATTTTGGCTTCGTTGGCATTAGTGACGATATCGATATTGGCCTCAAAATCCATAGGATTGACGATAATGGCATCGGCGCGCGTCTGGATAGCGGTGGCAGCCTGATCGTTTTGCACCGATGCATCATAACGCCCATCGTAGAAGGTCAGCACGGCTTCGCCGCTTTTCACCGCCGGGTGTTCCTTGCCGAACCTTTCCATCAATTGCACGAACTCGGCTTTGTTGCCGTACATCAATACCGCGATTTTAACCGGGGCGGCCTGAGCTGCCGACAGGCTACCCAGCATCATGGCTGAGGCAAACAACGCTATCTTGGTCTTATTCATGGTTTTCTCCTGGTAGAGTTGGGTCTGATGTTATTAATCGCGCTGTTGCTTACGCGAGGGGTCGAGCAAGACGGCAAGAACGATCAATGCGCCTTTGATAATCTGTTGGTAATACGATTGCACGCCAAGCAGATCGAGGCCGTTATTCATCACCCCGATAATCAGCACGCCGAAGAAGGTGCCGACCAGCGTACCGACGCCGCCGGCCATGCTGGTGCCGCCGATCACCACCGCCGCGATGGCGTCCAGCTCATACCCTGCACCGGCGTTGGTCTGCGCCGAGCCGGTGCGCGCCGTGAGGATCAGGCCGGCGATGCCGGCCAGCGCGCCGCACAGCGTATACACCAGTATTTTGATGCGGGTGACGTTAATCCCCGAGGTGCGCGCGCTTTTCGGGTTGCCGCCGACGGCGTAGATGTAGCGCCCGAAGAGGGTTTTATTCAGCACGAGCCAGGCGAGGGCGAACAGCACGATGAAGATGATGACGGGCACCGGAACGCCGCCGACATAACCATTGCCCAACCAGCGGAAATCGCTGTTCAATTGCGATACCGGATTGCCGTTGGTGGTCAACATGGTTAAACCGCGCGCCGCGGAGAGCATGCCCATGGTGACGATAAACGGCTGCAGGCGGTAGCGGGCTAACACGGTGCCGTTCACCAGGCCGCAAACGATGCCGATACCGAGCGCCACAATCAGCGGCGCCATGACGGCGGTCGCGGTATCGCCGATAGCCAATCCGCTGTTGTTGGTAGCGAAGCGGGCGGCGACGATCCCGCTTAGCGCCAGCACCGATCCCACGGAGAGATCGACCCCGGCCGTGATAATGACGAAGGTCATGCCGATGGCCAGAATGCCGTTGATCGAGACCTGGCGCAGGACGATCAGGGTGTTTTCATTGCTGAGAAAATAGTTGCTGCTCCAGGCCCCCTGAGCGACCTGATATTCGCCAATCAGCGCCACGATCAGGCACAGGGCGAAAAAGGCGATGATAATGCCGTATTTGTGCATGCGGCGCTTATTGCGGGTGAAAAATGAAATTCCTGGTGATAAGGAGTGGGCGCTGCTCATTTTTTTCTCTCTCTGTTAAACCGCAAGTTTCATTAGTGCTGCCTGGGTCGCATCGGCTGCCGAAAGCTCGCCGGCCAACTGCCCGTCACGAAACACCAATATGCGATCGCTCATGCCGATAATTTCCGAAAGCTCGGAGGAAACCATGATGATCCCTTTGTTTTGCAAGGCGAACTCCGACATAAATCGATAGATCTCTTTCTTGGCCCCGACGTCGATACCGCGCGTCGGCTCGTCGAGCAGCAAAACCTCCGGATCCAGCAGCGCCCAACGGCCCAGCACGACCTTTTGCTGGTTGCCGCCGCTCAGGTTGCCCACCGGCTGTTCGCCGTCATGGGTTTTAACGTTGAAGCGCTGGATCATGTCGCGGGTCCGCGCCTGCTCCCGTTTTTCGCTGACAAACCCCATCCGGCTGATGGCGGCAAAAGAGGCGATATTGATGTTTTCACTGACGGAGCGGCACAGCACCAGGCCGGTTTCCTTGCGATCTTCCGTTACGTAGGCAATACCGCTGTCGATGGCCTTGCGCGGAGAGTGGCGGTTCAGCGTCTTGTCACCCAAGCGGATCGTGCCGCTGTCGGCATGCTGAATGCCGAAGATAAGATCGAGAAACTCGCTGCGCCCCGAGCCCACCAGCCCATAGATGCCCAGGATCTCACCGTGCTTAAGCTGCAGGCTGATATCTTTTATCTTGCTGCGCCAACACAGGTTGTTGACCTCCAGCAAGAC
Organism: Serratia sp. 4542; assembly: GCF_016805595.1. NCBI lineage: Bacteria > Pseudomonadati > Pseudomonadota > Gammaproteobacteria > Enterobacterales > Yersiniaceae > Serratia > Serratia sp. 4542. The sequence continues at coordinate 614,896 of NZ_RXKV01000010.1, forward strand.
CTCTTCGCCAGGCTGATTGAATTTGGCGAACTCGCTGTCGTACTCGCCGCCAATAATGTGTTCGATCAGCTGTTCACGGGTGATGTCGGCGATATAGCCTTCATGGATGTAGGCGCCGTCGCGGAAGATGGTGTAGCTGTCCGCGATTTGGAATATCTCTGACAAACGGTGAGAGACGTAGATAATGCCTTTACCTTTCGCCGCCAGCTGCTGAAGCGTCTGAAAGATTTTTTGCGCATCCTCTTCGCCAATCGCCGAGGTGGGTTCATCCATGATGATGATGTCGGCATTAGCATGCGACAGCGCCTTGGCGATCTCGACCAGCTGTTGCTCGGCGACGCTCAGGTTGCGCATTTTTTCTCGGGCGTCGATCTTGAAATCGAGTTCTTTGAGCAGGCGGGTTGTACGCTGGTTGAGCGTTGCGAAGTCGACGAACCCCAAGCGTCTCGGCTCGCGGCCCAGCCAAATGTTTTCGGCCACCGTCAGATCCGGGATCGCGCTCAGTTCCTGCTGCACGATGGCGATGCCGGCGTTGAGGGCTTCTCGAGGGTGATGAAATTCACAGCGTTGGCCATTGATAAAAATATCGCCGCCATCGGGTTGAATAAAGCCCATCAGAATGCTGAGAAAGGTGGATTTGCCCGCGCCGTTGCCGCCGCACAGGGCATGGATGGATCCGCGCCGCAGGCAAAACTCCGCATTCTTGAGCGCCACGACCGGGCCAAAGGCTTTTTTGACGCCGCTGACCTCCAGCAGGTAGGCGGGCGCTGGCGTATGGGGATCTTGCGTCACAGTTGCACCTCCGGGTAGGTCTGCTGCAAGCGTTGCAGGTACCGTTGATAAAGCGTCTCGTATTGTGCCTGTCTGCCGGCGTTTGGCCGTGTGCGCGTGGCCTCATCCAGCGCAACGAAGCGTTGGCACAGTTCGGCCAGCAACGCGCCGGCGTTCCGGCGCGGATCGTCAGCCAACATTGTCGCCCACATCGCCTGAATGGCGCCGCCCAGCGCGGCGGTCTCTTTGGCTTTCAGACAGACCACCGGGCAGCCCATCACGTCCGCGACGATTTGTCGCCAGGCGGCGCTGCGGGCGCCGCCGCCGGTGAGGCGGATTTCGCGCGCTTCGATGCCCTGACGGCGAAACAGCTCGATGCCATAGCGCAACCCATACGTGGCGCTTTCGACTACCGCCAGGCAGAGATTGGCGCGGGTAAAGTTGTCGCTGTCGAGGTTATGCAGGCTGGCGCGCGCGTGGGGCAGCGGCGGAACGCGTTCGCCATTGAAGAACGGCAGCATTTCGACACCGCCTGCGCCGGGCGAGGCCTGCGCCAACAACGCGTTAAAGCCGGCAAGATCTTCATCCAGCAGCGTTTGCACTGCGGTGGTGGCCGAGGTGACATTCATGGTGCAAATCAAGGGCAGCCACCCGTTGGTGCTGGAGCAGAAGCCGGCAATCATGTCCGATTCCGCCGCGACGGGGGCGGCAGACCAGGCGAACAGCGTGCCGGAGGTGCCCAGGCTCAGGGTGAGGGTGCCGGCCTCGATGTTGCCGGAACCGATGGCCGCCATCATGTTGTCGCCGCCGCCGGTCGATACCCGCACCGTTGGGCCGAGGCCGAGTTTTTCCGCCGCGGCGGGGCGCACCGTGCCGATGCAGCACTCCGCGCTTTTGAGCGGCGGCAAAGCTTGCCACAGGCGGCCGCTGTCATCGATGAGCTCGACGGCGGTTTTGCTCCAGCTACGGCTGCGTACATCGAACAGCCCGCTGCCGGAAGCGTCGCCATATTCTGCTACGCGCTCCCCGGTCAGCCAGAAGTTCAAGTAGTCATGGGGCAGCAGCACGGTGTGCAGTTTTGCCCACAGCGCCGGATGGTGCGTCTTGAACCAAAGGATTTTTGACGCGGTATAGCCGGTGGCGAGCCGCAAACCGAGCGTTTCCAGCGAGCCGTTGGCGCCGCCGAGCTGTTGCAGGAGCCGTGCGTTTTCTTCCGCGGTTTCGGTATCGCACCACAGCTTGACGCTGTGCAGCACGTTGCCGTCTGCGTCCAGCGGCACAAACCCATGTTGTTGGCCCGATACCCCCAGAGCATGAATCTCCCGCGCATCAACGCCGGCGTTAGTCACGGCTTGGCGAAAAGCGATGACTAACGCCTCAATCCACCAGTCGGCCTCCTGTTCGCGCCGGCCATTGGCTTGGCTGATGAGACGGTGAGGGGCATTGCCCTCACCGAGGATCGCGCCCTGTGTGCTGTCGACAATCACGACTTTCGTGCCTTGCGTACCGCAGTCTATGCCAGCATAGAGCGTCATAGGATTACTCCATCTCCAGCATGATTTTGATGTCCGAGGCATGTCCCGCCGCCGCGCGCTCGAAGGCGGCCACGCTGTCGGAGAACTTGTAGGTTTGGCTTATCAACGGCTGGACGCGCAACTTGCCGCTGCTCAACAGCCGCAGCGTGCGCGGGTACATGTTGGCGTAGCGGAAAATGGTCTTGAAGGTGATTTCTTTGGCCTGCGCGGCGACGATATCCAGCGGCGCGGCATCGATCGGCATGCCGACCAGCACCGCGGTCGCCCCTGGCGCCGCATGTTTGGCCAGCGTTGCGATAGCCGGTTTTGCGCCGCTGCATTCAAACACGACATCGGCGCCATTGCCGCTGGTGAGCGTGGCCACTTTCCCCGCCAGGTCGCCGGTTTTGATATTGACGGCGTGCAGCCCCTCGTAACTGGCCGCCACGGCGAGTTTCTCGTCAAATAGGTCGCAAATAATGACGTCCGAGCAGCCGCCCGCCAGCGCCGCGAGGGCGGTGACCACGCCGATCGGCCCGGCGCCGATCACCAGGGCGATATCGCCGGGTTTGATCCCGGCTTTGGTGGCCGCTTGCATGCCGATGGCCAAGGGTTCCACCATGGCGCCTTCAGCGAAACTGACGTTGTCCGGCAATTTGAACGTGAAGGCGGCAGGGTGGATGACGGTTTCGCGCAGGCAGCCGTGCACCGGCGGCGTCGCCCAGAAGCGAACGGCCGGGTCAAGGTTGTAAATACCGGCGCGCGTCTGGGCAGAGTTGAGATCGGGAATGCCGGGCTCCATGCAAACGCGATCGCCGACGCTGAGGTGAGTGACGTTTTTACCTGTCGCGAGCACCACCCCGGAGGCTTCATGGCCGAGCACCATCGGGGCGTTAACCACGAACGGGCCAATGCGGCCATGCTGGTAATAGTGCACATCACTGCCGCAAATGCCTACGGAATGAATTTTTATCTGTACATCATCGGGCCCCAACGCCTCGGCAAGCTGGACGTCCTCGATAGCGATTTCTCCCGCCTTCGCCAACACTAATGCTTTCATATGGCCTCCTGGTGAATCATTTTTATGGTAACGATATCATTTTAGTGAGGCGATATTGGGCCAAAGCGAGTGGTTAAACTGTGATCAATGTTGGAATTACTCGACGGTGGTTAATTTTGCTGGTGGGTTGTTATTCAATATGGGGATAGCGATCACAAAATCGGCGGGGCAATGACGGTTTTAATATCAGCGCGTTGATATCGATACCGTTACTTTGCAGGGGGAAATGATGAAGATACACCAAAGCGCCAGAGCCGCTACGCTGGGATATTTGCGCCAGGCGGACATTGTCCTGACCGATGAAGAGCAGCAACGTATTGAAATTGCAACATTTGGCCTGGCCGACTATCCCGTGTCAGGGCTGCAGCTGCTGACCTACGTCAACTCACCGCGGTATTGTGCGAAAGAGCTGGTGCTGTTTCCGGGGCAAACCTGCCCGGAACATTTGCATCCTCCTTTCGCCGGCACGCCCGGCAAGCAAGAGACTTTCCGCTGCCGTTGGGGCGCGGTGTTCCTGTTTGTCGATGATGAAAACCTGACGCTTAATGACGCCGGCGGCGAACCGGTATGCCGGGTACCCGAGGGCGCGGAGCCGTGGTATACCTGCAATCGCTATATCCTTTTGCGGCCCGGCGAGCAATATACCATCGCGCCCAATACCCGGCACTGGTTCCAGGCTGGCGAGCAGGGCGCCGTGGTGTCCGAGTTCTCTTCCGAGAGTCGTGATGAGCTGGATATTTTTACCGATCCCCGGATTAATCGTCTTGCCGGCGTAAACCATTAGCGCCATGAACCAAGTTCTGTCATGATGCTAAAAATGATACAAAATGATACCTTAAGGCTAAGGAGCTGCATTTGGCAGGGGATCGAGGACGGAAAGCGACGCTGGCTAGCGTCGCCGCACAGGCAAACGTCAGTAAAATCACCGCGTCGCGGGCATTTTCACAGCCGGACAAGGTTCATCCGGAAACGCTGCGTCGCATTCGGGAGACCGCTGTCGAGCTCGGCTATGTGGTCAATGCCGCGGCGCGCAACCTGCGGGCAAAAAGCAGCAGAACCATCGGCATCGTCAACCCTGATATGGCCAACCCGTTCTTTGGCGGCCTGACGCGGCTGATGACGCTTGAAGCGCAAAAAATGGGATATGACACCCTGGTGTTCGACTCCTATGAGTCTCAGGAAAGCGAAGACAGAATCATCGACAAACTGATTGGCTACAACGTCGATGCGATCATTCTCTCGGTCATTTCCAACGATCATTTGTACCAGCCTTCCTACCTAAAACGGTTGGAAACCTTGAATATTCCGGTGGTGCTGATCGACCGGGAGCTGGACAATCGCCACTGCAGCGGGGTGTATATCGATAACCTGGACTGCGGCCTCCAGGCGGGGCGCTGGCTGCTGGAACAGAAGGCGCAGCGGGTGGTGGTGGTCTCCGGGCCGGAAAACTCCAACGTGGCGCGTGACAGGGTCACTGGCTTGCAAGCGGCATTACAAGGCAAGGTAGCGTCGCTTGAAGTGCTGTATGCCGATTTCTTTATGGATGTCGCCTGGCAAGAGACGAGCCGTTGGCTGGCCAATAACCGCGCGCCGGACTTTTTCGTTGGCTGCAATAACCAGATCTCCCTGGGTATTATCAAGGCCTGTATCGAACATCGGCTGCCGTTGATGCAGGACGTGTCGCTGTTCAGCATCGATGAGGTTTCACATGCCGAGATCTACGGTTTTCATTTCCCCTGCGTGTCACACGATTTGCAAGAGATCGCCTGGCAAGCGTTGAATCTGGCGATCCGCCGCATTGCCGACCCCGAGATCAAGCCGGGCAAGGTGGTGGTGCGGGGAAAACTGGTCATATAACGCGGCGCACGACACCTGATGGGCGGCACAGGGGCTCACTGAGCCTTGACGTGTCAGTTTGTACCCAGTCCAAACAGCGCTGCCGCATTGCGATCCAAAATGGCGTTCACCTCTTCCTCCGGCAAACCCGCTCGCCGGATGTAGTCCACCGTGGTTTGAAACAGGTCGCCCGGTTGGAACGGAAAATCGGTGCCGAACAGCAGCCGCTGTGCGCCGAATGTCGCTGCCGCCGCTTGCAGTGCGGGCACCTGATCGTGGCCTACCGTGTCGTACCACATGCGCAGGGCGGCGCGGCTTGGGGGTTCCGGCGTATTCGGCGCCTCCCACGCGACGGTCTGGTCGAGGCGTTCCAGCGTCATCGGCAGCAGGCCGCCCAGATGCGGCACAATGATTTTCATCTCCGGAAAGCGTTGAGGGATGCCGTTGAGGATAAAGTGCATGGCGGCGACCGTGTCTTCGATCGGCGCGCCGATCGACCAGGTCAAGGCGTAGTCGGCGATGAGCGGCGAGTGCGCGCCGCGGCCGGCGGGATGAATGGCCAACACGCTGTGGCGGCGGTTGAGTTCCTGATAGAGCGGCTCGAACAGCGGGTTGGCGATAGACAACCCGAGCACTGAGGTGGTGATGCAGGCGCCCAGCATATTGAGTTGGGTAAAGGCCCTTTCAAGCTCGCGTAACGCAACGTCGATATGCGGCAGCGGCAAGGAAGCGATAGCCCGGAAGCGGGTGGGATAACGCGCTACCAGCTCCGCATATTCATCATTGATCCGGCGCGCGGCATCAACGGCCGCCTGCTCGTCTTCCAGATGCGGCGACAGCGGCGTCGCCGACAGCATTTGCATGTCGATGCCGGCCTTATCCAGCAGGGCGAAACGCGCGTCGAGCTCGCGCTCGGTGCGGCCGGCGCCCAGGTGCCGATAGGCGGCAACTTCATGCACGCCATGCGCTTGCAAAAGATCCAGATACTCTGTGCTCCACAGGTGGGCGTGTACGTCGAGTCGCATCGGTCGATCTCCTGAGTTCGCGGCGATGCCGCGGGTTCAGAAGAGTATAGGCAGGCGACGCGACAGCCCCTGGAGGGAGGGCATTTTTTCTACCGACGGGTTAGGGTGAGAGCACGCATTGATCCGGGAACGGCGCGCGAACGGGCGTTCCCGGTATTGGGAGGGCTGGAGATCAGAACACCTGCTTGAACGGCTTCACCGTCACGTCGGCATAGACGCCGGCGGCGATATAGGGATCCTGCTGCGCCCAGGCCTGGGCTTGCGCCAGCGACTCGAATTCGGCGATCACCGTCGAACCAGTAAAGCCGGCGGCGCCGGGATCGTTGCTGTCGATGGCCGGGTTAGGGCCGGCGACCACCAGGCGGCCGGCATCGCGCAGCGCCTGCAGACGCGCCAGGTGTGCCGGGCGCACCGCCAGGCGATTTTCCAGCGAGTTGGGGACGTCTTGCGCGTAGATCAGATAAAGCATGTTTCACCTTTAAAATCATGGCTATAAAACGGTGCTACCAAGGTAGCGCAAAAGGCGCGGCAGGGGAACGGTGCGCGGCGAATTTCCCGGCGGATTGGCGCTTATGCCTTGAAGCCGCTACTTTTTATTCGTATAGTGCGGCGCGCTTAAACTGATATGCCATTGAGGTGAGGATATGACGGAACTGGTAAGGGAAAAACTCGATTTGCCGGCGGGCAAAAGTAAACTGCTGCTGCACTCTTGCTGCGCGCCCTGTTCCGGCGAGGTGATGGAAGCGATCCAGGCGTCCGGGATCGAGTACGCCATTTTCTTCTATAACCCCAACATTCACCCGCAAAAAGAGTATCTGCTGCGCAAGGAAGAGAACATCCGTTTCGCCGAGCAGCACGGGGTGCCGATCATCGATGCCGATTACGACACCGACAACTGGTTCGCCCGCGCCAAGGGGATGGAGAATGAGCCGGAGCGCGGGATTCGTTGCACCATGTGTTTTGACATGCGTTTCGAGCGCACGGCGCTGTATGCGCATGAGCACGGTTACGACACCATCTCCAGCTCGCTGGGCATTTCGCGCTGGAAGAACATGCAGCAGATCACCGACTGCGGCATCCGGGCGGCGGAAAAATATCCCGATTTGGTGTACTGGGATTACAACTGGCGCAAGAAGGGCGGTTCGTCGCGCATGATAGAGATCAGCAAGCGCGAACGCTTCTATCAGCAGGAATACTGCGGCTGCGTCTATTCGCTGCGCGACACCAACCTGCACCGCAAGGCGCAAGGGCGGCCGCTGATTAAGCTGGGCGTGCTTTACTATGGTGATGAAGAATAACGCTTAATTACCGCAATCAACCCGCTACGGCGGGTTTTTTATTTTTTGACGCCCGGCCAAACGTTAATGAAGCGTGTTGTTCCGGCGATAAAAAAGCAACGGTGAGGTTAATATCCTTATGAGTTTGCTGGTTTTAGCCGCGCAGACTGACGATTAAAGCGATAGTTTGCCTTTCGTTATTGAATATGATTGCTATTTGCATTTAAACTTGGCGAACCAGAGGAAACAGAATCATTATGCCGCTAAAAAAGATGTTCCTTAATCGCCGTATATCCGTGCCTTTCGTCTTGTCCGTAGGCCTGCACAGCGCCCTGGTGGCGGGATTGCTTTACGCTTCTGTAAAAGAAGTGGTGGAGCTGCCGAAGCCAGAGGACGCGCCGATCAGCGTCATGATGGTCAACACCGCCGCGATGGCCGAGCCGCCGCCACCGGCTCCGGCCGAGCCGGAGCCGCCGCAGGTCGAACCTGAGCCGGAGCCAGAACCGGAACCTATCGTGGAGCCGCCGCCGAAGGCGATCGTGAAACCCGAGCCGGTCAAGCCGAAACCGAAGCCTAAGCCGAAGCCGAAGGTCGAAAAACAGGTTAAACCGGAGCCGAAGAAGGTTGAGCCGCGCGAGCCGTCGCCATTCAACAACGATTCACCGGCCAAACCGATCGATAAAGCGCCGGTGAAACAGGCGCCTGCCGCGCCGGTGCAGGGCAACTCGCGCGAAGTCGGGCCAAGACCGATCAGCCGCGCCAATCCGCTCTATCCGCCGCGGGCCCAGGCTTTGCAGATCGAAGGCAACGTGCGGGTACAGTTCGATATCGACAGCGACGGGCGCGTCAGCAACGTGCGCATCTTGTCGGCCGAGCCGCGCAATATGTTCGAGCGTGAAGTGAAGCAGGCGATGCGTAAATGGCGCTATGAGGCCAAAGAAGCGAAAGATCGCACCGTCACTATCCGCTTCAAGCTGAACGGCACGACCGAAGTGAACTGAGTCCGGTAACCACCCAAAAAGAAAGGGTCGCCTCGGCGACCCTTTTTGTATTTGCGGTACAGCCGCCGGCTTATTCTTCGAAGCCAACGCGGAAATTCATTTTGCCCTCAGGCAGCGCGCGCGAGTTGCCTTCCGCATCGACCGCCACATAGGTGAACACCGCTTCGGTCGCCCGGTAGCGCTGGCCGATCGGCGCGGAAGAGACTTTCTTGACCCACACTTCGATATTGATGGTGATCGAGCTGCGCCCGGTGCGGATGCAGTGCGCATAGCAGCAAACCACATCGCCTACCGCCACCGGTTTCAGGAAGGTCATGCCGTCTACGCGTACCGTCACCACGCGCCCTTCGGCGATCTCTTTTGCCTGGATGGCGCCGCCGATGTCCATTTGCGACATCAGCCAGCCGCCGAAGATATCACCGTTGGCATTGGTATCGGCCGGCATGGCCAGCGTGCGCAGCACCAGCTCGCCGCTGGGTAAAGGTCGTTGTTGTGTCATAGCAGTCTGCTTTTAAAAGGAGGGAATAACATCATACTGCCCGCGGCAAGCGCCGCAGGCATTAACAATTTTGTAACTATTTTTTCTGTTCTTCCGGCATGTGCCGGTAAATATAGATACCGCTGAGGAGGGTGAAGACCAGCGTCAGTACCGTCAGGCCAAAGACTTTGAAATTGACCCAGACGCTTTGCGGCAGCCAGAAGGCGACATAGATGTTCGCCAGGCCGCAGGCCAGGAAGAAGACCGCCCAAGCCAGGTTGAGATTGCTCCACACTTTGTCCGGCAGCGTCAGCTCTTTGCCCAGCATGCGCTGAACCAGCGGTTTTTTGAGCACCCATTGGCTGATCAGCAGCGCCAGCGCGAACAGCGCGTAAATCACCGTGACCTTCCATTTGATGAACAAATCGTTGTGGAACACCAGCGTCAGGGTGCCGAACACCAGCACCATCAGGAAGGTGATCAGCGTCATCTTCTCGACCTTGCGGTATTTCACCCAAGTGAACACCAGCGCCAGCGCGGTGGCGACAATTAACGCGCCGGATGCGACGTAAATGTCGTACAGCTTGTAAAAAGCGAAAAAGACAATTAGCGGGAGGAAATCAAGAAACTGCTTCATAAATCAATCCATCATCTGTTCATCGGCCGACTATACCGGATTCGGCGAGCTCTGTGTACCGCCGGGCGTTGCCGATTATCGGCGTTTGGCCGGCGGATTTCTGCCGCGAAAGCAGGAATTTGCATAAACTTACGCAAGAAAGCGCGGGCACATTGCTAGTGCGGGCCGCAGGCCGCATAGTAAGTGTCATAATAACCAGATAATTTACCGCGGAAAACAGCATGCAGTGGAAATCTCTCCAGGCCTTGACGCCGGGTTTGACGCATTTATTGGGGTATCAACGCAGCTGGCTCAAGCCGGATATTCGCGCCGGCCTTTCCGTCGCCGCCGTCGCCTTACCGGTGGCCATCGCCTATGCCGAGCTGGCCGGGGTCAGCCCGGTGGTGGGGCTCTATTCCTGTATCTTGCCGATGGTGGCCTATGCGCTGTTCGGCTCGTCGCGCCAGCTGATCGTCGGGCCCGACGCCGCCACCTGTGCGGTGATCGCCGCGGTGGTGACGCCGCTGGCGGCGGGTAATATGGAGCGCCATTGGCAGCTGACCATCATGATGACCGCGATGATGGGCGGCTGGTGCCTGCTGGCCAGCCGGTTCAAGCTGGGGGCGCTGGCGGATCTGCTGTCGCGGCCGATCCTCAGCGGGCTGCTGAACGGGGTAGCGATCACCATCATCGTCGATCAGATCGGCAAGGTGTTGGGATTCACGGTGCGCCCGGCGCAGCTGATCGAGCGCATCTACGCGCTGCCCGGCAACCTGCTGCACAGTGACTGGTTGACGATGGCGGTGTCGTTGTTGACGCTGGTGACGCTGCTCGGATTTAAAAAATGGCGGCCTAACTGGCCGGCACCGCTGTTTGCCATCGTGCTGGCGGCGTTCGTCACCTGGGCCGGCGGCCTGCAGCAGCATGGCGTGGTGACGGTGGGCGGTTTCAGCGGCGTGTTGCCGATCGTCCAGTGGCCGGACTTCCAGCCCGGCTTGCTGCGCGACATGGTGATCCCGGCGCTTAACCTGGCGGTGGTGAGTTTTGTCAGCATGATGCTCACCGCCCGCAGCTTTGCCGCCAAGAACGGTTATGAGGTGAACGCCGACGCCGAGTTTCGTGCACTGGGGCTGGTGAATATCGTCTCCGCGCTGTCGCAAGGTTTCGCCATCAGCGGTGCGGACTCGCGCACCGCGGTGAATGACGCCAACGGCGGCAAGAGCCAGCTGGTGTCGGTCATCGCCGCCGCGGTCATCGCCTTCGTCTTGCTGTTCCTGATGGCGCCGCTGCAGTTTATTCCGGTGGCAGGATTGGGCGTGGTGCTGATGTATGCGGCCTGGTCGCTGCTGGACATTCGCGGCATCTGGGTTTTGCGCCGCCGCAACGCGCAGGCGTTTCGCCTGGCGCTGTTTACCTTCCTCAGCGTGCTGCTGGTGGGGGTGATCAGCGGCATCGGGCTGGCGGTATTGCTGGGGCTGATGCAGTTTCTGCGCACCGTCTTCCGGCCGACGGAGCAGCTGCTGGGCGTCAACGACGAAGGCATGATCCATTCCATGGGCAACAACAATGGGGTGAAGGCGGTACCTGGCGTCATGATGTATCGCTTCAATTCGCCGCTGACCTATTTCAACGTGGCGTACTTCAAACGCCGTATTCTCAATTTGGTCGACGGCACGCCGTTCCAGCCGCGCTGGGTGGTGGTGGATGCGGTAGCCAGTTTTACCCATGCCGATATCAGCGTGCTGGCGGCCATCGACGAGCTGAAACGCGACCTGTTACAGCGTAATGTTAAGCTGGTGCTGGCGGGGCGACGCACCGAGCTGACGCGCTGGTTCCGTATCAACCGCTTAGGGCGCGACAAAGAGCTGATTTTGGTGCCGGACCTGTATTTGGCGCTGAAGCTGATTCAGAGTAAGGAGCAGGCGGAAGCCGCCACGGTAGGGTAAATAAAAAGGGGCGCGCCGAAGCGTGCCCCTTGGGTTTTGGTTGCGTCGGCGTTAGCCGCGCAGCAGCATGTACAGGCGGAACAGGTAGATCAGCAGCAGGGCAGACACCAGGTTGCTCAACGCGGTCAACACCACGCTGGCGACGTTCGGCGTCAGCACCGACAGATGGCTCACCAAAAACAGCACCAGCAGCTTGGCCGCCAGCCACAGCATCATCGCCGGCACGATCACGCGCGCATTGGCGAAGGCCAACTTGCTGCTCAGCTTGAGCGAAGCGAACACGCCTTTTTTATCGACGGAGGCGATCACCGGCGCCAGCGCGAAGGCGATCGCCATGAGCACGCCCGGCACCACAAACAGCGTCAGGCCGAGCTGGATCAGCAGGGTGCAGATAAACAGCAGCAGCAGCATACGCGGCAGATCGGGCGCCGAGGTGCCGAGCGCGCGCAGGGCGCTGGTGCGTTCCCCTTGCGACACCAGACGGATCAGCGTCAGCATCCCGCCGACCAGCAGCACGTTGCCGACCAGCGCGGAGAAGGTGGCGGCCGCCGACACTTTCAGCAACACCATCTGCTGTTCCGGCGTCATCTGCTGGATCACTTCCTGAATGCCCATGCCGGTAGACGAAGCGAAATCGCTGGTGGTGGCAGCGAGCGTCGCCAGCTGTTCGGCATCGGGGCTGAAGGCCTGATTCAGCAGCACGGAAATAAACGCCGTCAACAGCGCCAGCATCAGGATGCTGGCCAGTTGGTTGCGTAAAAAGTTAAAACTGTCACGGTACAAAGCGTTGGCCGTGATAGGCATGCAGACTCCTTGGCGTCGGGAAAACAGAGATAAATCAGTGGGTGATTGTACCCTGTTCCACGCCGCTGTGGCACCCCGCGAATTGCACTACGCCTATTTCTTCAACGATCGTCGTCTCAGGCAGCGAGAGCGGCAGGGGCACCGGCAGGGGCGGCAGCCCGTAGCGTTCCCGGGCGCGATCGCAGGCTTCGTTGCGCAGGCCGTTTTCACCGGACTGATCGAACTCTCTGCACGGGCTGGGCCGATTGAGGTAGATCGAGCAGGACACGGCTTTGCCTATCTCGCCGTCCAGCGCGTTGCAGCGGGGGGACTTGCTGTTGGTCCCCTGCATGCAGCGCAGGAACGGGGTCAAAGGCTCCGTTAAGGAAAGAGGAACGGTGCCGCCGCCGTCTTCGGCTTCGGCCCAATAGAATGACACTCGAAAATAACCGCAGCATGCGCCGCAGCTGACACAGGGATTAAGGATTTCGCTCATCTTGATTGCCCACCGACTCCTTACGGCACCAACCAAAACCAACACGGAAAATGAAATTACCTCAGCCGCATTTTTCTCCGCAACCGAAATTTGAACATGTAGATAATTTGCAACAAAATCGATTTTTTGATGCAGATCAATCCTTGATTTATTAAGCGGTTAGGTAACCTTGTTTTTAGTGGGATTTTAAATTTTTACACATAAGATGTGATCTCGATGGGATCACAAATACCCGAAAGTAGGTATATTCCCCCTCGAGCGATTAACCACACAAATGGAATGGATAATGAAAAAGACAACTCTGGTGGTATTGGCGACGATGATGGCGCCTATGTTGGCAAGTGCGCATCAGGCCGGTGATTTCCTGTTCCGTGCGGGCACCGCGACGGTGCGTCCAAATGCGGGTTCGGACAACGTATTGGGGTTGGGTTCGCTGGATGCGAAAAACAACACCCAGCTCGGTCTGACCTTCGGTTACATGGTGACGGACAACATCGGCGTTGAGTTGTTGGCCGCAACGCCATTCCGCCACAAGGTTACGCTGGGCGGCACCGATCTGGCGACCGTTCACCAATTGCCGCCTACGCTGATGGCGCAATACTACTTCGGCGACAAGCAGGACAAACTGCGGCCTTACCTGGGCGTCGGCGTTAACTACACCACCTTCTTCGACGAGAAGTTCAACGACTACGGCAAAAGCGCCGGGTTGAGCAACCTCGACCTGAAAGACTCCTGGGGTGTGGCGGCGCAGGCCGGCCTGGATTACAACCTGGATGAGCACTGGATGCTGAACATGTCGGTGTGGTGGATGAACATCGAAACCAAAACTCGCTTCAACGATGCGAATGGCGGGCACCACAGCTTCGATACGCGTCTGGATCCGTGGGTGTTCATGTTCGGGGCGGGTTATCGCTTCTGATGAAGGCCGCAATCAGGGAGGCGTTGCGCCTCCCTGTGTCGGTATTATTTAATCTGCATTACGTTTTCAACCGATTTCACACCGGCCACGCCGCGTGTGACCTGCACCGCACGGTTGGCATCATCGCTGGACGTCACAAAGCCGCTCAGCTGCACGCGACCTTTAAAGGTTTCCACGCTGATCTCGCGCGACTTGATGTTTTTATCCGCCAACAGTGCCGATTTCACTTTGGTGGTGACTACGGTGTCATCGATATAACCGCCCGTTCCCTCTGATTTTGCCGTCGGCGCGCAAGCGCTCACCGCGACCGCCACAACGGCTGCCATGCACAAGGCTGAAAGGGTTTTAAACAGCTTCATAAATTACTCTCCATGCAATGTTATGGTTGAAATTCGCTACGGTTTTTCGCCGCAGCGAGCGCATTCCCCAAATCAAACGAAGAAATGCATAGCGAACAAACTTCATTGTGAGACAAGACCTGAGTTTGTTCAAATTTTTGCTGTAAATAAATGGAATAAACTTTGAGGGGAAACAAGCTGTTAAAGCGAGCGCCGGCGGGGCGCTCGCTGGAGAGGATCACGCCCGGGTGGCGCGCTTCATACTGCTGGCGAAGGCCGCCAGCTTGGTCAGCATCTCCGCCGGGTTGGCATGGTGCTGTTCGATGATTTTGACGATTGCCGAGCCGGAGATCGCGCCGGCGGCCCCGGCCTGCAGCGCGGCCTTCACCTGCTCGGGTTCGGAGATGCCGAAACCCTGCAGCGGCGGCGCGGCGTGATACTCGCGCAGTTTGTTCACCAAGTGATGCAGCGGCAGCTGAGCCCGGCTTTCGGTGCCGGTCACCCCGGCGCGCGACAGCAGATAGGTGTAGCCGCGGCCGTGCGAGGCGATTTCACGCAGCAGATCGTCATCGGCGTTCGGTGGGCAGATGAAGATCGGTGCGATACCGTGGCGCGCGGCGGCGGCGCGGAACGGCGCAGACTCTTCAAACGGCACGTCGGCGACCAGCACCGAATCCACGCCCACTTCGGCGCAGCGTTGATAAAACGCATCGATGCCTTTATGGAACACCAGGTTGGCGTACATCAGCAGGCCGATGGGAATGGTCGGGTGCTTCTGGCGGATGGCCGCCAACATCTCGAAGCACTGGGTCGGCGTGACGCCGGCGGCGAAGGCGCGCAGCGTCGCGCTTTGGATGGTCGGGCCATCCGCCAGCGGATCGGAGAAGGGGATGCCCAGCTCCAGCGCGTCCGCGCCGGCTTCGATCAGGGTGTCGATAATCTGCAGCGACAGCGCCGGATTAGGATCGCCCAGCGTCACGAACGGGACGAAGGCGCCTTCCTTGCTGCTTTCCAGACGCGTGAACAGTTGCTGATAACGTTCCATCAGATTTCTCCCCGTGCTTTCAAAATGTCGTGAACGGTAAATATGTCTTTGTCGCCGCGGCCGGACAGGTTGACCACCAGGATCTGCTCTTTCTGCGGCGTTTCACGGATCATTTTCAGCGCGTGCGCCAGGGCATGTGAGGATTCCAGCGCCGGGATGATGCCTTCATGGCGCGACAGTGCCTTGAACGCTTCCAGCGCTTCGTCGTCGGTGATCGACACGTATTCGGCGCGGCCGGTGCTGTTCAGGTAGGCATGCTGCGGCCCGACGGACGGGAAGTCCAGCCCGGCGGAAATCGAATAGGACTCTTCAATCTGGCCTTCGGCGGTCTGCATCATCGGTGCCTTCATGCCGAAGTAGATGCCGACGTGGCCGTGCTTGAGCGGTGCGCCGTGCTGGCCGGTTTCGATGCCCAGACCGGCGGGTTCCACCCCGATCAGCCCAACGTCGGCGTCATCGATAAAGTCGGCGAACATGCCGATGGCGTTGGAGCCGCCGCCGACGCAGGCGATAACCGCATCCGGCAGGCGGCCTTCGCGCTCCAGCACCTGCGCTTTGGTTTCTTCGCCGATCATGCGCTGGAATTCACGCACGATGGTGGGGTACGGGTGCGGGCCGGCGGCGGTGCCAAGCATATAGTGCGCGGTTTCATAGCTGCCGGACCAGTCGCGCAGCGCTTCGTTGCAGGCGTCTTTCAGGGTGGCGGAGCCGCTGTGCACCGGGATCACTTCCGCGCCCATCAGCCGCATGCGGAACACGTTCGGCGACTGGCGCTCGACGTCTTTGGCGCCCATATAGATGCGGCACTTCAGGCCGAGCAGCGCGCAGGCCAGCGCCGACGCGACGCCGTGCTGGCCGGCGCCGGTTTCCGCGATGATCTCGGTTTTGCCCATGCGCTTGGCCAGCAACGCCTGGCCCAGCACCTGGTTGGTCTTGTGCGCGCCGCCGTGCAGCAGGTCTTCACGCTTCAGATAAAGCTTGGTGTTGCTGCCGGCGGTGAGGTTCTTGCACAGCGTCAGCGCCGTCGGGCGGCCTGCGTAGTTCTTCAGCAGATCGATAAATTCTGCCTGAAATGCCGGATCGCGCTGGGCGCTGACAAAGGCTTCTTCCAGTTGTTTCAGGGCCGGCATCAGAATTTGCGGCACATACTGGCCACCAAATTCGCCGAAGTAGGGGTTAAGCAGCGTCATGAGAGTTCCCGTTATTATCCGTTATTAATATAGAGCCGTATTCAGTAGGCGCGCAGGGTCTGGAAGACCGAGGCCAGGCGCGCGGGATCTTTGATGCCCGGTTCGCTTTCCACGCCGGAGTTGAAGTCCAGCCCGGCGCAGCCGAGCTTGGCCGCATCGACGCAGTTGTCGGCGCGCAGGCCGCCCGCCAGCATCACGTTAGTCAGATCTTCGCCTTGCAATACCGACCAGTCGAAGCGTTGGCCGGTGCCGCCGGCGCCGTTGTCCAGCAGATAGCGATCGACATGCTGCAGATCGCGCGCCGGCACCCGATCTTTCACGCTCAGCGCTTTCCAGATGCGGCAATCGGCCGGCAAGCGGGCGCGCAGGGCGCTGATATAGGCCTGGTCTTCCGCGCCGTGCAATTGCACCGCATGCAGCCCGAGGCGCTCAACAGTCAACGCCACGGTATCGACCTGGGCGTCGCAGAACACGCCGACGTACTTCAGCGGCGCGCCGGAGATCACTTCGCGGGCGCGGGTGATGTCCACATAGCGCGGTGAACGCCCAACGAAAATCAGCCCGCCGTAGATGGCGCCGGCCTGATAGGCGGCGGCGGCGTCCTGCGGACGGGTCAGGCCGCACACTTTATTGTCGCCCAGGATCACGCGGCGCACGGCGGCGCGCAGATCGGTTTCCGACATCAGCGCGCTGCCGATCAGGAAACCGTTGGCGTAATGGCTCAGCTCGCGGATCTGCCCGTAGTTGTTGATGCCCGACTCGCTGATCACCGTCACGCCATGCGGCACGCGCGGCGCCAGCTGACGGGTGCGGTTCAGGTCGATGCTCAGATCGCGCAGATCGCGGTTGTTGATGCCGACCACGCGTGCTTCCAGCGCGATCGCGCGCTGCAGCTCTTCTTCACTGATCACTTCGGTCAGCACGCCCATGTTCAGGCTGTGAGCCACCGCGGCCAGCTGGCGGTACTGCTCGTCGGTCAACACCGACAGCATCAGCAGGATGGCATCGGCCTGATAGTAGCGCGCCAGATAAATCTGATACGGGTCGATGATAAAGTCTTTGCACAACACCGGTTGGCTGACGGTTTTACTGACCAGCGGCAGGAAATCGAAGCTGCCCTGGAAGTATTTCTCGTCGGTCAGCACCGAGATCGCCGAGGCGAAATCTTTATAGACTGTGGCGATCTCCACCGGATCAAAGTTCTCGCGAATCAGTCCCTTGGAAGGCGAGGCCTTCTTGCATTCAAGAATGAAAGCCGTCCGGGTGCCCTGCAGCGCGTGATAGAAGCTGCGTTCGCTCGGTACGATGTCATTCTGAAAGCCGGCCAGGGGCTGTTGCTGTTGTCGCGCCGCGATCCATTGCGCTTTGTCGCGGACAATCTTGTGTAGCACGGTTTCCTGCATCATTTATCCTCTTGCCGCCAGTGCGATGACACGCTCATAGGCCTGCCCGCTGTTGATCATATCCAGTGCCTGCCGCGCATTTTGGCGCAGGTCTTCATGTCCGAATAACTTCAGAAGCAACGCGACGTTGGCCGCGACCGCCGCGGCGTGCGCCGGCTCGCCTTTACCTTGTAACAGCCGCGCCAAAATGTCACGGTTTTCTTCCGGCGTGCCGCCCAGCAAGGCTTCCAGCGGATAGGTTTCCAATCCGAAGGACTGCGGAGTGAGCTGGTAGCTGCTGATTTCGCCGTTGTTCAATTCCGCCACGTGCGTCGTGGCGTGGATCGCCACCTCGTCCATGCCGCCACCGTGAACCACCGCCGCACGCTGATAACCCAGCACGCGCAGGGTTTCGGCAATTGGCAGCACCAGTTCCGGGCTGTAAACGCCGATCAGCGCCAGCGGCGGGCGCGCCGGGTTGATCAGCGGGCCCAGCACGTTGAACAGCGTGCGGGTTTTCAGCTGCTGGCGCACCGGCATGGCGTGGCGAAAACCGGTGTGGTACTGCGGCGCGAACAGGAAACACACGCCAAGATCGTCCAGCGCCTTACGCGCTTCTTCCGCCGGCAGATCCAGACGGATGCCGAACGCCGCGAGCAGATCCGAGGAGCCGGAGCGGCTGGAAACGCTGCGGTTGCCGTGCTTGGCGATCTTCGCGCCGCACGCCGCCGCCACGAAGGCGCTGGCGGTGGAAATATTGATGCTGTTGGTACCGTCGCCGCCGGTACCGACGATATCGGCGAACGGGTAGTCAGGGCGCGGGAACGGCTGAGCGTCGTCCAGCAGCGCTTTGGCGGCGCCGGCGATCTCTTCCGGGCGCTCGCCGCGAACTTTCATGCTGATCAACGCCGCCGCCAGTTGGCTCGGCTCCAGTTCGCCGCGCACGATGGCGCTGAAGAGCTGTTGGCTTTCCTGCTGGCTCATCGACTCGGCGCGGTACAGTTTCTCAAGAATAGGTTGCATCGTCGTGTTCCTTATATTACTTCGCCAGCGCCCAGGCCAGGGTCTGCTCAAGCAGGCGCGCGCCATGGGTGGTCAGAATCGATTCCGGATGGAACTGGAAGCCGCATACGCGGCGACGGTCGTCGCGCACCGCCATCACCATCTCGCCGAAACGGGCGTTGACGGTAAGATCGGCCGGGATATTGCTGCCGACCAGCGAGTGGTAGCGCGCCACCGGCAGCGGGTTGGCCATGCCAGCGAACATGCCTGCGCCATCGTGAACGATCGCCGAGGCCTTGCCGTGCAGGATCTCGCCCGCTTGGCCGACCTGGCCGCCGTAGGCTTCGACGATCGCCTGGTGACCGAGGCAGATGCCGATGATCGGCAGCCGGCCGCGCAGGCGCTGCAGCAGTTCCGGCATGCAGCCCGCTTCGGACGGCGTGCCGGGGCCGGGCGACAGCATCAGCACCGGCTGGGTCATGTGCTCCAGGCGTTCGATGATCACCTCGGCGGCGATCTGGTTACGGTAAATCACCACCTGGTGGCCGCTGGCGCGCAGCTGATCGACCAGGTTGTAGGTAAAGGAGTCGACGTTGTCGAGCAACAGGATATCGGCCATCAGAACACCTCCTTGGCATGGTGCGCAGTGGCGATGGCGCGCAGCACGGCACGGGCTTTATTACGGGTTTCGTCGGCTTCCGCCTGCGGGATGGAATCCAGCACCACGCCGGCGCCGGCCTGCACGGTGGCGATGCCGTCTTCAACGTAGGCGGAACGGATGACGATGCAGGTATCCAGATCGCCGGTGGCGGTGAAGTAGCCCACCGCGCCGCCGTAGCTGCCGCGGCGTGTGCCTTCGGAGGCGGCGATCAGCTGCATCGCCCGCACTTTCGGCGCGCCGCTCAGGGTGCCCATGTTCATGCAGGCCTGGTAGGCGTGCAGCACGTCGAGATCGGCGCGCAGAGTGCCCACCACCCGGGAAACCAGATGCATGACGAACGAATAGCGGTCCACCTTGGTCAGGTCGGCCACGTAGCGGCTGCCGGCCTGGCAGATGCGCGCCAGATCGTTGCGCGCCAGATCGACCAGCATCAGGTGCTCGGCCAGCTCTTTGTGGTCGGTGCGCATTTCCAGCTCGATGCGGCTGTCGAGATCCAGATCCAGCGAACCGTCCTTACTCCGGCCGCGCGGACGAGTGCCGGCGATCGGGTAGATTTCGATTTGGCGATTGCCCGCGTCGTATTTCAACGCGCTCTCCGGTGAAGCGCCGAACAGGGTGAAGTCATCATCCTGCATGAAGAACATGTACGGGCTGGGGTTGTTGTCTTTCAAGGTCTGGTAGGCCGCCAGCGGCGCCGGGCACGGCAGGGAGAAGCGGCGCGACGGCACCACCTGGAAAATCTCGCCCTGACGGATCGCTTCCTGAAGCCCGCTGACCACCGCGCCGTACTCTTCATCGCTCTGGTTGCAGCTCAGCTGCATGTTCTCCAGCGTTTGGTGCGGGATCGGCTGCGGGGTTTGTTGCAATTCGGCCTGCAGCTGTTCCAGACGTTGCTGCAAACGCTGCGCTTCACTCGCCTGCTCGCTGAAGACGCTGGCCTGCAGACGGGCCGTACCGCGTTGGTGATCCAGCACCAGCAGGGTTTCCGCCAGATAGAAGCAGAAGTCCGGGCAGCGCTGATCCTGGCGCAGCGCCGGCAGGTCTTCGAAACCGGCGACCAAATCGTAGGCAAACAGGCCGCCCAGCATCACGGCTTCGCGCTCGTCCGCCGGGGAGTCCACCAGGGTCAGCAGCGTGCGCAGCGCATCGAACACCGACAGTGAGCGCAAGCGGGCGTCTTCGTCCTGCACCGCGTCGATCGCCGGGAAGGTCAGTTCGCGGCCGTTGGGGCGCGCCTGATTGCGCACCTCGGGCGGTAGCGCTTCGTCCAGCAGCGGCAGCAGCGCTGCGCCGTTGGCGGTCAGCGCCTGCACGCTGACGGTATGACCCAGTGCGGTAATGCGCAGCGCGCTGTCAATCACCAGCAGGCTCTGCAGATTCTGTTTGCTGTTGATTTCCGCCGATTCCAGCAGCAGGGTGGCCGGACGGGCACCGCACAGCTGGTGGAAAATGGTGGTGGGGTCGCCCCGGTAGCTGGCTTGCGCCTTCAGCAATGTCAGTTGTGGTTTGGTGTTCATCATCGGTGGTTCCAGTGAATTCTGTCCATAAAAAAGCCCGCATCAGGTGCGGGCTCAGGAAATCTGCATTGTCAGATGACAGCTATGCGCGATTACACCGCCCGCAAGAGGGAGGTACGCCACCAACCGTGAAGAGAAATATATTTGTTCATTTGCCGACTCTCTCTGTTAACGCTCATCTGACACGGCCGTTGCCGTGAACTTGTGTACTAGTTAACTGGTTCGAGGCAGCAAAGTCAACCCTCTTTTTGCACAATGTTTTAGCGGTCAGCGTGAATTCTATTCATCATCCGCCCGGCGCCTGCGGCCAGGACAGAATAGATTTCCGTCCGGCCGCCGATCGCGGGTATGATAGAAATCCAAGCCATTGCCGGATAGCCGTTTTGACAGACAGTAACCCCCAATCGACCGCTTTTACTCTGTACGACCTCCACAGCCACACGACCGCCTCCGACGGCTACCTGACGCCGACGCAGCTGGTGCAGCGGGCGGTCGAGATGCGCGTGGGCGTGCTGGCGATCACCGATCACGATACCACCGCCGGGTTGGCCGAGGCCGCCGCCGCCATTGCGGAGCAGGCGTTGCCGCTGCGGTTGGTCAACGGGGTGGAAATCTCGACGCTGTGGGAAAATCATGAGATCCATATCGTTGGATTGGGCATGGACGTCGCGCACCCGGCGCTGGTGGCGCTATTGGCGGAACAAACCGAACGCCGCAATCGCCGTGCGCAGGAGATCGGCGTGCGTCTGGGCAAGGCGCGCATTCCCGACGCCTATGCCGGCGCCCAGAGGTTGGCGGGGGCCGGTGCGGTGACCCGCGGCCATTTCGCCCGTTACCTGGTGGAGATTGGCGTGGCGGACAACATGGCGCAGGTGTTCAAGAAATACCTGGCCAAGGGCAAAACCGGCTACGTGCCGCCGCAGTGGTGTACAATAGAACAAGCCATTGATGCGATTCATCAATCGGGCGGTCAGGCGGTGATGGCACATCCCGGCCGTTACGATCTGACCGCGAAGTGGTTGAAACGTTTGCTGGCGTATTTCGCCGAACACGGCGGCGACGCCATGGAAGTGGCGCAGTGTCAGCAGGCGCCGCATGAGCGCTCGCAATTGGCGAAATATGCCCAGGACTACCGCCTGTTGGCCTCGCAAGGCTCTGATTTTCATCAGCCTTGTTCGTGGATCGAACTGGGCCGCAAACTGTGGCTGCCGGGCGGCGTTGAGCCGGTGTGGCGCGATTGGCCGCAGCCGGGCGAGGCGGTCTGATTTTACGCGCGTGGCAACGCGCGCGGGCATCATTTTAGGAGCAAGTCATGAGTCAGCTTTTTTATATTCACCCGGACAACCCGCAGCCGCGTTTGATTAACCAGGCGGTTGACGTGCTGCGCAAGGGCGGGGTGATCGTTTATCCCACCGATTCCGGCTATGCGCTGGGTTGCATGCTGGAAGAGAAGGCGGCGATGGAGCGCATTTGCCGCATCCGTCAGCTGGACGGCAACCACAACTTTACCCTGATGTGCCGCGATCTTTCCGAGCTGTCGACCTATGCGCACGTCGATAATACGGCGTTCCGCCTGATCAAAAACAATACGCCGGGCAACTACACCTTTATTCTGAAAGCGACCAAAGAAGTGCCGCGCCGTCTGATGAATGACAAGCGCAAAACCATCGGCCTGCGCGTGCCGTCGAACCCGATCGCATTGGCGCTGCTGGAGGCGCTGAACGAACCGATGATGTCCACCACGCTGATGCTGCCGGGCAATGACTTTGCCGAGTCCGATCCGGAAGAGATCAGCGATCATCTAGGCAAGGTGGTCGATCTGGTGATCCACGGCGGCTTCCTCGGCCAACAGCCGACGACGGTTATCGATCTGACCGAATCCTCACCGGAAGTGGTGCGTGAAGGGGCGGGTGACGCGGCGCCTTTCCGTTGATGTCAATTGTTGCCACCTTGCCCATTGTCTGAAAATCGGCTGAAGCGACGCTATTTCGCATGAAAGCCGCTATTCTTGAATACTTCAGAATTGATAATGGGCAGGATGCGCAGCAATGATTAAACAGGTTTCTTTTTTAGCGGCCTTATTATTTTCCTCAATGGCAAATGCGGGGTTTTATTCGGGCAGCGGTTTGCTGGCGGAATCCGGCGGTTACGTAAAAAATAAAAGCGGTGAAGCCACCGTGGCCGAAGCGCTGAATGGCGGCATGTTCATGGGATACGTCGCCGGCGTATTCGATACCTACTCCATGCAGGGCAATCGCAATATTTGCCCCGAAGCCGGGATGAGCATCGGCGTAGCCGCCGACGCGGTGATGCAATATTTGAACGAGCATCCTGAGCAGCTGCATTATTCCGCACCGTCGGTGATCATGCTGGCGTTAAGCGCCGCCTATCCCTGCGTCCGCCATTAAGTTCCTATTCCAATTCGTGCGCATTTTTTCATAAGGTGCGCTCGGACTCTTTCCGCACGAACTTCAATAGATCAATGCCTGCTGCGCTGTCACCTTATCCCCGTCGGTATTTCCCGAACGGGTCGGGGAGAGACGCGCAGGAGGTAATATGACCGCATTTCACAGCGCCAACATGATGCTCGACTATCAGGATATCGGCTCAGGGCCGCTCACGTTGGTGTTGCTGCCCGGCTGGTGCGAGCCGAAAACCGTATTTGAGCCGTTCATCGCTCTGGCCGCCGAACGCTATCGGGTGATCAGCATCGACTGGCGCGGCCACGGCCTGTCGTCAAAAGCGGCGGGGATGTCGCTGGCGGCGGACGATTTGCTGGAAGATGTGCGTCAGCTGCTGACGGTGCTGCGTTTGGACAACGTGATCACCCTGTCGGTGGCGCATGCCAGCTGGCTGGCGGTGGCGTTGGCCGAAGCGTTGCCGCAGCGGATACGGGGCATGGTGTTTCTCGACTGGATCATGACGCAGCCGGAACCGGCGTTCTTTACGGCGGTGAGCCGTATGCAGCAGCCGCAGCAGTGGCTGGCGGCGCGCGACGCCTTGTTCGACTTCTGGCAGGGCGGCATCCGCCACGATCGGGTCAAACGCCATCTGGAGGTCGAGATGGCACAGGAAGATTACCGGCTCTGGCGTGCCGCCGGTGTGGCCATCGAACAGGCCTACCGGCAATTCGGCTCGCCGCTGCAACGCCTGGCGGGAATGAGCGCGCCGCCGCCGTGCCGGCATATTTACTCGTTGGATCGCCGCGACGACTATCTGCGGCAGCAGCAGGCATTTGCCGCCGAGCAGCCGTTTTTCTCCGTGGTACGGTTAGGGGAGGCTCGTACTCACCTCGGCATTCTGGAACGGCCCGACGCGGTGCTGTGGGCGGTGGAGGATTTTTTGTCCATCGCCCTAAAATAACAGGATGGCGCTATTATACTGGCTGTCGAAATCGTTACGGCACCCCTGAATTAAGAGGTCATAATGTCATTGAAAAAGCACTTGGAGCAACTGTTCAATTATAAGCAATGGGCGGATGCGGAGGCCTTCGCCGCCATTCGAAAAGTGGACGCCGATGCTTGGCCTAAGCAGCGTCATTTGATGCTTCGCTTGATGAATCATATCTATGTCGTCGATCAGATTTTTATCGCCAATTTGCAAGGACAACGCCATGGCTATACGGCGTTGAACACCCAAGAAACCCCAACGTTGGAAGCGCTGGAAGAGGCGATGTTGGCCAGCGATCGTCGCTACCTCGCGTATATCGCTTCGCTGAGCGAAGCGCAACTGGATGAGCGCATTCATTTTACCTTCGTCGACGGCGGCCCTGGGGATATGCTGCGACGGGAAATGTTGGCGCACGTTGAACACCATGGCTGCTACCACCGTGGTGCGGTGGGATGGCTGATTACTGAAAGTGCTGTCAAAGCGCCACAGGATGTTTTGACCGTGTTTGTACGCGATGGGGGTGTAGCTTAATCGTCGAACGCTATACCAACATAACGCAGACAGGAGATGCGGTGGCCGAAACCCACCGATAAAGTGGGTTTCAACACCTTAGAAAGCCTGTATAATGCGCTGTTCGATCCTGATAAACGTATTATTACCGTGGTGGCGCTTGGCCGCGGCGGTTATCCCCCCGACGCCTGTGAAGGCGACATTAGAGGTTGCTCAATGAGCGAAAAGTTACAGAAAGTTTTAGCGCGCGCCGGGCATGGCTCGCGTCGTGAAATCGAAACCATGATTGAAGCCGGGCGCGTCAGCGTCGACGGCAAGGTCGCCAAGCTGGGCGATCGCGTTGAAGTGACACCGGCGATGAAAATTCGTCTGGACGGTCATGTCCTGTCGATCAAAGAATCCGAAGAGGTGGTTTGCCGGGTGCTGGCTTACTACAAACCGGAAGGCGAGCTGTGTACCCGCAGCGATCCTGAAGGCCGCCCGACGGTGTTCGATCGCTTGCCGAAGCTGCGCGGTTCGCGCTGGGTGGCGGTAGGGCGACTGGACGTCAACACCTCCGGTCTGCTGCTGTTCACCACCGATGGCGAACTGGCCAACCGTCTGATGCACCCGAGCCGTGAAGTGGAGCGCGAGTACGCGGTACGCGTGTTCGGCCAGGTTGACGATGCGAAAGTGAAGCAGCTGAGCAAGGGTGTGCAGCTGGAAGACGGCCCGGCCGCCTTCCGCACCATCAGCTTCCAGGGCGGAGAAGGCCTCAACCAGTGGTACAACGTGACCCTGACCGAAGGCCGTAACCGTGAAGTGCGTCGCCTGTGGGAAGCGGTGGGTGTGCAGGTGAGCCGCCTGATCCGCGTGCGCTACGGCGACATCGATCTGCCGAAAGGCCTGCCGCGCGGCGGCTGGGCCGAGCTGGATCTGCCGGCGATCAACTACCTGCGCGAGCTGGTGGAATTGAAGCCGGAAACGGTCAGCAAAATGCCGGTGGAGCGTGAACGCCGCCGCGTGAAGGCCAACCAGATCCGCCGCGCGGTCAAGCGCCACTCTCAGGTGGCCGGCAGCGGCCGCCGCAGTGCGCCAGGCAGCAAGCCGGGTAAACCGGGCAAGCCAAGCAAACGCAGCTAATCCCTCATTCTGGCCCCGTTCGGGGCCAGAACTTTTTGTTACCAATCGATCCCCTGTTGCGCCTTCACGCCTGCATCGAACGCGTGTTTCACCGGCCGCATCTCCGTGACCGTATCCGCCAGTTCCAGCAGATCGCGATGGCAACCGCGCCCGGTCAAGATCACCGTTTGGTGCGCAGGGCGCTCCAGCAACGCTGCCTTCAGCTCTTCCAGTTCCAGATAGCCGTAGGTCAGCATGTAGGTTACTTCGTCCAGCAGCACCAGATCCAGGCTGCTGTCGGCCAGCATGCGTTTGCCATGCTGCCACACCGCCTGACAGGCGGCGGTATCACCGGCTTTATTCTGCGTCTCCCAGGTAAAACCGGTGGCCATCACCTGGAATTCAACGCCGTGTTGCTGCAGCAGGTTTTTTTCGCCATTGGGCCACTCGCCCTTGATGAACTGGATCACCCCGGCGCGCATGCCGTGGCCAACCGCCCGGGTGACGGTGCCGAAGGCGGCCGTGGTTTTACCCTTGCCGTTGCCGGTAAACACCAGCAGCAGGCCGCGCGTGTCCTGCGCGGCGGCGATGCGGGCATCGACCTGTTCTTTCAGGCGCTGCTGGCGCTGTTGATGACGATCTTCCGCCATGAAACGCTCCTTATTATTCGGCCGCGCCGGGTTTACGGTTCGGCTGCGCGTCGAAGCTCATGCCGGTTTTGCGGCGGCTGTCTTCGCCCATCAGATACAGATACAGCGGCATGATATCGGCCGGGGTTTTCAGCTTGTTCTTGTCTTCGTGCGGGAAGGCAGATGCGCGCATTTTGGTGCGGGTGCCGCCCGGATTGATGCAGTTCACCCGCAAGTTGCGGTTTTTATACTCGTCGGCCAACACCTGCATCATGCCCTCGGTGGCGAACTTCGACACCGCATAGGCACCCCAGTCTGCGCGGCCGGTGCGCCCGACGCTGGAACTGGTGAACACCAGCGAACCGGCGTGGGATTTCAGCAACAGCGGCAACAGCGCCTGAGTCAGCATAAAGGTGGCGTTGACGTTAACCTGCATCACCTCTTGCCACATGGTCATCGACAGGTCGGCCATCGGCGCGATGTCGCCGAGCAGGCCGGCGTTGTGCAGAACGCCGTCAAGGCGGGGGATCTGGCTCGCCAGATCGTCGGCTATCTGCCGGCATCGCTCCGGAGTGGCGTGCAGCAAGTCCAGCGTCACTACCCGGGCCGGGGCGCCGCCCTGGGCCGCTATCTCTTGTTGTACCGCCAGCAGCTTGCTCTCGGTGCGCCCCAGCAGCACCAGCTGAGCGCCGAAGCGCGCGTAGGTCAGCGCCACTTCACGGCCGATGCCGTCGCCAGCGCCGGTGACCAAAATGATACGTTGTTCGAGCAGATCTTGTTTGGGTTGGTAATGCACGATAAATCCTCGCCTGGGTGGCTGTTCTCCCGCGAATATCGGGGAGCAAGGGTGAAACGCGCGGCCGGGGCGGGAGCGAAGGCTCGACCGTCTGCGGGCCGCGCAGCGAATCCGTCTCATCGTATTGATGAATAATGGGTGTTATATGCCTTAATCCGTGGGCATTTTCAATGCGTAGCAGGCTGAAATGGCATTCTTTTGTAACAAAAGCACGGCGGCGGCGCCTTGGTTCGGCCTTGAATCGTCCCCATAGTGATGATCCGTGCGCAATGAATTTTCATTTAGCCGCGACAGCAGCCGCTGCGGTTGGCTAAAATGGAAAGAAGCATACTAACAACCTGTAAATAAAGGCGGAATCTGTGGAGTTTATATCTGTTTATGGCCTGTTTCTGGCCAAGGTCGCCACGGTGGTGCTCGCCATCGCCGCGTTGGCCATCCTGGCGGTCAGTTTGGGGCAACGCAAGAACCGCCAGAAAGGGGAGCTGCAGCTGACCGATCTCGGTGAACAGTATCGCGAGATGCAGCGTGATATGCGCCTGGCGCGTATGGATACCGCCGAGCAGAAGGTCTGGCTGAAACAGTTCAAGAAGCAGACCAAGGCCGACGACAAGCTGAAGAAGCAGCGCGCCAAGTCCGGCGCGGTGGAAGTGACTAAGCCGTGCCTGTATGTGCTGGACTTCAAGGGCAGCATGGACGCGCACGAGGTGACCTCGCTGCGCGAAGAGATCTCGGCGGTGCTGGCGGTAGCGTCGGCGCAGGATGAAGTTCTGTTGCGCCTGGAAAGCCCGGGCGGGGTGGTGCACGGCTACGGCCTGGCGGCCTCGCAGCTGGAGCGCCTGCGCAAAGGCGGCATTCGCCTGACGGTAGCGGTGGATAAAGTGGCGGCCAGCGGCGGCTACATGATGGCCTGCGTCGCGGATCGCATCGTGGCGGCGCCGTTCGCCATCATCGGCTCCATCGGCGTGGTGGCGCAGATCCCGAACTTCCACCGCCTGCTGAAGAAGAACGACATCGACGTTGAGTTGCACACCGCCGGGCAGTTCAAACGCACGCTGACGCTGTTTGGCGAAAACACCGAACAGGGGCGCGAGAAGTTCCGCGAAGATCTGAACGAAACCCACGAGCTGTTCAAACGCTTCGTGCATGAGCAGCGCCCGTCGTTGGACATCGACAGCGTCGCCACCGGTGAGCACTGGTTCGGTTCACAGGCGAAAGAGAAGGGGCTGATCGACGCCATCGGCACCAGCGATGACTTGCTGATCGCCGAGCTGGATAACCACGAAGTGATCGCCGTGCGCTATACGCGCCGCAAACGCCTGATGGATCGCTTCACCGGCAGCGCGGCGGAAAGCGTCGATCGCTTGCTGTTGCGCTGGTGGCAGCGTGGTGAAAAGCCGCTGCTGTAACGGCGGCGATAGCGTGAATCAACGGGGGCCAGCTGCCCCCGTTTTCTTTTCTCAATCGACCAGGTGGTATTTTTCCGAAAGCAGATGGGCCAAATGTTTAAACATATTAAATACCGCGGTGGTTTTGGCGGTGGGCAATCCATCGGCATCCAAAAAGTATTCGCCGCGGAAAACTAAAACGCCGCTTTTTTGTTCAACGTCGGTGGCGATCATGCCGTGCAGATAATCTTCGTGTTGGCGGATGATGTTATTTGCTTCCGCCAGCAGGGCCTCGCGGCCGATAGGGGCAGTATTTGTGCGCATTTATTAGACTCCAAACTAAAAACTCTGCGCATATTCTAACGCCGGTTCGCTTTTATCCGCAAACCGACTAAGGTTTATTTGCCGTCTGGATGGCCATGGGCGGCCGCCGGTTGGCGAAATCGGTCTTTCCGTGCTAATTAAGTTGCGTGACGCTTTTTATCAGGTACAGTGTGGGATTTTGCGGCGTCGGGTGGAAGGTTTTGTTTACGCCATGAATAAAACTCACACAGCCATACTTCTGGGGCATGGGTGAATAGCAGGCAGGATCAACAACTTGCGTTCAGGTTGAGCAGTTGGGCAACCAAAAGAAAAAAATCTGTTGATCTCTTGCCAGACTGCCGCAATATAAAAAAAGAGACACGAATTGCCGCGGCACGGCGAGATAAAAGACTTCTTTTTAGAAGAAATAAATTAGGTAAAGGTAAATATGGGTAAAGCTCTCGTAATAGTTGAGTCCCCGGCAAAAGCCAAAACTATTAATAAATATTTAGGAAGTGACTACGTGGTGAAGTCCAGCGT
The DNA here is from genome assembly GCF_016805595.1 of Serratia sp. 4542. Lineage (NCBI taxonomy): Bacteria > Pseudomonadati > Pseudomonadota > Gammaproteobacteria > Enterobacterales > Yersiniaceae > Serratia > Serratia sp. 4542. Next base: position 644,407 of record NZ_RXKV01000010.1, read on the forward strand.
CGGTCATATCCGTGATTTGCCGACCAGTGGCTCAGCCAGCAAAAAGAGCGCTGACTCAACCGAAGACAAAGCCAAGAAAAAAGTTAAAAAAGATGAGAAGGCGGCGCTGGTAAATCGCATGGGCGTCGACCCTTACCACGGCTGGAAAGCGCATTATGAAATCCTGCCGGGTAAAGAAAAAGTGGTCGCCGAGTTAAAATCGTTGGCGGAAAACGCCGACCACATTTATCTCGCAACCGACCTTGACCGCGAAGGGGAAGCCATCGCCTGGCACCTGCGGGAAGTGATCGGTGGGGATGACAAACGCTTTAGCCGCGTGGTGTTTAACGAAATCACCAAAAACGCGATCCAGCAGGCGTTCAAACAGCCGGGCGAGCTGAACATTGACCGCGTCAACGCGCAGCAGGCGCGCCGGTTCATGGACCGCGTGGTGGGCTATATGGTCTCGCCGCTGCTGTGGAAGAAAATCGCCCGCGGCCTGTCCGCCGGCCGCGTGCAGTCGGTGGCGGTGCGCCTGGTGGTCGAGCGCGAACGCGACATCAAGGCCTTCGTGCCGGAAGAGTACTGGGAGCTGCATGCCGATCTGCTGGCGAAGGGCGAAACCGCGCTGCAGATGGAAGTGACCCATGCGCACGACAAACCGTTCAAGCCGGTCAACCGCGAGCAGACTCACGCCGCGGTCAAACTGCTTGAAAAAGCCCGTTACACGGTGCTGGATCGCGAAGACAAACCGACCAGCAGCAAACCGGGCGCGCCTTTCATTACCTCCACGCTGCAACAGGCCGCCAGCACCCGCCTGAGCTTCGGCGTGAAGAAAACCATGATGATGGCGCAACGGCTGTATGAAGCCGGCCACATCACCTATATGCGTACCGATTCCACCAACCTGAGCCAGGATGCGCTCAACATGGTGCGTGGCTATATCGGCGACAACTTCGGCGACAAATACCTGCCGAAGGCGCCAAATCAGTACAGCAGCAAAGAGAATTCGCAGGAAGCGCATGAAGCGATCCGTCCTTCGGACGTGAACGTGCTCGCCGAACAGTTGAAAGACATGGAAGCGGACGCGCAGAAGCTGTATCAGCTGATCTGGCGACAGTTCGTCGCTTGCCAGATGACGCCGGCGCAATACGATTCCACCACGCTGACGGTGAAGGCCGGCGATTATCAGCTGCGCGCCAAGGGCCGTACGCTGCGCTTTGACGGCTGGACCAAGGTGATGCCGGCGCTGCGCAAGGGCGATGAAGATCGCACCCTGCCATACGTCGAAATCGGCAGCGAGCTGGATCTGCAGAAACTGATCCCGAGCCAGCACTTCACCAAGCCGCCGGCGCGCTATAGCGAAGCCTCGTTGGTGAAAGAGCTGGAAAAACGCGGTATCGGCCGTCCGTCCACCTACGCCTCCATCATCTCGACCATTCAGGATCGCGGTTATGTGCGGGTGGAAAGCCGCCGCTTCTATGCCGAGAAAATGGGTGAGATCGTCACCGATCGCCTGGAAGAAAACTTCCGCGAGCTGATGAACTATGACTTCACCGCGCGCATGGAAGACGGCCTCGATGAGGTCGCCAACAACCAGGCCGAGTGGAAAGCGGTGCTGGACGAGTTCTTCGTCGACTTCAGCGAGCAGCTGGAAACGGCGGAGAAAGATCCGGAAGAAGGCGGCATGCGGCCTAACCAGATGGTGATGACCAGCATCGACTGCCCGACCTGCGGCCGCAAGATGGGTATCCGTACTGCCAGCACCGGCGTGTTCCTCGGCTGTTCCGGCTATGCGCTGCCGCCGAAGGAGCGCTGCAAAACCACCATCAATCTGGTGCCGGAAGCGGAAGTGCTCAATATCCTCGAAGGCGACGACGCGGAAACCAACGCGCTGCGCGCCCGCCGTCGCTGCAAGAAATGCGGTACGGCGATGGACAGCTACCTGATCGACAACCAGCGCAAGCTGCACGTTTGCGGTAACAACCCGGCGTGTGACGGCTATGAAATCGAAGAGGGCGAGTTCCGCCTGAAAGGCTACGATGGCCCGGTGGTGGAATGCGACAAGTGCGGCTCGGAAATGCACCTGAAAATGGGGCGTTTCGGCAAGTACATGGGCTGTACCAACGAGAACTGTAAAAACACCCGCAAGATACTGCGTAACGGCGATGTCGCGCCGCCGAAGGAAGATCCGGTGCCGTTGCCGGAGCTGCCGTGCGAGAAGTCCGACGCCTATTTCGTCCTGCGTGACGGCGCTGCCGGCGTGTTCCTGGCGGCCAACACCTTCCCTAAATCGCGCGAGACCCGTGCGCCGCTGGTGGAAGAGCTGGCTCGCTTCAAGGATCGCCTGCCGGAGAAGCTGCGCTATCTGGCCGATGCGCCGGTGGCGGATGCCGAAGGCAATAAAACGCTGGTGCGTTTCAGCCGTAAAACCAAACAGCAGTACGTCTCTTCTGAAAAAGATGGCAAGGCGACCGGTTGGTCCGCGTTCTACGTGGACGGCAAGTGGGTCGAAGGCAAGAAGTAAGGCCGCTGTCCTGCCAGTAAGATGAAAACCAGCCCCGGCGGCTGGTTTTTTTATTGGTGAAAAGGGACAAACGGATCTATCCTTTGCTGTTTTTATCCCTCCGCCACCGCCGTTTCACGTTGATACCAATGCAAAATAATCGTTATCATAGTGTGACGCGGATCTATACTTGAAGCTGCAACGTGGTATAGTGGTTATATAAAAAGTTTTTTTATTATTAAAGCTTATTAACAACGGCGTTTTCTTCACCATCAGGGTAAAACACGGTGTTTATGGCTTGTGACTTTCAGCATACCGGGGCGACACCGATATACCTGGCTGCGGGTAAGCCGCAGTGTTTAACCTAGGATGGTATAAGATATGAAATTGCAGCAGCTTCGTTACATTGTGGAAGTGGTTAACCACAACCTGAATGTCTCCTCGACGGCAGAAGGGCTCTATACCTCGCAACCCGGCATCAGTAAACAGGTGCGCATGCTCGAAGATGAGCTGGGCATCCAGATTTTCGCCCGCAGCGGCAAACACCTGACCCAGGTCACCCCGGCTGGCCAGGAAATCATTCGCATCGCACGTGAAGTGCTGTCCAAGGTCGACGCCATTAAAGCCGTCGCCGGTGAACACACCTACCCGGACAAAGGCTCGCTGTACGTCGCCACCACGCATACCCAGGCTCGCTATGCTTTGCCTAACGTAATCAAAGGCTTCATCGAGCGTTACCCGCGCGTCTCGCTGCACATGCATCAGGGCTCGCCGACGCAGATCGCCGAAGCGGTCTCCAAAGGGACCGCCGATTTCGCCATCGCTACCGAAGCGCTGCACCTGTACGACGATCTCATCATGCTGCCGTGCTACCACTGGAACCGCGCGGTAGTCGTGAAGCCCGATCATCCTTTGGCGGGCAAAAGCAGCATCAGCATTGAAGAGCTGGCGGCTTACCCGATCGTCACTTACACCTTCGGCTTTACCGGGCGTTCGGAGTTGGATACCGCCTTCAACCGCGCCGGCCTGACGCCGCGCATTGTCTTTACCGCCACCGACGCCGACGTGATCAAAACCTACGTGCGTCTGGGATTGGGGGTGGGGGTGATCGCCAGCATGGCGGTGGATCCGGTGCAGGATCCGGATCTGGTGACGGTGGATGCGCGTGATATCTTCACCTACAGCACCACCAAGATCGGTTTCCGCCGCAGCACCTTCCTGCGCAGCTACATGTACGACTTCATTCAGCGCTTCGCGCCGCACCTGACGCGCGATGTGGTAGACAGCGCGGTGGCGCTGCGCTCCAACGAAGAGATCGAAGCGATGTTCAAGGACATCAAACTGCCGATTAAGTAACCATCGACGATATCAAATCAATCCCGGTTAGGCGCCTGCCTAACCGGGTTTTTTTAGCCCGGAAATCCGTACTGATTACCGTAAATGCGTGGTATCACGATGAAAAAAAGTCTCTGGATTGTTCTGTTCTTGTTGCTCACCCTTTTGTTGCTGCGCTACCTACCAGACGGCATTTTCGACAGATTCGTTTCCAACAACATAGAAATTAGCGGTGATGGTGAAATAGGGATGAATAATTTCGACTCGGTTGTCATTGCCATTAAATTGGGTGTCTCTGCCATCATTGCGGCGGTTGTCCTAATAGTCTGTCGCCGCCTGGTGCGTAAACCCCGCTAAAGCCGCGAAATCTTCCCAGCCAAAACGCCGCCTCGTCGCGGCGTTTTTGTTGGCGCATTGCCTAACCCCTTGGCGGCGCTCGCACTTCCTTCCCGCTGATTGTTCCCGCCTATCGTTGTGATCAAATCGTGTTGTTATCAAAACGTTAACTTATCTTTGTGGTATCTTTAAACAAGACCTCACTGATTACCCTGTTTTAGTCACAATAAGAAATGGAGGAGCTATGTCGTCCGATCTTCGTGAAACAAGTCTGGATAAGCTGGTTGCGCTGAATAGCGAGTATTACTACTACAGCCTGCCGCTGGCGGCGAAGCAGCTGGGTGATATCGACCGGTTGCCGAAATCAATGAAAGTGCTGTTGGAGAACCTGCTGCGCCATGTGGATGGCGACACCGTGCAGGTTGACGACCTCAAGGCCATCGTTGCCTGGCTGCAAACCGGCCATGCTGACCGTGAGATCGCCTACCGTCCGGCGCGCGTGCTGATGCAGGATTTTACCGGCGTACCGGCGGTGGTGGATCTGGCGGCGATGCGCGAAGCGGTACGGCGGCTGGGCGGCAACGTCGACCAAGTGAACCCGCTGTCGCCGGTGGATCTGGTGATTGACCACTCGGTTACCGTCGATGAATTTGGCGATGACAACGCCTTTGAAGACAACGTGCGTATCGAAATGCAGCGTAACCACGAGCGCTACACCTTTTTGCGCTGGGGGCAGAAAGCCTTCAACCGCTTCCGCGTAGTGCCGCCGGGCACAGGCATCTGTCACCAGGTTAACCTTGAATACCTTGGCCAAACGGTCTGGCACAGCGACGAAAGCGGCCGCCGCGTGGCTTATCCCGATACGCTGGTGGGCACCGATTCCCATACCACCATGATCAACGGCCTCGGCATCCTCGGCTGGGGCGTCGGCGGCATCGAAGCGGAAGCGGCGATGCTGGGCCAGCCGGTGTCGATGCTGATCCCGGACGTGGTCGGCTTCAAGCTGACCGGCAAGCTCCGCGAGGGCATTACCGCCACCGACCTGGTGTTGACCGTGACCCAAATGCTGCGCAAGCACGGCGTTGTCGGCAAGTTCGTCGAGTTTTACGGTGACGGGCTGGCCGATCTGCCGCTGGCGGACCGGGCAACCATCGCCAACATGTCGCCGGAGTTCGGCGCCACCTGCGGTTTCTTCCCGGTGGATGACGTTACGCTCGGCTATATGAAGCTCAGCGGCCGCAGCGCCGAACAAATCGCACTGGTGGAAGCCTACGCCAAAGCGCAGGGCATGTGGCGTAACCCGGGTGATGAACCGGTCTTCACCAGCTCGCTGGCGCTGGACATGTCAACCGTGGAAGCCAGCCTCGCCGGGCCGAAACGCCCGCAGGATCGCGTTGCGCTGCCGAATGTGCCGCAGGCGTTCAAGGCCGCTACCGAGCTGGATATCGGGGGGCACAAAGCCAATACCGACAGCAAAACCTTTACGCTGGACGGGCAGCAGCACGAACTGCGCGACGGCGCGGTGGTGATCGCAGCGATCACCTCCTGCACCAACACCTCCAACCCGAGCGTGATGATGGCGGCCGGCCTGCTGGCGAAAAATGCCGTCAAGAAAGGGCTGCGCAGCAAACCCTGGGTAAAAACCTCGCTGGCGCCGGGATCCAAAGTGGTAACCGACTACTTCGACAGCGCCAAACTCACCGCCTATCTGGAAGAGCTGGGGTTTAACCTGGTGGGGTATGGCTGCACCACCTGTATCGGTAACTCCGGCCCGCTGCCGGATCCGATCGAGCAGGCGATCAAAGAGGGCGATCTGACCGTGGGCGCGGTGCTGTCGGGCAACCGCAACTTCGAAGGGCGTATTCACCCGCTGGTGAAAACCAACTGGCTGGCCTCGCCGCCGCTGGTGGTGGCTTATGCGCTGGCGGGCAGCATGAAGATTGACCTGACCAAAGAGCCGCTGGGCGAGGGCAACGACGGTCAACCGGTCTACCTGAAGGATATCTGGCCGAGCAGCCAGGACATCGCTCAGGCGGTGGAAGAAGTGCGCACCGAGATGTTCCACAAGGAATACGGCGAAGTGTTCGACGGTGACGCCAACTGGCAGGCGATCCAGGTGGCCGGTTCGGCAACCTATCAGTGGCAGGAGGATTCTACCTATATCCGCCATCCGCCGTTCTTCAGCACCATGAAGGTGAAACCGGATCCGGTGCAGGACATCAAAGACGCGCGCATTCTGGCGATTCTGGCTGATTCGGTGACCACCGACCACATCTCGCCGGCGGGCAACATCAAGCGCGACAGCCCGGCGGGGCGCTACCTGAGCGAGCACGGCGTGGCGCCGCAGGATTTCAACTCCTACGGCTCGCGCCGCGGCAACCACGAAGTGATGATGCGCGGCACCTTCGCCAACATCCGCATCCGCAACGAAATGGTGCCGGGCGTGGAAGGCGGTTATACCCGCCATATCCCGTCGCAGCAGCAGCTGTCTATCTACGACGCCGCCATGCAGTATCAGCAGGAGAAGGTGCCGCTGGCGGTGATCGCCGGTAAAGAGTACGGTTCCGGCTCCAGCCGCGACTGGGCGGCGAAAGGGCCGCGCTTGCTGGGCGTGCGGGTGGTGATTGCCGAGTCCTTCGAGCGTATCCACCGCTCCAACCTGATCGGCATGGGGATTTTGCCGCTGGAGTTCCCACAGGGGGTGACGCGCAAAACCCTGGGGCTGACCGGGGATGAGCAGATCAGCGTCGGCGGCCTGCAGCAGCTGCAGCCGGGCCAGACGGTCCCGGTGCATATCACCTATGCCGACGGGCGCAAGGAAGTGATCGACACCCGTTGCCGCATCGATACCGGCAATGAGCTGACCTACTACGAAAACGACGGCATTCTGCACTATGTGATCAGGAAAATGCTGTAATTAAGCAATAAAAAGGGCGCCGCAAGGCGCCCTGATTGTTTCCGCCGCGGCGGCGATCACTTCTGGTCGAGCAAATGGCCCATTTTGGCGGCCTTGGTCGCCAGATAGTGTTCGTTCTTCGGGTTGCGGCCGACGATCAGCGGCACGCGCTCGCTGATGTTGATGCCGGCTTCGGTCAGGATCTCGACCTTTTTCGGGTTGTTGGTCAGCAAACGCACCGCGTCGACGCCCAGCAGTTTGAACATGTCGGCGCACAGGGTGAAGTCGCGCTCGTCGGCGGCGAAGCCGAGCTGGTGGTTGGCTTCCACGGTGTCTGCGCCCTTATCCTGCAGGGCATAGGCGCGGATCTTGTTCAACAGGCCGATATTGCGGCCCTCCTGGCGATGATAAAGCAGGATGCCGCGGCCTTCTTCGGCGATCTGCTCCAGCGCGGCTTCCAGTTGAAAACCGCAGTCGCAGCGCAGGCTGAACAGAGCATCGCCGGTCAGACATTCGGAATGCACGCGCGCGAGCACCGGCGCTTCGCCGGAAATATCACCGAATACCAGCGCCAGATGGTCATGCCCGGTCGCCAGTTCTTCGAATCCTACCATCAGGAAATCGCCCCAAGGTGTCGGCAGTTTAGCCTCTGCCACCCGTTTAAGCTGCATGTCACTCTCCACAAAAGCGTACGATTCAATCATTGTCGCGCATCCTAAGTCCGGTTCGGTAAATTGACCAAGACTAAAACGTGCTACGCCGATCTCTATTTCGTTAATTATCGGCTATTTTGCCACAACTTCTTGCCGGGCGGTGCTCAGCAAACCAGCAGATGGCGTTTTCTGGCCACCTATTATTGCGATAGGTTGCCTATCTGTTTAATTTTTCGCGTGTTATCAATATTGCACTCTTGTTACACTGCTGCCTGATTCACGCAGAGGAAGAATAGAATGTATGAGATAGCAAAACGCACGGCGGGCGGCGCACTGCTGCTGCTGTTGATGCCGCTGGCGGTCTGGGTATCCGGTTGGCACTGGCAACCCGGCGGCAATGAGCCGCTGCTCAAAGCGCTGTACTGGGTGACCGAAACCGTGACCTCGCCGTGGGGCATTCTGACCAGCGCTATCCTCTGCGGTTGGTTTTTGTGGTGCCTGCGCTTTCGCCTGAAGGCGGCCATCGGTCTGGCGCTTCTGCTTTTCGCCGCGCTGGTGATCGGGCAGGGGGTCAAGTCGTTAATCAAGGATCGGGTGCAGGAACCGCGGCCGTTCGTGGTATGGCTGGAGCAAACCCACGGCGTGGACGGCAAATACTTCTATTCGCTGCATCGCAAAGAGCGCAGCGCGCTGGTGCGCGAGCAATTGCAGGATCAGACGCTGGTGCCGAACTGGCTGCGCAAGCACTGGCAGTTTGAAACCGGCTTCGCTTTCCCGTCGGGGCACACCATGTTCGCCGCTACCTGGGCGCTGTTGGGCGTAGGGCTGCTGTGGCCGCGCCGCCATTATAAAACCGTCGCGCTGCTGATGGTGTGGGCGACCGGCGTGATGGGCAGCCGTCTGCTGTTGGGCATGCACTGGCCGCGCGATCTGGCGATGGCCACGCTGCTCAGCTGGCTGCTGGTGGTGGTTACCTGCTGGCTGGCGCAGCGCTGGTTCGGCCCGCTGACGCCGCCGCCGCAAGAGCAGCAGGAAATCGCGGCGCGCAAGCCGGAATAAGCACGCTTCTCGCAGGCGCCAGTCAGGCGCCTGCCACCAACACCTTCACCCCTACCTTCTCAAAGGCCTGTATGGCGGTATCGCTGATACCGTCGTCGGTAATCAAATAGTCGATATGCTGCCAGTCACAGGGCAATGCGAACATCGACACCTTATCGATCTTGCTAGAGTCGGCAACCACATACACCGTGTTGGCTGCGTTGATCATCGCCATTTTCAGTTTGATGTCGGTTTCGCTTGGGAAACTGAGTCCGTGACGGGGTGAGATACAGGCCGTTGCGAGGAACAGTTTCTGGGCCAGCACGTTTTCGAAGAAGCTGGCGGCTTTATCCCCGGAAGTGGAGAGCGTCGGAAATTTGAACGAGCCGCCGGTCAGCAAAATGTTCACGCCCGGTTCGCCCCCCAGCTGCAGCGCGATATTGACGCCGGTGGTGATAACGGACAGTTTCTTGATGTGGTTCAGGTGATTGGCGATAGCCGTAGTGGTGGTGCCCGAATCAAGAATGATGGTGTCGCCCGGCTCGATAAAACCGGCGGCGAGCTTGCCGATGCGATCCTTGGCGGTCAGGTTGACCTGGCGTTCCAACAGCATGGCATGGGTATTTTGCTTGCCGTCGATCAGGGTTGCGCCACCGTGGAAGCGCTGCACGTAGCCTTGTTGCTGCAGAACCCGCAGGTCGGTACGAATGGTCGCCTCGGTCAGCTTGAAGGTATCGGTAAGCATTTTGACCGTCGCCGAACCGTCTTCGCGGATCATGTCGAGGATCTTTTCGCGCCGTTGCTGCATTTCCGCCAGCTGTTCGCTTTTGCTTTTCAATCGAAAGACTCCTGCACCTGTCAGTTCCCGCCGCGCGGTTTGCCACGGCAATTCCTTAATTGATGTGCTGAATTCTAGCTTGCGATTATTGATAAAGCTACGGATAAACCCAGTCAAATCCTTTTGGTTTTTATTCGAAAATCAATGAGGTCAGTAAAAAAACAGCGGTAAAAACGAACTTAAAGTAGTCTTTTTGTTCATATGTAATTGTTATTTAAATATTTTAATGATTTGCGGTTTTGCCTTTTGAGTGCTTTTGTTTGAAATTTGATCTTGCCCACATTAATTATCGTTTTTGCTGCATATGATTTCCATTCGAAAATCAAAGGCGAGTTAGCGGATCGGTTTCGATGCGATAACGATAATCAAGGCGCTTAAGCAGAGGTGACGATGGACTTCCAGGCGATTAAAAACACGGCGCGCCAGGCGCGCCGATATGTGGTGACCATGAACCATAAGGCAGGCAAGGGCCATACCGGCGCCGACCTATCGGAAATCGACATCATCTGCACCTTGTATATGGCGGTGATGGATCGCAGCAATGTCCGGCCCGATCAGGATCGGTTTATTTTGTCTAAAGGGCACGGCGCCGGCGGTTTTTACTGCAGCTGCGCGGCGATGGGCCTGCTTGATCCCGCGGTGCTCGATCAGTTCATGGGCGACGATACCTTGCTGGCCGGGCATCCGGTGCGACAGAAACTGCCGGAACTGGTTGAGATTAACTCCGGCGGTTTAGGGCATGGCCTACCGATCGCCGTGGGGCTGGCGCTGGGCAACAAATTGGCCGGGCGCGCACATCGCCGCGCTTTTGTGCTGCTGGGCGACGGTGAGCTGGCGGAGGGATCCAACTGGGAGGCGGCAATGGCGGCCAGCAAATTCAAGCTGGATAACCTGATTGCCATCGTCGATCGCAACCGGCTGCAGTTGGCGGGTAAGACAGAGGCCATCATGCCGCTGGAACCGCTGGCGGAAAAATGGCGCGCTTTCGGTTTCGAAACCCTGGAGTGCGACGGGCACGATCCGGCGGCGCTGGTGGCGGCGATCCAACGCCCGAGCCAGGACAAGCCGCGGGTGATTTTAGCCAATACCGAAAAGGGTCACGGCGTGTCGTTTATGGCTAACGTTGCCGCCTGGCATCACGCGGTACCGGACGAACAACAGCTGGCGCAGGCGCTGGCGGAACTGGAGGGGTGAACATGCAGGATTTACGCGATGCCGTGGTGACGGCGTTGATCGAAGAGCAGCTGGCGGGTGCAGATCTGAGCGTGATGGTCGCGGACTCCACGTCCACGTCGAAAATTGCACCTTTCGAGCAGGCTTATCCAGAGCGGGTGGTGAACGTCGGAATTGCCGAACAGAACATGGTGGGCATGGCCGCCGGCATGGCGCTCAGTGGCCGTACGGTCTTTACCGCCAATGCCGCGCCTTTTCTGTTTGCCCGTTCTAACGAACAGATGAAAAACGATGTTTGCTACACGGAAACCAACGTGAAAATGCTCGGCCTGAATGCCGGATTCGGCTATGGGCCGCTGGGGGCGACGCATCACTGCATGAACGATATCGCCATCGCCCGCACGCTGGGCAATCTCAGCGTCTATGCGCCGGCGGATGCGCGGCAAGCGGCAGAGATTGTCCGCCATGTCATCGCGCAACCCGGCCCGGCCTATATCCGCATGGACAGCGACAAGCTGCCGGTGTTGAACGCGAGCTATCACTTCCGCCCCGGAGAGCCGGAGGTGTTGCATCAGGGCTCTGACAATCTGGTGTTTTGCCTGGGGACGGTGGCTCATGAGGCGATGAAGGTACTGGCGTTGGGCGAAAATCCGACCATCGTCTCGTTGCCTTCGCTCTGGCCACTCAACGAGGCGGCGGTAGTGGCGTTGATGCGTTCGCACCGTCGGGTGCTGACCATGGAGGAGCACGCCCTCAGCGGTGGCCTGGGTACCATCATCGGTGAACTGTTGCTGCGGTATCAGCTGTCGCGGCCGTTTACCGCACTGGGCGTGCCGGCTTACGAATTTACTCACAGCAGCAGCCGGGCGGCGCTGCGGCGTCAATATGCCATCGACGCTGCAGGATTACAGGCTCAGTTAACGCAATAGGGGGAATGCGATGGATCGGAACGAATACGACGTCAATTTACGCTACGGTGTCGATAGCCGGATGTCGCTGGCAGGGAAGGTTACCGTGATCACCGGCGGTCTGGGCGGCATCGCGATGGCCGCCAATCGCCTGTTGTTGGAAAAGGGCGCGCGCCTGGTATTGATGTATCCGGCCTTTGAACAGGACAAGGCCGCGGCAGCGCTGCGAGAGTTGGGGGAAGAACAGGTGTTCTGCCAGGTATGTGACGTGACCGATTCCGACTCGGTGGCTGCCGCCTTCAACGCGGCTCAATCTCGCTTTGGTCGGCTCGATATCCTGGTCAACTGCGCGGGCTACGTCAATTTGCAGCCGGCGACGGAGGTCACGCTCGAGGAGTGGCAGCGCCATCTGGCGGTCAATCTCACCGGGCCCTTCCTGTGCTCGCAGGAACTGGCGCGCCGTGCGATAACCGCCGGCCACGGCGGGAAAATCATCAACATCGCATCACAGGCGGCCTCCATCGCCATTGACGATCACTGCGCTTACACCTCCGCCAAGGCAGGGCTGCTGGGCATGACCAAGGTGATGGCCAAAGAATGGGCGCCGCACGGCATTACGGTCAACACGTTATCGCCCACCGTGGTGCTGACGCCTATGGGAGAGAAAGCCTGGCGCGGCGAGAAGGGCGAGGCGATGAAAAAACTGATCCCGCTGGGGCGTTTTGCTTATACCGACGAAATTGCGGCGGCGATCCTGTTTTTTGCCAGCAACGGCAGCGACATGATTACCGGCGCGGACCTGATGATCGACGGCGGTTTTACCATTTGGTAAGCGGCAACCGCAGCGATCGCCAACACCAGACGATGTTCAACACAACGATAAGAGAACACCATCATGAGAAAAATAGCCACTTACCTTACCCTGCTCACCGGTTTTGCCTGCACCTCTGCCATGGCGGCGGAAAAGGGCACGATCGCCATTCTCGTCAATTCGCTGGATAACCCTTATTACTCCGCAGAGGCCAAGGGGGCCGAGACCAAGGCCAAGTCCCTCGGTTACCAGACGCTGGTGTTGTCGCACGGCGAAGACGTTAAGCGCCAGGGGGAGCTGATCAGCTTGGTTATCGGCCGCAAAGTACAGGGCATCATTTTGGATAACGCCGATTCCCAGGCCAGCGTCGCCGCCGTGCAGCAGGCGAAAAACGCCGGTATTCCGGTGGTACTGATCAACCGCGAGATCCCGGTCGATGGCGTAGCGTTGGCGCAGATCACCCATAACAACTTCCAGGCCGGCTCGGACGTCGCCAACCAGTTTGTAGAAAAAATGGGAGAAACCGGCAAATACGCCGAGCTGACCTGCAACCTGGCGGATAATAACTGCGTCACGCGCTCGCAGTCGTTCCACAACGTGATCGACCAATATCCTGAGATGGTCAGCGTGGCGCGTCAGGATGCCAAGGGCAATCTGCTGGAGGGAAAACGCACCATGGACAGTATTCTGCAGGCGCATCCGGACATCAAAGGCGTGATCTGCGGCAACGGCCCGGTGGCGCTGGGGGCAGTGGCGGCGCTGAAGGCCGCCGGCCGGCAGGATGTCACCGTGGTGGGCATCGACGGCAGCAACGATGAACGCGACGCCATTCTCAACGGTAGCCTTTATGCCAGCGTGATGTTGCAGGCGCAGGCGATCGCCGCGCAGGGCGTTGAAATCCTCGACGGCTATTTCCAATCCGGCAGCTATACCGGCAAGGAGCGCGTGATGTTCCGCGGCATCCTGATCGGCAAAGACAATGCGCAACGGGTCAGTGACTTCAACTTCAAACCGTAATCCGCGCTGAGCGGTGTCTTTCATCACCCCGTCCCGGCGGCGGGGTGCGATCGGAGGTGTTGTTATGTCGATGCGCATTGCGCTGGCCGTCACCGTCGTCCTGACGTTGAGCGGTTGCCGTATCGTCTCGGAGAAAAAACTGGCGGAGCTTCGCTCCCCGGTGAATCCGCATGTGGCGCAGGCGGCGGAGATTTACCGCAGCCAAATCGCCCCGCAAGCGATCAAAACGGCGCAGCCGCTGGGCGAGCTGATCGCCCGGATCGCCCAGGCCAAGGATTTTGACAGCGCCTGTGGTCTGCTGGGGTACCGCGCTCAACCGGAGTTTCCTTGTTATTTCAACGTTAAGGTCAGCGGTGAAGTCGCGGCGGTCAACACCCGGTCGCGCAGCGGAAAATTAACGCTCAAACTGACCGATGCGCCGCTCAGCAGCGTGGAGGTGCAGATAGGGCCGGTTTATCGCGGTACGGCGTTGCGCGACAGCTATCGCGGCCTGAGCTACAGCGATTTCAATGACCAAGCGTTGTTCGGTGATTTCGCCAGGGCGATTAATCAGGCTTCGATCGACGAACTGGCCGGATCCCAACCCAAGGTGGGTGACCACATTACCGTGTATGGCGTATTCAGCAGCTGGCAGGCACCTGCCGAGCCGCTGTTGATCACGCCGGTACGCATTCAACCTTAAGGGGGCGTGATGAGCGAACCGGTCATTATTCAAACGCGCAACGTTTCGCGTCTCTATCCCGGCGTCACGGCGTTGGATAGCGTGAATTATCAAGTGATTCGCAATCAGGTCAACGTACTGATCGGCGAAAACGGCGCCGGCAAATCGACCATGATGAAGCTGCTGGCGGGGGTGGAAACCCCGTCCTCCGGCACCATCGAGCTGGAGGGAAAAGCGGTGACGTTAACCTCCACGCAGAAGGCGGAGCGGCTCGGGATCAGCATTATTTTCCAGGAGCTGAATCTGTTCCCCAACCTGTCGGTGATGGACAACATTTTTATGGCCAACGAGTTCTTCCAGCGTGGCCGCATCAATGTGGATTATCAATATCAGCTGGCCAAAGCCTTGCTGCAGCGGCTGGAGTTGGACATCGATCCGCATACGCCGTTGGGCAGCCTCGGTATCGGCCATCAGCAGCTGGTTGAAATTGCTCGCGCGTTGGCGAAGGACACCCGGGTGCTGATCATGGATGAACCAACATCGGCGCTGAGCCAGGCTGAGGTGCGCACGCTGTTTCGGGTGATCGCCGATCTGAAAAAACGCGGCGTCACCATCATCTACATTTCTCACCGTCTGGAAGAGCTGATGGAGATTGGCGATCGCATCACGGTGTTCCGCGATGGGCGTTTTGTTGCCGCCGAGTCGGTCTGCAACGTCAGTATCCCGTGGATCATCGAAAAAATGGTCGGGGAAAAGAGCAAACACTTTGATTATTGCGCGGCAGAGCAAGGGGATGAAGTGCTGAAGGTCGAGCGGTTGACGCTGCCGCGTGAAAGCGGCGGCTATTGCCTCGACGACGTCAGTTTTTCACTGCGCAAAGGGGAAGTGATCGGCATTTATGGCCTGTTGGGCGCCGGCCGCACCGAACTGTTCAAGGTGATCAACGGCGTGATGCGCCAGACCGCCGGCCGCATTCTGCTCAACGGCGAAAGCGTGGAGCGGTTGGGGTTTCGTCAACGCATGGCGTTGGGCATGGCGCTGGTGCCGGAAGACCGGCAGGCGGAGGGGTTGGTGCAGATGATGTCGATCAAGGCCAACATGACCCTGGCCAGCCTGGGGCGCAATGCACTGCGGCCGTTGGCGGCGGCTGGGGAGTGCGCGCTGGTCGATGGCATGATCGAAAAACTGGCGATCAAGGTGAGCGACCGGGAGCTGCCAATCACCAGCCTCAGCGGCGGCAATCAGCAGAAAGTGGTGTTGGGCAAGGCGCTGCTGACCGGGCCGCAGGTGGTGTTTCTCGATGAGCCGACGCGCGGAATCGACGTCGGCGCCAAAACGGACGTTTATCACCTGATTGGCGCTATGGCACGCCAGGGGCTGGCGGTGATGTTCTCTTCGTCGGAGCTGGATGAGGTGGTCTCACTGGCCGACCGGGTGATGGTGATGGCGGACGGGAAGCTGACGGCCGATCTGCCGCGCGAACGGGCCGATCGCGAAACGCTGATCCGCGCCTCAACCCCACATGCATAAGGATAAGGCAATGCAAACCAAATATCGGTTGTATATGTATTTGCTGCAGGCGCGCACCTTCATCGCCCTGTTGTTGGTGGTGCTGTTTTTCAGCAGCATGGTGCCGAATTTTCTGACCGTCTCCAATCTGCTGATCATGACGCAGCACGTGGCGATTACCGGGTTGCTGGCGGTTGGTATGACGCTGGTGATCCTCACCGGCGGCATCGATTTGTCGGTCGGCGCGGTGGCGGGCTTGTGCGGGATGATCGCCGGTGCGCTGTTGACCGTCGGTATCCCGCTGTGGGACGGCAACCGGCTGTTTCTCAACGTTTTCGAAGTGATCGGTGCGGTGGCGCTGTTGGGCGTATTGTTGGGGTTGGTCAACGGCACGCTGATTACGCGGCTCGGCGTTGCGCCATTCATTTGTACCCTGGGCGCAATGTACGTGGCGCGTGGGGCGGCGTTGCTGACGGCGGACGGCAAAACCTATCCCAATCTGGTGGGCATGGAAGCGCTGGGCAACACCGGTTTCGCGGCCCTGGGATCTGGCACCTTTCTGGGCATTTACAATCCGATTTGGCTGATGTTGGCCATCGTGTTGTTGGGGATCTATCTCACCAAGAAAACGCCGCTTGGGCGCTATATCTATGCGATTGGCGGCAATGAACCGGCAGCGCGGCTGTCGGGGGTGCCGATCGTCAAAGTGAAAATGTTCGTCTATGCCTTTTCCGGGCTGTGCGCGGCGCTGGTGGGGCTGGTTATCGCTTCACAATTGCAAACCGCGCACCCGATGACCGGCAATATGTTCGAGATGGACGCCATCGGCGCGACGGTACTGGGCGGTACGGCGCTGAGCGGTGGCCGCGGCAGGGTATTCGGTTCGATCATCGGTGCCTTTGTGATCGTTTTTCTGGCGGACGGTTTGGTGATGATGGGCGTCAGCGAGTTCTGGCAAATGGTGATTAAAGGGTTGGTGATCGTCACCGCCGTGGTGATCGATCAGTTCCAGCAGCGTTTGCAAAGCAAGGTCATTTTGATGCAGCGCCAGGAAAAAAAAGCGGCGCAGCCGCTGGCTGAGGTGAGCCATGGTTAAAGCGGATTGCATTGTCGCGTTGGACGAAGGCACCAGCAACGCCAAGGCCGTGGTGGTGGATGTTCAGGGGGCGATCGTTGCCAGGGCCAGCAGGCCGCTGACGCTGCAGACGCCGCAGCCCGGTTGGGTGGAACAGCGGGGCGAGGCCTTACTGGAAGCCTCTCTTGCGGTGCTGCGGGAAGCGATTGCGTTGGCCGGGGCATCCCGTATTGCCGGTATCGCCATCAGCAACCAGCGTGAAACCGCCATCGGTTGGCGACGTTCCGACGGCCAGCCGATCGGGCCGGCCTTAACCTGGCAATGTGCGCGCGCTGCCGATTTTTGTGAACGGCTGCGGCACGATCGGCAGGCCGAAGTGGTGCGTCACGCCACCGGTCTGCCGCTTTCACCGCTGTTCTCGGCGTCGAAAATGCGTTGGTTGCTCGACCATAGCGAAGAGGGGCAACGGATGGCGGAGAACGGGGAGATCTGCCTTGGTACCATCGATGCCTGGCTGCTGTGGCAGTTGAGCGGAGGACAGGCATTCGGTTGTGATACCTCCAATGCCGCTCGTACTCAACTACTGAACCTTGCTTCCGGCGATTGGGACGAGCGGATGCTGGCGCTGTTCAACATTCCCCGTCAGGCGCTGCCGACGATCCACCCTTCCAGTCATCTGTTCGGCACGACGTTGGGATTGGAAGGCATTGCCGACGGCATTCCGATTGGCGCGATGGTGGGCGACTCGCATGCGGCGCTGTACGGCCATGCGCTTGGCCAGGCAGGGCAGGCTAAGGCCACCTATGGCACCGGATCATCGGTGATGGCGCCGATCGCCGAAGCGCTATGCGGTACGAGCGCTTTGGCAACGACCGTCGCCTGGCACGATGGTGGGCGTATGCAGTATGCGCTGGAGGGCAATATTCCCCACACCGGCGACGCCATTGCCTGGATGCTGGATATCACCGCCATACCGCCGGGGGACGAGGCGCTGTTAAGTGAGCTGCCTGTTCGCGTGTCCGACAGCGGCGGCGTTTATTTTGTACCGGCCTTGACCGGGGCCGGTGCGCCCTGGTGGGACGAACAGGCGCGCGGCGTGATCTGCGGGCTCAGTCGCGGCACGCGGCGGGAACATGTGGTGCGGGCCGCTTTTGAAGCGGTGGCTTATCAAATCGCCGATGTGATCGACGTATTGCGGCAACAGCCGGGCTTTGTACTGCAGGGGTTAATGGCCGATGGCGGCCCGAGCCGCAATGACTGGCTGATGCAGTTTCAGGCCGATTTGTTGGGTTGCCCGGTGTGGCGCAGCAACACGGCGGAACTCTCGGCGCTGGGGGCGGCGCTGATGGCGATGCGCAGCCTGTGGGGGACTTCCGATCGGCAACTGGTGGCATTGTTGCCCCAACATGATGAATTTAAACCCGATATGCAGCGCCATCGGCAGCTGCAGGAAAACTACAGCGCCTGGCGGCAGGCGGTACAACGCACCTTGTGGCGGCCGCAAGCGGCTGCATTGATGACAGGAGAACAACCATGAATCGTGATTTCACGGGAAAAACCGTGGTGATTACCGGCGCATGCCGCGGCATTGGCGCGGGTATCGCCGAACGTTTCGCCAGTTTGGGTGCCAATCTGGTGATTGCATCGAATGCGGAACGCATTCTGACCACGGCGGAAACGCTGCGCCAGCGTTATCGGGTGGCGGTTCTGCCGATTATCCTCGACGTGACCGATGAAGCGCAGGTGATTGATTTTTATCGTCAGGCGTGGGAGCGATTCGGCGCGATCGACGTTTCGATTCAAAATGCCGGGGTGATCACTATCGATCGTTTTGACCAGATGCCCAAAAGCGATTTTGAGAAAGTGTTGGCGGTAAATACCACGGCGGTCTGGCTCTGCTGCCGGGAGGCGGCCAAATATATGGTCGGCCAACGCCGGGGGCGGCTGATCAACACCTCTTCCGGTCAGGGACGTAACGGGTTCATTTACACACCGCATTACGCCGCCAGCAAAATGGGCGTGATCGGCATTACGCAGAGTTTAGCGCTGGAACTGGCACCGCATGGCATCACCGTCAATGCATTCTGCCCCGGCATCATTGAAAGCGAGATGTGGGAATATAACGACCGCGTTTGGGGCGAAATTCTCAGTGGCCCGGAAAAAACCTATGGCAAAGGAGAGTTGATGGCCGAGTGGGTGGCGGGGATTCCCCTTAAGCGCGCCGGTCAACCCGAGGACGTGGCGGGCCTCGTGGCTTTCCTTGCCTCGGACGATGCCGACTATATTACCGGCCAGACCATCAATGTGGACGGCGGGTTAATCATGTCCTGACGTGACTATGTCACAAAAAGGCGGCGTCGGATCGGCGCCGCATTAACCGCTTACATTTTCCCGCCATTGCAATCCGCCCGGCCGCCCCCATATCCTTATAAATTCGACGTTTTGAGAAGCTTTCTCATCAATTTGTTCGTTAAGGCCGTTTACTGCCGAATATGCCAGCAGATATGTGGTTTTATCGTGCCGCAGGGTTTCCCTGCCGCAACGGGAAATGCTAACTTAAGGGTTAGGGACGCCACGTTTTGGCATCGTTCATCCGATTCACTCGGCATCGCGGGAAAGAATGTGAAATATTTGCTGATTTTTTTGTTGGTTCTGGTGATCTTCGTGATTTCCGTCACCTTGGGTGCGCATAACGATCAGGTGGTCAATTTTAACTATCTGGTTGCGCAGGGCGATTATCGCGTATCGACCCTGTTGGCCACGCTGTTTGGCGCCGGTTTCGTTCTTGGCTGGATCATTTGCGGTCTGTTCTACCTGCGCACGCGCATTGCGCTGGGCCGCGCCGAGCGCAAGATCAAAAGGCTGGAGCTGCAGCTTGAGCAGCCCGCTGAACCGGCGGCTCAGCCCGTTGTCAGCAAGGAATAATCCTCTATGTTAGAACTGCTGTTTCTGTTGCTGCCCGTGGCTGCCGCGTACGGTTGGTACATGGGGCGCAGAAGCGCTCAGCAGGATAAACAGCAAGAAGCCAACCGCCTGTCGCGTGAATACGTGGCAGGGGTGAACTTTCTGCTTTCCAACCAGCAGGACAAGGCGGTCGATTTGTTCCTCGACATGTTGAAAGAGGACAGCAACACCGTTGAAGCCCACCTGACGCTGGGTAACCTGTTCCGTTCGCGTGGCGAAGTCGACCGCGCCATCCGCATCCATCAGGCCTTGATGGAAAGCGCCTCCCTGACCTTCGAACAGCGTCTGCTGGCGGTACAGCAGCTGGGCCGCGACTATATGGCGGCCGGGCTGTACGATCGTGCGGAAGACATGTTCAGCCAGTTGACTGACGAAGCGGATTTTCGCGTATCGGCGCTGCAGCAACTGCTGGTGATCCATCAGGCCACCAGCGATTGGCAAAAAGCGATCGACGTGGCGGAAAAGTTGGTCAAGCTGGGTAAAGAGAAACAACGCGTCGAGATCGCACACTTCTATTGTGAACTGGCGCTGCAGGCGATGGGCAGCGACGATCTCGATCGAGCGATGAGCCTGCTCAAGCGTGCGGACGCAGCCGATAAACAGTGTGCGCGCGTGTCCATCATGTTCGGCCGCATCTATATGGCGCAAAACGACTACGCCAAAGCCGCCGAGTTGCTGCAACGCGTACTGAGTCAGGATAAAGAGTTGGTCAGCGAAACGCTGCCGATGCTGCAGGAGTGCTACACTCATCTGCCGGAACAACAGCACAATTGGGCTGAATTCCTGAAGCGCTGCGTAGAAGAGAACACCGGTGCCACCGCCGATCTGATGCTGGCCGAGATCATCGAGCAGCACGAAGGGCGCGACGTGGTGCAGGTCTATATCAACCGCCAGCTGCAACGCCATCCGACCATGCGGGTATTTTACCGGCTGATGGATTATCACCTGGCGGACGCCGAAGACGGCCGGGCGAAAGAGAGCCTGCTGCTGTTGCGCGATATGGTCGGCGAGCAAATTCGCACCAAACCGCGTTACCGCTGCCACAAATGCGGCTTCACCGCGCACTCGCTCTATTGGCATTGCCCGTCGTGCCGCGCCTGGTCATCGGTTAAACCGATCCGCGGCCTGGATGGGCAATAACGCCGCGGCTCGACAAAATAAAACGGGGCGATTTATCGCCCCGTTTTTTTATGTTTGTCTGTTCGTCGTTTACTTTTTCTTGCCGCCTTTGGCGCCGGTTTTCAACAGCTGGCGGAGTTTCTTCAGCTCTTTCTGGCTCAGAGGCTGTTCAATTTCTTCTTCGGTGCTTTGGTTGTCGATCTCGCCATGGTGCAGCTCATCCGCCTTTTTGGCCGGTTTTTCTGCCTTGGCGGCGGGCGCAATGAAGCTGCTTTCCAGGCGCTGGCACACTTCCACGCTCAACGAAAATTCGTTTTCAGCGGCGGCGGCACGGATTTTTTCCTTGAGTTCCAGAGGAATTTTAATGGTAAGTGTCGATATCTCGCTCATTTTGAAAGCCTTTCTGCAGGAAGATGCCTTCAAGCTAAGCCACTGGCGATCGGGTGTCTAGTGTGTAATAAAAATTTAATATTTCTGTAACAAATAGGGGCGAGGAAAACGCGGGTTTTTTAGGCGAGAAACAGAGGCAGGGCCCGAACGCGCGGGCCCTGTACCAGAAATGTTATTTGTAGATGATGGCGGTGCCGCTCAGCATGTTGTTACCACCGGCGGAGATGATGCGGTAGCTGCTGGCGCCCTGAGCGTCGGCCTTAGCGGCCAGCTTTTTCTCCAGGCTGCTGAGGGTGGTCGCGTGGCCTGCGGAAACGATGCCGGTGGCGGTCAGGTTATCGGCCTGCTGGCTGTTGACCGGTTCAGCGGCGAAGGTGGCGAAAGAGGTCAGTGCGATAGCGGCAGCGGCTGCAAAATATTTGATGGTTTTCATAGGTGACTCCAGTCTGTTTATTTAGGAAGGAAGCCATTCGCTTCCGATGGACTGAATAATAAAGCATCTGCACAGATTGAAAATCTGATAATGCTGAGTAAGTAATTCAAAATATCTGATTAACAATTTACGCATCTTTACGGCGTTTTACGCTACGTGGTTTATCGCTGATGCGCTTTCGTTGACGCGCCATGACAAAGGTGAGAGGTAACATGACAGAGCGCCGGTGCGTGCTGTGGCTGGGATTTCTGGCCCCCGACATGTAGAATGCGGCGGTCAGTTTCGCGGGTGAGTCCCTGATTATGTCTATTTTAGAGAAGGTAGAAGAAATGAAGTCTGAAAATAACGCTAATAACAATGACTTAAAATCATCTCCAATCGTTGTGGCGTTAGATTACGCCGATAAGAACGCTGCGCTGGCGTTCGCCGACCGTATCGATCCGCAAGACTGCCGGCTGAAAGTGGGCAAAGAAATGTTCACGCTGTTTGGGCCGCAGCTGGTGCGCGATCTGCATGGGCGTGGCTTCGACGTGTTTCTCGACCTGAAATTCCACGATATTCCCAATACCACCGCGCATGCGGTCGCGGCGGCGGCCGAGCTGGGCGTTTGGATGGTCAACGTCCACGCCAGCGGCGGCGCGCGCATGATGACCGCCGCTAAAGAAGCGCTGGCGTCATTCGGGGCGGATGCGCCGCTGCTGATTGCCGTGACGGTGCTCACCAGCATGGAAGCGGAAGACCTGCGCGGCATCGGCATCGAGGCCAGCCCGGCGGAACACGCCGAGCGCCTGGCGCGCCTGACCCGCGACTGTGGGCTGGACGGCGTGGTGTGTTCGGCACACGAAGCGCAGCGGCTGAAGGCGGCCTGCGGGCAGGCATTCCAGCTGGTTACGCCGGGGATCCGCCCTGAAGGCAGCGCGGCGGGCGATCAGCGCCGTATCATGACGCCGGTGCAGGCACAGGCCGCCGGCGTGGACTACATGGTGATTGGGCGTCCGATCACCCAATCTGCCGATCCGGCCGCGACGCTGCGCGCGATCCGCGCCTCTTTGGCCTGAGGAACTGCCGATGAATGACGATAACAGCCGCCTGGTGTATTCCACGGACACCGGCCGTATTAAGCAGGAAGAGGTTAAACCGCAACGCGCCAAAGGTGACGGCATCGTGCGCATCCAGCGTCAAACCAGCGGCCGCAAGGGGAAGGGCGTGTGCCTGATCGCCGGTATCGATCTGGATGACGCTGCGCTCGACAAACTGGCGGCCGAGCTGAAGAAGAAATGTGGCTGCGGCGGTTCGGTGAAAGACGGGATCATCGAAATCCAGGGCGATAAACGCGATCTGCTCAAGCAGCTGCTGGAAGCCAAAGGCATGAAGGTCAAACTGGCGGGCGGTTGAGCTGAATCGCCATGCCGCGGTGCAATGCCGCGGCATGGCTTGAGGTTGTTGCTGCCGGGGGTTAGCCCGTTAACGGCAAAAGAACCATAGACTTAAAGTAAAACAGACCTGAAATCATCGTTATTCTGGTTAATACGTCAAAGCGCCGAGGCGCTTTTGCCAGCCTGTTGGCCGAGGACGCTCGGTCAGGTTATTTGCCAACCTGGTGACCGATAATGCCCCCCACCGCAGCCCCACCCAGCGTGCCCAACGCGCTGCCGTTGGTCAGCACTGCACCGCCGACTGCACCGGCACCGGCACCGATTGCGGTGTTGCGATCGCGTTTGGACATGTTGGAACAGGCGCTGAGTGAAAACGCCAGAGTCAGTGCCAGAGCGGCGGTGGCGAAACGTTTATTGATAATCATCATAATGACTTCTCCTTAGCATTGGCTATATGGAAGTGCCCTATAAGTATAGGCGTTAACCATAAATCAGGCCTGCCGTTGGTTCCCATACAGTATCGATATAAAAAATGGCATTTTTTGTTAAAAGCCGAATAATTAGCAAGTTACGGCCCAAAAGTTGCCGAAACTGAGTATAGGTTTCTCGGGAAGGATAAACAGGTAAATAGTCTTAAAATCCCGCTGCGCAGGGGGAAAGGCGCGCGGCGTGGCCCGCGCGGCGCGCTTGGTATGATGGTGGCCCGCGTTAGTCGTTGACCAACTCCACCTGTATGCCCTGGCGTTTCAGTTGATGCTGATACTCGAGCGCCAAACGCGAATCGGTGATCACCCGGCTGATCTGGCCCGGCTGCGCCAGCGGGTTGGGCTGGATCTGGCCGAATTTGCTGGAGTCCGTTAGCACGATATTCTCCACGCCCTTGGCCAGCACTGCGCTGACCACGTCGGCGCGCATCATGTCGCGGCCGGTAAAGCCGGTTTCGGCCTGAAAGCCGTCAATGCCGATAAACGCCTTGTTGAAATGCACCTGCTGAATGCACAGCCGCGTGAGTGGGCCGACCACGGTCTCGCTTTTCTTCTGGTACATGCCGCCCAGCACAATCACGTCGCAGTCGGTTTCTTTCAGCAGGTTGGCGATGTAATGGCTGACGGTGATCAGCGTAATGCGCTTGCGTTCGGCGATGTAGCGCGCCAGCAGGGCGTTGGCGCTGCCGCTCTCGATAAAGATCGTCTCGCCGTCGTTGACCTGCGCGGCGGCGTACTGCGCCAGCCGCTGCTTGAGAGTGAAGTTGGACATCATGCGGGCGTCGACGTCGTCGCTCTCCAGCGCCACGGCGGAGCCATGTACCCGCTTCAGGTAGCTGCGCTTTTCCAGCAGGTTGAGATCTTGCCGGATGGTGACTTCCGAGACGCCCGAGGCGCGCGCCAGCTCATTGACGCTGATCCGCCGGCGATCGTTAACCAACTGCAATATGGTCTGTTGTCGTAAATTCATATCGGCCTGATGATGCGGCCGCCAAGGTGCGGCCGCTAAGAGTCAAAGGTTTAAAGAGTATGTTCTGTGCGCGCAATAATATCATCCTGCGCCTCAGGGGATAATGCGGTAAAGAAGGCGGAATAGCCAGCTACGCGAACCACTAAATCACGATATTGGTCAGGGTGTTGCTTCGCTGCCAGCAGCGTTTCGCGCGACACGATGTTGTACTGCACATGCCAGCCGCGATAGCTCTCGAAGAAGGTGCGCAACATCAGCATCAGCTTTTCCCGATCGCGTGGGTTGTCCAGCGTCGTCGGGTTCAGCTTTTGGTTGAGCAACACGCCGCCGAGGATCGCTCCGGTCGGTAGCTTGGCGAGCGAATTGAACACCGCCGTCGGCCCCAGGTGGTCGGTGCCGGACGCCGGGCTGGCGCCTTCCGCCAGCGGCTGGTGCGCCTTACGGCCATCCGGGGTCGCCAGGGTGGCGGCGCCGAAGGGCACGTTGGCTGAGATAGACGACGTACCGGCGTAGTAGCCGCCGCCGATCGGCCCGCGGCCGAAGCGGGTGTTGCGATACTGCTTCAGTTCCTCGATGTAGGTTTGGTAGGCGCGCACCAGCAGCCGATCGACGTCGTCCACGTCGTTGCCGTATTTGGGCGCGGCGTTGAGCAGCCGCTGGCGCAGCTGTTCGCCATCCAACCCGGCGAAGTCGTCGGCCAGCGCCGCCGCCAACTGCTGCTGGCCGATTGTCCCTTGCTCGAACACCAGTTTGCGCACCGCCGCCAGGCTGTTGCCGAGGTTGGCGATGCCGACCTGCAGGCCAGAAACCCAGTCGTACTTGGCGCCGCCTTGCTTGATGCTTTTGCCGCGTTCGATGCAGTCATCCACCAGCGCGGAACAGAGGATATCGTGGGCGTTCTCCTCCAGCACGCTGTCCACCACGCATTCGATCTCAATTGACTTGCGCGTGTAGTAACGGATTTGCCGATCCCATGCCGCCATCACCTGCTCGAAATCGGCGAAGTTCCCTTTGGACAGCGCCTGTTCCTGCGGCAGGAAAATCTGCCCGGAGGTGGCGTCGCGGCCCTGTTCCAGCGCCGCCAGCAGCACGCGGGCGAAGTTGATGAAGCTCATGCCGGTGCAGCGATAGCCCCATTTGCCGCCGACGGCGGTCTCGATGCAGCCGATGGCGGCATAGTCGTAGGCATCCTGCGGCTCAACCCCCAGTTTGATGAACTCGGGAATGACGATTTCGTCGTTGTTGAACGCCGGCATGCCAAAGCCGCAGCGGATCACCTGCACACAGGCGTCGAGGAAATCGGCGCTCATTCCGGCGTGGTAACGCACGCTGAGGTTGGGCTGGGTGGAGCGCAGGCGGCCGCAGGACTCGAGAATGGCGTAGGACAGCGGGTTGACCGCGTCGCACGGCCGGCCGTCGATCAGTTTTTGACCGCCGATGGTGACGTTCTGGTACAGCGGACTGCCGGCGGAGGCCTTGGAGTGCGAGCCGGAACGGATCTTGTTGACCTCCAGCAGCTTCAGCCAGCAGCTGTGCAGCAGCTCGATGGCGTCTTCCCGCGCCAGGTTTTGCTCCAGCTCGACGTCGCGCCGATACCAGGGATAGAGATATTGGTCGAGACGACCAAAAGAAACCGAATGGCCGTTGGATTCGATCTGCAACGTCAGCTGGATGAAATAGCACAGCTGCAGCGCCTGCCAGAAGGTGTGCGGCGGGCGATGGGCGATCAGGTCGCAGTTGTCTGCGATAGCCAGCAGCTCGGTGCGGCGCCAGTCGCGGGTTTCGCGTTGCGCCATGTCGCGCGCCAGGCGAGCGAAGCGCAGGATGTGTTCGCTCAGCGCCGCCAGCACGATGTCGATGGCGTTGAGAAACTGCGCTTTGTGCAGGTCTTCCCACTCGGTCAGGTGCAGGCGGCTGCGGCGCGCGTTCACCTTTTCACGCAGGCCGTCGAGGCCTAGCGCCAGCAGCAGCGGGAAGTTGACCGCCAGGTGGGCGTCGCCGGAGGTCATGTTGCCCTCGGCCTTGATGATGCCGGTGGCCAGCAGCGCCTTCTGTTCGTCGGTAAACATGCCGTAGCAGCGATCCTGCACCGTTTGGCCGCGCCACCAGGGGCAAAGACGGTGCAAAATCGCCTTGTTCTCTTCGCTGACCGAGAAGCCGGCGCCCGGCCGGTCGGCCAACTGGTCGATCTCGTTTTCTATCCAGCCGACGGTGTATTCGGGGAAGATCGGCGCGGCGCGCAGCTCACTGGCCTGGTTGCCGATGATCAGCTCGTCGTTGGCGATCCAGATACTGCGCTTCGCCAGGTGGTTGGCCAGCGCCAGCGCACGGCGCACCGGCAGCGGCCGATCCTGATGCTGTTGATAGGCTTCGGTATAGTGCTGCGCGCGTTCGGTGCACACCGGCGGTTTGACGATGTGGATCAGCGCGTTCTTATGCGCCTGAATACGGGCGCTGAGGGTGGTCAAATCCAATGTGGTCATGGCGTTATCCTCGCAAAATGGCGGTCAGGCCTTTGGCGCCGGCGTACGCTTCGGCGAAGGCCAGCAGATCGGGCGCGTCCAGCGGCGTGCGGGCGGCGCGGTAGGGCTCGCCGAGCAGGTGATACTTGTTGATGCCCAGCGTGTGGTACGGCAGAAAATGGATCTCCGATACGCCGATCTCGTCGGCGGCGAAGTCGACAATCGCGCGGACAGAGTGGCGATCGGCGTTGAAATCGGGGATCAGCGGCACGCGCACGGTCATTGGCACGCCGTGCGCCGCCAGCCGGCGAAAATTGTTCATCACCCGACGGGCGGAGCCGCCGGTCCAGGTTTTGAAGCGCGCTTCATCGGTGTGTTTGAGATCGGCCAACAGCAGATCCAGCCAGGGCAACGAAGGGGCGATGTAGCGCCAGGGAACGTGCAGACAGGATTCGACGGCGGTGTGGATGCCGGCTTCCCGGCCGCGCCGCAGCAGCTCCGCCGCGATTTCCGGCTGCATAAAGGGTTCGCCGCCGGACAGCGTTAAACCGCCGCCGCTGCGCAGGTAGAAAGGCTTATCCCGCATCACCTCGGCCATGATATCGTCGGGGTTGACCGCGCTGCCGCACAGGCTGAGCGCGCCGGTCGGGCAGGCGGCGGCCAGCGCCGCATAGTCGTCTTTGCTGATGACGTCGCGCCGCAGCGTCAATGCTCCCTCGTCACGCCGCAGGCCTTGCGGGCAGCGCTCGGTGCACAGCGTACAGCCGCTCAGGCACAGGCGCTCGTCAAACAGCAGATCCGCGTGGCGCGAGCGGCTTTCCGGGTTCTGACACCAGCGGCAGCTCAGCGGGCACCCTTTTAAAAAGACCACGCTGCGGATGCCAGGGCCATCATGGGTCGAGTAGCGCTGCAGATTGAAGAACATGAGTCACCCGTTTGGCGTTGCTGAATCTTTCGCCATTAAAGATGTTTCGAATGAAAGTTGAATTGATTTTGGTCAAAAGTTGACAGGGTTTTTGCCCTATGATGATCAGAGTTTGAATCCGCCCACAGAACATGACACAGGAGTCCGTGATGGAGCTTTATCTCGATACCGCCGATGTGACTGCGGTAAAACGCCTGGCGCGCATTCTGCCGCTGCACGGCGTCACCACCAACCCGAGCATCGTGGCGAAGGAAGGCAAGCCGATCTGGGAAGTGCTGCCTGCGCTGCGCGACGCCCTCGGCGGCACCGGCAAGCTGTTCGCGCAGGTGATGGCGGCCGATGCCGAGCGCATGGTGGCGGAGGCGGCGCTGCTCAGCCAGCGCGTACCGGGGCTGGTGGTGAAGATCCCGGCAACCGCCGAGGGGCTGGCTGCGATCAAGAAGCTTAAAACGATGTCCATTCCGACGCTGGGCACGGCGGTATACGGCGCCGGGCAGGGGCTGCTGGCGGCCTTGGCCGGGGCGGAATATGTGGCGCCTTACGTCAATCGGGTAGATGCGCAGGGCGGCGACGGTATCGAAATGGTGCACGAGCTGCAGCAGCTGCTGAGCCTGCACGCGCCGTCGGCGCAGGTGCTGGCCGCCAGCTTTAAAACGCCGCGCCAGGCGCTGGAATGCCTGCTGGCGGGCTGCCAGGCCATCACGCTGCCGGTGGATGTGGCGGAGCAGTTCCTCAGCGCGCCAGCGGTGCAGGCCGCGGTCGAGAAGTTCGAGCAGGATTGGCAGGGGGCTTTCGGCTCCACGCTGCTGGGTTAAAGCCTGGCCAGTAAAAAGGGCGCCGCGGCGCCCTTGCTGGATGACTGAAACGCTTAGCTGCGGCCGGTTTCTTCCCTAAGCGCGGCGCTCACCTCATGCGCCGTCGGCTGTTCGGCACGCAGCGCCCGGCGGATCGCGAAGAAGGCGGCGATCAGCATGGTTACCGCCACCAGCATAAAGAACCCGCACAGCGCGGCGTTGATTTGGTTGCTGAACACGATGGTCTCCATGTCTTTCAGCGATTTGGCCGGCGCAATGATCGTGCCTTGCTCAATGCCGGTGGAGAATTTCTTCGCCTGCGCCAGGAAACCGATGCTCGGTTTCTCGTGGAAGATTTTCTGCCAGCCGGCGGTCATGGAGGTCACGAACAGCCAGGCGGTCGGCAGGATGGTAACCCAGGCGTAACGCTGTTTTTTCATCTTGAACAGCACCACGGTGCCGAGGATCAGCGCCATCGATGCCAGCATCTGGTTGCCGATGCCGAACAGCGGCCACAGGGTATTGATGCCGCCGAGCGGATCGATCACGCCTTGATACACGAAGAAGCCCCAGCCGGCTACCGCCACCGTGGTGCCCGCCAGATTGCCGAACCAGGAACGGTTGTTGGCCAGCTGTGGCACCGCCACGCCCACCAGATCCTGCACCATAAAGCGGCAGGCGCGGGTACCGGCGTCGACGGCGGTCAGGATGAACAGCGCTTCGAACAGAATGGCGAAGTGGTACCAGAAGGCCATCATCGCCCGGCTGTTGAACACCTCGCTGATGATGTGCGCCATGCCCACGGCGAAGGTTGGGGCACCGCCGGCGCGCGACAGGATGGAGTTCTCACCTACCTCTTTGGCGATCAGCGCCAGCGTTTCCGGCGTGACGATAAAGCCCCAGCTGTTAATGACCTGCGAAGCATTTTCCACCGTGGTGCCGATCAGCGCCGCCGGTGAGTTCATGGCGAAGTAAACGCCCGGATCCAGCACCGAGGCGCAGATCAACGCCATGATGGCGACGAAAGACTCCATCAGCATGGCGCCGTAACCGATAAAGCGAATGTGGCTTTCGCGTTCCACCAGCTTGGGCGTGGTGCCGCTGGAGACCAGCGCGTGGAAGCCGGAAATGGCGCCGCAGGCGATGGTGATGAACAGGAACGGGAACAGGGCGCCGGCGAACACCGGGCCGCTGCCGTCGATGAAGCGCGAGACCGCCGGCATTTTCATCTCCGGCATGGCGAAGACGATGCCGATGGCCAGGCCGATGATGACGCCGATTTTCATAAAGGTGGAAAGGTAGTCGCGCGGCGCCAGCAGCAGCCACACCGGCAGCACCGAAGCGACGAAGCCGTAGATCACCAGCACCCAGGTCAGGGTGGTGCCGTGCAGCGTGAAGAACGGCCCCCAGTAAGGATCTTGCGCCACGTTGCCGCCGTAAATAATCGCCAGCAGCATCAGCACGAAGCCGATCACCGAGATTTCAGCGATCTTGCCCGGCCGGATAAAGCGCATATAGATGCCCATGAACAGGGCGATCGGGATGGTGGCGGCGATGGTGAACAGCCCCCACGGGCTGTCGGCCAAGGCTTTTACCACCACCAGCGCCAGCGCCGACAGGATGATGATCATCACCCCCAGCGCGCCGAGCATGGTGATCACCCCGGCGAATGCGCCCAGCTCTTGCTTGGCCATTTCCCCCAGCGAACGTCCGTCGCGGCGTGTGGAGATGAACAGCACCAGGAAATCCTGCACCGCGCCGGCCAGCATAACGCCGACCAGGATCCAGATGGTTCCCGGCAGGAAGCCCATCTGCGCGGCCAGAATCGGCCCCACCAGCGGCCCGGCGCCGGCGATGGCGGCGAAGTGGTGGCCGAACAGCACCCATTTGTTGGTGGGCACGTAGTCCAGGCCGTCGTTGTGGCGTTCTGCCGGGGTCAGACGGCGGTCGTCCAGTTCAAAGACCTTGTCGGCAATGAACCGGCTGTAGAAGCGGTAGGCGATGCTGTAGCAGGCGACGGCGGCGACCACCAGCCAGACGGCGTTGACGTGTTCGCCGCGGCTGAGCGCCAGCATGGCGAAGGCGAAGGCGCCGACCAACGCCACCAGCAGCCAGATAAGTCCTGACCTGATGTTTTTCATGAAACAACTCCTTGGCGTACAGAGGTAAAAATCGACGTTGTTATTAGGAATGACGTTTTAACAGTAGAAGTTTTGCCGCCGAACCGCGGCAGGTCGGATGAGAAATGTGAAGCAGGTGGGGTTTTAGTGTAAAAACAACGTGATGAAACCGCGTTGGCGCAGGCTGCCGCCCACGCAATCCTCGGCAGTTATTCATTCTGCATTTTCACGGTGCGTACAGCGAATCATCGTCGTTTTTTATTCGGGCACGGCGTCTGGCGAATTATTATTTTATCTGTCGAGGCGTGCCGAAATAAAATCATCCGTGCCGTGTTATACCTTTATTTCAACCCGCAGGTTTAATCATTCATAAAATAAATAATAAAGTCACGAAAGGAATTTAATTATGATAAATAAAATCATCGAAGGGTATTTACCGCAGCTCACGGCCATTCGGCACGATATTCATCAACACCCTGAACTGGGTTTCGAAGAGTTTCGCACCAGCGATCTGGTGGCGGATTATCTGAATTCGTGGGGCTATGAGGTGCACCGCGGATTGGCGGGCACCGGCGTGGTGGGCACGCTGCGGGTGGGCGACGGCGTTAAACGCCTAGGATTGCGTGCCGATATGGACGCCTTGCCGATCGAGGAGAACAACGGCAAGCCCTGGAGCAGCAGCGTGGCCAACCGCATGCACGCCTGTGGCCATGACGGCCACACCACCATGCTGCTCGGTGCCGCTCGTTACCTGGCGCAAACGCGCAACTTCAACGGCACGCTGCACCTGATTTTCCAACCGGCGGAAGAGATGCTGAACGGCGGCGCGCGCATGGTCGAACAGGGGCTGTTCGAGCGCTTCCCCTGCGACGCCATCTTCGCCATGCACAACATGCCGGGGATGCCGCTCGGCGAGTTCTTCTTCCAGCACGGCCCGTTTATGGCCTCGATGGATCAGTTCAACGTGCGGGTGCAGGGGCGCGGCGGCCACGGTGCCATTCCGCAGCTGACGGTCGATCCGGTGCTGGTGGCTTCGCATATCACCGTCGCGCTGCAGAGCATCGTTTCGCGCAATATCGATCCGCTGGAGGCGGCGGTGATCACCGTCGGCAGCATCAAGGCCGGTGAGGCGGCCAACGTGATCCCGGACAGCGCGGAGATGAAGCTCAGCGTGCGCTCGCTGGATCGCCAGGCGCGCGCCACCTTGCTGGCGCGCATTCCGGCGCTGATCGAGGCGCAGGCGGCAAGCTTCGGCGCTCACGCGGTGGTGGAACACGTTAACGGCACACCGGTACTGGTCAACGACGAAGCGATGACCCGTTTCGCCCACCGCGTGGCGCAGCAGCAGTTCGGCGATGACCGCGCACACTACGGCGCCCGGCCGCTGATGGGCAGTGAAGATTTCGCCTTCATGCTCGATGCGCATCCGCAGGGCTGCTACCTGATCATCGGCAACGGCGATGGCGAAGGCAGCTGCATGGTGCATAACCCGGGATATGACTTTAACGACGGCTGCCTGGCGGCCGGCAGCCAGTATTGGGGAGCGTTGGCGGAAGCGTATTTAAAATAAACTCGAAAATAATAACAGGGAAGGTAATGATGAGTGAAAATATGGCTGAAACCCAGGCGGCAATAATATCGGCCCCGAAGGCCGGCGGCAAAAAGGTCATATTCGCCGCCTCCTTCGGCAATGCGCTGGAGTTTTTCGATTTCGGTATTTATAACTTCTTCGTTATTTACATCAGCGTATTATTCTTTCCGCCGTCCAGCGATCCGCATCTGGCGTTGCTGTTGGCGTTTGCCACGTTCGGCGTCAGCTTCTTCATGCGGCCGCTGGGCGGCATTCTGATTGGCGCCTATGCCGATCGCCATGGCCGCAAGCCGGCGATGATCCTGACGATTTCCTTGATGAGCCTGGGCACGGCGATGATCGGTTTTGCGCCGACCTACGCCAGCGCCGGCTATTGGGGAACCGTCACGCTGGTGGCGGCACGCCTGATCCAGGGCGTGGCGGCGGGCGGCGAGGTGGGGGCATCGATGTCGTTGCTGGTGGAGTCGGCGCCGCCCAACCGGCGCGGCTTCTATTCCAGCTGGTCGCTGGCGACGCAGGGCATCGCTACCGTGGTCGGCGGCGTCACCGCGCTGGCGCTCAGCGCGGCCTTGCCGGTGCTTTCCGGTGAGCCGAACGCTATGGCCGAGTGGGGATGGCGCATTCCTTTCTTTATCGGCGTGGCGCTGGCGCCGCTCGGTTGCTGGCTGCGCCTCGGGTTGGAGAGCGATCGGCCGTCGGTGTCGCGAGCCCACGAGCCGCCTGCGCAGTTGCGCCAGCACTCGCGGGCGGTGGTGCTCGGCGTGATGTTGACCATCGGCGCGACCGTCGCCACTTACATCTCGATGTATTATCTCGGCACCTACGCGGTGAAATACCTGGGGATGGCGCAGGCCTACGGCTATGCCGCGATGCTGCTGGCGGGCCTCGTCACCTTCGGCGGCAGTCTGCTGGTCGGGCACTGGTGCGATCGTTACGGCCGTTTGCCGCTGATCCGTGGGTCGCGGATCGCGATTCTGATCGTGGCCCTACCGGCGTTTTGGTGGCTGAGCGCGGTACCGCATCCGGCGGTGCTGCTGCTGATTGTCGCGGTGCTGGTCGGGTTGACCACGCTCGGTTCGGTGCCGACCATGCTGATGATTTCGGAGCTGTTCCCGCAGCGCATTCGGGCGCTGGGGTTTGCCTTGGTCTACAGCCTTGGGGTGGCGATCTTCGGCGGCTTCGCCCAGTACATCGCTTCGCAGTCGATCGCGCTGAGCGGTTCGCTGCTGGCGCCCGCCGTCTATCTGATGCTGGCGACGCTGGCTTCGCTGGCGGTGCTGCCGCTGCTGCGTGAAACCGGCG
Source organism: Serratia sp. 4542 (assembly GCF_016805595.1). NCBI lineage: Bacteria > Pseudomonadati > Pseudomonadota > Gammaproteobacteria > Enterobacterales > Yersiniaceae > Serratia > Serratia sp. 4542. The sequence goes on from NZ_RXKV01000010.1 coordinate 678,073, forward strand.
GTGAGCCGCTGCACTAGTCGAAAAAAAAACGCCGGCGGTTTTCACCGTCGGCGCTTTGCGTTGCGGCCGTTTCAGGCTGGCGTTCAGGCCGCCGGACGGGCGATCACGCTGCGGGTTTCCATGCGCACTTCGGCGATGGTGACCTGCAAGGTGTCGCTCTGGCGGTAAACCACTTCACCCTTGATCTGCACGGTGCCGGTTTCCTGGCTGCACTGCATCTCGTCGCGCACCGCGTGAATAAACGGTGCCGGGATGAAGGCAACCGCACCGTTGTCCAGCAGGCGCACGCGCAGGCCGCCGCGGGTCACGTCGATGATCTCGGCGTTGAAGCGGGTATCGGTACCGGCCTTGTCCTGCAGGAAGCGGGCGTACAGCCAGTCGCCGACGTCGCGCTCCGCCATGCGGTTCAGGCGGCGGCGTTCCGCCAGCTGCACCGTCACGTCATCCTGCGGTTTTTCTGCCGGCTGCTGGTTGATGATCGCCTTCAGCAAGCGATGGTTGACCATATCGCCGTATTTACGGATCGGCGATGTCCAGGTGGCGTAAGCCTCCAGACCCAGACCGAAGTGTGGCCCCGGCGTGGTGCTGATCTCGGCGAAGGTCTGGAAGCGGCGGATGCGGCTGTCGAGGAACTGGGTCGGCTGCGCATCCAGGTGGCGGCGCAGTTCGCAGAAACCGTCGAGGGTCAGCAGCTTCTCGGCCTCGGCTTCCACGCCGTTGGCCTGCAATACGGTGACCGCTTGCTCGACCAGAGCAGGATCGAAACCGGTGTGCACGTTGTACACGCCGAAGCCCAGGCGATCGCGCAGCACGATGGCGGCGCAGACGTTGGCGGCGATCATGCACTCTTCAACGATGCGGTTGGCGCTGCGGCGTTGCTCGGTAACGATCTCGAGCACGTCGCCTTTTTCACCCAGCACGAAGCGGTAGTCCGGGCGGTCTTTGAACACCAGCGCATGCTGATGGCGCCAGGCGTTGCGCGCGTCGCAAACGCGCTTCAGCAGGGTGATTTGTTGCGCGACGGCGTCGCTCGGCGGCTGCCAGCCGGCAATGCCTTCCAGCCAGTCGGAGACTTCGTCGTATACCAGCTTGGCTTTGGATTCGATCTCGGCGGCGAAGAACTGAATATCCTCGCCCAGCGCGCCGTCGGCGGCGATGGTTACGCGGCAAGCCAGCACCTGGCGGCGCTCGTTAGGGCGCAGCGAGCACAGGTTGTCCGACAGATCGCGCGGCAGCATCGGGATGTTGAAGCCCGGCAGGTAGTTGGTGAAGGCGCGCACGCGGGCGATATCGTCCAGCTTGCTGCCTTGTTCGACGTAGGCGGTCGGATCGGCGATGGCGATGGTCAACTGCAGCGAACCGTCACCGTTGTCGGTCACATACAGCGCATCGTCCATGTCTTCGGTGCTGGCGCTGTCGATGGTGACGAATTCGAGCGCGGTCAGGTCTTCACGCACCAGCGCAGCGGCCGGTTCGCTGAGGGCCTGCATCTCCGGCGCCTCTTTCTCCAGGTTGTGACGCGCCAGCGTCACCCACCACGGGGCGAAATGGTCTTCACCTTCGGTGATAAAGTGGGTCAGATCGGCGTTGAAGCCGCGATCGCCTTTCAGCGGGTGACGGCGCATTTCCGCCACCGCCCAGTCGCCGGCCTGGAAGTTGTGGGTCAATTCACGCACCGGGCGGCACGGAATCGCATCTTTCAGCAACGGATGATCGGGCACGATGGACAGACGGTCGTCGCGCTTTTGCACGCGGCCGACAAAGCGCGACAGGAACGGCTCGACCAGAGTTTCCGGCTCGGCGATTTCGCGCTCTTTCTCGGTGTGCAGGGTGGCGATAATGCGATCCCCGTGCATGACTTTCTTCATGTACGGCGGCGGAATGAAGTAACTTTTTTGACCGTCTACTTCAAGAAAGCCAAAGCCTTTCTCAGTCCCTTTCACTACGCCTTCAACGCGCGGGGTCTGAGAGTGAAGTTGCTGTTTAAGCTGCGCGAGCAGCGGGTTATCTTGAAACATATCGTCCAGTGAATGGGTTGTGAGTGGCAAGATTTGCGGCTGACAGTTTTACGCGAATCACCCGCTGCGAGCAAGCCTAACGTCACGGAACCCCGCGTTGCCACGCGATTTTGCGCAAGAATGGTCAATCGGAGTGCTATCGAGGGAAAACCCCGGCGCGAAGGCCGGGGTGAAGGGCGGGTGGCGATCAGTCCCGCAGCGGCGTCGGCTGCAGGATTTCAATCCAGTAATCGTCCGGATCGCGAATGAACGCCACGTAGTTCATACGGCCTTCATGCAGGCGCTTTTGGAAGGTGACGCCGAGGCGCTCAAACCGCTCGCAGGCGGCGCGCACGTCCGGCACCGTGACGCACAGGTGGCCAAAGCCGCGCGGCTCACCGTTGCCGTTGTGGTAGTGGAAATCGGCCTGATTTTCGGTGCCGTGGTTATGGGTCAGCTCGAGAATGCCCGGCTGGCTCAGCGCCCAGCGTTTGCGCTCATCGTCGTCCTGCGGGATCTGTTCACGCGGGCTGCGTGTCAGGTAGCAGATGGTAAAAGCGGCTTCTTCGAACGTTTCCAGATAGACCGGGGTAAAGCCCAGCACGCGGGTGTAGAAATCCAGCGCTTTGGTCAGATCCTTCACGCGGATCATGGTGTGGTTGAACACGTAACCGTCGGTTACCGCGTCCGGTTGGGCCGCCACGCCGGGCAGCGTCAGTAGATCATTCAGTGGCATCAGAGATCCTCCTCAGGGTGTCGGCAGACTGTAGGTGAAATCGATGCTAATCTAAAGTGATTGTTTTTAACTAAAACACTAACTAAAAGTGAATGATAGATGAAGCTGAGCCAGCTGAAGTTTTTCTGTACCGTGGTGGAGCACAAAACCATCGCCGCGGCCGCGCGCGAGCTGCACTGCGTGCCTTCCAACGTCACGCTGCGGCTGCGCGAACTGGAGGAGTCGCTGGGCGGCGAACTGTTTTTCCGCGACAAGAATCGGCTGTACGTCAATCCCAAAGGGCGGCTGTTCTATCAGCAGGCGCGCGACATTGTGGCGCAGGCGGAGCGCAGCAAGCAGCTGTTCGCCGGCGAGCATCAGCGTGGGCTGCTGAACCTCGGGGCGCTGGATTTCTCGCTGGTCAGCCATTTGCCGGCGCGCATTGCCCGGCTGCGCCGTTTACAGCCTCATCTGCACATCAACGTGCTGAGCCGCGACTCGCTGGTGCTGGAACGCATGCTGATCGACAGCGATCTCGACCTGGCGATCACCGACGGCCCGATTGAACATCCGCTGCTCGCCAGCCAAAAGGCATTCGATGAACGGCTGGTATTGTTGATGCCGGCCGATGCCGGGGAACCCGACGCCGCCACGCTGGCGCCGCTGGAGTTTTACACGTTCAGCCGCGAATGTTCGTTTCGTCTGAAGGTGGATCACTGGCTGGCCTCGCGTGGGCTGAAACCGCGCATGACGCTGGAAATGGAGTCTTATGCCGCGATGGCGGCCTGCGTACAGGCCAGTTGTGGTGTTGCCTGCGTCCCCGGTTCGTTGCTGCCGCTGATCTTGCCGGCGCCGGGGCTGAAGGTGGTGGAAATGGGCGAAGAGGGGCTGAGCGACCTGTATTTCGTCTGGCGACGGCATCAGCTGTCGGACGAGTTGCAGACCATCCTGGGGATATTGGCGCACCCGGCGTGAACCGGGCGCGCATTTTCAGGCGATGCGCAGCGAAGGTTGCTGTTCGCTGCGGCGGATCACCACCGGAATCGACTTCGAGGTCGGGGTACCGGTACCGTCGCCGAAGCTGGCCAGTGGCACCAGCGGGTTGGTTTCCGGGTAGTAGGCCGCCAGGTTGCCACGCGGAATGTCGTAACTCACCAGCTTGAACCCGTCCACTTTGCGCACCACGCCGTCGTTCCACAGGGTTTCTATCTCTACCCGTTCGCCATCCTGCAGGCCCAGCGCCGCCAGATCCTCCGGATGGATGAACAACACTTCACGCTGACCGTAAACGCCGCGGTAGCGGTCATCCAGACCATAGATGGTGGTGTTGTACTGATCGTGCGAGCGCAGCGTTTGCAGGGTGAACGGCGCTTTCTCGCTGCCCAGCTGTGGGAACAAGGTGATCGGCAGCGCGGCGGCGCTGAATTCCGCCTTGCCGCTCGGCGTGGCGAAGCGCAGTTCGGCGGCGGCATTGCCGAGGTAGAAACCGCCGGGCTGGTCGCAGCGCCGGTTGAAATCTTCGAAGCCGGGTATGGTGGCGGCGATGTGATCGCGGATCAGCGAATAGTCGTCGGCCAATTCCAGCCAGTCCAGCTGCTGGGTGCCCAGCACCGCGTCGGCGATGCCGCAGACGATCGCCGTCTCCGAACGTTGGGTCTCCGCCAGCGGCTTGCCGATGCCTTCCGAGGCGTGGACCATGCTGAACGAATCCTCGACCGTAATGTACTGCGAGCCGCTGGCCTGCATGTCAAGCTCGGTGCGGCCGAGCGTCGGCAGGATCAGCGCGTCTTTGCCGGTCACCAGGTGGCTGCGGTTAAGCTTGGTGCTGATATGCACCGTCAAATCGCAGTTGCGCAGGGCGCGGGCGGTGCGTTCGGTGTCCGGCGCCGCGGCGGCCAGGTTGCCACCCAGCGCGATCAGCACTTTCACTTCGCCGCGCAGCATCGCTTCGATCGCTTCCACCGTGTTGTGGCCCAGCGCGCGATTGGCGGTGAAGTTAAAGTGGCGCTCCAGGCTGTCGAGCAGCGCCTTCGGCGACTTCTCGTCGATTCCCATAGTGCGGTTACCCTGGACGTTGCTGTGGCCGCGTACCGGGCACAGGCCGGCGCCCGGTTTGCCCAACTGCCCGAACAGCAGCTGCAGGTTGGTGATTTCACGCACCGTCGCAATAGAGTGTTTATGCTGAGTCACGCCCATCGCCCAGGTGCAGATCACCCGTTCGGCGCCCTGATAGGTGGCCGCCGCCTGGCGCAGCTGCGCCTCGCTCAGGCCCGACTGCGCGGTAATGGTCTGCCACTCGGTGGCGTCTACCTGCGCCAGGTAAGCCTCCACGCCGACGCTGTGCCGTTCGATAAACGCCAGGTCGAACAGGGCGGGCTCGCCGGAGGCTAAACGCTGACGGTGGGTTTCCAGCAGGGCTTTCACCATGCCGCGCACCGCCGCCATATCGCCGCCCAGATTCGGCTGGTAATAGGAAGAGCTGATCGGCGAGGATTTTGGCGTCAGCATCTGTACCGGATCCTGCGGATCGGCGAACCTTTCCAGCCCGCGCTCGCGCAGGGTGTTGAAGCTGACGATACGCGCGCCGCGTCGGGCGGCGTTCTTCAGGCTGTGCAGCATGCGCGGGTGGTTGGTGCCGGGGTTTTGGCCAAACACGAAGATGGCGTCGGCCTTTTCGAAGTCATCGATGCGGATGGTGCCTTTGCCGACGCCGATGCTCTGCTTCAGCCCGACGCCGCTCGCCTCGTGGCACATATTGGAGCAGTCGGGGAAGTTGCTGGTGCCGAGCATGCGGCCGAACAGCTGATAAAGGTACGACGCTTCGTTGCTGGCACGGCCCGAGGTATACAGCTCGATCTGGTTCGGGTTGTCCATGCCGTTGATGTGTTTGGCGATCAGCGCCAGCGCGTCCGGCCAATGGATAGGTTCATAGTGGTCGGTTTCGGCGTTGTAGCGCATCGGATGGGTGAGGCGACCCTGATACTCGAGGAAATAGTCGCTCTGCTGCTGCAGCGTGCTGACGCTGTGGGCGGCGAAGAACTCAGGCTCCACGGCGCTGCGCGTCGCTTCCCAACTGACCGCTTTGGCGCCGTTTTCGCAGAAGCTGAAGGTGCTGTGGTTGTCGTCGCCCCAGGCGCAACCGGGGCAGTCGAAGCCACGAGCCTTGTTGACGCGCATCAGGTTGCGCATGTTTTTTAGCGTTTGTTTACTGTCGAGGACAAAGCGGGTGGTGGCTTCAAGCGAACCCCAGCCGCCCGCCGGGCCGGTATAAGGCTTGATTGACGGTTTGAATTTCATGGTGACACTTCGCAGGTGGTTGTAGCTAAAAAGTAAACGCTTTTTTATGCGTCTTGCGTATTTATGTCACAAGTTTAGGGGCGCTGAGGGGTGGCGTCTAATCGAATGGGGCAATGGCGGCATAGAGCGCATCTATCGCCGGCGGGCGGTGCCGTAAACAAATGGTTGCATAAAGACACCCGCTGCAAAAGAGTAATGGTTTCGTCTGAAAGTGAATTCATGCAGTCTATCTCGCGGATTATATTGGCATTTTATTCAGCCTGCGGGCCTGAGGAACACAGCGTGAAGCGTTCAGTATCAGTGGTAATCGGCGGCATATTGCTGCCTTTAGCGGCGCAGGCGTCGGAAACGACGCCCAATTTTCCTACCATGACCCCGCCGGCGATAGACGCCGCCTCTTACGTTTTGATGGATTACACCACCGGCCAGGTGTTGGCCGCCGGCAATGCCGACGAACGGCGCAACCCGGCCAGCCTGACCAAACTCATGACCGGGTTGGTGATCGACCACGCGCTCGATCAGCACAAGATTGGCCTCGACGATGTCGTCACCGTGGGGAAAGACGCCTGGGCGCAGGGCAACCCGGTGTTCAAAGGATCTTCGTTGATGTTCCTGAAGCCAGGTGACAGGGTCACGGTACGCGATCTCAGCCGCGGTATCATCATCGATTCCGGCAACGACGCCTGCGTAGCGATGGCGGATTATGTGGCGGGCAGCCAGGCCAACTTCGTCAAGCTGATGAACGAGAAGAGCGCGCAGCTGGGCCTGCAGAACACCCATTTCGAAACGGTACACGGGCTGGATGCACCGGGGCAGTTCACCACCGCCGGCGATCTGGCGGTGATTGCGCGCGCCATCATTATGAGTGAACCGGCGGAATACCATATGTACAGCGAGAAGTCGCTGACCTGGAATGGCATCACGCAGCAGAACCGCAATGGCCTGCTGTGGGATAAGACGCTGCACGTCGATGGGCTGAAAACCGGGCACACCGCCTCGGCCGGCTTCAACATAATCGCCTCCGCCACCGAAGGGGATCGCCGCCTGATCGCCGTGGTGATGGGCGGCAAAAGCGCTAAAGGGCGTGAGGAGCAGGCGCGTAAGCTGTTGACTTGGGGGCTGCGCGACTTTGCCACCGTACACCTGTTCAGCGCCGGCCAGAGTCTGGGGGAAGAGCCGGTCTGGTACGGCGAGAATCACCGGTTACCGGTCGGTAGCGCGCAAGAGCAGTCGCTTAGCCTGCCGAAAAGCGAGGCGGACAAGCTGAAGGCGCAGTACGTGATCAATGCCGCACGGCTGGAAGCGCCGATTGGCAAAGGGCAGACCGTTGGCGAGATCCGCATCAGCGACAATGGCCAGGTGGTGAAAACCTTGCCGCTGGTGGCGCTGCAGGCGGTGCCGCAGGGCGGCGTGTTCTCGCGCCTGGTGGATTACGTGAAGCTGAAGCTCTGACTCGCCGGGCGGACGACGGTGCCCGGTGGTATACTGGTGCGAATGCCGATCATTGAGCCGCGCTATGGATATTAAACAACTGATTTATTTGTGTAATTTAGAACGAGAACGTCACTTCGGCCGGGCGGCGGAGGCCAGCTTCGTTAGCCAGCCGACGCTATCCATGCGATTGAAAAATCTGGAAAAAGAGCTGGGTGTTTCGCTGATTAACCGCGGCAACCATTTCGGCGGTTTTACCGCCGAAGGCGAGCGGGTGCTGGCGTGGGCGCGTGAGATCGTCTCGGTTTACCAGGGGCTGAAGCTGGAGGTGGAGTCGCTCAAGCACGGCTTGCACGGCACGCTGCGCCTTGGCGTGGTGCCGCAGTGCAGTATCTCGGTATCGGAAATGCTCAAGGCGGTCAGCGAGCGTTACCCGCATCTCGATTACCGGCTGGCGGTGCTGAGCGCCGATCAGCTGCTGGAGGCGCTGACGGCGCATACCGTCGACATCGGCATCGGCTTTTTCGAGCTGTCGACCTTAAAGGAGCTGCACTTCCAATCGCAACCGCTGGTGGAAACCGGCGTCGAGCTGGTATTTCATCCGCAACACTTTCCGAAGCTGGTGGGCGATACGCCGTTGCCGCTGGAAGCGGTGGCCGCTTTGCCGTTGTGCCTGGCCGAGCCGACGCGTTATTTCCGCCGCTATCTCGATCAACACTTCCGCGACGCCGGGTTGACGCTGCACACGCGGCTGGAAACCGCCTCGATCTTCCAACTGCTGGAGGGGATTTTCGTCGGCCTGGGCTGCGGGCTGTTTCCGCGCGGCCAGCTGCAATCGCCGCTGATGCCGGCGTTGCAGCGCCGTCCTGTGGCCATCGGCGCCATGCCGCGTCATGCGGCGGTGGTGGTCGATATGGCAGAGCGCGCCACGCCGTTGGCGCAAAAATTCTTCGACGCCGCCAGCGAGTGGCTGCGTCAGCAGAATGTCTAAAACGCGGCGTATTGCGGCCGGTAATCAGGCCGCGTAGCGGTCTTCAGTCGGCGGCGATGAAAGATTCGGCATCGCCCAGCGTTTGGCGCAGGCGATTTTCCCAGGCGTAGAGCGCGGCAGTGAGGATCACTTCCAGCGCCTGTGCCTGATTCAGACCGCTGTTGAACAACGGTTGCACGCTCTGCGGGGTGAATTTCTCCGGTGCGCGCGTCAGCTCGGCGGCGGTGTGGATCACCGCGCGTTTGACCGTGTCCTCGGTAAACGCCAATCCCTGAGGCAGCCCGGCGAACAGCGCCTGAGTCAGTCTGTCATCCTGCAATTCGTGCGCCACCGTGGCCGCGCAGTAGCGGCTGCCGTTGATGCGCGAGACCGCCAGCGTCGCCAGCGCTTTCAATCGGCTCGACAACCCATATCCTTCGGCATTGATGCCGTTAAACACGCCGTTGCGCTCACGCAGTGCGGCGGCATCGTGCGCCAGCAGCAGGTAATAAGATTCGGCCCGCGCCTGCGGGTGGCTCTGATCCAGCACGTCAAGCTGTTCGGCGGCGGCGGCTTCCGTGTCGATTGGCGACAGGCGCGCAGTCCAGCTTAACTCTTCGGCACTGAAAGCGACGCCATCGGCGTCTTCGACGTTTGGGAAACCGGGCACTACCACCGCCGGTCGGCCGGCCAACGCCGCTACGCCCGCCACCACGCGCGCTTGGTAGCTGACAAAACCGATGACCTGCGAAAAGGTGACGATATCCGCCGGGCTCAGCCCGACGTCGCCAAGCTGCTGCAGCGCTCTGCGGCAAATCAGCGTGGGCTGGCTGGCGAGCTGGCGGGCGTATTGGGTGATCTGGGCGAGGCGGATATTGCTTTCACGGGAGGCGTCCGGGCTGTGCAGCGGGGCGAGGCGTGCGGCGTAGTGGCTACAGAGCGACTGCACGCCGGTCACCTGAGCGACGGTCAGCGCGGTGCTGAGTCGATCATAGGGTGACAATGTCACGTATCGTGATAGCGACACCTGGTCGGGAAACAGGGCGTGGTAACCGGCCAGCGAGGCGTTGAATACCCCGGCGCGGGCGCCGAGCGCAGCGTTTAACGCTTCATCGGCGAAGGCGCCCAACCCCAGCAGAAAACGATCGCGCAGGGTAGCCGCCTGTGGCTCCAGCGGCGCATCGCCCCGCACGCTGCTTTGGGTTTCGTGATACCACTGGGCATTATGTTGTCGACGGAGTCGTTCCATAGGGTCAATCCTTAATCATGAGCAACAGCCACCGGTGCGTGCGGCAGCGGCGGCTGGACAAAGAGTCAACATGCCCGCAGGCGGGGCGAAAGGCAGATTTAGCGCAGCTCATCGCAGCACAGCGCGTGGCCGTAAACAGAGAAACCGGCGGCCAGCGTGAGCAGAAACTGCGTGAGGCGGCGATGGCGAAGGCTGTTCATCAGTGCGATACCCTGTCGTATGAGAGGCTCAACGTAGGGGATATCCTCACCGATCGCCCTGGCGAGATAAAATAATGTTACGGACTAATCAATAACTGAAAGGAATAAAATATAAGGATATATAACAAGAATGTAATTTGTATGTGCGTTTTCTGGCTAAGCGGCCAAGACGCGCGGTAATAAAAAAACCCGCCGCAGCGGGTTTGCATGTACAGACGTGGCTCAAAAACGCCCGCCGTCGCGTCGCCAGGCGTCGGCGGTCAGCGCCTCGCCGAAGTGACTGGCGATAAGTCGCTTGGTCAATTCGTGCAGCGGCGCCGCCAATACCTCGGCGGTGCTGCCGCGCTCGACGATTTCCCCTTCGTGCATCACCAGCACCTGGTCGCTGATATGCTTCATCATGCCGAGGTGCTGGGTGACATAGATATAGGAAATACCGTGTTTTTCCTGCAGCTCAAGCATCAGGTTGATGATTTGCGAGCGCATCGACATGTCCAGCGAGGCCAGCGCCTCATCGGCGACGATCACTTTCGGCTGCAGGATCAGCGCACGCGCCAGCGCGACGCGCTGTTTCTGCCCGGAAGCCAGCATGTGCGGATAGTAGTAGGCGTGATCCGGCAGCATGCCGACCTGGCGCAATGTCTGGTTGATGCGCTGCTCGCGCTCGGCGGGTTCCAGACTGGTGTTCAGCCGCAGCGGCGCGTCCAGCAGCTGGCCGATGCGCTGGCGCGGATTGAGCGAGGTGCTCGGATCCTGAAAAATCATGCGAATGCGCTGGCTGCGATAGCGATAATCGCCGAATTCCAGCGGATGATCGTCGATCAGCAGTTCGCCGGCGGTCGGTTCCACCATGCCGGAGAGCATCTTCGCCAGCGTGGATTTGCCGGAGCCGTTCTCGCCGATTACCGCCAGCGTCTGGCCTTCGCGCAGGGTAAAGCTGACCGATTTCACCGCCTCGACGTGCTGGCGGCGGAACAGCCCGGTGCGGTAGCGGTAGGTTTTGCTCAGGTTGCGCACTTCCAACAGCGTTTCCATGTTATTGTTCCTCCATGTTCAGCGGGAAGTGGCAGGCGAAGAAGTGGTTTTTGACCGGGCGCAGGCGTGGTGTTTCGATGCACTTCTTCTGTGCGTAAGGGCAGCGCGGCCCCAGACGGCAGCCGATCGGCAGGTGTTCCAGCGAAGGAATGGCACCCGGCAGCGTGTTCAACCGGCTCTTGTGCGGCAGCGAGCGGCCGAAGTCCGGCATAGCGCGGATCAGCGCCTGGGTGTAGGGGTGGTGCGGCGCCGCCAGCAGCTCTTCGCACTGGGCGCTTTCCACCGTTTGCCCGCAGTACAGCACGTTCACCCGGTCGGCCCACTTGCTCATCATCTGTAAATCGTGGCTGATCAGCAAAATGGTGGTGTTGTTGTTCTGGTTGAGGCGCGCCAACAGGCGGAAAATCTGCGCCTGGGTGGTTGGCTCCATGGCGTTGGTCGGCTCATCGGCGATCAGCAGGCGCGGCTGGTTGGCCAGCGCGATGGCGATCATCACTTTCTGGCACTCACCTTCGGTCAGCTCGTACGGGAAGCTGCCCATGATGTCGTCGTGATCCTTGATGCCGACGCGGTGCAGCAGTTCGATGGCGCGGCGTTTGCGCCAGTTGAAGCGCTGCCACCAGCGGCCCTTGTAGGTCCAGCCCGGAATGGCCTGCGCCAGCTGGCGGCCGATGCTTTCGGAAGGATCCAGACAGGACTGCGGCTCCTGGAAAATCATCGAGACGTTGTGGCCCACCAGCCTGCGCCGCTCGCGCGGGCTCAGCTGCAGCAGATCGATGTCGTCGAAGCGGAAACGGTCGGCGGTGACGCGCCAGTTGTCTTTGGTTACGCCGCAGATGGCTTTGGCGATCAGGCTCTTGCCGGAACCCGATTCGCCCACCAGGCCGCGCACCTCGCCCTCGGTCAGCGTCATGCTGACGCGATCGACCGCCTTGACCGGCCCTTCGGCGGTCATAAATTCAATCGTTAGATTGCGGATATCGAGTAACGGCATTATTCCACCCCGGCATTGATTGCGCGGCGCATACCGTCGCCTAACAGGTTAACCAGCAGCACGCTGACGAGGATGGCCGCGCCGGGCAGCATCACCGTCCAGGGCGCGACGTACACCAGCTCGAGCGAATCGCCGAGCATCGCTCCCCATTCCGGCGAAGGCAGCTGCGCGCCGAGATCGAGGAAGCCGAGCGCGGCAATATCCAAAATGGCCATCGACAGCGCGCGGGTGAACTCGGTCACCAGCACCGCCGCAATGTTCGGCATCACTGCGTACCACAGGATCTGCAGCGTGGAAGCGCCGTCGAGCCGCGCCGCCACCACGTATTCTTTATCCAGCTCGTCGTGCACCGCGCTGTAGATGGTGCGCACCATGCGCGGCAGCAAGGCGAGCCATACCGCCAGCATGGCGTGTTCAAGTTTGGGGCCGATAAACGCCACCACCACGATCGCCAGCAGCAGCGAGGGAATGGACAGCAGGGTATCGAGAATGTGGTTGAGCACCGCCGAGCGCAGCCCGTGAGTGACGCCGGCGAACACGCCGAGGATCACCCCGCAGAACGCCGCAGCCAGCGTCACCGCCAGCGCCGAGCCGAAGGTGGCGGCAGTGCCGGTCAACAGGCGGCTGAGGATGTCGCGCCCGAGATCGTCGGTGCCGAGAAAGAACGACACGTTGCCGTAGCGTGACCAGGAAGGCGGCAGCAGCTGATAACCGAGGAACTGCTGATCCAGCGCGTAGGGCGCCAGCAGGCTACCGAACAGCGACAGCAGCAGCAGGGCGATCACGCCGTAAAAACCGATCATCGCCAGCGCGTCGCCGTAGAAAATCCGCCAGGTGTAGCGCAGCGGGCTCGGCATCTTTTTCTCGCGGTATACGTTATCGAAGGGCATACCATTCCTTATGTTTCAGCGGGTTGGTTGCCGCACCCAGAATGTCGGCCAGGACGTTAATGGTGATCACCAGCGTGCCGACCACCATGACGCCGGCGGAGATCGCCGCATAGTCCTGCTGGCGAATGGCGTTGATCAGCCACCGGCCGAGGCCCGGCCAGCTGAACACCACTTCGGTGATCATCGCGAGCGTGAGCATGGTGGAGAACTGCAGCCCCAGCTTGGGCACGATTGGCGGAAGCGCATTGTGCAAGACGTGGCGGCGAATGATGGTGAAGCGTGACAGGCCGCGGGTGGCGGCGGCCTTGATGTAGTTTTGGCTCAGCACGTCGTCGGTGCTGATGCGCATCAGGCGCACCACTTCGGTGGTGGGCGCCACCGCCAGCGCGGCGATCGGCAGGATCATGTGGCGCAGGGCGCTGCCGATCATCTCGGCGCGGTATGGCGAGTCCGACAGCCAGGCGTCAATCAGCGCGAACCCGGTGATCGGCTTCACCTGATACAGCAGGTCGAAACGGCCGGAAACCGGCAGCCAGCCCAGGTGCAGCGAGAAGAACAGCATCAGCAGCAGCGCCAGCCAGAACACCGGCATCGAAAAGCCCAGCAGCGCGAAGGTGCTGATGGCGGTGTCCTGCCATTTGCCGCGCAGCACGCCGGCGATGATGCCCAGCGGAATGCCGATAAACAGCGCCAGGGCGAAGGCCAGCAGGCACAGTTCCATGGTAGCCGGGAACACTTCGCGCAGCTGTTCGCTGATCGCCTGGCCGTTGATGCTGGAGACGCCGAAGTCCCAGTGCAACAGGCTGACGAAGTAGAACTGATAGGCGTCCAGCAGGGCGGCGCCGTTCAGCGGCGCGCGCGGCGTGAAATAGCTCAGGCTGAAGCTGACCAGCGTCAGGAAGAACAGCGTGATCAGCAGCAGCAGAATGCGGCGCAGGGTAAAGATAATCACTTTTTCACCTCCGGCGCGGATTCACGGTACACCCCGGCGAACGAGGCGTTGCCGAACGGGCTCAGCACCAATCCCTTGATGTCGTAGCGGTAGGCCTGCAGCCGCAGGGAAGAGGCCAGCGGCAGCACCGGCAGTTGCTGCTCGAGGATCTTCTGCGCCTTACGGTAGTTGTCGATGCGCTGAGACAGCTGCTGCGACAACAGCGCGTTCTGCAACACCTCGTCGAAGCCCGGGTCACACCAGTGAGCATAGTTGGTTTGCGAACGGATTGCCGCGCAGCTCAGCAGCGGCCGGAAGAAGCTGTCCGGGTCGTTGCTGTCGGTGGCCCAGCCGGTCAGGGTCAGATCGTGGTTCATCTCCATCAGGCGCGCCTCCTGGAAGCGCCCCTCTACCGGCACGATGGTGACGTTGATGCCCACCTGGCCGAGATCGGCCTGGATCAGCTCGGCGGTTTTCAGCGGGCTCGGGTTGTAAGATTGCGAGGCGGTCGGCACCCACAGCTTCAGGTTCAGCTGGCCGACGCCGGCCTGCCGCAGCATCTCGCGCGATTTGGCCGGATCGTACTCCGTGACGTGCGCGTCGTTGTCATAGGCCCAGGAGGCGCGCGGCAGGATTGAGGCGGCGGTTTCCGCCGTGCCGTAATAGATCGACTGCATCAACCGCTGGTTGTTGATCGCCAGCGAGATCGCCTGGCGCACGTTGAGGTTGTCGAGCGGCGGTTTGCGGGTGTTGAACGCCAGGTAGGCGATGTTCATCCCCGGACGCAGCGTCAGGCGCAGGCGCGGATCGTCGCGCAGGATAGACAGCTGGCTGGCCGCCGGATAGGCCAGCACGTCGCATTCGCCGGTCAGCAGCTTGGAAAGGCGGCCGGTGCCGCCTGCGCCCAGATCGATCACCACCTGCGGCATGCGCGGCAGGCCTTTCCAGTAGGCGGCGTTGCGCGCCAGGCGAATATATTGCCCCGAGCGGTATTCATTGAGCAGGAACGGGCCGCTGCCGACCGGCTCGCGGTCGATCAGCTCCTGGTGGCCTTCGCGCGTCAGCGTGTCGGCGTATTCAGCGGACAGCACCGGCGCGTAGTGGGTCGCCAGGTGCCACAGGAACGAGGCGTCCGGCGACTGCAGGCGGATCTCCACCGTGTAGTCGTCGAGCTTTCTCACGCTCTGCACCGAATCACCGAACTGCAGGCTGTCGAAATAGGGGTATTCGCCGCCGTTGACGTCGTGATACGGGTGTTTTTGGTCAAATACGCGCGCGAAGCTGAACACCACGTCGTCGGCGTTCATCTTGCGGGTGGGCGTGAACCAGGCGGTGGTCTGGAACGGCACGTCCTTGCGCAGATGGAAGCGGTAGGTGGCGCCGTTGTCCAACACTTCCCAGCTTTGCGCCAGCTCGGGGATCAGCCGGTAGGTGTAGGGATCGACATCCAGCAGGCGATCGTACAGCTGGGCGGCCAGGGTATCCACCGTCAGGCCGCTGCTGGCCATTTGCGGGTTAAAGGTATTCAGTATGCCGCTGACGCAATAGACAAAGCCGCTCTGGCGAATGTCCGGCAGCGGCGCCGCGGCGGGCGCGGGCGGTGTTGTCGCGGCCAAGGCGGAGCCGGTAAAGCACAACGACACTATCCAAAGGGGTAAACCACGCATAGGGGCTCATGGGTTAATCAGCAATAGCGTTAGTGTATCGCACTCTGACCGGCAGCCCAATCCATTGAGCAAAATCGCTGAGTTTTCTGCTACTTGATTAATCAGGTCGCCCAACTGCGTGAAAAAAATCTTATTTGATATGTTATAACATAACAAAACCATGATACCGTTCCCCGGCAAAGTCACAATAACGCAAGGGGATGTATGAACGAAGTTGCACTTCCACCACGCCGTTCGCTGCCGGACGCTCAGGCATGGCGCGGCGAAATGAGTGATGTCGGGCTCGATTGGGTCGGGATGCAAGGGATCGCACTGCCGCTGGAGCTGGCCGGCAAGCCACTGATGGCCACAGTCGACGCCGGCATCAACCTGCGCGCCGAAGCGGCGGGCGAACGCGGTATTCACATGTCGCGTCTGTATCTGGCGCTGGATGAATTGACGCAGGGTGAGCTGACGCCGCAGCGCATCGGCCGAACGCTGCAGGCCTTTCTGGATTCGCAGCCGGAACACAGCGATCGCGCCAGCCTGACGCTCAGCGGCGAGCTGCTGTTGTCTCGCCCGGCGTTGCTTTCGCCGCAGCGCGGCTGGAAGGCTTACCCGCTGCGCATCGAGGCGACCCTGACGAACACGCTGACGCTGGCGCTGACCGTCGGTGTGCCTTACTCCTCTACCTGCCCGAGTTCGGCGGCGCTCAGCCGTCAGTTGGCGCAGCAACAGTTTCAGTTTGATTTTGAACAGGCGGCGGAGCGGGTCAGCCAACGCCAGGTGAGCGAGTGGCTGTTGGAGCAGGGAATGCCGGCCACCCCTCACAGCCAGCGCAGCTGGGCCTGGGTCACCGTGACGCCCGAGAATGAACGGGCGTTCGAACCGGTGAAATTGATCGACCGCATCGAACACGCGCTGGGCACGCCGGTACAAACGCTGGTGAAACGCCGCGACGAGCAGGCCTTCGCGCTGGCCAACGGTCAGAACCTGATGTTTTGCGAAGATGCGGCGCGCCGTCTGTATCGCATGCTGCGCAGCCAGTGCGATTACCGCGCCTTCTCGCTGCGCGTCGAGCATCAGGAGAGCCTGCATGCCCACAATGCGGTGGCGGAGTTGAGCTGGCGGGGAGAAAATCATGCTGCGTAAAAATCCCAGCGGCCATCTGCCGCAGGTCTCGCCGCTGGCCTACATCGATCCCACCGCCATTATTTGCGGCCGGGTGATCGTCGAAGATTTCGTTTACGTCGGCCCTTATGCGGTGATCCGCGCCGACGAGTTGAACGCCGCCGGCGACATGGAGCCGATCGTCATCGGCTCGCACTCCAATATTCAGGACGGCGTGGTGATCCACTCCAAGAGCGGGGCGGCGGTCACCATTGGCCGTTACAGCTCGATCGCCCACCGCGCCATCGTTCACGGCCCGTGTCGCATCGACGATCGGGTGTTTATCGGTTTCAACAGCGTGCTGTTCAACTGCCATATCCAGTCCGGCTGCGTGGTGCGTTACAACGCGGTGGTGGACGGCGTGACGCTGCCTGAAAACCGCTATATCCCCTCGACCGAGCGCGTAGGGCCGGACAGCGACCTGTCGCGCTATCGCCAGGTCGATCGCGGCGCGCTGCAGTTTTCGGAAGAAGTGGCCGCCACCAACGTTGAGCTGGTGCACGGTTACCAGGCATTACGCAATGAATTTTAATGAGGCTCCCATGAAACAACTTCCCGTGACCGTGCTTTCCGGCTTTCTCGGCGCCGGCAAAACCACGGTGCTGAACCACATCCTGAACAACCGGCAGGGTATGCGCGTGGCGGTGATCGTCAACGATATGAGTGAGGTGAACATCGACGCCGCGCTGGTGGAAAATGCCGTGCATCTCGATCGCCAGGAAGAGAAGCTGGTGGAGATGAGCAACGGCTGCATTTGCTGCACGCTGCGCGAAGACCTGCTGGTCTCGGTGCGTGAGCTGGCGCAGGACGGGCGTTTCGATTACCTGCTGATCGAATCGAGCGGCATCTCCGAGCCGCTGCCGGTGGCGGAAACCTTTACCTTTGAGGACGAAAAGGGCGAAAGCCTGTCGCAGTTCGCCCGGCTGGATACCCTGGTGACGGTGGTCGACGGGGTGAATTTCATCCAGCAGTACCAGCAGGCGCAAAGCTTGCAGGAGGCCGGCCAAAGCCTGGGCGAGGACGATCTGCGCAGCGTGGCGGATCTGCTGATTGAGCAAATTGAGTTCTGCGACGTGATCCTGGTCAGCAAGACCGATCTGTTGACGCCATCCCAGCAAGGCGAAGTGATGGCGCTGCTGGCCAGCCTGAACCCCGATGCCCGCATTGTGCCGATCGCGCCGGGCAAACTGCCGCTGGAGGCGGTGCTGAATACCGGCAGCTTCAGCTTTGAAAAGGCGCAGCAGGCGCCCGGCTGGCTGAAAGAACTGCGCGGCGAACACGTGCCGGAAACGGAAAACTACGGCATCAGCAGCTTCGTCTACCAGGCGCGGCGGCCGTTTGCGCCGGACAAGTTTTACCGCGTGATCAACGGCGATTGGGGCGGCGGCAAGTTGCTGCGCTCGAAAGGCTTTTTCTGGCTGGCGACGCGGCCGCGGCAGGCCGGGCAGTGGAGCCAGGCAGGGGGCATCGCCCACTACGGCCTCGCGGGCACCTTTTGGCGCGCCATTCCGCAAGATAATTGGCCGCAGGATCCCGAAGCGCGGGCGCACATTCAGGAAAAATGGGTGGAGCCGTTCGGCGATATGCGCCAGGAACTGGTGTTTATCGGCCAGCATCTGCAGCAGGCGACGATCGTGCGTATGCTGGACGACTGCCTGCTGAGCGACGATGAAATGGCCGCCGGCGTGGACTATTGGCTGGACATGGCAGACCCGTTCCCTGAGTGGTAATTGCGCAATCTTCGTGTGGTAATGAGAAAAATTCTCAACAAAGTGCTTTACAGGCGATACTGATAACTATTATCATCGCCTGGCAGTTCACGGAAGGCCACAGTTTGCGGCTCTGATGTGGAAGGCACGACATTGCTCACATTGCTTCCAGTGTTTTTTAAGCCAGCTCGGGTGCTGGCTTTTTTTTTTGCCTGTTATTCCTCGTCCGCTTCGCCATTTTGCAGCAGCACATGCTTTTTCAGCATGCCGCGCAGCTGGTGATAGGTGAGCCCCAGCAGCTGCGCCGCCTTGCGCTGATTGAAGCGCCCCTGCTGCAGCGCCGCTTCGATCAATGCCTTCTCCTGCTCGAGCTGCCAGTGTTTCAAATCCAGCGGTAGCGGCGGTAACGCGCCGGCGTCTTCAGGAACGGGCGCGACCGGCGTGGCCTCGCGTGGCGCAAACGGGTTGATGACGATGTCGTCCAGCGGGCTGTCGCTGTCGCCGTGGCGATAAACCGAGCGCTCCACCACGTTTTTCAGTTCGCGCACGTTGCCCGGCCAGCCATACTCGAGCAACGTTCGCCTGGCATGCTCGGTAAAGCCTGGAAACAGCGGCAGCGCCAGCTCGCGGCACATTTGAATGGCGAAATGCTCGGCCAACAGCATGATATCGGGCCGCCGTTGGCGCAGCGGCGGCAGCTGCACCACGTCGAACGCCAGCCGATCCAGCAGATCGGCGCGGAACTTGCCTGCCGCCGCCAGCGCCGGCAGATCGTCGTTGGTGGCGCACACCAGGCGCACATCCACCCGCAGCGGCTGGCTGCCGCCCACGCGCTCCAGCTGGCCGTATTCGATCACCCGCAGCAATTTCTCCTGCACCAGCATCGGCGCGGTCGCCAGCTCATCGAGAAACAGCGTGCCGCCGTCGGCGCGCTCGAAGCGCCCCAGATGGCGCTTTTGCGCGCCGGTAAACGCGCCGGCCTCGTGACCGAACAGCTCGGAATCCAGCAGGTTTTCATTCAGCGCCGCGCAGTTAAGCGAGATGAACGGCCCTTGCCAGCGGTTGGAGAGGTAGTGCAGACGGTGGGCGATCAGCTCCTTGCCGGTGCCGCGCTCGCCGATCACCAGCACCGGCTTGTTCAGCTTGGCGACCTGGGAGACTTGCTCCAAGACTTCGACAAAGGCGTTTGCCTCGCCCAACAAATTCTCTGGCTGTTCGTTCATGATGAAATTCGCCAATGTTTGGTGAAAATAATCACTCTACAGCAAGCGCGCAGAGAGTCAAAAAATAATATTCGTTACTTTTCAATAATATAAAAGTTGGCACGGGTTTTGATTATATCTTTGGGCAAGCTGTACGACTTAACGCGGCGCTTCAGACGCCATCAGAACCAAGAGGAAGTGAATTATGGGTATTTTTTCTCGTTTTGCCGACATCGTGAACGCCAACATCAACACCCTGCTGGACAAGGCGGAAGATCCGCAGAAGCTGGTGCGGTTGATGATCCAAGAGATGGAAGACACGCTGGTTGAAGTTCGCTCTACGTCGGCGCGCGCACTGGCGGAGAAAAAGCAGCTGCTGCGTCGCATCGAGCAGGGTGAAAACCAGGTAAGCGACTGGCAGGAAAAAGCCGAACTGGCGCTGCGCAAAGATAAAGAAGACTTGGCCCGTGCGGCGCTGATCGAAAAACAAAAGGTGGCCGATCTGATCGCCACGCTGACGCAGGAAGTGGCGACCGTAGAAGAAACGCTGGCGCGCATGAAGAGCGAAATCGGCGAGCTGGAAAACAAGCTGACCGAAACCCGCGCGCGGCAGCAGGCGCTGGCGCTGCGTCATCAGGCCGCGTCTTCTTCCCGTGACGTGCGCCGCCAGCTCGACAGCGGCAAGCTGGATGAGGCGATGGCGCGTTTCGAACAGTTCGAGCGCCGTATCGACCACATGGAAGCCGAGGCGGAAAGCATCAGCATCGGTAAAAAGAAGTCGCTGGACCAAGAGTTTGCCGAACTGAAGGCCGACGACGCCATCAGTGAGCAACTGGCGGCGCTGAAAGCCAAAATGAACCGCTCAGAGTAAGGCGAACCGCGGCCACACGCCGGAGGTGGCCGCCTATCCAGGACCCGATAAGAAGGAATAACAATGAGTGCTTTATTACTTGCCATTCCGCTGACAATTTTCGTGCTGTTTGTCGCGCCGATTTGGCTTTGGCTGCATTACAGCAATCGGCAACAGACCGGCATCCAGCTGAGTCAGCAAGAAATGCAGCGCCTGGCGCAGCTGGCGGAAGACGCCAAACGCATGCGTGAACGCATTCAGGCGTTGGAAGAGATCCTCGATACGGAACACCCGAACTGGAGACAGTCCTGATGAGCACGACGCTGGGCAGTAAAAAGCTTTATCGCGTTCCCGAAGAAGGCATGGTGAAAGGCGTCTGCGCCGGTTTGGCCCACTATTTCGACGTGCCGGTGCGCCTGATCCGCGTGATGGTGGTGCTGTCGCTGTTCTTCGGGCTGTTCTTCTTCACGCTGGTGGCCTATATCGCGCTGGTGTTCGTGTTGGATGAAGCGCCGGCCAGCCGTTTCGAAGGCGAGCATCAGAAGACGCCGCGCCAGCTGCTCGATCAGCTGGAGTATGAGCTGGGCAGCGGCGAGCAGCAGCTGCGTCAGGTCGAGCGCTACGTGACGTCCGATACCTTCGGCGTACAGAGCCGTTTCCGCAAGCTGTAACCCTTCTTGCGATACCCGGCCTGCACAGGCCGGGTATCTTCGCCGCCGTTATCCCATAAATGTAACCTTAATCGTCTTGTGCCGGAGGGCATTGTCATGAATAAAATCGATGTCGCGAACACCGCCAAAACGGGTGGATTTAAACGAGGAGCGGCGGCAATGTTGAAGACATTGGCTAAAGTCATCATCATAGCGTTATTGAACTATGGCCCTGCGGGCGCCGCCGGCTGGCTGTTGAAGACCGTCGGCCGCAAACCGGTGCGCTTCGTGCTGGCGCTGGTGCTGGAACCGCTGTTCCGTAAAGGCCTGAACAAGGCATTCGGGCGTTACGTCAAGGAGAGCAATGAAACGACTGCAAAATGAGTTAACCTCGCTGGTCAACCGCGGAATGGATCGCCATCTGCGCCTGGCGGTGACCGGCCTGAGCCGCAGCGGCAAAACCGCCTTTATCACCGCCTTCGTCAACCAACTGTTGCATGTGCACAGCGGCGCGCGCATGCCGCTGTTTTCACCGGTGCGTGAAGAGCGCCTGCTGGGCGTCAAACGCATCCCGCAGCGCGATCTCGGCATCCAGCGTTTCACCTATGACGAAGGGCTGGCGCAGCTGTACGGCACGCCGCCGGCCTGGCCGACGCCGACGCGCGGCGTCAGCGAAATTCGTCTGGCGCTGCGTTACCGCTCCAACGACTCGCTGCTGCGCCACTTTAAAGACACCTCCACGCTGTACCTGGAGATCGTCGATTATCCCGGCGAATGGTTGCTGGATCTGCCGATGCTCGAGCAGGACTACCTGGCCTGGTCGCGCCAGATGACCGGGCTGCTGCAGGGCGAACGCGCCGAATGGGCCAAGCCCTGGCTTGAGCTGTGCAAGGCCTGCGATCCGCTGGCCCCGGCCGATGAAAACCGCCTGGCGGCGATCGCCCAGGCCTACACCGATTACCTGCTGCGCTGCAAAAGCGAAGGGCTGCACTTCATTCAGCCGGGGCGTTTCGTGCTGCCGGGCGATATGGCCGGCGCGCCGGCGCTGCAGTTTTTCCCATGGCCCGACGTGGCCGCGATCGGCGAATCGAAGCTGGCGCAGGCCGACAAACACACCAACATCGGCATGTTGCGCGCTCGCTTCAACTACTACTGCCAGTCGATCGTCAAAAACTTCTACAAAGAGCATTTCGTCCGTTTCGATCGGCAAATCGTGCTGGTCGACTGCCTGCAGCCGCTCAACAGTGGCCCACAGGCGTTCAACGACATGCGTCTGGCGTTGACCCAGCTGATGCAGAGCTTCCATTACGGCAAGCGCACGCTGTTCCGCCGCTTGTTCTCGCCGACCATCGACAAACTGATGTTCGCCGCCACCAAGGCAGACCATATCACCGCCGATCAGCACGCCAATCTGGTGTCCTTGCTGCAACAGTTGGTACAGGAGGCGTGGCAGAACGCGGCGTTCGAAGGCATCAGCATGGATTGCGTCGGCCTGGCCTCGGTGCAGGCGACCGAGAGCGGCATCGTCGATCATCAGGGGCAACGCATTCCGGCGCTGAAGGGCAACCGCCTGAGCGACGGCGCGCCGCTGACGGTGTTCCCCGGCGAAGTGCCCGCCCGCCTGCCGGGGCCGGCGTTCTGGCAGAGCCAGGGGTTCCACTTCGATGAGTTTCGTCCGCGCGCCATGAGCGTGGACAGCCCGTTGCCGCACATCCGTCTGGATGCGGTGATGGAGTTTTTATTGGGAGACAAATTGCGATGAGCGAGCCGATCAAACCGCGTATCGATTTTGACGAGCCGCTGCAGCCGCCGCAGGAGCCGGCGTTGCGCGCCGGCGTCGCTTTCGATGCTGAACAGGCAGAAAGCTTTTTCCCGGCGGCGCCGGAGCTGCAGCAGGAAGAGGAAGAAGGGCGCGCCGAAGGCATCATCAATGCCGCGCTGAAACCTAAACGCAGCCTGTGGCGCAAAATGGTCACCGCCGGCCTGGCGCTGTTCGGCGTCAGCGTGGTGGCGCAGGGCGTGCAGTGGGTGCATACCGCCTGGGTGCAGCAGGACTGGATCGCCATGGGCGGCGGCGTGGCCGGCGGCCTGATCGTGTTCGCCGGCGTCGGTTCGGTGGTCACCGAGTGGCGGCGTTTGTATCGGCTGCGCCAGCGCGCGGAAGAGCGCGACGTGGCGCGCGAGCTGTTGCATAGCCACGGGCTGGGGCAAGGGCGCGAATTCTGCGAGAAGCTGGCGCGTCAGGCCGGGCTGGATCAGGGGCATCCGGCGCTACAGCGCTGGCAGGCGTCGCTGCATGAAACGCAAAACGATCGTGAAGTGGTGGAGCTGTACGCCAAACTGGTGCAGCCGGTGCTCGATAACCAGGCGCGGCGCGAAATCAGCCGCTCCGCCGCCGAGTCGACGCTGATGATCGCCGTCAGCCCGTTGGCGCTGGTGGATATGGCGTTTATCGCCTGGCGCAACATCCGTTTGATCAACCGCATCGCCGCGCTGTACGGCATCGAGCTGGGCTACTTCAGCCGCATTCGTCTGTTCCGGCTGGTGCTGTTGAACATCGCCTTCGCCGGCGCTTCCGAGCTGGTGCGCGAAATGGGCATGGACTGGATGTCGCAGGATCTGGCGGCGCGGCTGTCGGCGCGCGCGGCGCAGGGCATCGGCGCCGGGTTGTTGACCGCGCGGCTGGGCATCAAGGCGATGGAGCTGTGCCGCCCGCTGCCGTGGCTGGAAGGGGAAAAGCCGAAGCTTGGCGATTTCCGCAGCCAGCTGATCGGCCAGTTGAAAGACACGCTGAAAAAGAGCGACGGCAAGGCCAAATAACCCCCACGACGGCGCTCTCAGGAGCGCCGTTTTCTCAACGGCGCCGACGCCGAACGTAATCGAGACTTGACGACAGTCGATCCCCCTGTGAGTGCATGATAAATCTCTGCAAAATTAATTATGGTTGTGATAACTCTCTGTTTGTAGGCTAAAATGACGCCGATGCTGTTATCCGCTTGCGTTTAAAATCAGCAACCACGGCAATAAATCAGAGTTCTGTCAACTTTTGCTGACAGATCGCTTCTACCGCCCGGTGCGAGGGAGTATCATCATCGTCAACGATCCCCGCACCTGCAGAGATAAGGCCAACACTGATGCGTTTGGAAGTATTTTGCGAAGACCGCCTCGGTCTCACTCGAGAATTACTCGATCTTTTGGTATCGCGCAGCATTGACTTACGTGGCATCGAGATCGATCCCATCGGCCGCATTTACCTCAATTTCTCCCAGCTGGATTTCGATACTTTCCGCGCGCTGATGGCGGAGATCCGCCGCATCGCCGGCGTAACCGACGTGCGCACCGTCAGCTTTATGCCTTCCGAACGCGAGCATCGCGCGCTGCGTGCGCTGCTGGAATCGATGCCGGAACCGGTGTTCTCTATCGATATGAAGGGCAAGGTCGAGCTGGCCAACCCGGCGGCACAGGCGCTGTTCAGCCTGAACGAAGACAAGATCCGCAACCAGACCGCCGGGGCGCTGATCGGCGGCTATAACTTCAGCCGCTGGCTGGAGAGCGAGCATACGGCGCCGCACTCCGAGCGGGTGGTGATTCGCAGCCAGGACTTCCTGATGGACATCACGCCCATCTATCTGGAAGACGAACAGCAGCAGCCGGCCGCGGTCGGCGCGGTGGTAATGCTGAAGTCCACCGCGCGCATGGGCCGCCAGCTGCAAAATCTGTCGGTGAACGACGATACCGAATTCGACCACATCGTCGCGGTAAGCGCCAAGATGCGTCACGTGCTGGAGCAGGCGCGCAAGTTGGCGATGCTCGATGCGCCGCTCCTGATCGTCGGCGATACCGGTACCGGCAAAGATATTCTGGCCCGCGCCTGCCATTTGCGCAGCCCGCGCGGCAAACAGCCGTTCCTGGCGCTGAACTGCGCCGCACTGCCGGATGACGTGGTGGAGAGCGAGCTGTTCGGCCATGCGCCGGGCGCTTATCCCAACGCGCTGGAAGGCAAGAAAGGCTTCTTCGAGCAGGCCAACGGCGGTTCGGTGCTACTGGATGAGATCGGCGAAATGTCGCCGCGCATGCAGACCAAACTGCTGCGTTTCCTCAACGACGGCACCTTCCGTCGCGTTGGCGAAGAGCATGAGGTGCACGTCGACGTGCGCGTGATCTGCGCCACCCAGAAAAACCTCACCGAGCTGGTGCAGCGCGGTGAATTCCGCGAAGACCTCTATTACCGCCTCAACGTGCTGACCATCACCATCCCGCCGCTGCGCGAGCGTCCGCAGGACATCATGCCGCTGACCGAGCTGTTCGTGGCGCGCTTCGCCGATGAGCAGGGTGTGGCGCGGCCCAAGCTGGCGAGCGATTTGGGCGGCTTCCTCAGCAAGTACGGCTGGCCGGGCAACGTGCGCCAGCTGAAAAACGCCATCTACCGCGCGCTGACGCAAACCGAAGGCTATGAGCTGCGGCCGCAGGATATCGTGTTGCCGGAGTTCGAGGTGGAGATGTCGCTGGGCGACGAGGTGCTGGACGGCTCGCTGGACGACATCAGCAAGCGTTTCGAGCGCTCGGTGCTGACGCGCCTGTATCGCACCTATCCCAGCACCCGCAAGCTGGCGAAGCGCCTGGGCGTTTCCCATACCGCCATCGCCAACAAGCTGCGCGAGTATGGCCTGAGCAGCCGTAAAGGCGGCGCCGAGGGCGAGGAATAAGAAAGGCGCCTTGCGGCGCCTTTAACGGGTTTCCAAAGCCGGCGTTCGCCGGCTTTGTTATTTCAGCGCAGCCAGCGCTGCGTCGTAGTCCGGCTCGGTGGTGATTTCGTTCACCAGCTCGCTGTACAGGACGTTGTCCTGGCCATCCAGCACCACGACCGCACGCGCGGTCAGGCCTGCCAACGGGCCTTCGGCGATTTCGACGCCGTACGCCTGCTTGAACTCGGCGCCGCGCAAAGTGGACAGGGTGACCACGTTGCTCAGGCCTTCCGCGCCGCAGAAGCGAGACTGCGCGAACGGCAGATCGGCGGAGATGCACAGCACCACGGTGTTATCCAGGCCGCTGGCCAGCTGGTTGAATTTACGCACCGAAGTCGCGCAGACGCCGGTATCGATGCTTGGGAAGATGTTCAGGACTTTGCGTTTACCCGCGAAGCTGCTCAGCGCTACGTCTGACAGGTCTTTGGCAACCAGTGAGAAGGCCTTGGCCTGTTCGCCCTGCTGTGGCAGTTTGCCCGCTACGCTGACCGGATTGCCTTGAAAATGTACTGTCTGAGTCATTGCTAGATTCCTTTTACAGGTGTTTATACAAAGGGTATGAACCTGATGAAACGGCGCACCGGCAACGGCATTTAACATCAGGTTCACACCCTGGCGCCAGTTTATGACAACCGGGGCGGATTGGATATCAAAGTTTGCTAAATAGTTGTATATATTAGGCTGTTCTATAAAACATCACCGGCGCATCAGCCTGGCTGAATGCGCAGTTTTCGCTCAGGAGCCGTTATGAGAGACATGCGTTTTTACCCGGAAGCCTGGCCGCTGCATACCGCCTTCGTGATTGCGCGCGGCAGCCGCACCGAAGCCCGGGTGGTGGTGGTCGAAATCGAACAGCAGGACGTGCGCGGCATCGGTGAGTGCACGCCGTACCCGCGCTACGGCGAAAGCGAGGAGTCGGTGATGGCGCAGTTGGCGGAGATGGCGCCGGCGATCGCACAAGGCATGACCCGCGAACAGCTGCGGGTGCAGATGCCGGCGGGCGCCGCCCGCAACGCGCTGGATTCGGCGCTGTGGGATCTCGAGTGCCGCCTTCACGGGCAGAGCCTGTGGCATCTCAGCGGCGTGACGGCCCCGGCGCATATCCGTATGGCGCAGACCGTCAGCATCGGCACGCCGGAAGCGATGGCCTTCGCCGCGCGTGAACTGGAGCAGCAGGGCGCTACGCTGCTGAAGATCAAACTCGACGATCACTATATCAGCGAACGATTGGTCGCGATCCGCGCTGCGGTACCCCAGGCGACGCTGATCGTCGACGCCAATGAATCCTGGCAGGCGGAAGGGCTGGCGGCGCGCTGCCAGCTGCTGGCCGATCTCGGCGTGGCGATGCTGGAGCAGCCGCTGCCGGCCGGTGACGATGCCGCGCTGGAGCACTTTATTCATCCGCTGCCGATCTGCGCCGATGAAAGCTGCCACACCCGCGCCGATCTACCTCGGCTGGCGCAGCGCTATCAGATGGTCAACATCAAACTGGACAAAACCGGCGGCTTGACCGAGGCGTTGGCGCTGGCGCAGGCCGCGCGCGAACAAGGGGTCGCCATCATGCTCGGCTGCATGTTGTGTACGTCGCGGGCGATATCCGCCGCCTTGCCGCTGGCGCCGGCGGCGCGCTTCGTCGATCTGGACGGCCCGACCTGGCTGGCGCGGGACGTCGAACCGGGCCTGGCGTTCGAATGCGGGGCGATCGTCGATATCGCCCCGTAGGGATTAATTCGGGTAGGTCAGCAGCTCGGTCATCGCGTCAATGTAGCGCTCGCTGGCGGCATCGGCGGAGATCGGCGGGAATTCGGCGGTGATGCACGGCAGCGACAGATCCGCGCACCAGCTGCCGAACGAACCGGGCGTTTCATAACCGACGCTGGTCACCAGCGGCAGCTCGAACTTGTGCGCTAGCCAAACGCCGAGCCGCGAGCTGGCGGGATCTTCGATGCAGGCCAGCGGCTCATGGAACGACACCACCCAGTGCGGCTTCAGGCGATGGATCAGGTGACACAGCGCCTGAGTTTCCGGTTCGGAACCGGGGCGCCCGCCGGTGGAGAGCTTGACGTCGCGCACCGGCGCCGCGCTGTTCCAGCGGTAGACGGTGTCGCCGGAGCGCCAGTTGGCGGCCGGGAAGTTGCGGTTCAGATCGACGCCGTTGGCATTGGCGCGCAGCCCCAGTTGGCAGCCGTCGGGGTTGACCGCCAGCACCACGTGGTGCCGCAGCCGCTCGGGGGCGATGCTGCGCAGCGCGCAAGACAGGGTCACGATGGCGGCGCTCTCATCGCCGTGGGTGCCGGCGATGATAAGGCCGGTCTCCGGGCCGCTGACCGCCGCCGGGAAATAGAGCAGCGGCGCGCCCAGCAGCGAGCTGCCGTAGTTCTCTCCTGCGACGGCCAACTGGCCACGTTCACTGCGCGGTCGATGTTCGGTCATGGTGTTGTCCCTGAGTAAAAGGCCGAGAGTCATTGTCATTTTATTCAGTGTATTACGCTTTGAGGCATCTTTCCCATCGCAATTGTGCGGCGTTTGCGCGATCTGTGACGCGGCGGCGGCGAAAACGCCAATTAAACCGCACCTGGCCTGACGCTGTTGTTATACTAACGGCAGTGCTAAGCCAATCACCCGCAAGAGGATTTAACATGCCAGTAGCCAGAATCATCGCCAGCTATAGCGAAAATGAAAATGACACCATCACGCTGCTGTGCGGCGTGGACGCTGAAAACCAGATCCGTCAGGGGGAGTGGTTCGGCGTGGTGAAAAACGACGACGGGCGCGGGGACGAATCGAATTATCCGTTCACCCTGCATATCGATTACCAGAAAGATGTCTTCTACCTTGATTATGGCTACGACGACGCCGACGCGCGCCAGCTGCAAAAAACCGATATTTCGGCCCGTCCGCTGGCCGAGAAAGGCTTTTTCACCGTGTTCGATGAAGAAGAAGGCGAAGAGTTCAGCTACCGCATCAACAGCATCCACCTGTACGACTGACGGTCGTTGCTGCAAACACCGCCCGTGCCGCCCTGCGCCGCACGGGTTTTTTTATCGCCTGAATCGCACTTTTTGCAACTTCTCGGCCGGGAGCGCTAGGCCGGACGGATCTTGTGCTATATGATAAAAAATTCAGATGGTTAACGGGGGAACATCATAATGACGGGAAGAAAAATGCAACGAGGTTTTCGTTTGGCGCTTTGCGCGGCGGCGATCGGCGCCTGTATGAGCAGCGCCATGGCGGCGCAGGTTCCCCCGGGCACCGCGCTGGCGGCCAAACAGGAAATCGTGCGCCACATTAAAGACGAACCGGCCTCGCTCGATCCGATTAAAGCGGTTGGCCTGCCGGAGGCCCAGCTGGCGCGCGATCTGTTCGAAGGGCTGGTCAATCAGGACGCCAACGGGAAAGTGATCCCCGGCGTCGCCACGCGCTGGCAGACCAGCGACAACCAGACTTACATTTTCCATCTGCGTAAAGACGCGCGGTGGTCAAACGGTGACCCTGTCACGGCGAAGGATTTCGTCTACAGCTGGCAGCGGCTGGTAGAGCCGAAAAACCTGTCACCGTTCGCCTGGTTCGCGCAGTTGGCGGGGATCCAGAACGCCGAGCAGATCATCAGCGGCAAATTGCCGGCCGATCGCTTGGGCGTGTCGGCGCCGGACGACTACACGCTCAAAGTGCAGTTGGACAAGCCGGTGCCTTATTTCGCCAGCCTGACGGCCAACTTCAGCCTGTTCCCGGTGAATAAGGCGGTGGTGGAAAAATATGGCAACGACTGGACCAAGGTCGGCAATCTGGTGGGCAACGGCGCATTCAAACTGCAGGAGCGGGTGGTGAACGAGAAGCTGGTGCTGACGCCTAACGATCATTACTGGGATCATGCGCATACCGTGCTGACCAAAGTGACTTTCGTACCCATCAACCAGGAATCCAACGCCACCAAGCGTTACCTGGCAGGTGACATCGATATCACCGAATCCTTCCCGAAAAACATGTATCAGAAGCTGCTGAAAGACATTCCGGGGCAGGTGTACACACCGGATCAGCTCGGCACCTATTACTACGCGTTCAACACCCAGCGCGCGCCGACCAACGACGTGCGGGTGCGCCAGGCCTTGTCCTACGCCATCGATCGCAAGATTATCGCGGAAAAAGTGCTGGGCACCGGCGAAAAACCGGCCTATCACTTCACGCCGGACGTGACCGCCGGGTTCAAACCGGAGGCGAGTTTGCTGCAACAGCAATCGCAGGCGGAGCTGGACGCGCAGGCCAAGGCGTTGCTGCAGGCGGCCGGCTACGGCCCGAACAACCCGCTGAAGTTGACGTTGCTGTATAACACCTCGGAAAGCCACCAGAAGATCGCCATCGCCGTGGCCTCGATGTGGAAGAAGAAGCTCGGCATTGACGTCAAGTTGCAAAACCAGGAGTGGAAAACCTATATCGACAGCCGCAACACCGGCAATTTCGACGTGATCCGCGCCTCCTGGGTGGGTGACTATAACGAAGCGTCGACCTTCCTGTCACTGCTGACCTCGACCCACAGCGGCAACATCGCCAAGTTCAAGAACGCGGACTACGACAAGCTGCTGGCGCAGGCGGGGCGGGAAACCAATCCGGCGGCGGTGACCGCCGATTACAACAAGATGGAGCAGATCATTGCCGACCAGGCGCCGATCGCGCCGATTTACCAGTACACCAACGGCCGCCTGATCAAACCGTGGGTAAAAGGCTACCCGATCACCAACCCGGAAGACGTGGCCTACAGCCAGACGATGTATATCATCAAACACTGAGTCGATTTATTTATCGCCCCCGCCTAATGCGGGGGCTTTATTTTATCGACGATGCAACGAAGACGATAATTAATTTTCCCACGCGATAAACCCCGTTTAATAATAAACAGGGTTGCCATCATCATATGATTATTTCGTTATTTCAGAGAGAGGTTACGCTTATAGACAGTCCCGCATGGCATCCACCACCACGCGGCCGCTCATGTCGGTCTGGGTGATGCGGTAGCTGGTGGGGTACGAGCGTCGGGTGCTGAAACGATCGTGGACGGAGACCTTGCCAATCTGCAGGCCGGCGGCGTTCTTCACCACAAACTCACTGATCTCTTCCTGGCCCTGGTTTTGCAAATGGATATTACTGATTTTTTCCAGCGTATCGCTGGCGTTTATTTTTAAATGGTCGCGTAACATAACTACCTCCTCGTAGTGAGAAAAGTATATGCCCCTAAAATTTGCGCTGAAACAGCTTTGTGTTGATTTATTATTATCATTTTGAATTAAAAATGATAGCAATATGTTAAGTCATAATAATAACGGCATTGCCAGCGCTTTATCGGCGATATTGCCTGATTTGTCGGCAAAGGTTTATTTCATTGCCGTTATTATTAGTCTGCATTAATGGGGAAAAGCGCCTGCCTGGCCGCCGGGGCGGGAAAGACGCAGGCGACGTTGTGCCCGCAGCCGGGAACGATCGTTAACCGATGCGGCTTATCCGGCGCCAGGTAACGCCGGTCATAGTCGGCATAGGCCAGGGCACGTTGCAATCGATAGGGGCCCTGCAGCTGGGCGGCGCAGGATTTGTCGAGTATCCGATAGTAGGCGCCCGGCGCGGTGCCGGTATCACCGGCGGCGGCCAGGTAGGAGATATCCGCAGCGGCATAGCGCCCGCGGGCCGCATCGGCAGTGCGCTGCAGGTGAGCGGGAAGCGATTCCAGGCCGTATTTCCACCGGTTGGCCTGTGGGCACTGGCCGGCGTTCAGCGTTTGCCAACGGAAGCGGCAGGCTGTTTCACTGCCACAGCTCCCCCCGTTTATTGGTTGGGGGCGCAGATTATCAAAATAGAGCCAGCTGCCAGGATCGGCCACCACATAGCGCAGCCGCACCCCGCCTGGCGGATGGGCAAAGCCGACATAATGTTGCACGAACTGGGCGCCGGCAGAGAAACCGGCCACGGTTATCGTCTGCAGCGACGGCCAGCGCCGTTTCATATCGGCCAGCAGGTTATCCATGGCGTTGAATGAGCCGGTCTTCCCGGCATTATCCAAACCGCCCTCGATCCAGGAACCGCAGCGCCACAGGGCGTCGCCGTCTTGCGGCTGGGGCAGACCGGCGGAATGGCAGTGGACGGCGAGTTTTTCCGGCACCTGGAACAGCGGGGCGGCCAGTAAGGCATCGTCTCCCGCTCCTGCCGCCTGCGCGGCGTCGATCGCCGCTTGCAGCGTTTTAACGGCGTCGCGTGGATGACCGTGCATCACCACCAGTGCGTTACGCGGCTGGGCGTTGTGCTTCTGGGCGACATAGTAAGAAAAATTGCCGCCGGCCGTCGCGACCCGTAAAGGGGTAGACATGCGTTCCAGCGCCGGCTCCGCGTGCAGCGGTTGGCTGGCGAACAGCAGCAGCGCCGCCATGGTACAGAACAGGCACCGCAGCACAGCCAGGTTCAATGCAAAATGTCTTGCGCCTGATTCACTACTTCCCGCCATCGTCGTTCCTCACCCGGTCGCAAATGTGGCTTCGCTTGAAGTATAGAGCACGCTTTTTGTCCGGCGTGAAAACTGGCGTTACAGCTTGGCCTTTGATCTCCAAGGTGTTAACGCTAGACTCAGCAACATAAGCAAGACTGAGGGGATAAATGAATGGATGTGATTGAGGGGAGCGAGCTGCAGGTCGCCGATGCGGTTTATGCCTACCAGCTGGACGGCAAGGGGGGCGTAACGCCGATCGAGCAGGATGACAAGATCACCTGCGACGCGCCGTGCTGGCTGCATCTCGATTATGCGCACCCGGCCAGCGCCGAATGGCTGAGCACCACGCCGCTGCTGCCGGATTCGGTGCGCGAGGCGCTCTCAGGCGAAAGCTCGCGGCCGCGCGTCAGCCGCCAGGGTGAAGGCACCATGATCACCCTGCGCAGCATTAACTTCAACGCCAACTCCCGGCCGGATCAACTGGTCACCATCCGCGTGTACATCACCGATAAACTGATTATCTCCACCCGGCACCGCAAGGTGTATTCCATCGATCAGGTGGTGAACGATTTGCAAAGCGGCGCTGGGCCGACCAACAGCGGCAGCTGGCTGGTGGAAATTTCCGATGCGTTGACCGATCACACCAGCGAATTTATCGAGGATCTGCACGACAAGATTATCGATCTGGAGGACGCCTTGCTGGAGCAGCAGGTGCCGGAGCGCGGCCAGCTGGCGCTGATCCGTAAACAGCTGATCGTGCTGCGCCGTTACATGGCGCCGCAGCGCGACGTCTTCGCGCGGCTGGCCAGCGACCGCCTGCCGTGGATGAGCGACGACGATCGCCGCCGCATGCAGGACATCGCCGATCGCCTGGGGCGGGGATTGGACGATCTGGACGGCAGCATCGCGCGCACCGCCATCTTGTCCGACGAAATCACCACGGTGATGGCCGACGCGATGAACCGCCGCACTTACACCATGTCATTGTTGGCAATGGTCTTTTTACCTACCACCTTCCTGACCGGGCTGTTTGGCGTCAACCTCGGCGGCATTCCGGGCAACAGCGCGCCGTTTGGCTTCGGCACTTTTTGCCTGATGCTGCTGGCCCTGGTGGGCGGCGTCGCCTGGTGGCTGAAGCGCAGCCGCTGGTTGTAGGCAAAAATGACGAAAACCCGGTTAACATTGAGCAATATCAACATTTAGCCGGGGGAAATGGGGCATGATCTCTCTCGCAGGTGAATGCAACGTCAAGCGATGGGCGTTGCGCTCCATAATTGTCTTACTTTCTTATTTTTGAATTACTGCATAGCACATTTGATTCGTACAATGCCGGTTTAATCACCGGCATTTTTTTATTCGGCTTTTACTCTGTTTCAGGCCGCGCTTTCATCCCAGAAGCTGGCTTCAATCTTGTGCCCATCCAAATCCCGAACAAAGCAGCCGTAGTAAGCCTCACCGTAGTGCGGCCGCGAACCGGGCGAGCCTTCATCGACGGCGCCGGCCAGCAGCGCCTGACGATGGAATTCATCCACCTGTTGCTTGCTGGTCGCGAAAAAGCCGACGTGCGTGCCGTTGCCGGGCGCGGCAGGTCGGCCGTCGATCGGCACCTGCAGCCAAAACTCCGGGTAGTCGCGACCGTAACCGATGGCGCCGGGATGTTCCAACACGCGTCGGCAACCCAAGGCGGCCAGCGCACGATCGTAAAAGGCCGCGGCGGCCTCGAAATCGTTGGAGCCTAGCGAGACGTGGGACAGGCAAGGGGTAATATTCATTGCGCGCTCTCCAATTGACTGTATAAATAAACAGTATAGGGTAAAAGCGGCACTGCCCAGTAAATTTTGCGCAAACTGTGAACAGGATCGAGATCGTCGAGAGCGGGGAATGTCGCCGCTTGCAGAGGGCAAGCGGCGAGAGGGGCTTATTTGATTTCCAGCACGTTCAACCGCTCTGGCGCTGGCACCGCGTCGTCCGAGTCTTCCGGCTGCCAACCGACCGGTTGCATCGGGATGTCTTCGCGATCGAAGGCCAAATCGCCGCCGTCTACCACGGCGCTACCGTGGTGAATGCCTTTGAAATCGAACAGATTGATATCGCTCAGGTGCGAAGGCACCACGTTTTGCATGGCGCTGAACATGGTTTCCAATCGGCCAGGGTAACGCTTGTCCCAGTCGCGCAGCATGTCGCCGATCACCTGGCGCTGCAAATTAGGCTGCGAGCCGCACAGGTTGCACGGAATGATCGGGAAGGCTTTGGCGATAGAGAAACGCTCGATGTCTTTCTCGCGGCAATAGGCCAGCGGGCGGATGACCACGTGTTTGCCGTCGTCGCTCATCAGCTTGGGCGGCATGCCTTTCATTTTGCCGCCGTAGAACATGTTGAGGAACAGCGTTTGCAAAATGTCGTCGCGGTGGTGGCCCAGCGCGATCTTGGTGGCACCCAGTTCGGTGGCGGTGCGGTACAAAATGCCGCGACGCAGGCGCGAGCACAGTGAACAGGTGGTTTTGCCTTCCGGAATCTTGTCTTTGACGATGCTGTAGGTGTTCTCTTCGACGATCTTGTACTCCACCCCCAGGCTTTCCAGGTAGGCGGGCAGAATATGCTCCGGGAAGCCGGGCTGTTTCTGATCGAGGTTCACCGCGATTAACGAGAAGTTAATCGGCGCGCTCTGCTGCAAGTTGCGCAGGATCTCAAGCATGGTGTAGCTGTCTTTACCGCCGGACAGGCAGACCATGATGCGGTCGCCTTCTTCAATCATATTGAAATCGGCGATCGCTTCGCCCACGTTGCGGCGCAGGCGCTTTTGCAATTTATTCAGGTTGTACTGCTCTTTTTGGCTAACGGATTGCTTTTCTGACATTTAAATCGTGCTCATTCTCAATGGGGGGCACTAGGGGCATGGCGTTGTAGACCGCGAGTTTACCATTCAACCGGCCAATTTTGATCATTATTCATCATCCAGCTTCCACGCGCCCGACGCGAGGCCTGTATGGTACGGATTGCGAGCAGGAATGCCAGCGGGTTTTATTGCTGCGGCTTACGCCGGCGGTAAAAGAACAGGGCGCGAATCACTCGCGCCCTGAAGGGATTACTCTGCGGCGGATTTTTCCGCCTTGCCGGCCAGCAGGCTGAGGAAATCGTATTTCTCCTTCAGCTCTTTCTCGGCGGCCTGATACAGCGCGCTGGCCACTTCCGGCTGCTGCGAGTTCAGGCGGCGGAAGCGCTGTTCTTTCAGCAGCGTTTCCGACAGGCTGCTGTTCGGCGGCCGGGAGTCCAGCGCCAATGCGGCCTTGCCCTCGGCGCTGCGGCGCGGATCGAAGCGGTACAGCGGCCAGAAGCCGGTGGCGGTCAGCTGTTTCATCTGATCGTGGCTGAGCGCCAGATCGTAGCCGTGCTCTTCGCACGGGCTGTAGGCGATGATCAGCGACGGGCCCGGATAGGCTTCGGCCTCCTGAATCGCTTTCACCGTTTGGTTAAGCTGCGCTCCCAGCGAGATCTGCGCGACGTAGACATGGCCGTACATCATCATGCTGACGCCCAAATCCTTGCGCGCCTTGCGCTTGCCGTGTTCACCGAACTTGGTCACCGCGCCGAGCGGCGTGGCCTTAGACTGCTGGCCGCCGGTGTTGGAGTAACATTGGGTGTCGAGCACCAGCACGTTGACGTTTTCCGTCAGGCTGAGCACGTGATCCAAACCGCCGAAGCCGATGTCGTAGGCCCAACCGTCACCGCCGATCAGCCAGATGGATTTATCCACCAGGTAGTCGGCGTCGGCCGCCAGCTGGCGCGCGTCTTCGCCTTCGAGACTCGCCAACAGCGTGCGCAGTTCGGCGATCTGCTTACGGCGCGGCTCCGGCGCCACGTCGTCCATCTGCAAGGCATTGACCAACTGCTCCGGCAGCTGCGGCGCCAGCGAATTCAGCAGGCGCAGCACCCGTGCGCGATGTTGATCGACCGTCAGACGGAAGCCCAGGCCAAATTCGGCGTTGTCTTCGAACAGCGAGTTGGCCCACGCGGGCCCGCGCCCTTCGGCGTTGGTGGTGTAAGGCGTGGTCGGTAGGTTGCCGCCGTAGATCGACGAACAGCCGGTGGCGTTGGCGATCAGCAAACGGTCGCCATAGAGCTGGGTCAACAGCTTGATGTACGGCGTTTCGCCGCAGCCGGAACAGGCGCCGGAATACTCGAACAGCGGCGTGATCAGCTGCGAAGTGCGAATGTCGATGCGCTCCAGCTGCGTCGGATCGATTTCCGGCAGCTGCAGGAAGAAGTCGTAGTTGTCTTTCTCAGCAGTCAGATTATCGAGGCGCGAAGCCATGTTGATGGCCTTGATCTCCGGGTTCTGGCGATCTTTCGCCGGGCAGACCTCGACGCACAGGTTACAGCCGGTGCAATCTTCCGGGGCTACCTGCAGCACGTATTTCTGGCCGCGCATATCGCGCGCTTTGACATCCAGTGACTGCAGGGAAGCAGGGGCGTGCTCCATCTCCGCCGGCTGAACCACCTTGGCGCGAATGGCGGAGTGCGGGCAGGCGGCGACGCAGTGGTTGCACTGGGTGCACAGGTCGGGCTGCCACACCGGGATCTCTTCGGCGATGTTGCGCTTTTCCCATTGGGTGGTGCCCACCGGCCAGGTGCCGTCCGGCGGGAAGGCGGAAACCGGCAGCGCATCGCCCAGCCCGGCCAGCATCGCGGCGGTGACGGTTTTGACGAAGTCCGGCGCGGCGTCCGAGACCACCGGCGGGCGCATCGGGCTGCTGGCGTCGACCGGCTGCAGCGGGATCTCGGTCAGCGCGGCGCGGGTGGCACCCAGCGCCTGCCAGTTGCGCTCGACGATCTCCTGGCCCTTGCTGCTGTAGCTGCGGGCGATGGCGTCCTGCAGCTGTTGCAGTGCCACGTCGCTCGGCAGGATCTGCGTCAGGTGGAAAAACGCCATCTGCATTACGGTGTTGATGCGCGCGCCGAGCCGGCATTCGCGCGCCAGCTTGGCGGCGTTGATGATATAGAAACGCGCCTGGCGTTGGTGCAACAGCGCCTGAACCTCCTGCGGCAGGCGCGACCAGACCTCGTCGGCGCCGTAAGGGGTATTGAGCAGGAAGGTGCCGCCGGGCTTCAGGCGTTCAACCATTTGGTACTTATCGATAAATTGCAGCTGGTGGCAGCCGACGAAGTCCGCGCGGCTGACCAGGTAGGCCGAGTTGATCGGCTGCTCGCTGACGCGCAGGTGCGACACCGTCAGGCCGCCGGCCTTTTTGGAGTCGTAGACGAAATAGCCCTGGGCATACAGCGGCGTGGCGTTGCCGATGATCTTGATGTTGTTCTTGGTGGCCGAGACCGAGCCGTCGCTGCCCAAACCGTAGAACAGCGCTTCCAGCGAGGCGCGCTGTGGCAGGATTTCGTCGCTCAGCGGCAGTGAAAGCCCGGTGACATCATCGAAGATGCCGACGGTAAAGCGCGGACGCGGCTGCGGCTGGGCCAGCTCGCGGAACACCGCCAGCGCGCAGTCCGGGCCGAACTCTTTCGACGACAGTCCGTAACGGCCGCCGATCACCCGCGGCAGCGTGGCGCGTTTACCCCGGCTGTAGGCTTCCGCCAGCGCGGTCATCACGTCCAGATACAGCGGTTCGGCCAGCGCGCCCGGCTCTTTGGTGCGATCGAGCACCGCGACGCTGCGCACGCTGTCCGGCAGCGCGCTGAGCAGATACTGGGCGGAGAACGGCCGGAACAGGCGCACCTTCAGCACGCCGACTTTCTCGCCGCGGGCCAGCAGGGTGTCAATCACCTCTTCGCAGGTGCCGGCGGCGGACCCCATCACCACCACCACGCGCTCGGCCTGCGGGTGGCCGTAATAGTCGAACGGCCGATAGTGGCGGCCGGTAAGGGCGGCGAAGGCCGCCATGGCGTCGATCACGTGCTGGCCGGTGGCGTCATACCAAGGGTTGGTGGCTTCGCGCGATTGGAAATAGGTGTCCGGGTTGGCGGAAGTGCCGCGCACCACCGGATGATCCGGCGACAGCGCTCGGCTGCGGTGAGCGTCGATCGCCGCCTGCGGCAGCATTTGCCGCAGCGTATCGTCGCTGAGCGGCACGACCTTGTTGATTTCGTGCGAGGTGCGGAAGCCGTCGAAGAAATGGATAAACGGCACGCGCGCGTTGAGGGTGGCGGTCTGCGAGATCAGCGCGAAGTCCTGCGCTTCCTGCACGCTGCCGGCGCACAGCATGGCGCAGCCGGTCTGGCGCACCGCCATCACGTCCGAATGATCGCCGAAGATAGACAGCGCGTGCGTGGCCACGGTACGCGCGGCGACGTGCAGCACAAACGGCGTCAGCTCGCCGGCCAGTTTGTACAGCGTCGGGATCATCAACAGCAGGCCCTGCGATGAAGTGAACGAGGTCGACAGCGCGCCGGTTTGCAAGGCGCCGTGCACGGTGGCGATCGCGCCGCCTTCCGACTGCATTTCCACCACCCGGGGGATGTCGCCCCAGATGTTTTGCCGGCCATCGCCGGACCAGGCATCCGCCTGTTCCGCCATGGTGGAACTCGGCGTGATAGGGTAGATGGCAATCACTTCGTTGGTGCGATAGGCCACGGAAGCGACTGCATTATTACCATCTGTAGTTATCATCGACGTTACCTTTTCATTGCTCACAAAGCCGCGAAAGCGCACTTTCGCAGTAATGGAAAAAAGTCTAACAGAGGGTTTGAACGTGGCTTTATCGTGTTTGTGTGGCGGGTGATAAATCGTCAAAGGCGTATTTCCTCGCCGATTGGGGGCCGGCGGCAATAAATTGTTTTCACCGTTTAAAGACAATTTATTTCCGGCGCGTCATAATTGCGCATCGGCAAACTGACAGAAGAAAACCATGAGCGCATTTATGTATTTGACGATGGCGATAGTCGCGGAAGTGATCGCCACCACCATGTTGAAAGCCTCCGAAGGCTTTACCCGCCTGTGGCCGTCGCTGCTGGTGGTGCTGGGCTACGGCGTGGCATTTTGGGGGCTGTCGATGGTGGTCAAGAGTATGCCGCTGGGCATCGTATATGCGATCTGGTCGGGCATGGGTATCGTGCTGGTGTCGGTCGCGGCGGTATTCGTTTATCAGCAAAAATTGGATTGGCCGGCGATCGTCGGTATGGGATTAATTATTGCCGGCGTGCTGGTGATTAATTTACTGTCCAAAGCCTCGGTGCACTGAGTGTTATTTTAATGTGAAAAAAGGCCGGCGTGACAGCAAGTCGCGCCGGTTGAAGAATTCAGCCATCATTCACTGAAAATAGTGGAATGCTAATTACTTAGCGCCGCCAGCATAGACGCAAATATCCTCCTCTCCGGTAGCAAAAAATGCGCCGCCATACTGAAAGCACGCGAAGATAATGAATATCGATATTGCGGGAGAAATCTCCCCGTCGGCAGCGGTGACGTTATCACTTTCTGCGTGCGGCCGGGGCCGGGTAGTGGGTGGCGCCGTCACGTTTGGCACCGCGCGCCGGTGTGGAAATATTCTGCAAACAAAATAAATGTCCGGCCGGCGCAAAAAAACGACAAATAATGGCTGGAATATATTTTCATTATTTATATATCGAGCTAGATTAAACAAGTTTGCATCAAAGATAGCGAAACGTGTCCGCCAAGTGACGCGCGTTATCAGCAATGGCGATTTTACACAGCGCAGTTCCGGGTTCAGGAGTGGGATAATGACGACATCAAAATGGCTGCTTGCCAGCGCTGTGCTGCTTTTAGCCGCCTGCAGCAGCAATAACGAAGAGCCAGTACAGCAGGGCAACAGTGCCAGAATCAATACGTTACAGACCAGCGCCGGTTGCGCGGCGGTCGGCGGCGTCACCACCATCGCGCACAACCTGAACGGTGAAGCGCTGCGCATGTGCCAAATGCCGAACGGCAAGCAGTGCGAAGAACGCACGCTGGGCCTGGGCAGCTGCGCCGGGTAAGCCCGCGGCGCCAGGCCTGGCGTGCAGGATCAATACACCCAATCGCGCAGGGTATAGATAAGCGTGTGGCCGCTGCCGTTGAGCGTCAGCTGCTGGGCGTTTAGCGTCACTTCGGCGCCGTTTTCGAGCACGGTGCCGATCACCCGATCCCAGCGGTTGCGCTGTTCATCAGGGCACAGCCTGCGCGTCATGGCCAGCGGTTTCACCGTCAGCACGCCGTCGCGTAATTGCCCCTGGCCAAAGAAGCGGTTGCACATCGTGCCGGAGACATGCAGGCTCTCGCCGAACTCCAGATTGAGCAGGCCGCCACCCGCCGGTGATTTCGCCGTTTCGCCATCCACGCTCTGCAACACAAAGTTGTGATGTAACAGATCGCCTGGCGTGACGGCCGTGTGTGGTTTCATGCTGCACCCCGCTAAGGCCAGCGCCGCAAGGGCGGCTACCGTGGTTTTTCTCATCGCGTTCTCTCAAATAAACAGGGCGCCGCAAGGGCGCCCCGAGGTTACGCTCAGGCGTTCAACTGGTTCGGGCAGGCTTCGCCGCGTTCCAACTGGCTGATGTTCTGCAGCGTGGTTTGCGAAATGCTGGTCAGCGCCTCTTCGGTCAGGAAGGCCTGATGGCCGGTAAACAGCACGTTGTGGCAGGCCGAGAGGCGGCGGAACACGTCGTCCTGAATCACGTCGTTCGACTTGTCTTCGAAGAATAGATCGCGTTCGTTCTCGTAAACGTCCATCCCCAGCGCGCCGATTTTCTGCTGCTTCAGCGCGTCGATGGCGGCGGTGGAGTCGATCAGCGCGCCACGGCTGGTGTTGATCACCATCACGCCGTTTTTCATCATCGCGAAGGCATCGGCATTCAGCAGATGGTGGTTTTCCGGCGTCAGCGGGCAGTGCAGGGTGATCACGTCGGACTGCGCGTACAGCGTTTTCAGATCGACATACTCCGCGCCCAGTTCCAGCGCCTGTTCGCTCGGGAAGGGATCGTAGGCCAGCAGCTTCATGCCAAAGCCTTTCAGAATGCGCATCGTCGCCACGCCGATTTTACCGGTGCCGATCACCCCGGCGGTGCGGTTGTGCATGTTAAAGCCGATCAGCCCTTCCAGCGAGAAGTTGGCGTCGCGGGTGCGTTGATAGGCGCGGTGAATACGGCGGTTCAGGCACATCATCATGCCTACCGCGTGCTCTGCCACGGCCTCCGGCGAATAGGCCGGCACGCGCACCACCTTGATGCCCAGTTCTTGGGCGGCGTCCAGATCGACGTTATTAAAACCGGCGCAGCGCAGGGCGAGAATTTCGACGCCCAGCGCCGCCAGTTCTTCGAGCACTTCACGGCTGCCGTCGTCGTTAACGAAGAGGCACACCGCCTTGCAACCGGCGGCCGTTTTGGCGGTTTTTTTACTGAGTAAAAAGTCGAAGAATTCCAGCTCGTAGCCAAACTGCTGATTCACCAGTTCGAGATATTTACGGTCATACTGTTTAGTACTGTATATCGCCAATTTCATCGTGGTTTCTCCACCGTGATTTTGTGATCAATTTAACAGATTTTAGTAAATTCGACAATTGGTTAGCCATTTTCGACGCGGGCGATATGGCCGCTGCCGGGCAGTTGCGGAGGCGTGATACGGTGGAGGGAAGGCGACGGTGGCGGCAGGCGGCAAAAAAATCCCCACGGGGGTGTGGGGAATGGCTTCTCTAGTACACAGTTAGCTAGCAGCTAAACTTTTATTAGAATGGTTGCAAGACTATTAATCATCAACGGTAACGACAATAACAAAAGTCTGAAAACTGTCCTATTTATGTGATGTATATGTAACGAAAATCTACAACCCCGCACACGTTTGCGCCAAAAAGGTGCAAATCGCTTCTGGAACCGCACTCAGCTTCACCCTATGTCAAATTCGTGCCATCATTATTGTCAATTCAGGCATAGACTTAACGAATGCCTAACTCAGGAACAAGCAATCATTTAATGACCAGGCGATTGAAAGTATTCATAGGGACGGTGGCGGGCTGTGCAATTCTGGTGTTGGCGTTGTGGCAAACCCTGCCGCGCTGGCTGCCGGGAGTGCTATCGCATTGGTTACCGGCGGGGAGCCGGCTGGAATTGCAGGGCAATTTGCACTGGCGCCAGGGCGGCCTGGCGTTGGCGGGGGCGCGTTTCACCGCGCAAGATTGCCTGCTGGCCAACGTCGGGCCGACGCGGCTGGCTTATCACCAGGGCCGCTGGCAGCTGTCGAGCGATAAGGTCAGCGTCGACAGCGCCTGTTTGTCAAAACTGCCGGGCGGCGACGCCAACAGCGCGCCGCTGGCGCTCGATCAGCTGCAGCGGGAGCTGCCGTCGCTGGATCTCACCCTTAGTGACCTGACGCTCATTCCCTGGCAGCGCTATGCCGGCAAGCTGCAGCTTTCCTCCGGCCCTGACGGGCAACGCCTGCATTATCAGGGGCCGAATCTCAGCGCCGAGGCGCAGCTGGATGAAAAACAGCAGCTGACGTTGCAAAGTCTGACCATCGTCCCGCCCAACAGCGCGCAACCGCTGCACCTCGCCGGCAAGATAACCATTCCGCTGGATTTGGCCAGCCTGCCGACGCAGGGGGCGTTGCAGGGGGAAATGCAGACCGCCTATCTGGAAAAGCCGGTGTTGCTGGACATGCGCTGGCAACAGCAGCAGGGCGTGTTGACGGTGAGCGAAAAAGGCGACGATCGCCCGCTGGCGGTGTTGCCGTGGGAAGTCGCGCCGCAGCGGCTCAGCATCAAGCAGGGCGAGTGGCGTTGGCCGTACAGCGGGCAGCCGTTGAGCGGCGGCCTGAACATCGCGCTGCACGACTGGAGCAAAGGGTGGGATGAAACGGAGATCAGCGCGCGGCTGAACGTGATCACCGCCGGCCACAACGGCAAGGGCAATGCGGTGCTCACCCTCGGGCCGGGCAAGGTAGGGTTGACCGACAGCGATCTGCGCTTCCAGCTGACCGGCCAGGCCAATCTGGCCGATTTCTCCACCACCGCGTCGATCCCGGGCGTGATTGGCGGCAGCATTCTTAATCCGACGCTGGTACTGCAGCCGGGGTCGCTCCTGCGCCTGTGGGGCAAGGTGACGCCGGAAATGAAGCTGGAGGAGGCACGTTTACCGCTGGCGGGCGTGAAGGTGACCGCTGCCGGTATCACCGGCCGCCTGCAGGCGATTTTGAGCGCCAGCGACAGTTATTGGGGGCGTTTCAAGCTGCACCTGGACGGCCAGGCGCAGGATTTCTGGCCGGACAAGGGTGACTGGCAGTGGCGCTACTGGGGCAATGGCCGGTTGCCGCCGCTGCAGGCCGCCTGGGACGTTGCCGGCAGCGGCCGCTGGCAGGACAGCGAGCTGGTGCTCGACAAACTCTCCACCGGCTTCGACAAATTAAAGTACGGTCTGGTGACGGTCGCCGCGCCGCGCCTGAGCCTCAACCAACCGCTGCGCTGGCGGCGCGATGAACAAAACCCGCAGTTCAACGGCGAGCTGCAGCTGGCGGCGGATAAGGTCAGCTTCAGCGACGGCGGCCATCTGCCGGCGCCGGTGCTGGCGCTGCAGCTGAACGGCCGTTCGCCGGACAGTTTCCAGCTGCAGGGCAAAC
This sequence comes from Serratia sp. 4542, assembly GCF_016805595.1. Taxonomy (NCBI): domain Bacteria; kingdom Pseudomonadati; phylum Pseudomonadota; class Gammaproteobacteria; order Enterobacterales; family Yersiniaceae; genus Serratia; species Serratia sp. 4542. The sequence continues at coordinate 721,771 of NZ_RXKV01000010.1, forward strand.
TGCAGGCGCAGCAGATCGGGCCGATCGCGCTGCGCGGCCGCTGGGACGGCGAACGCCTGCGGGGCGAAGGCTGGTGGCCGAAACAGTCGCTGAAGGTCTTCCAGCCGCTGCTCGCGCCGGATCTCAATCTCACGCTGCGCGACGGCGAGTTTTATGCGCAGTCGGCGTTTTCCGCCGCCCGCGAGCAGGGCTTCGAAGCCGGCGGCCACTGGGTGGTGAAAAACGGCGGCATGTGGCTAAAGGACGGCGAAATGAGCGGTCTGGATTTCATCCTGTCGTACCGGTTCAAGCAGCATCAGTGGCTGCTGGGTGCCAAACAGCCGGTATCGCTGCGCATCAAGTCCTTCACCAACCTGTTCGAGATGCAGAACATTTCCGCCGATCTGCAGGGCACTTATCCCTACAGCGAAAGGCAGCCGCTGACGTTGAGCAACGTCGGCGTGGACATGCTCAACGGGCATATCAGCCTATCGGCGCTGCGGTTGCCGCAGCATGACGCCGCGGTGCTGAAGCTGGACAAGGTCGATCTCAGCGCGCTGTTCACCGCCCTGAAACCGAAGCAGTTCGCCATGTCCGGCCGCGTCGACGGCGAGCTGCCGCTGTTCCTGAACCACCCAAAATGGCTGGTGCAGAACGGCTGGATCGCCAACGCCGGCACGCTGACGCTGCGGCTGGACAAAGACATGGCCGACGCCATCGGCAGCAACAACCTGGCGACCGGCGCGGCGATCGACTGGCTGCGCTATATGGAAATCAACCGTTCGCACGCCCGGGTCGATCTCGATAACCTGGGCGAGCTGACGCTGAGCGCGCGCATCGACGGCATCAACCCGCAGAAGAGCGCCAAGCGCGAGGTGATCCTGAACTATCGCCATCAGGAAAATGTGTTTCAGCTGTGGCGCAGTTTGCGCTTCGGCGACAATTTACAGGAGTGGCTGGAGCAGGCCCTCTCACAACCTGGGGAACAACAATGAAAATCATGAGTGTGCCGACGCTGGCAGCGGTGCTGTGCGTTTCGCTGCTGAGCGGCTGCGTGCCGCGCATCGAGGTGGCGACGCCGAAGGATCCGATCACCATCAATATGAACGTCAAGATCGAGCATGAAATTCATATCAAGGTGGATAAGGACGTCGAAAACCTGCTGAAAACCCAAAGCGGTCTGTTCTAGGAGCCGACATGAAAAAACGTTATTTGTGGCTGGCCGGCGCTGCCTGGTTGTTCAGCGGCGTGGTAATGGCACTGACGCTGGATGAGGCGAAGCAGCAAGGGCGAGTAGGCGAAACCCTGAGCGGCTATATCGCGCCGGTGAAGCAGGACGCGGAAACGCTGGCGTTGGTGAAGCGCATCAACGCCGGCCGCGCCGAGAAGTATCAGGAAGTGGCGGACGGCAACCACATCGCCGTTGACGAAGTGGCGCGCATGGCCGGGCAGAAGCTGGTGACGCGGGCGCAGAGCGGCGAGTATGTGCGCGGCATCAACGGCCAGTGGCTGCAGAAATAAAAAAAAAAGCGCGCCGTCTGGCGCGCCAAGAGATACGGATAGATGATTATTATGAGGGTAGTGCAGGTTTGACAGGACGTGCGTCTTGTCCGGCAGGGGCGTGGCGCCCCTGCGCAGGGTCTTAGGCAGCAACCACCTGAGACAGGGCCGCCTTGGCGTCTTCCTGGGCTTTGGTCGCCACTTCCGGGCCGTAGGCGATGCCTTCCGCGAAGACGAACTCCACGTCGGTGATGCCGATGAAGCCCAGGAACAGACGCAGGTAAGGTTCTACCAGGTCGGTTGGAGTGCCTTTGTGGATGCCGCCGCGGCTGGTCAGGATCACGGCGCGTTTGTTTTTCACCAGGCCTTCCGGACCGTTTTCGGTGTAGCGGAAGGTTACGCCGGCGCGGGCAACCAGATCGAAATAGTTTTTCAGCTGGGTCGGGATGTTAAAGTTGTACATCGGCGCGGCAATCACGATGACGTCATTGGCCTGCAGCTCGGCGATCAGCTCGTCCGACAAGGCCAGCGCTTCTTGTTGACGCGGGGTCAACGGAGCATCGGAAGGACGCAGCGCGCCGACCAGCTCACCATCCAGCACCGGGATTGGCTGCGCGGCCAGATCGCGTACGGTGATGGTGTCGCCGCTGTGGGCGTTGCTCCATTGTTCTACGAAGAAATCGGCCAGTTGGTTAGACTGAGAGTAGGTCGCCAGGATGCTTGATTTCAGAACCAATACGTTGCTCATCGATAATTCCTTACGTTGTGACAGTGACATCAGGACTCAGCGTCCCTTGCATGAAGTACATGCTATTCACATTCCCCCAACAGTGATAGCGCAATATTTCGAGATCTTCGTTCGATTTTATTGAATGACATGGCGACGCTTTACTCGCGGAAGTAGGGGGAGAAAGCCGTTTGTGATAGGCTGTGCGGCTAAAGTAAAAAAATCGCTAAAAAAACACCAAACCGTTGCTAAGCCTGGCCTTGGCGGCGAAGAAACAAGGAACACCGAACGTGAAATCTCCGCTCGAGGCACTGCCGGCCCAACTGGGTGAGCTGATGCTCCGCGATCAACAACGCCTGCGTCGTCGCCTGCAGGGCGCACGAAAAATCAAAAATCCCGATGCCCAGCTGGCGGTTGCCGCCGAAGTAGAAAGCGACATCGCGGCGGCGCGGCAAAAAGTGCAGGCGCGCGCCGCGTCTTGCCCGCGCATTACCTATCCGGAAAGCCTGCCGGTCAGCCAAAAAAAGCAGGACATTTTAAACGCCATTCGCGATCACCAGGTGGTGATCGTCGCTGGGGAAACCGGCTCGGGGAAAACCACCCAGCTGCCGAAGATCTGTCTGGAACTGGGACGCGGGGTGAAAGGGCTGATCGGCCATACCCAGCCGCGCCGCCTGGCGGCGCGCACCGTTGCCAACCGCATCGCCGACGAGCTGGAAACCCCGCTCGGCGGCAGCGTCGGCTACAAGGTGCGCTTCAACGATCAGGTGGGGGAAAATACCCTGGTCAAGCTGATGACCGACGGTATCTTGCTGGCGGAAATTCAGCAGGACCGCCTGCTGATGCAGTACGACACGCTGATCATCGATGAAGCGCACGAACGCAGCCTCAATATCGACTTTATTCTCGGCTACTTGCGTGAACTGCTGCCGAAGCGCCCGGATCTCAAGGTGATCATCACCTCGGCGACCATCGATCCGCAGCGCTTCTCGCGCCATTTCAACAATGCGCCGATCATCGAGGTTTCCGGCCGCACCTACCCGGTGGAGGTACGCTACCGCCCGGTGGTCGACGACGGCGACGATACCGATCGCGATCAGCTGCAGGCGATTTTCGATGCGGTGGACGAGCTTGGGCGCGAAGGGCCGGGCGACATTCTGATCTTCATGAGCGGCGAGCGCGAGATCCGCGATACCGCCGACGCCCTGAACCGCCTCAATCTGCCGCATACCGAGGTGCTGCCGCTGTATGCGCGCCTGTCGAACAGCGAGCAGAACCGGGTATTCCAGTCGCACCACGGCCGGCGCATCGTGCTGGCCACCAACGTGGCGGAAACCTCGCTGACGGTGCCGGGCATCAAGTACGTCATCGATCCGGGCACCGCGCGCATCAGCCGCTACAGTTTCCGCACCAAGGTGCAGCGCCTGCCGATCGAACCGGTGTCGCAGGCCTCCGCCAACCAGCGTAAAGGGCGCTGCGGTCGCGTATCGGAAGGGGTGTGCATCCGTCTGTACTCCGAGCAGGATTTCCTCTCGCGGCCGGCGTTTACCGATCCGGAAATTCTGCGTACCAACCTGGCGTCGGTCATTCTGCAGATGACCTCGCTGGGGCTGGGCGACATCGCCGCGTTTCCGTTCGTCGAGGCGCCGGACAAGCGCAACATTCAGGATGGCGTGCGCCTGCTGGAAGAGCTGGGGGCGATCGCCACCGCCGATAACGGCCACTATCAGCTGACGCCGCAGGGCCGCCAGCTGGCGCAGTTGCCTATCGACCCGCGTCTGGCGCGCATGGTGCTGGAAGCGCAGAAGAGCGGCAGCGTGCGCGAGGTGATGATCATCACCGCCGCGCTGTCGATTCAGGATCCGCGTGAGCGCCCGATGGACAAGCAGCAGGCCTCGGATGAAAAACACCGCCGCTTTGCCGACAAGGACTCGGACTTCCTGGCGTTCGTCAACCTGTGGGATTATCTGCAGGAGCAGCAAAAGGCGAACTCTTCCAGCCAGTTCCGCCGGCTGTGCCGCAACGATTTCCTCAACTACCTGCGGGTGCGCGAGTGGCAGGATATCTATACCCAGCTACGCCAGGTGGTGAAAGAGCTGGGGCTGCCGATCAACAGCACGCCTTCCGACTACCGCAGCGTGCACACCGCGTTGCTGACCGGCTTGCTGTCGCACATTGGCCAGAAGGATGCGGACAAGCAGGAATTTACCGGCGCGCGCAACGCCCGTTTCTCGATCTTCCCCGGCTCCGGCCTGTTCAAGAAGCCGCCGAAGTGGACCATGGTGGCCGAACTGGTGGAAACCAGCCGCCTGTGGGGCCGCATCGCCGCGCGCATCGAACCGGAATGGATCGAGCCGCTGGCTCAGCACCTGGTGAAACACAGCTACAGCGAGCCGCACTGGTCGAAATCGCAGGGGGCGGTGATGGCCAGCGAAAAAGTCACGCTGTTCGGTCTGCCGATCGTCGCGGCGCGCCAGGTCAATTACGGCGCCATCGATCCGCTGCTGTGCCGCGAGCTGTTTATCCGCCATGCGCTGGTGGAGGGCGACTGGCAGACGCGCCACGCCTTCTTCCGCGACAACCAAAAGCTCCGCGCCGAAGTGGAAGAGCTGGAGCATAAATCGCGCCGCCGCGACATTTTGGTGGACGACGAAACGCTGTTCGGCTTCTACGATCGCCGCATCCCCAACGACGTGGTTTCCGGCCGTCATTTCGACAGCTGGTGGAAGAGCGCGGCCAAACAGCAGCCGGACCTGCTGAACTTCGAAAAAGAGATGCTGATCAAGGACGGCGCCAACAAAATCAGCGCGCTCGACTACCCGAACTTCTGGCATCAGGGCAACCTCAAGCTGCGGCTGAGCTACCAGTTCGAACCGGGCACCGACGCCGACGGCGTGACGGTGCACATTCCGTTGCCGATCCTCAACCAGGTGGAGGAGCAGGGCTTTGAATGGCAGATCCCCGGCATCCGCCGCGAGCTGGTGATTGCGCTGATCAAATCGCTGCCGAAGCCGGTGCGCCGCAACTTCGTGCCGGCACCGAACTACGCCGAGGCGTTCCTTGGCCGCGTCACTGCGCTGGAATTGCCGCTGCTGGACGCGCTGGAGCGCGAGCTGCGACGCATGACCGGCGTGACCGTGTCACGTGATGATTGGCAGTGGGATCAGGTGCCCGATCACCTGAAGATGACCTTCCGCGTGGTGGGCGAGAAAAACCAGACGCTGCGCGAAGGCAAAGACCTGGCCGCGTTGCGCCTGCAGCTGAAAGAGAAGGTGCAGGAGACGCTGTCGGCGGTGGCCGACGACGGGCTGGAGCAGAGCAATCTGCATGTCTGGAGCTTTGGCCAACTGCCGGCGTTTTACGAGCAGAAGCGCGGCGGCTATTCGATGAAGGCTTACCCGGCGCTGGTGGATGAAAAGGACAGCGTGGCGATCCGCCTGTTCGACAGCGAAAGCGAGCAGCAACAGGCGATGTGGCAGGGCACGCGCCGCCTGCTGTTGCTGAATATTCCTTCGCCGATCAAATACCTGCATGAAAAGCTGCCGAACAAGGCCAAGCTGGGGCTCTATTTCAACCCGTACGGTAAGGTGCTGGAGCTGATCGACGACTGCATTTCGTGTGGCATCGACAAGCTGATCGCCGAACACGGCGGCCCGGTCTGGCAAGAGGAAGGCTTTGCCCGCCTGCAGGAGCAGATCCGCGCCGAGCTGAACGACACGGTCGTCGAGGTGGCCAAGCAGGTTGAGCAGATCTTGACGGCGGTCTTCAACATCAACAAACGGCTGAAAGGTCGGGTGGACATGTCGTTGGCGCTGGCGCTGTCGGACATCAAGACCCAGCTCGGCGGGTTGGTCTACCGCGGTTTCGTGACCGGCAACGGCTGGAAACGCCTGCCGGACACGCTGCGTTACCTGCAGGCGATCGAACGCCGGTTGGAAAAACTGGCTATCGATCCGCACCGCGATCGCGCGCAGATGCTGCGGGTGGAGCAGGTGCAGCAGGCCTGGCAGCAGTGGCTGAACAAGCTGCCGCCGAAGCGACAGCAGGAGGAAGAGGTGAAAGCGGTGCGTTGGATGATCGAAGAGCTGCGCGTCAGCCTGTTCGCGCAGCAGTTGGGTACGCCTTACCCGATCTCCGACAAGCGCATTTTGCAAACTATCGAGCAGCTTTCGGGCTAAGCTCAGGTGCGCCGGCCGGCAAGCGGCCGGCACACCACAGGCTCAACAGGCCGCACAGCAGCAGCGTGGCGGCCAAATCCTGCCCGCGTGCCGCGATCGTCAACCCCAGGCCGATCAGCAGATAGTACAGCAGCCCGAATAACGCGCCGGCAGTGCCGAGTTGCTCCCGGTAGCGGGTCAGCGCCTGGCTCAGCACATTCGGGATAGCCAACCCGAACGCCAGCATCACCAGCGCGCAGGGAAGCAGCATCCAGAGGCTGTGTTGCCACCAGAACAATGCCACGCCGCTGGCCATCGCCAGCAACCCGCCCAGCAGGATCTGACGCTTGGCGCTGACGCCGCGCGCCAGCAGGTGGCGGTTCAACAGCGCTCCCGCCAGGCTGCCCAGCGCCAGCATCACGCCCGAGTAGCCAAACTGCTGGCTACTCAACCCAAGCCTTTCGAACATGAACGGCGCCAGGCTGAAGTAGCTGAACACCATGATATTGAAGCTGGCGACCAGCAGTGCCGAACACCAGATATGCCGATCGCGCAGCATCGTCGTCAGGGCAATGCCCGGTGCGGCGGCCGTTGCGGTCTGCCGCTGCCGCGTTTCCGGCAATGTGCCGTAGCTCCACAGCAGCAGCGCCAGCGCCCAGGCCGCCTGTGCGATGAAGATCGCCGCGCTGCCGCCCCAGGCGACCAGCGCGCCGCCGGCGAACATTCCCAGCAGCGGGCTGATGGAAAGCGCGATGCCGACCAGCGCGAACATGCGCCCCAGCGCCGGGCCTTGATAGACGTCACGCAGCATGGTTTGCGTGACGATGGAACCGACCGCGGCACCGAAGGCGATCAGCGCACGGGCGGCCAGCAACAGCGTGAAGCTGCCGCTCAGCAGCGCGATGCCGGCGCCGACCAAATAGAGCGCCAGGCCGGCCAGCATCGCCGGACGGCGGCCGAACCGATCGCAGAAGGCTCCCCAAAAGGCGACGCCGAGGGCGAAGGCGAAGAAATAGATGGATAACGTCTGCCCGGCCTGCGCGGCGCTGATGCCGAAATCGCTGCGGATGGCGGTAAGCGCCGGGCTGTACAGCGTTTCCAGGATCTGCGGCGTCATGATGGCGGTGACGAGCAGCGGTAAAGATAAGCGTTGCATGATGCACATTCTCCCTAAAAGTTAATGCGGCCAGTATAGGGAGCGACGCTTTGTTCGATTACAATCATTAGGACAAAAAACAACGGATATAGGACAATCTGATGGCGCTGATTCAACAGCATCACCCGTTCGACCCGGATCGGCTGCCGGCACCGGTGCTCGGCATTGCGGCCGAACTGGCGGAGCACGACTCCGGGCTGCATTGGCATCAGCGCTCGCAGCTGCTGTATGCGCCGCAGGGGTGCATGACGGTCACGTTGGCGCAGCAGTGGCTGATTCTGCCGCCGACGCGCGGCGTCTGGATACCGGGCGGCATTGCGCATCGGGTGCAGCTGCGCGGCCGCGTCGCGTATCGCTCGCTGTATTTCGATCCGGCGCTGACCACCGCAATGCCGCCACAGGCTGCGGTGCTGGCGGTGAACCCGCTGTTGGCGGCGATCGTCGAGCGCATCGCGCACTGGCCGCTGGACTCTGCGTTGGCGCAGCCCCAGGCGCGCGATTTGCTGGCGGTGCTGATCAATGAGCTGAGCGAGGCGCAGCGCGAGAATACCCAGCTGCGGCTGCCGCAGGATAGGCGTCTTGCCGCCTGGCTGGCCACGCTGCCGGAGAGTGACGAGTTGCCGGGGTTGGCGGCGTTGGCGCAGCGCTTGAATCTGCACGCCAAAACGTTGACGCGGCTGTTTGTGCGGGAAACCGGCCTGAGCTATCAGCAGTGGTGCCAGCAGTGGCGGTTGATGCGCGCGATCGAACTGCTGGCGACGTTGCCGTCGGTCAGCGCGGTGGCGCAGCGGTTGGGGTTTTCCAGCGACAGCGCGTTTATCGCCTTTTTCCGTCAGTTCACCGGCACCACGCCGCGGCGCTATATGCAGGGGGGCTGAAAAAGCACAACGGCGCATAATGCGCCGCTGAGAGAGGATTATTTGCCTGCGGCCAGGGCGTCCAGCGCTTCGCGGATGCCGGGCACCGCCAGGGCGCGGTTATCGGCGCGATAGCGATCTTTCGCCGCCGGCGCCGAACTTTGGATGGCGATCAGCTGCCAGCCGTCGGCGGTTTTCAACAGCAGCGGTGAACCGCTGTCGCCGGGCAGGGTATCACATTGATGCGACAGTACGCCTTGCTGGGCCCAGCCGGTCACCTTGCAGTTTTGGTGGCTGTAAAGGTCATCCAGATGATCTTCCGGGTAACCCGCCTGAGTAATCAGCCGTTTGGCCTGTTTCAGGGCCTGGGTCAGCGCCTTGCTGTCGCCTTGCCACAGCGGCAACGGTGCGATCGGCAGCGGCTTTTTGTCTTTCAGACGGATCAGCGCAAAGTCATAGGCGGCAGCGGCGGGCGGCACGATCCAGCCATCACCGTCCGGCTTCAGCTTTTTGCCCAGCTTGCTGTCGACCAGGGTCTCGATATTGCCGGTTTGATACTGCCAGGATTTATCACCTGCCACGAAGCGCAGCGCGATGGCTTTATCCAGTTGTCCGGGCGGTGCCAGTACGCAGTGGCCGGCGGTCAACGCCAGGTGCGGGGAGATCAGCGTGGCGGTGCACAGATTACCGCTGGCGGTTTCGACCTGGCCGATGGCCTGCCACGGCTGGGCGGCGGTATCCGTGACCTTGATTCGTTCATCTTTGCCGAAAAACAGACGCGTTTGCTCGGCCTTGGACGGGCCGTCGGCGCGTGCCGCCTGAGCAGCGATGAGCGGGAGTGAGCACAGCAACAGTAAAACGGATATGCGCATAGATCTCTTGCCTGACAAATACGGATCATCCATAAACACACTGAATGCTAACTATAGACTGATTTAGCAGCCATGTGGATGGGCAATAATTGATTTTTCAATAATTTCCCGCCGGCGACGCGGCAGGCTACAGGTAAAAAAAGACGGCGATCAGTCCACAAAGGATCAGGGCGGTCAGAACGATCTCGAACAGGTAGCGGCGCAGCATCAATGAGAACCCCCCGATGAAAAAACACCCGGCGAACCGGGTGTCGTACATGTCAAGCCTGAAGCGGTGAGGGGACCCTCACGTCATTACGCTTTTTTGTGGCTGGCTTTCTTGTGGTGCTTTTTAGCAGCCTGGGCTTTTTGGGCCGGGGCTTTCTTACCGGCTTTTTTGTGATGCTTTTTGGCCGCCTGAGCTTTCTGAACCGGGGCTTTCTTGCCGTGGTGTTTCACCTGAGCTTTAGCCGGCGCAGCGGTGGCGGTGGTTGCGGTAGCCGCAGGTGCGGTGGTGGCAGCCTCGGCAGCGAAAGCCACGGAAGACAGACCCATTGCAGCGGCAACAACCAGAGCTAATACTTTTTTCATCGCAGAATCCTCAACATGACTTTTGGGTATCAACCCCACTGCGGGGCCGTTGAGATGATAGTAGGCAAACGGCGCCCGGCTTTCCGTGAGTGATTGGTTTCGGCTTGTAACCTAATGTACAGGGCGGCGGCGGCAAGGGGGATTGCTGCTATAATGACCGCCAGGCGCGATAAAAGGGATTTAAAATGAAAGAGATAACGATTCGCTGTGGCGTGACTGAACAGGGCGAGGTGCCGCTGGCCTATGAGGACTGGGGCGATGAGGCGCACCCGCCGCTGCTGCTCATCATGGGCATCGGCGCACAGCTGCTGCTGTGGCCTGACGATTTCTGCCGTGCCCTGGTGGCCAAGGGATTTCGGGTGATCCGTTATGACAACCGCGACGTTGGCCTTTCCGGCAAAACGCAGGCGCAACGCACGCAGCCGTTGTGGCTGCTGATGCTGCGCGCCCAGCTCGGTTGGCAAACGCCGGTGCCTTATACCCTGGCGGACATGGCGGCGGACGCGACGCATCTGCTCGATCACCTGCGTATCCCACAGGCCCACGTCTTGGGCGCCTCGATGGGCGGCATGATCGCGCAGGTACTGGCCGCCGACTATCCGCAGCGCGTCGCCTCGTTGTGCATTTTGTTCTCCAGCACCAATCAGCCGCTGTTGCCGCCGCCGGCACCTTCGCTGCTGTGGCTGTTGGTGCGCCGGCCTGCGGCCGATCTGACGCTGCAGCAGCGCCGCGAGGGGATGAAAGCCTTCCTGCGCGCGCTCGGCACCCGGTTTTACCCACCGGAGGAGGCGGAGCTGGATGCGTTGGTGCATCGGCTGTTAAAGCGGGGCGTGGATCCGGAAGGCATGCAGCGGCAACTTTCCGCGTTGCTCGGCAGCGGCGATCTGCGTCGCTACAGCCGGCGCATTGCCGCGCCGACGCTGGTCATTCACGGCGATCGCGATCGGCTGGTGCGCAAGGCGGGCGGGGTGGCGATCGCCCGCGCGGTCGCCAACGCCAGATTACATATTATGCCGGGCATGGGGCATGACCTGCCGTCCCCGTTGAGGCCGCAGCTGGCGGCGATGATCGCCCGTCATGCGCTGGGATGAGAGGCCGGAACGCCGGCGTTTTTTGCTATTTTAGTTACAACATACAAATGGGGGGAGGCCACCCGCCACTCTGTGGCCAAGGCGATGTCGGCACAGAACGTGCGTTATGAAGCATTATCCGGTCATACAGGCGGGAAAAGGGCGCGGCAGGGCCGCGCCAGCGGAGATTACAGGTAGCGGTTTTCCAAATGCTGACGGAAATAGCGTGGGTTGAGCGCTTCGCCGGTTGCGTTGGCGATCAGCGTCTCGGTCGGGAAACGGCTGCCGTGGCGCCAGATGTTGTGCTGCAACCAGTGGAACAGCGGCTGCAGGTTGCCGGCGGCGATGTCCTCGCCGAGAGAAGGCAGGGCCTGACGCACGCTGTGGAACAGCTGCGCGGCGTACATCGCGCCGAGCGTGTACGTCGGGAAGTAGCCGAAAGCGCCGTCGGTCCAGTGAATATCCTGCATGCAGCCGTTGCGGTAGTTGCCGATGGTGTCGAGGCCGAGGTAAGCATGCATCTTCTCATTCCACAGCGCCGGAATGTCTTCCACTTCGATATCGCCTTCGATCAGCGCTTTTTCAATTTCGTAGCGCAGGATGACGTGGGCAGGATAGCTCACCTCGTCGGCGTCGACGCGGATCAGGCCCGGTTTAACGCGCTGGTTGAGGCGAATGAAGTTGGCTTCTTCCAGCGCCGGCTGTTCGCCAAACTGCGCGGTAACCAGCGGACGCAAGATTTTCAGGAATTCATTGCCGCGCGCCAGCTGCATTTCGAACAGCAGGCTCTGCGATTCGTGGATAGCGGTGGAACGGGCCAGGGCGACCGGCTGGCCGAGCAGATCGCGCGGCAGGTTCTGCTCGTAGCGGGCGTGACCGGTTTCATGCACGATGCCGAGCAGCGCGGTCAAAAACTCTTTCTCGTTGTAACGGGTGGTGATGCGCACATCTTCCGGCACGCCGCCGCAGAACGGGTGGGCGCTGACGTCGACGCGGCCGTTGTCGAAGTTGAAACCGAGCAGTTTCATCACGCTGAGGCTCAGCTGGCGCTGTGTGTCCACATTGAACGGGCCCTGCGGCGTCTGGCAAGGCTCATTGGCCTGTTTGGCCACCACGCGCTGCAGCAGATCCGGCAGCCAGGTTTTCAGATCGCCGAAGATGCGGTCGAGATCGCTGCTGCGCATACCCGGTTCATACAGGTTGAGCAGGGCGTCGTAACGGCTGGTGCCGGCCGCTTGTGCGCGGATCTGCGCCTCTTCCCGACTGAGCTTGACCACCTCGCGCAGGTTCTCGACGAAACCGTCCCAATCGTTGGCCGGGCGCTGGGCGCGCCAGGCGTGTTCGCAACGCGCGCCGGCGAGCGACTTGGCTTCGACCAGCGACGCCGGCAGCAGCACGGCGTCTTCATATTGGCGGCGCATTTCGCGCAGGTTGGCGCGATCGAGTTCGTCCAGCGTCTCTTGCTGTGCGCGATCCAACAGCTCGCCGGTGCTTTGTGCCGTTAAAATCTGGTGCTGCAGCACGCTCAGTTCGGCCAGCGCTTCGGAGCGCGCCTTGCTGCCGCCAGGCGGCATCATGGTTTGCATGTCCCAACCGGCGATGGCGGACAGGTGGCCGAAACGCGACAGCCGGCTGAACAGGGCGCGCAGGTGATCGTAAGCAGACGTGTTGGAATGTGCAGATGTCATTATTATTCGGCTCCAATGAGAAGGTCCGGCGGTATTACGCCAGATCGGCTTTTAAACTGAATGTCGGCTTCACCGGCCAGCAGAAACGGAAGCTGGCGCCGCCGAGCGAACTGCCTTCGACGAACACCTGTCCCTGGTAGGCGACGGCGATGGAATGGACGATGGCCAGCCCCAACCCGCAGCCGCCGGTAGCGCGATCGCGGCTGGGGTCGAGACGGACGAAAGGTTCAAACACCCGTTCGCGCTCTTCCGGCGGGATGCCCGGCCCGTCATCCTCGACCTGCAAGCAGGCGAGGTCGCCGTCAAACCACAGCCCCACGCGCAGACGCTGTTCGGAATAGCGCAGCGCGTTGTTGACCAGGTTGTCGAGCACGCGCTCCATCAGGCGCAGATCGACGCCGCCGAAGTCGCCGACGTGCGGGATATCGAGCTGGATGTCGCGTTCCTGATGAATAAGACGGATATCATCGACCTTGTCCTCGAGCCACTTTGGCAGATCGATGGGTTCAATGTTTAACGCAACCTGCGGACGGTCCAGACGGGCATAGGTCAGCAGCTCGTCGATCAGCGACTCCAGCTGGCCGATATCGCGGTTCAGCGCCTGCTGCTCGCTTTCGGACAGGTTATCGCTCATTTCGAGCCGGTAACGCAGGCGCACCAGCGGCGTGCGCAGCTCGTGGGCGATGCCGTCGATCAGCTGTTTCTTGCTGGCGATCAGGGTGTTGACGTTGTCGGCCATCTGGTTGAACGCCACGCCGAGCCGGCTCAGGCTGGAGGTGGGATCGAAGTGGGTACGTTCATCCAGATGCCCGGCGCCGAGCCGCTGGGCGGCGTTTTCCAGCTTGAGCAGGTCTTGCCAGTGCGGCCGCATCCACAGAAACACCGGCAGCGCCAGCGACATGCCGATAAACACCAGCAACACCAGATCCAGCAGGCGCATCTGATGCAGATAGAACAGATAAGGAATGGGGCCGACCACCAACACGTAGTGGCTGCGCGGAATGCGCTGCATAAAGGTGTACTGATCGTCGAGGGCGATGATTTCCCCCAGCCGCAGCCGTTTTTTCAGATCCTCGCTCAGCGCCTGTTTGCCGAGCGGCTCGATATGCAGCTTGAACGACAGGTTGAGATCCAGCGTGGCGATGGTCTTGTTCCAGTCCTTCAGCGGGATTTCGCGCAGCTCGCTGCGCATCAGGTACAGCGAACTTTTCATCAGGTCGTCCATCGACTGGCGGCCGGCGCGCTCGGCGGTCACTTTGTACACCAGGCCGACCAGCATCGCCATCACCAGAAAACAGACGAACAGCAACAGGAAGAACTGGACGAAAAGTTTTCTCATTGTTGCACCGATGCCCAGGCGTTAGGGGCGAACAGATAACCTTTATTGCGCACGGTCTTGATACGGAAAGGCTCCAGCGCATTGTCGTACAGCTTGCGGCGCAGGCGGGAGATCGCTACGTCGATGCTGCGGTCCATACCGTCATAGCTCACGCCGCGCAGGTTTTGCAGCAGCGCCTCGCGATCCATGATCTGCCCGGCGTGGGTCGCCAGTTCCCACAGCAAATCGAAATCCGAGGTGGACAGGGTGACGGTTTCTTCGCCCAGCGTGACCTGCCGGTTGACCGGATCGATGCACAACAGCCCGAAATGCAGCGCGTTGTGCTGGGTGAGCGGCTGAACCGACTCTTCTTTCGGCTGCTGGCTGTGTTGGCGCAGGTGCAAACGCAGGCGCGCCAGCAACACCGCCGGCGGCGTGGTTTTCAGGATATAGTCGTTGGCGCCCATCTCCAGCGACAGGATATGGTTCATGTCGCTGTCGAGCGAGGTGAGCAGCACGATCGGGCCGGGGAAGGTGGGGCGCAGATCGCGGCACAGCGTCATGCCGTCTTTGCCGGGCAGCATGATGTCCAGCAGCACCAAATCGGGTTGCTCGCGCTCGATGCGCGCCTGCGCGCTGTCGCCGCGCGGCTCGATCAGCACCTCGATGTCGTGTTTGCCCAGATAGGCGGCGATCAGTTTGCCGACTTCAGGATCGTCTTCCACAAAAACAATTTTATGCATATGCCCGTGTTTTAATAAGAAAAGCGGATTTCAGCATAGCGCGGCCCGCGAGGATGCGCCATGCGGATCTTTGCGTCAGCGTAGCGGCCGCCCGCCGTCGACGCCGTGGGTGCGGCCGGTCACGTAGCGACTCTCCAGCAGGTAGTTCACCAGGTTGACCACTTCGCTCTCGCCCGGCGCGACCTTCATCAGCGACTTCGCCAACGCCTGCTGGCGATAGGCTTCATCGTCGCCCGCATTGAAGATGATCAGCGCCGGCGCGATGGCGTTGACCTTGACCTCCGGCGCCAGCTTGCGGGCAAATGAACGGGTCATATTGTCCAGCGCGGCCTTGCTGGCGGCATAGGCGATGTGTTTGTCGCTGCCTTTTTCCACCACGTAGTCGGTCAGATGGATGATGTCGGCACCGGCCTGGCCCTGGCCGGTCAGGCAGGATTCGAGCAGCTGATTGAGCAAATAGGGCGTATAGACGTGAATCTGCAGCATCGCCGCCATTACCTGCTCCGGCGGCACCTCCGGCGACTCGGCCTGCCAGGCGCTGGCGTTGTGGATCACCGCGCGCAGTTTAGGCGCCACCTGCCGCACCCGGTCGGCGAAAAGGTAGATGCCTTCGTGCGTGGAAAAGTCGCCCTGAATGCAGCAGGCGCCCAAGGTTTTCAACTCGGCCATCGCCGGATATTCGCTGCGATAGGCGATGATGACGGGAACGCCGCGCTCGAGAAACGCTTTGGCGAGCGCCAGCCCGATGCGCCGCGCGCCGCCGGTAATCAGCACCGGGGCAGAGTTGGGGTGTTCCATTGATTAAAGCTCCTGGACAGACTGGCAAACAATAGGGGAATTATGCCATTATACGGCGGAAAGTCGTTAAAGCTTCGCATGATTATCCATTTCTGGATGTAAGATCCCCAATGCATTTCAGGTTGTCGCCCGGCGGCGGCTTGAAAGACCACGGGTTAACACTGGCCATGAGAGGAATGAGGGGATGAACAGCAATCACCTTGCATCCATCGCGCGCAGTGAGAAAATCTGTTTCGACTACATGGATTTTCTGTCCGCATCGTGCAGGAAGCACTGGCGCTTTGTTGATGCTATTTATGGTGTGATGCCGATCTTCGGCATGGTGTTGAAATCGCGCGTGACCACGTCACAAACGCGCAAAGAGCAGTTGAAAGAGCTGGCGCTGCAGGTGGTGTCAACGCAGGTCAGCGATGAAACCAATATCGTGCGCCTGATTGACCTGGCGCAGCAGCAGGGCCTGACGGTGTTTGATATTCAGCTGCCCTATGCGCTGGAGACTCAACAGCTGGCGGCCATTCAGAAAGAGTGCGCGGAAGGCATCGCGATTGCCCTGGTGGGTGAGCGCATGACCGTCACCATTCCCCCTAAAAGCTGACCGGGTGCATCGACCCGGCCGCCCGTTCATGGTTAGGCAATTGACTGACCGCGATGGCCTAACCATGAACGTGAAATTCCGCGCTGCGTAGCGGCCTGCCTTTAAAGCCGGGTCCCGGCATTGGGGCCGGAGCGCAGGGTATAAATACTGTCTATATGAATGAGCACCGCGTATTTCGGCGGCTTCATTCCATTCTTTTCTGCAAATGCCAACGCGTCGTCAAACGGCTTGCCCGCCAGGAACAGTTCCGGGGTGCCGACGAAGCGGTAACCGTCCAGCGCCTCGCGGTCGATGACCACGACGGCCATTTTCGATCCCTCCCTGATATTTTGCAGCGTCTGGCCACCGGTATTTTCGTTGTAAATCAGCGTACGGTCATCATAGAGGCGCAAAGAGCGTTTGGGGCCGATATCGGGCACGCCGTTCGGGCTGCTGGTTGCCTGTACAGGCAGCTGTTTGGCCAGCATTTTCTTCATGTCGTCATTCAATTCATTCATTGGCAGATTACCCCTCAGGTCGTGGTGTCGTTGTTAATGCACGGTGGCGGAATGGTTTACCGTGGGTGCGCAGACGCTGGTTTCCGGCAGCCGGTGTTCGCGCAGCACCTGCAGCGTCTCTATTCGGAAACGCAGCAGGTGCCGTTCGGCGACCTGCTGCATCTGTTCGCACAGCGAGGTATCGTCCATCACCTGCTCGATGGCGAGCCGGGCCTGATGCACGTGCGGCTCAACGCCGCGCAGGGGCTTTTGCCGCAGGCGCAGATGGGTCATGTTGTTGAACGTGACGATCAGCGCGGCAAGGGCTGACTCGAAAATATTCAGCGCTTCAAATCTGGCGGTATAGTCCGCATTTAACCAGGGTTTCTCGGCGAGGATCGCCTGAGCGACTTCCAGCGCCTGTTGATAGTGCGTCATTGCCAGGCGATCGCGTTGCTGATTGAACGCCGTGTTGCCTTCGGCGATCAGCGCTTCCCAGGCGGCAAACAGGGGGAGTGCGTGCAGCAGTTTTTCAGCCATGAAATGCCTTCCATTTTCAGCCTGTCTTAACAAGACCTCCTGATGTTTGCCATCGGGGGCCTCACCTGTGTCCTGCCGGTGATGCTATAAATGATAATGATAATTAATTGCATTTAAGATCGCAAGCGTGGCAATTGACCGATCAACAACGGGGAGAGAGGTAAAAAAGAGGGAAGCGGCGAAACGAAATGCGGCTGCAGGGCAGCCGCATTGGCAGACGATGTTAGTGCAACATAAACCAGCCGGCAGGCAGCGTGGCCACCAGCAGCAAGAAGATGCTGCTCTTTTCCAGGCGATTCAGCAGATTGATATCCCGGTGGCCGCGGCGGGCATACATGAACACCAACAGCCCTGGCGCATACAGCAGCACCGACATCAGCAGGTGCATCAGCCCGGACGCGTACAGCAGCCACAGGCCATAGACGCAGGCGCCGGTCGCGGCGAAGATCAGGCGCTTGTCGCGGCGGCGGTAAGCCACCTTGAACAGAAACGCGCCGACCAGGAAGTAAGGCACCAGGATCATTTCTGAAGCAATGGTCAACAGCGAGTTGTAGTTGCTGCCGGTCAGCCAGATCAGCACCAGCGCCAGCTGCACTGCAATGTTGGTCAGCCACAGCGAAGAGGACGGGGCGTGATGGCGGTTCTGTTTGCCGAACACGCGCGGAAACGCGCCATGCTGCGCGGCCAGCAGCGGCACTTCGGCCGCCATGATGGTCCAGCTCAGGTAGGCGCCGCACACGGAAATGATCAGGCCGGCGGCGATAAGCACGTCTCCCCACGGGCCGATCAGTTCCACCATCAGCACCGCCATCGACGGGTTGCGCATTTCGGCCAGTTCGCTGCGCGGCACCACGCCCAGCGACAGCAACGTGACCATCAGATACACCGCCAGCGCCGACAGCACCGCCAGCATGGTGGCGCGGCCCACGTCTTTCTTATTGCGGGCGCGGGCGGAAACCACCACGGCGCCTTCCACGCCGATAAACACCCACAGAGTGATCAGCATGGTGTCCTTGACCTGTTCCCACACCGGCTTGCCGAGGGCGATGCCTTTGAAATCCAGCGTGAACACGTCCATTTTAAAGGCGATCGCCGCCAGAACGGCGAACATCCCCAGCGGCAGCAGCTTGGCCAGGGTGGCCGCCAGATTGATGCTGGCCGCGGTTTGCACGCCGCGCAGCACCAGCGCATGCACGATCCACAGCAGGGCGGATTCGGCGATCAGCGCCTGCCAGGTATTGCCGTCACCGAGAATGACGCTGCCGCCGCGATCGGTGAAGATACTCAGCGCCGCGAACACGATCACCAGATACGAGACGTTGGCGATCACGGCGCACAGCCAGTAACCCCAGGCGGAGCAGAAGCCCACCAGCTCGCCGAACCCTTCCTTGGCGTAGGTGAAGATGCCGCCGTCCAGATCCGGACGCAAACGCGTAAGCAGCAGCATGGCGAAGGCCAAAAACAGAATGCCGACGCCGGTGATCCCCCAGCCCAGCAGCAGCGCGGCGGGGCTGGCGACCTGCGCCATGTTTTGCGGCAGACTGAACACGCCGGCGCCCAGCATCGAGCTGAGCACCAAAGCGGTTAGCGCGGTAAGACCGAGTTTTTTTTCCAATGACGGATCCTGAACGCAGAATAAACAACTGGAAGGGAACTGCTTGGCGGCAACAATGTATTAACAACCACTGCGCGAATAGACAATAGCCCTAAAAATTGGCGCAAATTTTACGGAGGGATGATTAGAGATGCAATGATTGAATATGCGGAATTTACAAAAAACTATTCAACGTGCGATGAAAAAAGCGGCAATAAAAACGGGCAGCTCAAGGGCTGCCCGATGGTAAACCGAAAACCGGGTTTTATTTGAACAGATCGGCGCTGACGGTCAGGTTGCCGCCGCTCTTGTTCTGCCACTGACGGGTGACGTGGTAGTACTTGGCGCCTTTCTCGGCCGCGCGTTTCGCCACTTCGGTGGAGACATCGGTCATGCTGTTGAAGTGGCCGGTGAAGGTGACGGAATCGAACGGCACCATCTGCGCGGCGGTCACGTTGTTCACTTCCTGGATCTTGGTGCCGTTAGGCAGCGTGACGGTATAGCGCTGGCCGGTAGAGGACTGGGTTTCGAAGAAACGGCCCACGTCGCGGCTTGGCGAACCGGAAGACGCGACGCCAGGAATTTCGACTTTCGCGGCAGCGGCGCCACCGGCGGCCAGCGCGGCGCGGCCGGCGTCAGAATCGGCCGGAATGGCGTCCGGGCTCTGCACGCGGCGTTTTGGCGCATCGGCCTTATAGATGTAGGCGGTGACGAACTGGTTACCGCCGGAGTTGGCGTCAACCTGGCGCACGATGAAGAAGGATGCAGCGCCTTTTTTCTTCGCTTCTTTGGAGATGGCGTCGTTGATGTCCGGCTGGCTGCGGTAGAAACCGCTGACGCTCACGGTATCGTAAGGCTCCAGCAGATAGGCTTCATCTTTAGGCAGTTCGTTCACGCCGTTAAATACGCGGTATTTTGGTGTTTTGCTCACTTCTGGCGCATCTTTATGATAAAGGTCTGCGGTGACGCGCCAGTTGCCGCCGTTGTTGCTGTTGTTGCTGTCCTGGATATAGAAGGAATCTGCACCCAGTTTGTCTGCACGGCGGGATACGGCGTCGACGGCTTCATTGATGGCATTGAAGCGGCCGGTAATCGTGATGCGATCAAACGGCTTCAGCGCCGCTGCTTTCTCAGGAGTTAACTCTTGCGCCGCATGAGCAGACAGCGCGGTGAGTGATAACAAGGCTGACGCGATGATCGTGGTCTTCAGCTTCATAAAAAATCCTTTCGCCTAGCGCATTAACGTTTATAACGTACTGAACTGTTTAAGTGTAATTCAGCCGTCGATTATTACATGTAATTCTGAAAACTGTCTCAGCATTTTATGTTATCCCGTGCGACAAATCGCCGACGTTGACGCGGGCCGCACGGATGGCGCCATCGTCATAAGTTTCCATAATAAAGGCTCTGGTGTCATTAATGTTAATTATTCACAAAATGATAACTTTTATGCTTTTTCGCCGCGCATGGCCATAAATCGTTACGCCGAGCGTAAACCTCTTGTCACGCAGAATGCGCTGTTCTGTATGGGTTTTTTCACGGTAAATTGCGATTTGTCATATCACGCGCGGCGTTTTTATGTAAAAACAGAGCTGAATGCGTAAGCAATTATGGATCATCGACCTTATTTTCAGTAGGTTATAGTTGGCGTCTGAAATCAGTGCGGGCAAGTTAACGCCTCGCTCGCCGCTGGCGTCATGCTATGGGCAGGAAAATAATAAACATCATCCAAGACAGGTGAGAAGGGAACATTATGCGTATTGGTGTACCAAGAGAGCGGTTGGCCAATGAAGCCCGGGTCGCAGCCACGCCGAAAACGGTGGAACAACTGCTGAAGCTGGGTTTTACCGTCGCGATTGAACGCGGGGCGGGCAAACTGGCCAGTTTTGAGGACGTCGCCTACGAAGCCGCCGGTGCGGCGCTGGTCGACGAAAGCGAAGTGTGGCAGTCGGATCTGATCCTGAAAGTCAACGCGCCGAAAGACGACGAGATCGCCTTGATGCGCGAAGGCAGCACGCTGGTCAGCTTTATCTGGCCGGCGCAAAACCCCGAATTGATGGCCAAGCTGGCGGCGCGCAACGTCACCGCGCTGGCGATGGACTCGGTACCGCGCATCTCGCGCGCCCAGTCGATGGATGCGCTGAGCTCGATGGCCAACATCGCCGGCTACCGCGCGATCGTCGAAGCGGCGCATGAGTTCGGCCGCTTCTTCACCGGCCAGATCACCGCCGCCGGCAAAGTGCCGCCGGCCAAGGTGATGATCATCGGTGCCGGCGTGGCCGGCCTGGCGGCGATCGGCGCCGCGGGCAGCCTCGGCGCCATCGTGCGCGCCTTCGACACCCGCCCGGAAGTGAAAGAGCAGGTGCAGAGCATGGGCGCGGAATTCCTCGAGCTGGATTTTGAAGAGGAAGCGGGCAGCGGCGACGGCTACGCCAAAGTGATGTCCGAAGCCTTTATCAAGGCCGAGATGGCGCTGTTCGCCGCTCAGGCCGCGGAGGTCGATATCATCGTCACTACCGCGTTGATCCCGGGCAAACCGGCGCCGAAGCTGATCACCAAAGAGATGGTGGCGTCGATGAAACCGGGCAGCGTGATCGTCGATCTGGCGGCGCAAACCGGCGGCAACTGCGAACTGACGGTGGCCGACACCATTACCGTGACCGACAACGGCGTGAAAATCATCGGCTATACCGACCTGCCGAGCCGCTTGCCGACGCAATCTTCGCAGCTTTACGGCACCAACCTGGTCAACCTGCTGAAGCTGTTGTCGAAAGAGAAAAACGGTGAGATCGACATCGATTTCGACGATACGGTGATCCGCGGCGTTACCGTGGTGCGCAGCGGTGAAGTCACCTGGCCTGCGCCGCCGATTCAGGTCTCCGCCCAGCCGAAAGCGGCGCCCGCCGCCGCACCGGTGGCCAAACCCGAAGCCAAACCGACCTCGCCGTGGCTGAAGTACGGCCTGATTGCCCTGGCGATCCTGCTGTTCGGCTGGCTGGCGGATGCGGCGCCGAAAGAGTTCCTGTCGCACTTTACCGTGTTCGCGCTGGCCTGCGTGGTCGGTTACTACGTGGTCTGGAATGTCAGCCATGCGCTGCATACCCCGTTGATGTCGGTCACCAACGCGATCTCAGGGATTATCGTGGTCGGTGCGCTGTTGCAGATCGGCCATGGCGGCTGGGTGAGTTTCCTCTCCTTTATCGCCGTGCTGATCGCCAGCATCAATATTTTCGGTGGGTTCACCGTCACTCAGCGCATGCTGAAGATGTTCCGCAAGAACTAAGGGGTAACAAATGTCTGGAGGATTGGTTACAGCTGCATACATTGTTGCCGCTATTTTGTTTATTTTCAGCCTGGCGGGCCTGTCGCGCCATGAAACGTCGAAGCAGGGCAACCTGTTCGGCGTCGCCGGTATGGCGATCGCGCTGATCGCCACCATTCTGGGGCCGGATTCCGGCAACGTCGGCTGGATCATTATCGCCATGATCATCGGCGGCTCGATCGGCGTCTATCTGGCCAAGAAGGTCGAGATGACCGAAATGCCGGAGCTGGTGGCGGTGCTGCATAGCTTCGTTGGCCTGGCAGCGGTGCTGGTCGGTTTCAACAGCTACCTGGATCACGGCGCGCCGATGGAGCCGGTGATGGCGAATATCCATCTGACCGAAGTGTTCCTCGGTATCTTTATCGGCGCGGTAACCTTCACCGGTTCGATCGTCGCCTTCGGCAAGCTGCGCGGCATCATCTCTTCCAAACCGCTGATGCTGCCGAACCGCCACAAGCTGAATCTAGCGGCGTTGGTGATCTCGTTCCTGCTGCTGGTGGCGTTCGTGCGTACCGACAGCGTGGGCTGGCAGGTGGTGACGCTGCTGCTGATGACGGCGATCGCACTGGCGTTCGGCTGGCATCTGGTGGCCTCGATCGGCGGCGCCGACATGCCGGTGGTGGTGTCGATGCTCAACTCCTACTCGGGGTGGGCGGCGGCCGCGGCGGGCTTCATGCTGAGCAACGATCTGCTGATCGTCACCGGCGCGCTGGTGGGCTCTTCGGGTGCGATCCTGTCTTACATTATGTGTAAGGCAATGAACCGCTCGTTTATCAGCGTGATCGCCGGCGGTTTCGGCAGTGACGGTTCGTCTACCGGCGATGCCGAAGAGATGGGCGAATACCGTGAAACCACGGCGGAAGAGGTGGCCGAGCAGTTGAAGAACTCCACCTCGGTGATCATCACGCCGGGTTACGGCATGGCGGTGGCGCAGGCGCAATATCCGGTGGCAGAAATCACCGAGAAACTGCGGGCGCGCGGCGTGAAGGTGCGCTTCGGCATTCACCCGGTCGCGGGGCGTTTGCCGGGCCACATGAACGTGCTGCTGGCGGAGGCGAAGGTGCCGTACGACGTGGTGCTGGAGATGGATGAAATCAACGAAGATTTCCCGGATACCGACACCGTGCTGGTAATTGGCGCCAACGACACGGTGAACCCGGCGGCATTGGAAGATCCGCGCAGCCCGATCGCCGGCATGCCGGTATTGGAAGTGTGGAAAGCGCAGAACGTGATCGCGTTTAAACGCTCGATGAACACCGGCTACGCCGGCGTGCAGAACCCGCTGTTCTTCAAGGAGAACACCCAGATGCTGTTCGGCGACGCCAAAGACAGCGTGGAAGCGATTCTGCGGGCATTGCAGAAGTAGTTGAGCAACCAAAAAAACGGGCCGCTTATTAGCGGCCCATTTTTTTATGCGTGAAGGCTAATCTTCGTCGTCGTGCTCATCGTCTTCATCCGCCTCGATCGGGCAGTTGAAGTTCTCCGGCTTAATCACCAGCAGATCGCATTTCAGATGGTCGATCACATGTTCCGCGGTGTTGCCGATAAAGGCCGCTGAAATGCCGGTGCGGCCCAGGGTGCCCAGAACCACCACGCCGGCCTGCAGGTGTTCGGCCAGATCGGGGATCACCTCTTCCGGCAGGCCTTTTTCCACGTGGGTGAACTCTTCCTTAATGCAGAATTTCTGCCGCAGCGCCTTCATGGCGATCAGATGCTGGCCGCGGATGGCGTCGTTGTAGACGCTCGGATCGAAGTCGGGCAACTCGATGGCGATGTTGATCGGGGTAACGGGATAGGCGCCGACCAGGTGAACCTCGGTCTGGTTGACGTTCTGCGCCAGTTCGACGGTTTCTTGCACCAGTTTGATATTGAGCGGGTCGTGATAGGGTTCTTCGCTGGCCAGGTTGACCGCCACCAGCGCTTTGCCGCCTTCTGGCCAGGGTTGGTCTTTTACCATCCACACCGGGCAAGGGCATTTGCGCAGCAGGTGCCAGTCGGTGGGGGTGAAGATCACCGACTCCAGCCGGTCGTGCTGGTGCGCCATTTTCAGCAGCAGATCATGTTGGCCGGAAAGCACTTCCTGAATGATGGCTTCGAAGGGGCGGTTATGCCAGACCACTTTGATTTCGATCGGCACGCCGTCGTTGAGATAGAAGCGGCACTGCTCGTTGATCCAGGCGGCGCGTTGGCTGATCACACCTTGCCGCATCGCCGTTCTTTCGTCCGGGGAGAGCAGGGTCGTCATTTCGTAAGAGAAGTCATAAATGGGCAGGAAGGCTTTGATGCGCCCGCCGTTCCGTTTTACCAGGTACACGGCGCGGCGCAATGCCGGCTGGTCGTCCTGATTGGGGTCAATAGCCACCAGAAGATTCTGATACTTCGCCATAGGGCCTCCTTACAGCTGAAATCAACAGTCTGTTAATTTACAGAGTAACCCAACATTGAAAAACAGAACAACAACAGAAGCGTGCCGGATCAACAATTTCGGTGAAATGTTGATCCGGCAGGGGAATCAGGCGTTGACGGTCACGTTGATGCGTGGCGTACCGGCCAGCACCGACAGGGCGTCGGCGTTTTCGATGGTGATGTATTTGCCTTTCACGCTGAGGATTTCGCTTTTCTGGAAGCGGCCCAGCAGGCGGCTGATGGTTTCCACCGTCAGGCCGAGGTAGTTGCCGATGTCGCCGCGGGTCATGGTCAACCGGAACTCGCGCGGCGAGAAGCCACGCTCCGCGAAGCGGCGCGACAGGTTGTAAACGAACGCCGCCAGGCGCTCTTCGGCATTTTTCTTCGACAGCAGCAGGATCATGTCCTGGTCGCCTTTGATCTCGCCGCTCATCAGTCGCATGATCTGCTGACGCAGATTAGGCATTTTGCCGGACAGATCGTCGAGGGTTTCGAATGGGATCTCGCACACCATCGAGGTTTCCAGCGCCTGAGCGAAGCTTGGGTGCTTCAGACCGCCGATGGCGTCGAAGCCCACCAGGTCACCCGCCAGGTGGAAACCGGTGATCTGCTCGTCGCCTTGCTCGGTGATGGTGTAGCTTTTGATGGTCCCGGAACGGATCGCGTACAGCGATTTCAGCTCGTCGCCGGCCTTGAACAGGGTCTGGCCTTTCTGGATGGGCTTTTTCCTCTCGATAATGTTGTCGAGCTGGTCCAGCTCGTGGGCATTAAGGGTGAAAGGAATGCACAGCTGGCTGATGCTGCAGTCCTGGCAATGGATCGCACAACCACCAGACTGGATACGACGAATCACGCGTTTTTCCGGGATCATAGATTACGCTCATTCAATAATTGATATGAGTCAATTTTAACATCTTTTGCTGCAGCTGATAAGGGTGGCATTAGCATGAATAGGGGTATTGTGTGCGAATTTTGCGCACACATGCCGCCGATTATTCTGTATCGCGCTGAAGTCGCTAGATTTATTTGGCACTTATGCGCAACGTGCGGTCGCCATTCCGGCGGCATAAGGCAGGGCAATCGGCGCGGGTGGTCTGCGCGGCTCGCATTGACAGGTTTTAGCGGCGTGAATCAATCATCCTTTGACACATTTACTGGCGAAAGCTTGTCGCATTCATCCGAATCCTCACCGCAAAGCCGCGCCGCATCGGCGTTAAGCTGAAGGTCAGAAAGGCAGGTGAACGATCCTGTTCGGGAGTGGATGATGAAAAAGCGCATACTGTTGATGGCGGCCGCCGCGGTGTTGATGACGGCCAGCGCCGCCGCCTTCGCCCACGGCTATTACGGCCACGGCTACTACCGGCACGGCTATTATTACGGCGGGCCGCGCGTGGTGATCGGCGTGCCCTGGGGGCCGCCGCCGCTCTATTACCCGCCGCCGCCGGTGGTGTATGTCACGCCGCCGCCGCCGCAGACCTATATCGAAAAGCCGCCGAGCTATGCCTACTACTGCCGCCGCCCGGCGGGCTATTACCCCCAGGTGCCGCGTTGTCCTGACGGTTGGATGAAGGTGGTGCCAGACGGTCCGTTCTCCCGGTGATTAAAGGCGGTGCGTGATGAGACACTCTTTTGCTTTCCCGATAGTGGCGCTGGCCGGGCTGTTGGCCGGCTGCGTCTCTGCGCCTTCCGGGCCCGGGGTCACCGCGCTGCCCGGCACGGGGAAAAGTTACGAACAATTCAATCGCGATGAGGCCATGTGCCGCGGCTATGCGCAAAACAGCCTTGGCGGCGGCGCGCAAACGGCGGCCAATTCGGCGACGGGAACGGCGGTGGCGGGAACGGCCGTCGGCGCGGCGGCAGGGGCGTTGATTGGCGCCGCATCCGGTCATGCCGGCCCCGGCGCGCTGATCGGCGCGGGCGGCGGGTTGCTGGTCGGCAGCGCGATGGCCAATAACTCGGCCTGGCGCAGCAGCGATGACCTGCAAGACCGCTATGATACCGTGTATACGCAGTGCATGTACGCCAAAGGTAACAAGGTGCCGGTGGCCTACGGTTATGGTGAGGCCACCTCATCGCCGGTGCCGCCGGACTACTATCCCGCCGCCCCGGCGGAGGGCGTCCCGCCGGACTATGTGCCGCGCTAGCGCGAGAGCAGATCCTGCGGCAGGTAACCTTCGTGCTGCAGCAGCCACTGCTTGCGCTGCACGCCGCCGGCATAGCCGGTCAGCGCGCCCTGCGAACCGATCACCCGGTGGCAGGGCACCACGATGCTGATCGGATTCGAACCGTTGGCCATGCCGACCGCGCGTGAGGCGGTCGGGCGGCCGATACGTTGCGCCAGCTGGCCGTAGGTCAGGATCTCGCCGCACGGGATTTGGCGCAGCTGTTGCCACACGGTGCGTTGGAACTCGGTGCCGGCGGTCATCACCGGCAGCCGATCGATAATGCCCAGTTCCCCGGCGAAATAGCGTTGCATCGCGTCGGTCAGCCCGCTGGGATCGCGCTGCTCGCGCAGGGTGAAGCGATCGGCGCGGTAGTGGGTATTCAGCAGCTTCATCAGGCGCGCTTCGTGATCGGTCCAGTCAATCGCCCGCAGGCGCCCCTGTTCATCGGCAATCAGCACCAGTTCTCCCACCGGCGTGGCGGTACGATCAATCAAAAAAGTCTGCATCTGGATCACTCCTCGGGTTGGTATGGCGATTATCGCATGAAAGCGGGGGAAGCGATGGCGGATTTCGGACATGCTGATGGGCAACCGCAGGGTTGCCCAAATAGCCGGCTCAGGGTAAGCCGGCGAGTCATTGTACGTTAAATTTATAAAATAAATTTATAAGTCATCAAGACAAGTCGTGTCTTGTTTATTATTTCATCAGACATTAACGCGTTGGCGTTACTTATAGCTGATGGTCACGCGCTTTAAATGGGGATCGTTATTCACCATTTCGCTGGTGACGGCAGAGACTAATTCTTTTGGCATTTCTTTTAACGAAGAGGAAATATACCCGTTCTGATATTCCGTCACTTTACCGAAGCAGTTGGAGATAAGCTGTTCATCCTGATGTGTGATGGTGCAGGCCGGGGTGGTAATGGCGCCGGTGAAGCGCACGACGCCGGAGGCGACCGGGCTGCCGGAAAGCGGTTTTGCTTGCAGAGCGAAGGGCAGAATGACCAATGCGCTTAATACGGCTAAGTAATGGTTCATACGCTGTTCCTCTCAGAGTAAAAATGCTGCCAATTAAAAAACAAGCACGCTTGTTTTCATCAAATAAGCTATTTCGCCTGGCGAAATAAAAACGAATGAGCAAAAATCCTACTGCCTGCATCCAATGAATTTGATAATAGGGAGGTAGGGTGAGTAAAACCATGATTTGGATCATAGTGAAGACCGGTTAATGGTTTCCGGCGCGGGCAGGGTAAAAGGCTGTGATCGTTCTCTCAGGAAAGCGGGAAATGGCGGGATGTTTTCGCCCCCGTGGTGCAGCCACGAAACCGGGGGCGAGCGCGGGGTTACAGCATGCCGCTGCTGCCGCAGATGCGGATCTTTTCCGCCACCACTTCTTTCATCGCCAGCTTGCCGGGGACGATATATTTGCGCGGGTCGTTGGCATCCGGGTGCTGTGAAAAGTAGCTTTTCACCGCATCGGCGAAGGCGATTTTCAGTTCGGTGGCGACGTTGACCTTGCAGACGCCGAGCGAGATCGCGCGTTTGACCATCGCCTCCGGAATGCCGGAGGCGCCGTGCAGCACCAGGGGCACGTCCACCTGTTCGCGGATCAGCGCCAGGCGCTCGAAGTCCAGCTTCGGCTCGCCGTGATACAGGCCGTGGGCGGAACCGATCGCCACCGCCAGCGAATCGATGCCGGTGGCGGCGACGAACTCGCGTGCCGCCACCGGGTCGGTATAGAAACTGTCCGCCGTATCGACGATCAGATCGTCTTCTTGCCCGCCCAGGCGGCCCAGTTCCGCTTCCACGCTGGCGCCATAGCGGTGGCACAAGGTGACCGCAGCAGCCACTTTGGCGATGTTCTGCTCGAACGGCAGATGGGAACCGTCGATCATCACCGAACGGATGCCGCTTTTCACCTTGTGCTCGATGTCGTCCAGCTCTTCGTGATGATCCAGATGCAGCGCCAGCGGCAAATCGTAGCGGTGCGCGGCCGATTGGCAAATGCCGATCAGGTAGTCGGTGCCGGCGTAGCTGAAGGTGCCGGGCGTGCCGGCCATGATCACCGGCGAGCGCAGCTCGGCGGCGGTTTCCGCCACCACCTGCACGGTTTCCAGATTGTGAACGTTAAACGCCGGGACGGCGTAACCCTGGCGCTGCGCCTTGAGCAGCATTTCTCGGTTGGCTATCAGATACATGGGATCTCCTTACTGCACGGGGGAAGGGAAACGGTAAATCGTCACGCCTTTCACCACCCGGTTAACCTCGCCGGTGGGGCAAGGGTTGTCTGGGGTCAGCCCCAGCGCCAGCGAACTCTCGAAGGCCAGCATCTGGGTGAACAGCAGATACGGGAACAACAGCCAGATATCGTCCGTGGCCTGATGCATAGGCAGCAGGGCATCGGACGGTGTCCGGGGCTGGCCGGTCAAACCGACCAATTGCATCGCCAACCCGTCGCGCTGCAGCTCGTTCCACAGATCGCGGTCATACTGGCGGGCGTAGTCGTCGTGGGAGAACATCACCACCACCAATGTTTGGCCGTCGACCATAAATTTCGGGCCGTGGCGCAGGCCGAGCGGCGAGTCGTAGCGCGTCACGATGCGCCCGGCGGTCAGCTCCAGCATCTTGAGCGAGGCCTCTTCCGCCAGGCCGGTAAAGCAGCTGCCGCCGAGGGTGATATAACGGCGGAAACCGCTGGCGGCCAGCGCCTTTACCTGTGGCTGCAGCGTTTCGCGCAGTGCGCGGCAGCGCTGCACCATGGCGTTCAGCGGCGCCTGGGCGGCCTCGAGCGAAAGCGGGCCGAGCAGCAGCGCGGCGCTCAGCATCATGCAGCTGAAGCTGGAGGTCATGGCGAAGCTCTGATCGTTGGAGCCTTGCGGCATCACCAGCGAACAGACGTTGTCGCGCCGATGCGCATACTGCGCCAGCTTGCTGTCCGGGTTGCAGACCAGCATCAGGTGGTAGCTTTCCGGCAGCAGTTGGTCGGCCAGCTCCACCGTCGCCACGCTTTCCGGGCTGTTGCCCGAGCGGGCGAAGGAGACCAGCAGCGTCGGCCGCTCAGGATCGAGATACTGCCGCGGGTTGGCGACGATATCGGTGGTGCCGTAGGCCGCCACGTCGCGGCCGGTTCGTTCGCGCAGCCAGGGCGCCAGGGCGCGTCCGGCGAACGCCGAGCTGCCGGCGCCGCACAGCACGATTTGCAGCCGAGGATTGGCCAACAGCGGCGCCAGGAACGGCTGCCACTGCGCCTGTTGCTCCTGCAGTTGCCGATGCAGCGCCGCCCACAGATCCGGCTGCTGCCAAATCTCTGCGGCGGTGTGCCAGGCGTTGCGCTGCTTCAGCCAATCCGCCTCGTAAGAGAAATACGCGTTCATGATGACAACTCCTTAAAAGCCTCGGTTAACGGTCGGCGATAATCACGTCGATCCCTAAATGGTGCAGCGCCTGCAGATAGTGTTCCGGAATGCGGCCGTCGGTGACCAGGCGGTGGATCTGGCCGATTTCGCGGATCATGCAAAAGCTGGTGCGGCCGAATTTGCTGGCGTCGGCAATGGCGATCACTTCGCGCGCCACCTCGCACATCACGCGGTTCAGCTGCGCTTCGCCCGGATCCGGCGTGGTGATACCGCCCGCCAGATCGAAACCGTCGACGCCGAGAAACAGCTTGTCGAACCGGTACTGGCGCAGCTGCTGTTCGGCGGCGGGGCCGTACAGCGACCAGGCCTTGCGGCGCACGCTGCCGCCGACCACCATCAGATCGATCTGCTCGTTGTTGGCCAGCTCGAAGGCGATGTTCAGCGCGTTGGTCATCACCACCAGATCCTTTTTCCCCGCCAGCTGCGGCGCCATCTGGCTGGTGGTGGAGCCGGAGTCGAGGATGACGGCGTCGCCGTCTTCAATCAGCGCCGCCGCCGCGCAGGCGATGGCGTGTTTTACGTCGCGGTTGATGCGGCCCTTGTCCTGCAGCGGGCGATCGAAGGCGAACTGTTTGTTCAACATGGCGCCGCCGTAAGCGCGCACCGCGCAGCCGTGTTTTTCCAGCTGGCGCAGATCGCTGCGGATGGTGACGCTGGACACCGAAAACTGCTGGCTGAGCTGTTCCACGCGCACCGAGCCTTCGCGGCACAGCTGGTCGATAATTAATTCCCGGCGTTTTGCGGTATTGATCATTAACGCAGACTCCTGATTTACCTGTAGCCGTGCCCGACCGCGGCTTAATAAGCCGCAGCGATACCGACCGGAGCGCTTTCAGTTGTTCGTGGCGAATTACAGCAAACGAAACACTGAAATGCAATCGATTAATTTTAAAATATCTATATCTATCAGTTGGTTATATTTAATTTTGCTTTCGGTTTAGCGGTAACCGAAAGCGGTATTAACACAAAGTGAAAACGGCAAATTCGTTATTTTTCAGTCGACAATTCTCGCGATGGCTTTATTCGGCCCTGCGACGGCGAAAGCCGCAGCGATCATTCGACAGCCGCCGGGCTTTCACTGTTTTTTTATGCCGCCGCCTGTAATAGCGCCGCGCCACGCACGCCGCTGCTGTCACCGTGCACCGGCGGGAATACCGCTGCCGGTTCCACGCCCGGCAGCAGCCAGTGCCGCATCGCCGCCGGCAGCAGCCGATACAGCTCGCCGACGTTCGACAACCCACCGCCCAGCACGAAGGCATCGACGTCCAGCAGCAGCTGCAAACCGGCCAGCGCGCTGGCCAGAATGTCGACGTAGACGGTCATCAGCCACTGTGCGAGCGTATCCCCCGCGCGATAGCTGGCGACCAGCGCCGGCACGTCGGCGGCCGGATGGGCAAAGTGGCGGCTCAGCGCCAGCAGCCCGCTGCCGGAGACGTAGCGTTCAAAGCAGCCGGTCAGCCCGCAGTTGCAGCCGAACAGCGGCAGATCGTAACGCTGCGCCAGCTGGGCGGAGATCGGCATATGGCCCCATTCGCCCGCCAGCCCGTTGCGCCCCTTGTGCAATTGCCGGTTCACTACCAGGCCACCGCCGGCGCCGGTGCCGATGATGGCGCCGAACACCAGCGGCAAATGGGCGGTTTGCGGCGTGCTGGCTTCCGACAGCGCGAAACAGCGGCAGTCGTTCTCGATGGCGATCGGCCGTGCCAGCGCCTGCGTCAAATCATCCGCCAGGCAATGCCCGGTCAGGCAGGGCACGTTGACCGCCAGCTGGCGGCGGCTGACGGGATCGGTGATCCCCGGCAGGCCGATGCCGATGCTGCCGCGCGTATGCAGCTCGCGGTCCGCCTGCTCGACCAGCCCGGCGATGCAGGCCACGAACTCGCCATAATCGCCGGTTGGGGTGCGCACGCGCTGAAGCAGCACCTGATTGAGCCGGCGATCGTAAGCGGCCATTTCGATCTTGGTGCCGCCGATGTCGAAGCCGTAACGCATCTCTCTCGTGCTCATGGTCAGGCTCCGTTCAGGGCGATCACCGCCGCTTCGCGGCGCGCGCGTTCGGCGGCGAACACCATCAGGTGGCTCTCCAGCGCTTCCGCCGGGCCGGCCAACACCTGGCTCGGATCGTTGGTGCGAATGGCCGCGATAAAGTGCTGCATCAGGTAGTAGTCGCCGCCGCCGTGGCCGGCCATGGCGTGCAGATCCTGGCCGGCGTCGGTGTCGTAATGCGTTTCGCCGTCGTCGAGGAACGAGGTGATGCGGATATGGCGGCCGTCGCCCTCCAGGCAGCCGCGGCTGCCGAAGATGCGGGTGTGGCGATCTTCGTGGCGGGTAAAGGCCGTCATGGTGAACGACGCGGTGCGGCCGCCGGCGAACTGCATGTTGACCACCTGATGATCGACCACGTTATTGTCGCAGCGGTAAACGCAGCGGCCATAGGGCCCGTCGCGCAGCGCCGCCCGCAGCGTTGTCTGGTCGGGTTCTGGCGTCAACACGCGCAGAAAGCCGGGCGTGGCCTTGTGGTCGTCGCCCAGATAGATGCGTTTGGCGGAATAGGGGCAGGACGCCTCCACCGCGCAATCCAGGCAGTTGTCCGCCGCGCCGGCCGGTTGGTTGTCCTGGCGGAAGTGGCGCAGGTTGCCGAAGGAGCTGACCTGTTCGCAGGGCTGCTCCATCACGTAGCGGATCCAATCGATGTCGTGGCAGGATTTCTGCAGCAGCATAAAGGCGGCCTGCCGATCGTTGCGCCAGTTGCCGCGCACGAAGGAGTGCGCCTGATGCCAGTAGCCGACCGGCTCCAGGTGTTGCAGGCTGACGATGTCGCCGATCGCGCCGTCGCGCAGCAGCTGCTTGAGCTTTTGGGTATAGCGGGTGTAGCGCAGCACGTGGCCGACCGAGAAGATCAGCTTTTGGCGCACCACCTCGGCGACGATGGCGCGGCACTCGTCGGCGTCCGGCGACAGCGGCTTTTCCAGCAGCATGGCGTAGCCCTGGCGGGCGAAGGCCAGCGCCGGTTCCAGGTGCATCTGATCCTGAGTGCAGATCAGCACCGCGTCGGCCAGCTTGCCGGCATCGGCGGCCTGGCGCCAGTCGGTGAAGACGTTTTCCGGTGCGATGGCGTGCTGCGCCACGAACTGCTCGCGGTAGGCGTCGCGCGGTTCCGCCACCGCCACCACCTGCATCAAATCGGGGTGCGCCAGCGCATAGCGCGAGTAGATTTCACCGCGCGCGCCGGCGCCGACCACCAGTACCTGCACCGGGCGCTGGGCAACGTTGTTGGGTTGTGTTGACGACATTGCTGATACTCCGCTGTTGTTATTTGAGGTTTTGGCCGCTGAGCTCGTCGAACAAATGCGCGCGCGTCAGATCGAATGCCAGATGAACGCTTTCGCCGAGGCGCGGCTCCCAGTCCGGCAGCGACGCCATGCGCAGCACGAAGCGCAGGTCGGCCAGCTCGCAGTGCAGCAGCTCTTCGTTGCCCATGCGCTCGATGGTGACGATCTGCGCCGGGAAGCAGTTGGCGCTGCCGGGCGCGCACAGCCGCAGGGACTCCGGCCGGATACCGAGGCACACCCGCGCATGCGGATAATCCGTCAACTGTCGCTGCAGCGCCGGCGGCAGCTCGAGCGGGTGCTGCAGGCCGATGCGCAGCCGCACCGTTTGGCCGTCGCGCACGATCGCCAGATCGTGCAGGTTCATCGACGGGCTGCCGATAAACTCGGCGACGAAACGGTTGGCGGGGTGGTGGTACAGGTTGATCGGTTTATCCACCTGCATGATGGCGCCGCGGTTCATCACGCAAATGCGATCGCCCATGGTCATCGCTTCGACCTGATCGTGGGTGACGTACACCATGGTGGCGGCGGCGCCTTCCTGCTTCAGCTGATTGTGCAGTTCGATCAGTTGCACGCGCATCGACACCCGCAGCTTGGCGTCGAGGTTGGACAGCGGCTCATCGAACAGGAACACTTTGGGCTTGCGCACGATGGCGCGGCCGACCGCCACCCGCTGGCACTGGCCGCCCGAGAGCTGGCCCGGCTTGCGCTGCAGCAGGTTGGTGATCTCCAGCTTTTCCGCCGCGTCGCGCACCCGGCGGTCGATCTCGGCCGTGCTCTCTTTGCCGATCAGGCCGAACGCCATGTTCTTGTACACCGTCATATGCGGGTACAGCGCATAGTTCTGGAACACCATGGCGACGCCGCGATCCTTCGGCATGCTGTCGTTGACGCAGCGATCGTGGATCAGGATCTGCCCCTCGCTGACGCTCTCCAGCCCGGCGATCATCCGCAGCAGGGTGGATTTGGCGCAGCCGGACGGGCCGACGAACACCATAAATTCCCCGTCCTCAATGTCCAGATTGACGCCGTGCAGCGCGTGGAAACCGTTGGGGTAGACTTTTTTAACGCTGTTTAACTGAATTCCGGCCATGTCATTTACCTTGTCTGCGCGTTAGCCTTTCACCCCGGCGCTGGCGATGCCCTGGATGAAATAGCGTTGGAAAATAATGAACAGCATCAGCATCGGGATCACCGCCATCAGCGCCCCGGCCATCAGCAACGGGTATTCCACCCCGGCGCGGCTGGAGAGCGAGGCGAGGCCAACCGGCAGCGTCAGCTTCTCGGTAGTGGTATTGACGATCAGCGGCCACATCAGGTTGTTCCAGCTCCACAGGCCGTTGATGATGACGCAGGCGATAATGCCCGGCCGGATCAGCGGCAGCATGATGCGCCAGAAGATGGCGAAGTAGCTGTAGCCGTCGATCAAGGCCGCTTCTTCCATCTCCTTCGGCACCGCCAGAAAGAACTGGCGCAGCAGGAAGGTGGCGTAGACGCTGAAAATGCCCGGCAGCACCAGCCCGGTGATGCTGTTGACCAGCCCCAGCTTCTGTACCACCAGAAATTGCGGGATCAGAAACGCCTGGCCGGGCACCATCAGGATCGACACGCACACCAGGAACACCGCGTCGCGGCCGCGAAAATGCAGGCGCGAGAAGCCATAGGCAGCCAGGGTGGCGATCGCCATCTGCAGGGTGACGGTGAAGAAGGTCGCCAGCAGCGAGTTGAGATAAAAATCGGCGAACGGGATTTCGTGCATCACCCGGCCGTAGGCCTGCAGGCTGGGGTGCGCCGGCAGCAGCGTCAGCGGGATCTGGATGCTCTCGGCCTGGGTTTTCAGCGAGGTCACCAGCATCCAGATAAAGGGCACGACCGAGGCCAGCGCCGCCAGCCCCATAAACAGGTACACCAGCGTTTTCTTGCTTGCGTTCATGTGCAGCTCCTCAGCTGACTTTCAGGCGCTTGCCGATCGCCATTTGAATCAGGGTGATCACCAGCGTGACGGCGAACAGCACCACGGTGATGGCGGAGGCGTAGCCTTTTTCCTGCAGGTAAAACGCGTACTTGTAGAACAGGTTGGTGACGGTCATCACGTCGTTTTCCACCAGCGCGCGGTCGAACATCAGGAACACCACGTCGAAGATTTGCAGGATCTCGATAAAGCTCATCACCGACACGAAGAACAGCGTCGGCACCATCATCGGCAGCGTGATGCAGAAGAAGCGCCGCAGGGTGCCGATGCCGTCGATATCCGCCGCCTCGTACAGCTGGCGCGGAATACTCTGCAGCCCGGCCAGCAAAATGATGATCTTCAGCGCCAGCGACGACCAGATGATGATGATGGACACGCTGATGCGCACCACGTCCGGATCGGACAGCCAGGCGACCGGCGCAATGTGCAGCAGGCCCAGCGCCTGGTTGATCAGGCCGAAATCCTTGTTGAACAGCCATTGCCACACCATGGCCACCGCCGCGGGCATGGTGACCGCCGGCAGGAACAGCAGGGTGCGCAGCAGGCCTTTGCCGCGGATGTTCTGGTTGAGGCCGATCGCCAACAGCAGCGACAGGCTCAGGCTGATCGGTACGCACACCACCACGTAGAACAGGGTGTTGGCGGCGGCGGTGTAGAAGTCGTCGTCTTCGAACAGGTTGAGATAGTTATCGACGCTGATGCTGCTCCAGCGCATGAACTGATTCAGATCGGTAAAGCTGTAAAAAATGTTCTGCAAAAAGGGGATTAGGTAAAACACCGTGACCCCCAACAGCAGCGGCAGGATCATCACCCAGCCCCAGAAGCGTTCGGCGCGTTCGAGCCGATTGAGCGCGGGGCGGGCGGTGCGCCGGGATGATTTCAGGGTGACCGTAGCCGTTTCTGCCAGCGACATGTTGCCATTCCTCACCTATCACTTTCAGCGTGGGTCCACCGCGGCGCACACTCGGGGTAGCGCGCCGCGGCGGGGCGATTACTGCTCCATGACGCGCGCGATCTTCTTGACCGACTTGTCCATTTCCTGCTTGGCGTCCGCGCCCATAAAGATTTTCTTCAGGCTGGCGATCCACATGTTCTGCCATTTCGGCGTATTGGTGCCGGCGGTGGGGTAAGCCTGGGTCACTTCAAGGGTCTGGATATAAGGCGAGACGTCGACTTTCTGGATCTGCTGCGCCCAGACCTTGGCCGCCGTCTTGTTGGCCGGGATCACCACCTTGGCCAGCTCCGCCTGCGAGGCTTCGCTGCTCATGAAGGCGATATATTTCCAGGCGGCCTGTTTGTGGGCGCTTTTGGCCGACATGGCGAAGGCCAGGCTGTGCGCTACGCCGGACTGGCGTTCAATTTTCGGCATCATTACCACGCCGATGTGATCGTTGATCAGCGGGTTGTTGGCGAACGGCGCCGCCAGCCAGGAACCGGCATAGACCATCGCGGCGCGGTTGGACTGGAAGATGTTCTCGGTTTTGACTTCGCTCATTTGCTGGGCGCTCGGCATCAGGCCGTCTTTCATCATGCCCTGCAGCTGCTGGTAGACCCAGATGGATTTGTCGTTGGCGATGTCGGTGGGTTGGCCGTCTTTCGGTACGATGTGATTGCCGTTTTGGAACAGCAGGTTCATATAGCTGTCCTGGCCGTCGATGCTGAGATCCATCACCAGCGGGAAGGCGGCGCCTTTCAGCCCGCTTTTCAGGGCGGTGGCTTTGTTTTTCAGATCGTCCCAGCTCCAGTCGCTGGTGGGGTAGCTGACGCCGGCCTGATCGAACAGTTTTTTGTTGTACCACACGGCGATGGAGTCGACGTCGCGCGGAATGGCCATCTGTTGGCCGTCGTACTGGTAGGCTTTCACCGAACTGGCGACCACGTCGTCCAGCTGAAGGCCGCTGTCCTTAATATAAGGCGCCAGCGGTTCCATAATGCCGTTTTTGGCGTATTGCACAAAATAAGGCATATTGATCCAGAATATATCCGGCGCCACGCCGCCGGCGGCGGCAGAATCCAATTTAACGAAATATTGCGCAGAGGGCGTTAATTCTATTTCTATTTTTATATCCGGATTGGCCTGTTCAAAGCGTTTGGCGATCTCCTGTTCGGCAGGTAATTGGTTTCTGTCCCAAACGGCATAGCGTAATGTTATTTTATCTGCGGCGTGGAGCAGGGTGGGTAATAATAATGCGCTGGCAAGAATAGAGTGCGCCAGCAGGCGTCCGGTATTTTTTATCGGTGACATTGCTTTCCCCTCGGTGAGCGACGAATAACGTTTTTCGCAACGTAAATTCTTTCTATCCCTTAACTTTCAATGTGTCAATACACCCCCGGATGCCCAAAAATGGGGCGAGAATGTTTCGTTGTTGTTAAAATCGAAAGGCTTTCGCGGCCAAGTGAAAGGTGGGTTTGTTCACATCTCGTTAACCTGTTGATGGGTTTTCTCCCTGCTGTCGCGGCATTTAGCGGCCCTCGCCGGCATAGGAATAACTGATAACCCTTGCACCATAATGGGGATTAAAAACATTTTTATTGTGCAAGCATCAGCTTCTTTCATTTTTGTGATGCAAATAAACAAAAAAATCGGGTCGCGGCAGTCAAAGAAGGGTATGGGAACGATTTTTATTACCGGCTATTGTCTGTGGCGATAAAAGGCGCTAGCCTGAATCTCATCGTGTTTATTCATTAAAAATAAAGAGGGCCGAACATCATGCGCCTGTCTCTGGTATTTACTCATTGCCTGGAGAAAGTATTTCATCGCCACAGCGTGCCACCTATTTCAGTGGAGGAACGGCTGAGCGGGTTA
This sequence comes from Serratia sp. 4542, assembly GCF_016805595.1. Lineage (NCBI taxonomy): Bacteria > Pseudomonadati > Pseudomonadota > Gammaproteobacteria > Enterobacterales > Yersiniaceae > Serratia > Serratia sp. 4542. The sequence continues at coordinate 759,829 of NZ_RXKV01000010.1, forward strand.
AATAACGAGGTGCTTTCCTGGCAGGCGGTGTACTGTTTGCAAACGCCGGGCAACGAAACCCGTCATGAGCTGTGTTATCAACTCGACGGGCCGCTGGTGGAGTATATCAGTGTGCGCCAGGTGCAATCGGTGCCGAGCGGTTTTCCCTGTTATCGCGAGACCGACGAGAATTACCTGACGACCGAGCCGGGGTTATTTCCCGATCCGCTGATGCCGCTGCCGCAACGGCGTTTTTTCGCCGCCTGCCGCTATTATGGCAGCCTGTGGCTGACCCTGACGCCGCCGGCCGACGCGAAACTGGCCGGCGACTTTCCGTTGACCCTGCGGCTGCTGGATGCCCAGAGCGGCGAGGCGCTGGCCGAGGCCACGCTGACGCTGCATCTGGTGCCGGCGGCGTTGCCGCCGCAAACGCTGTTGCACACCGAGTGGTTGCACACCGACTGCCTGGCGGATTACTACCGTCTGGCGGTGTTCAGCCCGGATTACTGGCGCGCAGTGCGCCACTTTGTGCGCTGTGCGGTGCGCGCCGGGGTCAATATGCTGCTGACGCCGCTGTTTACGCCGCCGCTGGATACCGCCGTCGGCGGCGAACGCACCACGGTGCAGCTGGTGAGGGTGACGCGTTCGGCGCAGGGGTATGGCTTCGATTTCAGCCGCCTGGCGCAGTGGGTGGCGCTGGCGCAGGAAGAGGGCATCGAGCACTTCGAAATCGCGCCGCTGTTTACCCAATGGGGCGCGGCGCATGCGCCGAAGATCGTGGTGGAGGAGCAGGGCGAGGCGCGACCGCTTTTCGGCTGGCACACCGATGCGCAGGGCGAACCGTATCAGCGTTTCCTGCAGGCGCTGCTGCCCGAATTGACCGCCTGGTTCCGCGAACGGGGGCTGGAACGGCAGGTGTGGTTCCATGTTTCCGATGAGCCGACGCTGGACAACCTGGCGGCCTATCGGCGCGCCGCCGCCGCGCTGCGGCCGCTACTGGACGGCTTCCGCACCTTCGACGCGCTGTCGGATTTCGCTTTCTATCAGCAAGGCCTGGTGGAAACCCCGGTCGCCGCGACCGATCATATCGATCCCTTTATCGAACACCGGGTGCCCGGCCTGTGGGCCTATTACTGCTGCGTGCAGAAAACCGAGGTCGCCAATCGGTTCTTCGCCCAGCCTTCGGCGCGCAACCGCATATTGGGCGTGCAGCTGTATCTGTACCGCATTGCCGGCTTCCTGCATTGGGGATTCAACTTCTATAACAGCGCCCATTCGCGCGAGCGCATCAATCCGTACGCGGTGACCGACAGCGGCCATGCGTTTCCCTCCGGCGATCCGTTCGTGGTCTATCCGGGCGAGGATCTGCAGCCGGTGGAGTCGCTGCGCCTGCGGGTGCTGCACCAGGGGCTGCAGGACATGCGTGCGCTGCAGCTGCTGGAGAGTCTGACCGACCGGGCGACGGTGGAGGCGCTGATCGAACGCGAGCTGGGCATGCGCATCACCTTCAAGCGTTATCCGCACCAGGCCGGGCCGCTGCTGCGCCTGCGAGAAGCGGTGAACCGCCGCATCGAAGCGTTGCTGGCGCCGATGTGAGGTCAAATGGGGGCGAAAATGCGTCTTTCGCTCCCAAATCGCCATTACTTTGCTATACCTGATAGTCGATGGATTCATTTTATTGTCATGTAACTGACACGTCAGAGTCACGGCTCTGGCTTAAGTTTGCAGCGACTACGTCAGGAGATAACGCGATGTTCAGCCTGGATTCTCTGTTGCAAGATGCATTTCCACACCGCAATACCCCTGCCTGGCAGCGCAGCCTGCTAAGAACCCTTCTCTTCGAAAAAGAATTCAAACAGTTCGCCGCCGACTATCCCCACCTGAAAGGGCTCGATCTGATCGAGCAGGTGGTGGACTACTTCAACCTCAGCTGCGAGCTGGTGGACGGCGATCTGGAAAACATTCCGAGCCAGGGGCCGGTGGTGCTCGTGGCCAATCACCCGATCGGCTCGCTCGACGGCCTGGTGCTGCTGCGCGCCGTCGCGGCGGTGCGCCCGGATGTGAAAGTGGTGGCCAGCCAGCTGCTGACCTACATTGAACCGCTGCGCAACCTGTTCGTGCCGGTGGATAACGTCGCTTATAAAACCAGCCGCAAGCAGATTGAAGGCATGCAGCAGCAGCTGGACAATCAGGGCGCGCTGATCCTGTTCCCGGCAGGCGAAGTGTCGCGTATGAGCCCGAAGGGCATCCGCGACGGCCACTGGCATACCGGCTTTCTGCGCCTGGCCGCCAAGGCGCGCGCGCCGATCGTGCCTATTCATATCAGCGCGCGCAACAGCAACCTGTTCTACTTTACCTCGCTGGTCTACCGGCCGCTGTCGACGCTGTTGCTGGTGCGCGAAATGTTCCAGCAGCGGGGCGGGCGCATCAAGATCCGCATCGGCGGCCGCGTGCCGTTCGCCAACTGGCATGACGGTCACACCAGCGCCAAGGATCTGGCGGAGCGTTTTCGCCGCCATGTGTATCGCCTGGGCCAGGGCAAGCCGGGGCTGTTCGCCAGCGAATCGCCGATCGCGCTGCCGGAAGAGCGTTTGGAGCTGAAAAAAGCGCTGGCGAACTGCGAACGCTTGGGGGTGACGCCGGACGGTAAAACCATCTACCTCTACCGCCGCCACGATGAAGCACGCACGCCGATCCTGCGTGAGCTGGGGCGCCTGCGCGAGATCGCCTTCCGTGCGGTAGGGGAAGGCTCCGGCCGCCGCCGCGATCTGGACAGCTACGACGACGACTATTATCACCTGGTGCTGTGGGATGAGGAGGAGCTGGAGATCGTCGGCGCCTATCGCTTTATCCCCACCGCCGAACAAATCGAACGCAAAGGGCTGGAAAGCATCTACAGCAATAGCCTGTTCCACTACGACCGCGATATGGAACCGATCCTGGCGCAGGGCATCGAGCTGGGGCGCAGCTTCATTCAGCCCGCCTATTGGGGCAAACGCGGGCTGGACTATTTGTGGCTGGGCATCGGCGCCTACCTGTCGAAATACCCGCAGTACCGTTATCTGTTCGGCCCGGTGTCGATCTCCGGCGGCATGCCGCTGGCGGCGCGCGATCTGCTGATCGCCTTCTATCGGCTCTACTTCTCGCCGGATCATGCCTTCGCGCAGTCGCGCCGGCCTTATCCGGCGTCGCTGCCGCAGGTGCTGGCGCAGTTTGCCGGGGATAACTACCAGGAAGATCTGGTGCGGCTGAAGAGCCTGCTCAGCAATATCGGCTGTTCGATCCCGACGCTGTACAAACAGTACACCGAGCTGTGCGAGCCGGGCGGCGTGCAGTTTATCGACTTCGGCACCGATCCGGCGTTCAACAACTGCATCGACGGGCTGGTGCTGGTGGACACCACGCGGCTCAAGCCGTCGCGCTATCAGCGTTATATTGCGGTGCACCAGCCACAGCCAGCCGAGACGGCATGATTGTAGTCTGACTCATGCCTTTTTGATCTAAGCACGACCTTGGGGCCGGCGACGGGATAGCGCTACGATAAACGTTTCGCTTTCCACCGCCGGAGCCTTGCATGCCTCACTCGTTTATCCCGCCGTTATTGTCCGCCGATGAACCCTCTGCCGCCGCCGTTGAAATCCCGCATGGCAAAGCGCCATTTTTGCTGCTGTGCGATCATGCCGGCAAGGCGATACCGCAAGCCCTCGGCGATCTCGGCTTACCGCCCGGGGAGATTGAACGCCACATCGGCTGGGATATCGGCGCGCTGAGCGTGTCGCGCCATCTGAGCCGCCAACTTGACGCAACGCTGATCCATCAGCGCTATTCGCGGTTGGTGATCGACTGCAACCGGGCGCCCGGCATCGCCAGCTCGATCCCGCACTTGTCCGAGCTGACGCCGATCCCAGGCAATATCGGTATCGACGCCGAACACGCGCTGGCGCGCGAGCGCGAGGTGTTTTTGCCGTATCACCACGCCATCGACGATCATTTGGGGCAACGTCAACTGCGTGAACTGCCGACGGCGGTGATCGCCATGCACAGCTTTACGCCGGTGTTTAAAGGGGCATCGCGCCCCTGGCAGGTGGGGCTGTTGTTTAACCGCTACCCGGAGTTTGCCCATCTGCTGGCCGAGCTGCTGCGCGAAGAGGGGGATTTGCAGGTGGGCATCAACGAACCTTATGCGATGACGGACGCCACCGACTATACGTTGCCGGTTCATGCGGAACGCCGCGGTTTGCCTTATGTCGGCATCGAAATTCGCCAGGATCTGATCGCCGACGAACGCGGGCAGCAGGCGTGGGCGAAACGTTTCGCGCGCCTGTTGCCGCAGGCCTGGCAACGCTGGCAAATTTGACTTTAGGAATATTCCCAGAGATGATAACCGTAAGGAATACGTAAGACGTCATTAGAAAAAAAGTCAGGAGAGACGTGTGGAGCACAGCGATAACGGACTGTTTATCAAACGGGAGCGTTTTGAAGTTCTGGCGATTCTGCGTGAAATTTGCAAACAACGCACGCCGCTGCGCGTAGAAAATCAGCAGCACCGGTTTCAAAGTCTGTTATTGAGCGTCGGGCCGGACAATATCGTGTTTAGCGGTGAGGAAGCCGCGAGCGCCATCGACGGCGCCTGCACCATCGTGATTGAAAGCAACGACGCCAAAATCGAGTTTTCCGTCGGCCAGGCGGAGCTGACCGAACATCAGGGCGTCCAGGCCTGCTCGACCCGTCTGCCGCAGGAGCTGGTTTACATTCAGCGCCGTCGCCAGTTCCGCATCACCACGCCGCACTGGCGTCAATTCTTCTGCACCGGCGAATACCCGGACGGTACGCCTTATGAACTGCGGATCCACGATCTGTCCGCCGGCGGCGTCGGTTTGCGCTTCGACGGCCCGCTGCCGGAATTCTTCCAGCCGGGTTTGCAGTTCAAGAAAGCGCTGCTGGATCTGGGCAGCTACGGCAGCTTCAAGGTCAACATGGAGCTGGTGGTGGTCAACGACGATCAGGAAACTGACGACAACGATCAGGTGGTACACTTCTCGCGCCTGTCATGCCGCTTCCTCAAGCTGGGGCTGGCGATGGAGCGCAAAATCCAGAGCGCGGTGTTCGCCTTCGAGCTGGATTTCAACAAAAAGAAAAAACGCTGATCCTCTGTTCCGGCGCGTCGGGCTGGATGCCGCCCGGCCGCGCCGCCATTCTCTCCCCGTTCAGGGGACGTAAATAATCTCGAAGCTGGACGTATTGTCGTAGGAGGACTTTTTGCCGCCGTCGACGTAGATAATCTGCAAATCGTAGTGATACACCAGCTTCTTGTCCGGATGCAGGATCAGTTCCAGCACGGAAATCTTCACGTTAACCGATTGAACGGGGTGCTCCTTGTCCAGCTCAATGGTCTGGTTGTCGATGCTGACCAGCATGCGCTTGATCGGCCGCGGCCCGGCAGGATCGTAGGCGCCGGCGTCGCTGCGGAATTCCACGGTCTTATTGATGTCCGCCGGTGCGGATTGCTTGATGAAATCCGGCAGCCTGTTCTGGTATTTGGCGTCCAGCGCCAGCGCTACGGGCAGATTATCCGGGTTGAAGCCGGTGAATTGCACGGCCAGATACCCCTTGAGCAGCAGGTTTTGCGGCGACCGATCGAAGAAGGCATCCCAAATTAATCCAAATTGGCTGGCGGGCAGCGTGAATGAATCCACGATACCGCTCTGCAGATTGATCAGCGCGTTTTTTTCCTCCGTTTTGCCGTCCGGCAGCCCCAGCAGCAGCGTCAGGGTGTCCGCGTTGGCGAACGGTGCCAGCTTGCCGTCCGGTTGCATCTGCGTGAACTGTGCGGTGGCGTCGCCGATGCGCGCCTGATTGACCTTGGGTGACAGGAAATAGTCGAACGTCACCTCGACATCGTTGAGCGAGGTTGCGTGCGGCGCTGCAGAAAACGAGATAGACAGCATCGGTTTGTCGTCGTCGGCGGCGTTGGTCGCCAGCAGGAAAGTATCCGGCAGGTAATAAAGATAGTTTTTTCGTACATAGTCCTGATAGTAGTTGTACCACAGATGCCCGAAGGCCAGCGGCGTGAGGATCAGCTGCAGGCGCGGTGGCGGCGGCAGGATGCCCTGATAGATATAGGGATAGTAGTTCTCGGCGAAGTAGAAGACTTTCGGCGAGGTGATGGTGTTGAGGAGCCCGTTATCGGTGACGATGGCGACCACTAGCGTGGTTTGCGAGTCATAATCCGACAGCGCTCGCAGCAGCGCGTCACGCTGTTCCAGGCGGTCCAGGTCGAGCTGGGCGCGGTAGCGGGTCGGCGGGACGTCCAGCAAAACCTGTTCGAAGATCATTTCTTCAACCTTGCCGAAAGTACTGAAGGTCAGCACCACGTAGGGCACCTGCTGAACGGCGCGGCTGAGTGCGAAATCCACCGTCATATGCCAGCGCGTACCGTCACTGCTGGTGGCGATGCGATAGCGCGTCTCTCCCGAGACGACTTCGGTACAAACATCGGCCTGCAGTTCGTCGGCCACCGGCGCGGGCGCGGCGCGGTAGCGCAGACGGGGGGCTTCGGCGTCGGGAAACTGTTCGCGCGCGTTGTCCAAAATGACCTTGTTCAGCGTCACCAGATCATTGAGAAAGATGTTCATAGCGATCCTCCAGGGAAGAAAGGCGTGCCAGATGTCTGAACTGGTTCAGGCAGGCGGAAGTCCAAAGAAAATGACCGTCGTGACGGCGATAGAGCGGGCTTTCGTCGTTGGTCGCCGGCAAGCGCCAGGCGGCCAGCGCATCGATCGCCGGTGCAAGCTGCGGCACCCCTTGCCGCCTGGCGTATTCCAGCGTACTCAGCCACTCATGCGGGTGGGCATAATAGGGCGTTAACGCGTTGAGGCGGTTGTAATCGCCGTCGCTCCAGCTCACCGCCTGATTCAGCATTTGGATAATGCGCGGATAGGCCGGCGGCGGGCTGCCGTGAGCGGCGGTCAACGTATGGATTAAAATCAGCGCGTTGGTATTCACGCAGCAGTCCAGTTGCGTGATGTCGCCGTCGTCTTTCATCCAGGTGTGAAAGGCGTAACACTCGGCCCAGGGATAGGGCGTCGTCTGCAGCCGCCGTTCGACGCGCTGTACCTGATAAGCCTGCATCTGCGCCAGCGTCTGTCTGGCTTGCGCCAACGAGCGCCGATGAAATCGATACAAGAGCTCAGTGATAATGGCGGTATCGTCGATGTCAGCGTCGATCCGCTGGCCCGCCATCCAGGCGGGGTGCTTGCCGGCAGGCCAAAAATGGAAGTGGTGCGGGCGGCTCTCGCAACCGAGCAAAAAGTCGAGCGCCAGCTCGATATGGGGCGCGGTCTGGGCGGTATAATCCAGCGTGCGCAGCACCTGGGCGGTGACAAAAGCATTTTCATCCTTGTGCCAGCGGCCATCCGGCGTTCTGATATGAGAGGGAAAGGCGCCGCTGGCACACTGCTGCGCCAACAGCTCCGCCAACGGCAATGGCACAAGCGGTGCCGTTTCGCGCGCTTTGCATGGCAGGATTTCGAAATGCGCGTTTTGCGGGCTGAACGTGCAGCTGACGCTGTGATTGCCCTGGCGATCGCAGGAAAAACCGACGACGTTGTACTGCAACGGAACCTGTTCGCTCACCGCGCGGTTAAGCAGCGGCATGGCTTGGCCATCGGGCGCCAGCAGCGCGGTGATGCCGTCGAAAACGCGGCGGTTGTCGCCGAAAAAACTTGCCGCCATGGCGAACAGCGTAAAACTCTCCAGATTGCCGTCCGGCGCGTATCCCAGACTGAATCCGTAGGTGGTCGGGGGGAAGTCCCGCCTGTCCTGCTGCCGCAGCGCGCGGTCCAGCAGCGGCATCAGGGCGGAAAAACGGCTTTCTCCCTCGAACAGCCGCATGACGGCGAGGATATCGTCACGCGTGATCCGCGCACTGTGCCACTGGTAGTAATATTCGCGCGGAGAGTCGGCAGATTCCGGATAATACCCCACCATCAGCAGCGTCAATCCCGCCGCGCGGCGGGCCTCGGCGGTGAGCGGCCCTTGCAAGCCATCGGGTGCGGCCGCCATGTCCGCGGGGGTTTCAACGTAGACCTTGGTTTTGATGGCGTCCGGGGCGTATTTTCGCCCCAGCCAGGCGCCGAAGCGCAGCGGCTGAACGCTTGCACATTGCATACGTCGCACCGCCTCCAGGCTGTTGGCGGGATCGGCGAGCGGGGCCGCGGTGATCGCCTCACAGTGTCGGGCAAAGGCGCCGGCGCTGCGGCGCTGCGCATAGCGCGGTAAAAAGGGATCCAGCGTGCAGGCGAGCCCCTGCGGTTTGGCCGACGACACGGTGAACTCCAGCGGGCTGCCGTTATAACCGAGCAGGCTGGTGGTAAACGCGGCGGACAAACCGCCGGGCGTCGCCTTCGTCCGGCTGAAGCGGGCGACGTCCGGGGCCAGCGTGTTTTGCAAATGGGGCGCTTCCTTGCACAGGGCGTTGACCAGGGCGTTCCATGCCGCGGGTAACACTGCGTTGCGATCGATCATGGTGCTCACCTAAACCAGGTTGGGGATGACGATCGCCGGCGGGTTTTCGCTGCCGCTGCGTTCGACGGTTTCCCCGCCAACCAGGAAGTAGATCAGTGTGTAATTGACCGCCCAGGGCTTCTCCGTCAGACAGCGGTATTTGAACGTTTGGCTCTCGTGCGCGCCTTGCGTAAAGGTATATTTCTTGGTCTTGCGGCTTCCTTTGTCGTCCTGATAGCTCAGCTCCACCATGACCTGGTTACAGTTTTCCCACGAGAATTTGCGGTCGAGGAAGATACTGATCTCGTTGAAAGACAGCACCGAGCCGGGATCCATGTTCAGCAGGGTCGAGGCCGATTTGGACTGCGGCTGATAGCTGCTGCTGCCTTCCCAGCCCGAGGAGGCTGCGGATTTGAACGCGAATTCGCTGGTGATATGGAACAGCTCGTTCTTATCGCTGCTGCGGGCAATGCGTTTGGTCCATGTCCCGTCATCGTTGGTGAAAGGCGCGCCGGTATAAACCTGGTTGTTGTAACGGATGTTGAAGGTGGCGGCCTTGATACCGTACTCCTCGAAGCTGTCCGGCCCGAGCACGGTCAAATCCAGCTGTTGGAAGAACGGATCGTTGACGTTGACCTGAATAAAGTAGGGCGCGGTTTTTTGGGCGTGCAGGATATCGCTGCCGATGAAGTTTTGCGGCACGGCGGACTGGCTGAGGGCTTTCGACGAGGTGTAGTTGAAGTTCAGGCTTTTGGTTTCCTCGATCCGCACCAGCTTGATCTCCAGCGAAGCGCTGGGGAACAGGCCGCCTTTGCCGGCTTCTTCGCCTTCTTTCTTGTCGCTGGCGATCAGCGAATCCAGAATGGCGTCGCTGGCGGATTTCGCCTGCGGGTTGCTGTCGTCGTTAGGTTTGAGCGTGGCGCTGAAAAAGCTTTTCAGGATCTCTTCCTTGACGAACTGCAGTGCCCACTCTTTCTCTTTGGCCTCTTCGTCGCCCGGCATGCTTTCGGTGACCTTGATCACCAGTTTCTGATCCTGCTGCAGTTTTTTGATGACGCTGTCGAAGCCCAGCCAGAAGCTGGCCGGCGTCTCAACCGGAATGGGAATGTTGGCGCCGAATTTCAGATCGAATTCTTTGTAGATGCTTTCGAACTGTGCGGTCACTTCGACCTTCAGCGCCGGCGTGATGCCGGTGAAGCTGAGGTTATAGGCGACGGCGGCCGGCGCCTTGGCCTGGGTGAACGCGGCTTCGAGGATCACCGCCTGGGACGGCGTCAGCTTGGCACTGAAAATGGCGCTGTTGTTGCCGAACAGGCTGGGGCAAGGGGCGCTGATCAGCTCACCGTTGGTGGCACCCGCGTCGAGCACGAAGAAGTTCACCGTGCCTTTATCATACGGCACCTGGGCCTTGCGGGCATTCTTGGGATCAACGTTCAGTTTGCGCAGATAGTCGTTGAAGGCACGGTTCAACACCGCTTCGTCGATCGCCGTATTGACCTCGAAGTTGATGTATCCCCCTTGCGGATCGCTGGCGTCGCCGGTGTATTTGATCAGCGAAAACACCGGTTCGCCCGACTTCTGCGCAATGTGGATATCACCGGGCAGATACCAGAACTGGTTATCGTCTGAATCGTCGGCGAAGAAGGTGATGTTGTTGATGGTGGCGGTTTTGGCTCTGAGTAATAACATGGCGTTTCCTTAGTTAACTGAGGGTGGCGAGATCGAGAGCGTTGGCGTCGGTCGAGCACTGCACGTTTTCGGGCCGATCGCCGCCTTCGCCGGGTTGATAGGTAAACCAGATATCCAGACAGACGATCATCTGCTCCGGATCAAGCTGATCGGCGCTGAAACAGCGCGGGGCGGCATCGGATTCGGTAAATTGAAACACCTGCTGCAGCGTTTCCGCCGGCGTGCAGGCGTAGCTGGCGGAAACGATGACCATTTCCACCCGGCGCCAGTCCATGTCGGCCGACAGCGTCAGCACGCGCTGGCGATACAGGGTCGAGAACAGGTAGACGTCCTGACCGGTCGGTTCTTGCAGCTCGGCGGAGATATGCGGTGAGTTGACGGCGGCGCTGTAGGTTTTGTCGACGTCGAATTGGTATTCGTCCGGCTCCGGCAGCATGACCGGGTAGTGGGCTCGCGGGCTGGTCTGGTCAAGTTGGAAGCTGCGCGACACGCTGCTGTTCGGCTGTTGCCGGTGGCGATAGCGCAGCGTGACCAGCACGGATTGATAGCGCTGCCAGTCAAACTGTTGCGCTGCTTCGATCGCGAAATCATAGCGGCCGTAGAGCGACTCGACGTCCAGAAAGACCTCGCTCATCTCCGTTTGCAGGCTGCCGGAGCTGACCGAAGTCACGCCACCTATCGACTGGTTGAAGTACACGGTGAAGTCATACTCGACCGGCCACAGCATTTTTCCCGTTTTCGGGTCGATCAGACTGGGTTCCTTAAACGGTTTGGGCCCGAAGTCGTCGCGGGTAAATTTCAGCTGTCGGCTGTTTGAGCCATAGCGCAACCGGGCCGTCACCAGCAGGATATTGGCGTCAAGCGCATCCGACAGCAGGCTGACCCGCACCTCGCGATAGGCGAAAAAGTCATCCTGCAGATCGCGTTTGACGATCGCGCGATCGGCCTGATAGTCCGTGCCGTTGACCAACTGGGCGAACAGGGCCTGCGGATAGAGCGAACGCTGCACGACGGTGGTTTCGCTGATCTTGCCGCTCAGGCGGCGTTGATCGATGTTTTCAACCGAGACCTGTTGTAGATAAAAGCCGGCTTTGGGGCTTGTCTGCTGCGGTTCGTTGGCGATAACCGGCGTGAAGAACTGGCTGGTGAGGATCTGCGTCAGTTCGGCGGCCGCCTGCGCCATATGGCCGTCGGGATCGGTGTCCCTGACTTTGACGGTGACGATTTTCTCGCTGATCAACTGGGCGGATGTCTGCTCGATACCGACGCTAAAGATCAGCAGGTTAAAGCCTATCGAGCGCTGCAGGTAACGGTAAACCTGGTCCCAGTTGGCTTCCAGCTCGAAGGTGGCCGGCGGCAGTTGCTGCAGGTAGTCGATTTTGTAACTGACGGCGATCGGCGTCGAGGCCGGCGTGCGCATCAGGCTTGCCAGCAGCAGGATATCGTCGTCGTCGTCCAGTTTGGCGGACAGGTAGCAATATTGCTGGTCGCTCAGCGAGGTTTTGCTGGTCTGCCCGGGGATAAGATCGGGGATATTCAGCGTCGCGCTGCAGGCGATCGCCTGTAGCGGCAATAAGATCGCATCGCGCGGTATATCCGGGCTGGCGTCGGCGGCGCGTTGCGCCGCGTCGGGCGAACTGGCCAACTGGGTCTGCAACGACAGCGTGGCGTAGTAAAGATCGTCCGGTTGGTTGAGGTTTCTGAAAATTTGCAGTTGGACATCGGGTTGATTGCCTGCGGTGACCTGCACGCTCGGCGCGGCGGCACAGTAGTAATACACGGGCCGATCCGGGTCCGCTCGAATAAAACAGATGTCTTGCATGATTACCTGATCGCGCATAGCGGCAACCTCACGTCATCGGAGAGGGAGCCGGAGCAAGGCGTGCTTGCTCCGGCGGAGACCGGCCGTCAGAAGGTCACGACCACGATGGTGCTGGTGCCCGTGATCGGCTTGGTGACGGTTTTCTCCTGGTTATCGCCGTAATAGACCGTGGCGGTGTAGCTGATCTGCGGCTCGTTGCCTTTCTCTTGCTGCATCAGGTTGAATGTCAGGTACTGCGTGAGTGACTTGGTGTCGAACTCGGTTAACGCAATGGGCTGCGTTTGCGAGAAGTCCCATTTCGGGTAGTTCACCGTCATCTCGAAGGTGATCAGCGAAACGTCTTTTTGCGACGGTTTGAAGATGATGGTGTATTTCTGCTGCTTCGGCAGGGCGTTGGCGATCAGGATCTGATTGCCGCGCGTTTCGCCATAGCCGGGCAGCTGCGGGTTGCTTTCCACGCCCGGCGGGAGGTAGGTCAGGCTGTCGCCGTCCAGCGCATAGTAGTCGGCCGAATAATAAAGCGGCTTTTCCACGTTGGTGCCGATCGGATAAATAAACGGCACCGGCGGGTTCTTGTCGCTGATCACCTGGGTGTATTGCTTGAGCGGCACGCTGTGCTCTTTGTCTTCGTACTGGGTCTTGACCACGACCTGGCTGAAGACCTCCCAGCCCAGCGGGTTGAGCAGGGTGGAGATATCTGCGTAGACGATGCCGCTTTGCGCCGCGTTGATGGTGACCACCAGATCGTCTTTGACCTGGATGTCCCCAGACAGGTAAGGCCTGGCCTGCATGCCGGTGAAGTTGACGGTGTAATGATAACGGTAGGCGCGGCCGAGCTCGGGTTTGATAAACCACTTGTCGGTTTTCTTCGGCCCCGGATCCTTCGGCGTAAAGGTCAGCGTGCTCTTGAGATCGTCGTCGTATATCGCGGTGACCACGATATTGGCGATGTCATACTTGGCCATGTCTTCGGTGACGAAGAACTCCGGCTGGATGTACTGATAGAACGGATCGTGGAGATCGTACTCTTTGAAGTACTGATCCAAATCGGCTTCGCCGACGATTGAGCGTATCGACGGCAGCTGAGTTTGCGGGTAAATGGTGGAGGACACCACGGCGTTCTCTTCATATTCGCGGGTGAAGCTCAGAGTTTGCGAGATTTTGGACTGGAATTTTTCGAAGCTGCCGGCGTCATTCAGCAAATTGAGACTCATGTCGATGCCGGTTTGGCTGCTCAGGATCTGCTCGACCTGCTGTTGTCCCCAGTTCCGCAGACTTTCCTTCCATTTATCATAGGCGGCAGGTTCCATGCCCATCTCTTGCGCCGTCAACCCGATCCGCACGTCCACCTTGATCGCTTCCTTGGCGTAAAACTCCTGCTCGATCTTTTTCTCGTCGGCCGACCAGGTGTGGTAGTTGATGGTTTGCGCTACGGACTTGGCCTGCTCGCTGTTGTAGGTGACGATCACTTTGGCCGCCGACATGGAGGCATCCAGGGAGAGGTCGAAGCGCACGCCGACACTGGCGTTTTTATCGGTGCCTTTCAGCACCTGTTCAAACAGCGTGGCGCCTTCCCCGGTCAGCGACAGGCTGAACACGGTATTGTTGTCGCCGAGGCCGGAGGGGGACAGCGGCGTTGGGATCTGGCGATAGAACTTATCGTTGCCGTCGAGGATCAGCATGGCCTGCGCCGAGGTGTAGCGCGGCTGCATCAGTTCGATTTTTGCAGCGTCCGCCGGCATCAGTTCGCTGAGGAATTGATCGTCGCCCTTGTTGCCGTCGTAGAGCGCGACAAACCGGTTGAGCTGTTCATCGCTCAGGCCGGTATTCTTCTGCGCCTGGTCCATCGCGGTCTTCTTGGTGTTGTTTTCCGGGTCCGCTTCATAGGCCTGTTTTGCCTTGATGTAGTCGACAATGAGCTTGGATTTTTTATCCAGCGGGCCGTCTTTTCTGCCAAGGCCGTTATACAGCTGCAGGCGGATGCGGTCTTTCATTTCCGCATTCGGCTGCGGCAGCTGCACGGTGAATTGCGCGTAGCCGCCTTGCGTATCTTCGCTGCGGTATTTGTAAAACATGAAGCTCGGCGTATTGGTATCCCGTTTGGCAAACACCGGGATCTCCGGCACCACATAGAAGATATCTTTGCTGTCGCTGTCGCCGTAGCAGGTATACGCGTATTCCTTGACGCCCAAATACTCGGTGACGTCGATTTTTATCGATTGCTGCAAAGCGGTGGTTAACATAGGGCGGTCCTCTTGTTTATGTCACTTGTGGTATTGCAGTTTGATGGGGCCGGTGGTGGCCTGCAGGGGGCCGGAGTCGTAGTTTTTGGGGAATAACGCCGCCGTTTTCCCTTGCCAGCGATAGTCCACCCGGCCGTTGAGGCCGGCGGCATGGGCGTTGATCCACCAGGTGGCCTGCCACTGCGCGGCGGAAAAGGCGAAGGTGAAGTTTTGTTTCTTGCCCTGGCCCGCCGGGAGATAGCTGGCGCTGCCGGAGATCGTTTTGAATTCGGACTTCAGAGACTCGGCGTCGAACAGCAGGCTATAGAAACCCACATCCTGCGGCGTCAGCGCGATGGCGTTCTGCCACGCCAGCCGGCTCTCGAAACTGGTGTAATCGGCGAAGGTCACCTTGAGTGCGATATCGCTCACCGCCGCTGTCGTTTCCAGCGTCACTGGCGGGAAGCTGGGCCATGCCATCGGCGTCTGTTGATCTGCCCAGCGCAGCTCTATCGCCATGATATTGAAGCCTTTCGGATCAAATCCCAGGCTGACGGTGCAGCGTTGAGGCTCGATCGGCTTATCCGGCCTGCTGGGTTCCGGCAGGGGCGTAGCGGTAAAGGAGATGATGCCGTCGGCCGGCAGCCGATTCAGCAGTTCGGCAATGTCGCGTTGCTGCTCCAGCAGATAGCGCTGGGGCACGGTGTCGTCGTATTCGATCTGGTAATTCAGCTTGTTGGGGATTTGTTCTGGCGACGAGATATTGCGTAGCGTGTTGGCGATCAGCAGTGAGGCGGTGTTTACCAACGCCTGGCGAACGCGAGCTTGCGTCTGTTCTGAAGGCGCATTGTCGAACTGCGCTTGCACAATGACGACGCCGGCGTCGATTTGTTGGTTCAGCAGCCTGGCGATCGCTTCCGGTTGCCGCGCCTGCTCGTTGAAGGCCAGGGTGACAAACGCGACCCAATCGGCCTGCAAACGGGCATTGACGCGGCTGTCGACGCTGAATCGGCTGCGGGTGAGAAAATAGACCTGGTCTTTTGTTCCCTGGATCGCGCCCGCCAGCCGGCCAGACTCCTCATGGGTCAACGCCATTTTGGACTGTTCAAATTCGACGCTGTAGGCGGCAGCAGCCGGCCGCTGCGCGAAGTGCAGCCACAGCGATTGCTGGATCTCCTCCTGCTCCAGGGTGATGG
This sequence comes from Serratia sp. 4542, assembly GCF_016805595.1. Classification (NCBI taxonomy): domain Bacteria; kingdom Pseudomonadati; phylum Pseudomonadota; class Gammaproteobacteria; order Enterobacterales; family Yersiniaceae; genus Serratia; species Serratia sp. 4542. The sequence goes on from NZ_RXKV01000010.1 coordinate 775,242, forward strand.
TTTCCGGAGCGGGGACGAAATGGCGGCGGATATAGTCCTCGATCGCAGCCCTGTCGACCGGCAGCTTCGGTGCAATGAAGGTCGCCAGGCCGCCGCCGGGGCTGGTCAGCAAATGCAGCGAGCTGATCTTGCCGGCCGGCGTTTCCTGCACCACCTGCGGCGTATAGCTGCCGTAGGTGTAACAGCCGCTGGGGCGCGTTTGGTCGTGAAACGCCAGCGCGCGGTCAAGAAGAAAGAAGTTTTGCAACGTACGTTGCGGATCCAATTCGTCGGTCATGGTGTATCACCCTTGATATCGATCGTTTGGTCGCCGGTGACATAAGGCGACCAGGGGCCAGTGGGAGTCTTGTAGCGGAAGCCGGCGGCGAAAATGGAGGTGACGTTCCATTTGTAGACGAAGCTCGGCTGCGAATGCGTAAAAGTGCGCTCGCTGGTGCGCTCGCTGTCCTGCGGCTGAAAACTCAGTACGGCGCTGAGCGACTGCGGCGGCAGCCGAACGGTGATCGTCGCCTGCTGTGCGCCGAACTGCGGAAAACTGTAGGCGCCGATGGTGGCGTTTTGCACGATCGGGGCGGGTAACGGGACGGCGCCGTCGCCGGAAAGCGAATAGGCGGTCGCCTCGGCAAAAGTCGGGTCGCCCAGGATCGGTGCGCTGAAATAGGGCGCCGATGCGCTGAGCGCCCACGTTTGGCGCCAGTCGGCGGAGTAATAGGGGCCGCCAAGTCGGCTTTGCTGGGCGAACGTTGGGTCGAGATAAAGGGTCAGGAAGCGGCAAGGCAGCGCGGCGTAATCCAGTACCAGGTTATCCTCGTCGCAGCGACGTTGTTCGCCGGGCAACGTGCGGTAAACGCCGTCTTGCGGGTAATTCACGCGGATCTGGTAGAAAAACGGCTGTGCATCCAGCGCGCTGTTGTGAAACTTGAAGGTTAACCAGGTGCGGTCGGGGCGCAGCGCCAGCGTTTGCGTTTGCTCGATCGGGTAGATATTGCCGGGCGGTACGGTCAGCTGAATATCGATCGTAACGCCGGATTGCAGCCCCAGCGGGTAGGCGTAAAAGACGTTGATCTCTCGCTCTCCCGCCGGCAGCGGCGGTGCGGTGGTACGATGGATAATGGTATCGGGCGAAACTTTGGCGATCTGCTGCGCGGCGGCGAACGGATCCAACGTGAAGCAAAGTGGCCGCTGAGTCAGCGCGACATTGGCCAAATCGCACCGGGTCCGGCCGGTATGCGGGGGCGGCGTCAGAAGGATCTGCGCCACATTGCCGGCGGCGGGGCCGGCAGACGGCGCACCGTACAGGTTGTATAGCCGGTCGAGCAAAGCCTGGCTGAGCAACAGATCCCCGGCCGGATCGTTAACCGGTGGCGGTGGGTCGATGTCGAGCGGCAAGTGGGTGAGGTTGCGGCTGAGGTAGAGGGTTAGCCCGTCGTAGGGAAAGACAATCCCGGTATCGCCCACGGCATGGGCACCTTCCACGCCGGCGGCCAGGGCCAGGATCAGCGCACGGGCATCAAATTCCACCCGGTAGGCCAGACGCGGCGATACGCCTTCGACGAAACCGTCCAGACGCGCGTTGAAGCCTATCGTCTCATCGAGCAGGGTGCGCTCGATCAACTGAGTGCTTGCCGCATTGAGCAGAATGATGAATTGACTGCACTGTGCCGAATACCAGGTGGTGTCGTAGTGCCGGCCGTACAGTTCGCTGTGGTAGTCGATGGGCACGTCGAATCCCAGGCTGCCCGGCAAGACCGGCAGCGCCTTCACCGCACAATCCGGATACTGTTGCTTGAATACCTGCAGGCTTTGTTCACCGGCGAACTGCAATTGCGTGGTGAAATTCAGCCAGCCGTAGAGGCTTTCGGTACTGTAGCTGCGCACGATATCCAGCGAGAAAGCCAACGGGTCGGCCGCCAGAATGCTGAGCGCCTGCGGATATAAATAATAGGCGTCGTTTTGCCGATACGCGGCGACGAAACGTTGATCATCGCAGATAATAATGCGCTGGAAGTCGGGGTAGCCTTCATACATGATATTATTCTTCCGCTGCATTGATCATATTGTGGTAATCCTGGTGCCACTCGGCAGGCAGCGTTTTCAGCACGTTTTTAGGGCGTTGGTGATATTCGTCTTCATAGAGGTGTTGAACCAGCGCGTCACCGACCAGCACGCCGTTAGCATAAAAAGTACTGAGGGCGCATTGCGTTTTTTGCAGCGGAGAGTCAGCGCTGAGTTGCAGGTTACAAACGGTTAACTCACCGGACTGGAGAGAGAGGGCGGTAATTTCGCACTCACCGTGCCGAGTTTTAAGACGCATGCCTGAGGTCAATTCACGGGCGAGACAAATACCGTTTGCGGTGACGAAAGGGTGCCCCAGGCTGGCTTTTATGCGATATTCACGTGCCGCCTGGTCGCGGGCGGTAATATCAATGTAATGCTGCTCCTGCCCCGTGGTGATATTCTCAATGCGTCTGGGGTGGTTATTGCCGCAAATAACGAATTCATCTGCCGTGAGGGCATTTATCGGCTTTTCTGTCCCATCCTGCATTAAAATCAACGTATCCTCTGCCAGGCAGCCATAAATAATCTGCATCGGTTTGATTTGTACGGTATTGAGCAGGCGGCGATCCGGATCGCTTTCTTTGGGCGCGTTAGTAATAAAGGCGGCGATGCTGCGGCCTTCGACATCAAGCGTAATTTTAAAAACGTAATAAACCATCTCACCGGATTCAAAATCGACGCGGTTGAATTTCAGCCAGTCAAGATCCCAGGTGATGTTATTTCCGCTGATTCGGGTTGCGGCAGAATTAAAAATATTATAGCCGCCGTAAGGGGTGATCGGATCGCCGCCGGCGCGGGTACGGATAAGATAAATGGTATTGCTGGCGTTGACCGGCTTGCCATTGCTGAGATCAATATTGCCAAAATAGGTGATGTTGCCTTTTATCGGCACTTTAACCGTGCCGTCCTGATCGTAGCCGGTGCGATAATCACAGTCGCCATCGTCACGCGTCAGGCAAATCTTGATCATGCGCTGGTTATACAGATTCCTCGGGGAATCGTTGATCATTTCTTTCGGGTAGCTTTGCGTCGTGACGATTTCGGCGCCGTAAACGGTTTGCTGGCCGACCGTTTGCGCGAAGGTATAGATCACCGTAACCGGAAAGCTGCCGCCGGTCTGGCTTTGCGGATAGTCACCGCTGGCACCGATGGTGCAGTCCGCCGTGTAAACGTAGTCGCTTTTGTATTCCACCTTGCCGACGTTATCGGCGCCGCCGTCGAACAGGCCGAGGGTTTGCGTCACATTGGTCGCCTGAACCGGCAGAGAGCCGATGGCGTCGGTTTGATAACGTTTACCGTCGGTGGAATCCAGCCTGACGATGCTGTACACCGGCTGAGCGCCGCTGGTGTTGGCCTCGCTCATCCGGCCTGCGACCCGTTTGACGCGTTTCGTCTGCTGCCAGAGCTGGGTGAATTGCGGTGCGGCGGCGGCGGTGACGCCGGCCAGTTTTAATTGAATATCATAAAATTCGGTTAAAACCGGATCGCCTGGCTCGATAAGAAATACGCCGCTGTTCTCGTATCGGTCGATAACGTTTTTTACGATGCGTTTCTCATCTGACGTATAATCTTTTGCGAGCATAATATCGGCACCAATAAATTAATGGCATTGCCAGAGATGCACGCCATCATCATGGCGTGCCCATCGTTTTTAACAGGCGTTATTTGCAGGTTTCTTTACAGTAAGCGTAAATGGCGCTCAGGCAATCTGAAGATAAATACTGTTCGAATTCCGCATCGGTGGGTTCAATATCGACATCCAGCGTCATTGCATAAAGCTCTTGAGCAAACATGTCTTTAGTGGCAGCGGGTTTGTTTTTAAAATAGGCTTTTATTTTGCCTTTGCTCACTTTCCGAATCCAGGCAAACTCACCGCCAATGGCCACTTTCCCGGTGAAAGTGAAGTCTTTACTGGTATAAACGCTGATGTCATTGGGGTAAACCTGATATCTTACCACCTGTTCCACGCCGATATTTTGATTGGTTTCTTCCCAGGTTTCTCTTTTTATTACATTCAACGCAAAGTTTTTTCCATCGACCGGGCCATCTTTAGCATCGGCGGTGCCGCCAAATAACATCGGGCAACCTCTGGCAAAACCTTCGTTCTTTAACCCTAATAGAATAAAATCGGAATTGCCGACAGCTTTGGGCGCGCTATCAAGAATGACATACTTTTTAATAGGCATAGTCAGATCCTTATACGCAGGATGGTATAAAAAGGAGGTGGTGAATCGCTTTGTCGCCGCGTTTTACTCACATTCAACAATAGCAATGGCGCTTGAAAAAGCAATACATACATAAAAATAAATTAAGTGTTTATTCTTGCATAACAGATAATCAATAAAATCACGGCGTTGTAAAAGAGGAGGAATAGTTTAAGAAATCAAAAAAACAGAATGTTTTTTGCGGTTTTTATTTTCTTATTGGCTTTAATTTTAATAAATCAATGTGTTGAGTGTGGTTATGATTTTAAATGGCTCTAATCATTAGTTGTTTAATCTTTTATATATAGTGAATTAATTTATCATTACTGTGCGCATCATTGACGGAGTAATAAATAAAATTCGCAGCGGAATGATTGCCACGGTGAGCAATCAAGACGGATGAGGCGGGGCAGCAGGCTGCCCCAGGTCAGGGTTTAGGTTAACGCCCGCAGGCTGCCGATCTCTTCCCAACCGAAATGCGCCGCTTCGGCCAGCACGTCGCACACTTCGCCGCCGGCGGCAACCACTGCTGCGTCGAGCGCGGCGCCGTGCAGCAGATGGCTCACCAGCAGTGCGGTGAACAGATCGCCGGTGCCTTTGACCGCCGATTTGACCTTCGGATGGGTAAAGCACTGCGCTTCCTGCCGGGTGACCAGCATTAAACCCACTTCGTCTTCGTGCTGTGCCACGCCCGGCGCGCTGGTGACCAGCACCCATTCGGTGGTGTCGTTCAACAGCGCCTGCGCGGCGTGTTGCGTCTGCTCCCGGCTGCTCAAAGAGCGGCCGCACAGCTGCTCCAGTTCGAAACCGTTCGGCGTCAGGCCGTTGGCCAGCCGCAGGAACGGCGAGCGATAGCAGTTGACGATGCGCTCATCCACGTAGATCCCTTCGCCGTAATCGCCCATCACCGGATCGATATAGATCTTTATCTGCGGATTGAGGGCGCGCACCCGCTGCAGCCAGTTGGCCAGAATATGGCATTGCATCACGTCGCCCAGATACCCGACGATCACCGCCCGGGTGCGTTTCATCACGCCGCGGGCGATCAGATCGTCGAGAAAGCCGCCGAACCACTCGCCGGAGATGACGCCACCGTGCGGTTTGCCGTAATAGGGTGGGCAGCCGAACAGCACGCTGGGCACCTGCAGCGCTTCCAGCCCCTTTTTCAGCAGGGCGCGGTAGGCGATACCGTTGCCGACGCTGCCGTAGACCACCTGAGATTGAATGCTGATCACGTCGATGGACGGTGACCGTAAGGGTGAAGTCTGTTGCATGAGTTACATCCTTGGTTCGTTATTATCCAGCCAGCGGGCGAACACCTGCCGCGCACGCTGTTCCAGCTGTGTGCCGTGGCGCGCCGCCTGTTCGCGCAGGTTTTGGGGCGCGACGCCGGCCAGTTCCAGCTCGCAGGCATGGCCAATCAGCCAGCGTTCGATATCGCGATGATCCGCCTCCAGATGGAACTGCAGGCCGAGCGCAAACCCCTGATAGTCGAAGGCCTGATGCGGACAAACCGCCGTGCCGGCCAGGCAGCGGGCGCCCTCCGGGATCGTGAACATATCGCCGTGCCAATGCAGCACCGGCGTATCGGCCAGCGGCGCCAGCGGCGAGTCGTCTTCCGCCGCTAGCGTGGTCAGCGGGGCGAAGCCGATCTCTTTGACGCCGAGCGAGATCACGTCGGCGCCCAGCGCCTGGGCGATCACCTGAGCGCCGAGACACACCCCGAGGGTCGGCCGCCGCTGCGCCAGGCGCTGTTTGACCAGCGCCAATTCATGGTCGAGAAAATCATAGCGCAGCGCGCCGGAAAAGTGCTGGGCAGCGCTGATCGGCCCGCCGAGCACCACCAACAGATCGGTCTCTTCATTATTGATAGCACGAATATCATCGCGGCCGGCATCGTAATAGTCGATCTGATAGCCACGCAGCGAGAGCAGGGAACCGAGGATGCCCAGGTTTTCAAAATTGACGTGTCGAATGGCGACGGCTTTTTTCATTGTTTAACCTCGTGAGCGTGGGTGAACGGCGTCAGCGCCAGCGACTCGCCCAGCACGGTGATGCCTTGCGCGCCGCTCTGGTAGACGATACGGCGTTCGCTGACCTGGCTGAGCTGCACCTGATAACCCTGCGCAGCCGGGAACAGCGCGCAGGCCTGCTCCAGCTGATCGGCGGCCCAGGGGGTGAACATCTCCAGGCGGGCAAAGGCTTTTCCTGCATACTGAATGTCGAGCACGTAATGTTTATCCATGGAACCCCTTACTTTTGGCCGCGGAAGCTGCTAATCTTGTTTGAACTAGTACAAAAGGATTTATGTATGACTTCATTGTATGCAAAAGGCGGCGGCGCTGTCCAGATTGCCGAGCAGATCGCCGCACGCATCAAAGGCGGCACGCTGCGGCCGGGTGAGCTGCTGCCACCGGTACGCCAGCTGGCGGCGGAGCTGGAGGTCAATGCGAATACCGTCGCCAGCGCATACGGCCGATTGCGCGATGCCGGTCTGGTGGCGACGCGTGGGCGGGCGGGAACGGTGGTGCTGGAACCGCCGCTGGCGGCGGTGAGTGCGGCCTATACGCCGCGCCAGGTGCCGGCGGGAATGTGCGATCTGGCCAGCGGCAATCTGGATGCCGCCCTGTTGCCGGCGTTGGCACTGGGCGCGGCGGAGGGATTCCCGCAACAAAACGGCTATGACATCAGCGGCGATCTCCCGGTGCTGACCGGCCTGGGGCGCGAGTGGCTCGGCCGCCAGGGCGTTAGCCTGGGGGAGCCTGCGGTATTCTCTGGCGCGCTGGACGCGATGGAAAAGGCACTGCGCTGCCATATGCAGCCGGGCGCGGCGGTGTGGGTGGAAGACCCCTGCTGGCCGCCGCTATTGACGCTGCTGCGCCACCTGCGTTTGCGGCCGCTGCCGCTGGCGATGGATGAGCAGGGATGCCGGTTGCCGGAAAGCGGAGCGGCGGGCGCGGTGATCCTGACGCCGCGCGCCCACAATCCGACCGGCGCCTCGCTCTCTGCGCAACGCGCGCAGCAGTGGCGGCGTTTTCTCAGCGAAAATCCGCAGTGTCTGGCGATCGTCGACGATTTCTGGGGGCCGCTGTCGCAGCAGCCGCTGCATCTGCCGTTCGACGGCGATCGCGGCCTGTACGTGCTGTCGCTGAGCAAGTTTCTCAGCCCGGATCTGCGCATCGCGCTAGCCTGCGGTAACCCGACGTTGCTGCAGGCGATGCGCGCCGATCAGTACATCAGCGAACGCTGGGTCAGCCATATCTTGCAGCAGATTGCCGCCAGACTGTGGGGGCAGGCCTTGCAGGAGGGGCAGCTGCAGCGGGCGCAACAGGCGTATCAAGCCAGAAGAGATGAGCTGGTGCGGCGTCTCAACGCGCTGAATCACACGGCGCTGGCGGTGGGTGAAGGGCTGCATCTGTGGTTGCCGGTGCGGTCGGAAACCGCCGCCGCGCAGCTGATGGCCCAGCGGGGGTGGCTGGTGCAGGGCGGCGAACCTTTCCGCCTGAAGGGTGACCCTGCGATCCGCGTCAGCCTGGCCAACGTCGTGCCGGCGCAGCTGGCGCCGCTGGCGCAGGATCTGGCCGACGCCATGCGGGCCAGCGCGGCGATCAACTAGGCCGGTGTCAGGCTCTCCTCCGCCAGCAACTGCAGTGAGGTGAGCCGGGCGCTCGGTTCGCCGATCGGCGTGTCGATGATGAACTCGTCCACGCCGTAGCGCTGCTGCAGCTGCGCCAGTTGCTGATGCACCTGCGGCGCAGTGCCGAGCAGGATATGACTTTCTCGGGGTTCGATGCGGTAGTCGGTGGCGCCGGCCTGCTGCACGAAACTCTCCGCCTGGGCCAGGCTGCCGACGGTCACGCTCTGCTCACCGGCGACGTGCACGCGGTATTGCTGAATATCCGCCGCCAGCGCCGCGGCCTGTTCCGCGTTTGGCGCCGCGATCGCCGCCACCGCCAGCAGCGCCTTGCGGCCACCGCTCAGTGCGGTGTAGTGCGCCAGCGCCTCGCGGATATCCTGCGGATTGCCGTTCAGATGCGCGGCGAACACGAAGGCCCAGCCGGATTCGGCCGCCAGCGTCGCGCTCTCTTTGCTGGCACCGAGCAGAAAGCGCTGGGCGGCGTGCGGCGGCAGCGGTGTGGCGCTCAGTCCCGGCTCGGCGTCGTCGTTCAGATAGGCGGTCAGCTGCGACAGCTGCTGCGGGAAAGCCGGTTTGTTTTGGCGGTCATGAGCGGCCTGCAGCGCCTGGGTGGCGAGCGGCAGCCCGCCGGGCGCTTTGCCCACCCCGAGATCGACGCGCCCCGGTGCCAGCGCCGCCAGCAGGTTGAAGTTTTCGGCTACCTTGTAGGCGCTGTAGTGTTGCAGCATTACGCCGCCGGAGCCGATGCGAATGCGCGACGTCTGGCCGAGCAGGTAGCCGATCAGCACTTCCGGCGACGGGCAGGCGAGCTGCGGCGTGTTGTGGTGCTCCGCCAGCCAGAAACGCCGATAACCCCAGCGTTCCGCCTGCTGCGCCAGATGCAGCGTGCGCGCCAGCGCCTGGGCGGCGCTTTCCCCGTCGGCGATCGGACTCTTTTCCAATATGCTCAAGGCATAAGCCATTTTCCCGCTCCTTTCCTCATCAGATATGCCTGACAAATACCATGCGGGCGGCGCGCGCCTTAATACTGATTGGCGATAGGATATTCCATTGATCCAAAACGGATTTGGATATGCGCAGAACGGTAAAGCGCCGCGTTGTTATCCCTCGAGCCAGGCCTTCAGACGAATGGCGTCACGGTAGTGGCCGTAGCGCGGCTGCGCGCCGAGCAGGATCATCACCACCGGTTGTCCTTTGATGGTGGTGCGCATCACCAGGCAGTGGCCGGCCTCGTCGGTAAAGCCGGTTTTCTGCAGCTGAATCTGCCAGGCCGGGTTATTGATCAGGCCGTTGGAGCTGCGGTAGACCAGTTGGCCGCGGCCAGGGCGCACGATCTGCTGCTTGTCGGTGCTGAAGCGGCGAATCGACTGATAGCGATAGGCGTGATTGACCATCTTCAGCAGATCGTTGGCGGTCGCTACATTGCGCGGCGTCAGCCCGGTCGGATCGTAGAAGCGGGCGCGTTTCATGCCGATGGCGCGCGCTTTCTGGTTCATTTTCGCCACGAAGGCTTTGCGCCCGCCGGGATAGCTGCGGCTCAGCGCCGCAGCGGCGCGGTTCTCCGAAGACATCAGGGCGATGTGCAGCATGTCGCGGCGGCTGAGCACCGAGCCGATGGTCAGGCGCGAGTGGGTTTTCTTCAGCAGATCGCGATCGGCGGCGGTGACCTTGAGCGGGCTGCTCATCGGGCGTTTGCTGTCCAGAGCGACCATGGCGGTCATCAGTTTGGTGAGCGAGGCGATCGGCAGCACGCGGTTCGGCTGCTTTTGATAGAGCGTCTTTCCGGTGCGTTGATTGACGACCAGCACCGACTTGGCATTCAGTACCAGCGGCGGCGTGGCGGCATGCACGGGCGCCAAAACGAACAGCAGGCTGAACAGGAGGGCGGCGCCGAAGCGCCGGACGGGCAGACGGAGAAAAGCGAGAGATAAAAGCATAACGACGGCAATAATGACCCTAAGTGATTAAAAAATATCAAAAGAGTCTGCCCGGCAAATGTGAAGGAAATAGGGTGATATTCGCTCAAACTGTTACAGCAGCCCGCGTTGCCGCAGCGTGAAGCGGGTGGCCTCGTTCAGATCGTACTCCGCCAAGCGCTCGCGCGGCACCCAGGCGTAGTCGTCAAACTCGTCGTTGATCGTCACGTCGCGGTTGGCGGCATGGCAGTCGAAAATCAGGTAAATCATATAGATTTGCTCGCGGTTGCCGTCGGCGTAGGTTTTGATGCGCACGTCGTCGCGGAAGGTCCAGGGCGTGATGCTGTCGAGGATCAGCGCGGCGCCCAGCTCTTCGCGCACTTCGCGCCGCAGCGCCTGTTCAATCTGCTCACCCGGCTCGACGCCGCCGCCGGACAGTGCCCACTGGCCGGGGAATACGCCCTTGTGGGCGGCCATCTTGCACAGCAGGAAGGCGTTATCGTTTTCAATCAGCGGGCAGACAATGATGCGTTGGCGCATGGAAGACTCCTGTCAAAAAACAAACCCGCAGGGTAGCAGGTTTGGCGGCGCGGGGCAGCGAGACAGGTCGCGTTCTACGCGGCGGCGGGAAATCCGATTGGCGCTTGCTATACCACCGGCTTTGTCTTCTTCAACGGGAAATCAATCGCCGATGTTAATAAGTATCAATTAGTATGATTTCTCTTCAGGATAAAGAGGGCTTTTTAACCTGTCACGGAGTGGATAACGCATGCTTAATGGAATAAAACCGCTGTGCCTGACTCTCTTGCTGTTGCTGTCGGCCTGCCACAGCGCGTCGGTCAGACCGCCACCTCACGACGCTACGGCGTCTGCCCCTATCGATCCAACCAAGTCGCTTTTTCCGTTGGACAATTATTCGCAGTCTGTCGATAAATGGCTGCCTCCCGGCCCGCAGCGGCAGGTCGCCGTGCTGGATGACGCTGCGCAGCAACGTCATTTCTCTGCCCTCAAATCCCACTATTTTGGCATGGGGCCGAATGAGGAGTCCCCCTGGAATCCGCATTACATCGCTTCCGTCTTGAGCCGTGAAGCGGAAAGCCACCGTGATGCCGCAATGGATAAATATCTTGGAAATGACAGCGTTTCCTGGGGGGAAAACTTCAGGACTCACGCTGAGCGCTGGAAACAGCAGGTCAGGAATAATGCGTCTGTCGGCATTGACAAGGCTTATCATTCTTCGGCCAGAGGTATTGCGATTAGGGAAACGCTGGTCAGGATGTTGCCGACAGACGATCCGGCTTATGACGATCCGCGTCTGGCAGGGCAAGGTTATCCCTTTGATAATTTGCAGGACTCTTCTATCCACCCCGGTACACCGGTATACGTTGTGACGGAAAGTCGCGATAAACGCTGGAAATACGTCATATCGCCTACGGTGATCGGCTGGGTGCATAGCGAAGATATCGCGGCGGCGGATCGGCGGTTTGTCAGCGAATGGCTGGCGCTGGCAGGGAAAAATTTGGGGGCATTCATTCAGCAGCCGGTGTCGGTACAAGAGGGGGAGCTGTTTTATTTTACGGCGCGTCATGGCACGGTTCTGCCATTTTACCGTCACCGGCAGGGTGTTTTTAAGGTTGCCGTGCCGGTACGCCGGGAGGATGGTCGCGCGCAAATTCGCCGGATCGATTTAAAGGAGGGGGAGTTTGCCGCCATGCCGTGGCGAATGACGCCAGACCATCTTGCCACGCTGATGCGTTCGATGAGCGGCAGGCCCTACGGCTGGGGGAATGATAACTTCAATAATGACTGCTCTTCCGAACTGCGCAGCCTGTTGATGCCTTTCGGGGTGTTTCTTCCCAGGAATTCCGCCGCGCAGATAGAGGCGGCAAGCCGAGTGGTCGATCTCAGTCAGGCGAACACGGATGAGCGGCTGCGCTATCTCAAGGAGCATGGCAAGCCGTTCACCACGCTGGTCTACATTCCGGGCCATATCATGCTGTATATCGGCAATGCGGCGATTAACGGCCGGAGTGTCCCGATGACGTACCAAAATATCTGGGGCCTGCGCCCGGCAGATTCAAAAAGCCGCAGCATTATCGGCGGCGCAGTCTTTTTCCCGCTTCTGGCTACCTACCCGGAGGATCCTGAGCTGACCTCGCTGGCGGGCAAGGCGCAGTTCAAACTGGGTTTTATTGAGTAACGTCTGAATGCCTATCAAGTGGCCGCCTTGACGGTCTCTTGATAGGCGAGGGCAAGCGGGGAGTGTTAATTGCCTAGCCGGTTTTTGATGATTTTATTATGTTCATCCGTCAGGTTGGCGTAATTCCAAATAAACAATCCGCCAAGATTAAAATCCAGAACCTGATCGATAAAGTAATTTAAATTCCAGTCGGTCAATCCCCGGGTCGTCAGGGCCAGAATGCATTTTTTATTCTCGGCGCCGTTGGCCAACGATTGTTTTAATGCCGGGATGACATTGGCGAGAATATCGTCATCGCTCCACATCGCTGCGGCATAGCAGTAATGAATAAAGCGATCGCACTGGCCTGACAGGATGATTTTTCTGACTTTCTCGTTGAGCTTTTTACCATTTTCCGTATTGGGATGATTGTAGGAATAGCCGGCAATAAAACCCAGGCTGGTCTCTTTTCGGGCCTCTTTTAGCCGTTTCATGGCTTCGATGACCCGTTCGGTGTTCATATTGCATTCGTCATCAAAATCGACGCCGTCCCAGCCCCGGTCTACCGTGGCTTCGACGATCCTCAACACTTCATCCTCATTTGCCGGCTTTTGCTGTGGGGAGCATCCGCCGCCGCCATAAACCCAGAGCGTCTTTCCTTTAAAACCGGGGAGAGTATCGGGTTTGTTTTGCTTTTCCGGGCTCCATCCTGGATGCGCTGATGTGCCCGTGGTCAATCCATCAAGGTTGGTGACCATGCCATACATCATGACATCGAACTCTTTGAGAGGTTGGCCAGTCAGAGACTGGCTCCATCCGCCTGTAATAAACGTATTCATTGTCGTTATCTCCTTATTGGTCGTGTTCCTTAAATAAATATGTCTTGCGTGATGGAGGGTACCAGTCTCTATATTCATGTTGCCATTGTGCGGTCGCTGAGCGGGCAAGGGATGAAAACGATGTTGAATGGCGATGACGTTTTTATGACGAAAATATTAATCATCGGGAACGCTGAAAATCATTAACGCCGATAGATAAAGATTGCTATAACAGCGGGGACGATCTGGGTTAACGGCGAAAGGCAGGATAAGGCGTTATGGTGCAACGGTTGGCGGAAAAGATGCACAAGCTTGATTTCGATGATGAAGTGACCGGGCTGATCTACGGCCATGCGTTTCGTTCCGGTGAACCGCCGATGCGCCTGAACTCACAGCAGGTTTGCCAGGCCTACCAGGCGTTGCCCCCCGGCGACGGTTTTATCTGGCTGCACCTCAATCTCAACCACGCGGCGGCGGAGAAGTGGCTGAAAAATCATTTCGCCATTTCCGATTTTTTCTTTCACGAGATTCGCCACGGCTCCCACACCACGCGCATCGAGCGCCAGGGCGACGATCTGTTCGCGGTGCTCAACGACGTGATTTTCCACCCCGAGGACAGTAACCCGGAGACGGCGACGCTGTGGCTCTATTGCTGCCGTGGGCTGGTGGTCACCGTGCGTCATAAACCGGTGCGACTCATTGAACGGCTGCTCGGCCGCCTGACGGCGCTGCAGCTGGCCTCGTCCACCGAGCTGCTGGCGCACCTGCTGGAAGAGCAGGAAGACGTGCTGGAACAGGTGGTGCGGCAGGCCAACCAGTATGTCGATACCATTGAGGACCGCTTGTTGACCCGCCGTGTCAAACGCAACCGCGCCGAGCTGGGGCGCATGCGTCGCATGTTATTGCGCTTTCAGCGCCTGCTGGCGCCGGAGCCGGCCGCGCTGTTTCGCCTGTTGAACCGGCCGCCGACCTGGCTCAGTCGCGAGGTGGTACAGGATCTGCGGCAGTTTACCGAAGAGTTCACCGTGGTATTGAACGATCTCGCCAGCCTGACCGAACGCATCCGGCTGCTGCAGGAGGAGCTGGGCGCCAAGCTGATGGAGCAGAACAACCGCACGCTCTACACGCTGACGGTGATTACCGTGCTGGCATTGCCGATCAATATCGTCGCCGGTTTCTTCGGCATGAACGTGGGGGGTATCCCGCTGGCCAGCAATCACCACGGTTTTATCCTACTGGTGTTGCTGGTCGGCAGTTTTACGCTGATCGCCGGTTATCTGGCGTTCAGGCGCAGGGACGAGACGTAATTACAGGCGGGCGCGGTACTCTTCTTCCAGCCGGGCATGGGTGCTCCAGAACGGCTGCGGCGCCCGATCGTGCAGGCGATCTAACAGGATATCCAGATGGGTGTGCCAGCCGCCGGCGACGCTGAGCATCTCGTCGCGGTTGGCCAAGCGCCGGTGGGTGACCGTCAGCAGCACGGCGCTTCCCTGTTCCGTCAGTTCGAAAGTCACCTCGGAAGGACGGCCCTGATCCTGTTCGGCCCAGGTAAAGCTCAGCAGGCGCGGCGGAAACAGGCAGGTGATGTGGCCGCGGTTGCTGACGCAGCCGCCGTGCTGTTTGTACTTGGCCGGCGGTGGTTCGTGCTCGCCCGCCAAATCGGAGTTGCGAAACTCCAGCTCCAGCGGCGCGCCGTTTTCCAACTTCATGGCGCCGGCCGCCAGCCAGGTGGCGCGCTTGTCGGATTCGGTCAGGTAAGCCCACACCCGCTCGATGGGGCCGGGCAGCAGCCGCTGGATGCGCAGCGTGCCGGGTTCGATAATCATGCCGTAATCATTCATGGTTCACTCCTTGGGAGGAAGCTGTTCGGGCTGCAGCAGCGCCTGTTCGAGCGCATCCAGCCGTTCAGTCCAGAAATGTTCATAGGTTTGCAGCCAGTGCATGGCCTGCGCCATAGGCTCGGGTTCAAGCCGGCAGATATGGTTTCTTCCTTGCACGGTGCGTTGCACCAGGCCCGCATGTTCCAGTGCTTTCACGTGCTTGGAGGCGCCGGCGAACGACATTTGCAGCGGCGCGGCCAGTTCGCCGATGCTGCGTTCACCGCCGGCCAGCGCGCGTAACATCGAGCGGCGGGTCGGATCGGCCAGCGCATGAAAAATGGCGTCCAGCTGTGAGGAAGATAATTCAACCATATGGTTGAATATAGAACAGGCAGGCTAATATTCAACCGTTTTGTTGAATATTTTTTGCCCCGGCGAAAAACCGGGGCGAGGTTCAGGCGTCGGCGTGCGCCAGCAGCGCGTTCAGCAAGACGTCGGCACCTTTGGCGGCCCAGGCGGGAGTGATATCTTCCCGTTCGTTGTGGCTGATGCCATCCACGCAGGGGATGAAAATCATGGCGGTCGGCGCGACGCGATTAAGGTAACAGGCATCGTGGCCGGCGCCGGAAATCATGTCGCGATGGCGATAGCCCAAGGCTTGTGCGGCGTGGCGTACGCTGTCGATGCAGCCCCGATCGAAAGCGATTGGAGGATACTGAAAGATGCGCTCGGCGCGAGCGGTCAGGCCGCCGCCGTTGACGTGGTTTACCGCCGCCAGCAGGCGCTGCTCCATCTGCTCCAGGGTTGCCTCCTCTGGATGACGGAATTCGACGCTGAAAAAGACCCGGCCCGGCACCACGTTGCGTGAATTGGGGGTGATTTGCGCCATGCCCACCGTGGCGCGCGCATCGGGTGCGAAATCCCAGCCGATACCGTTGACCGCCGTCACCAGCTCGGTGAAGCCCAGCAGGGCGTCGCGGCGGCGATCCATCGGCGTGGTGCCGGCATGGGCGCTGAAGCCGACGACTTCCAGTTCGTACCAGCGCTGCCCTTGTGCGGCGGTCACGACGCCGATGTCGAGGTGTTCCGCTTCCAGAATCGGCCCCTGTTCGATGTGCAGCTCGAAGGCGGCGTGGATCGGCATGCCGCCCACCGGGTGTTCGCCGGCGTAGCCGATGCGTTCCAGCGCCTCGCCGAGGCTGATGCCATGCTCGTCGCGGCGCGACAGGCCGTACTCGAGATCGAATACCCCGGCGAACACCCCGGAGGCGATCATCGCCGGCGCGAAGCGCGCGCCTTCTTCGTTGGTCCAGTTGATCACTTCAATCGCGCGTTCGGTGACGATCTGCCGATCGTTAAGGCTGCGAATAACCTCCAACCCGGCCAGCACGCCGTAGATGCCGTCGAAACGGCCACCCTGGGGCTGCGAGTCGCCGTGAGAACCGGTGACCACCGGCGCCAGCTCGGGCCGCGAACCTTCACGGCGCAGGAACATGTTGCCCATTCGATCGACGCGCACGCTGCAACCGGCCTCCAGCGCCCAGAGATGCAGCTGGTCGCGCGCCTGCCGGTCCTCTTCGCTGAGCGCCAGGCGGGTGACGCCGTTGTCGGCGATGGCGCCGAACTGCGCCATCGCGTGCAGGCTTTGCCACAGGCGCTCGCCGTTGACCCGATACGTCATTGTTCTTCTCCCGGTGTTTTGGCGGTGTAGCGGAAATCGCAGCAGGGGGCGCCGGACATGATGGTTTGGCTGCGCTGCAGCTCGACCTCCGGGGCATAGCCGACGATAAACTGGCTGTCGCGCGCGCAGGAGAGCAGGTGGCCGATTTCCCCCAGCCCCATCTCGTGATACATCTCGGCATAGCGGCAGCGGGTGACGTTATAGTCGAAGTGCTGTTCGTCCTGATTGATCACCTCGACGCGCAGCGCATCGTCTTTTTCCCACAGGTACTGCAAGGCGGCGAAGCTGCGCAGATCCGCGCCGTTCGGCTCCTGTGCGGCGAACTGCTTGCCTGCCGCGATGGCGGCATTCTCGATGGCTTCGCCGATCACCGCCTGAGCGCGCACCTTGCCGATTTCACGCACCAGAATCTGGTAGATCGGTTTGATGATCTCCGCTTCGATCTTTCTGCGGGCGAAAATGCCCAATTCGTTGTTTGCACAGCTCATCGCCTTGCTCCTCTTGATTTATTGTGGTTTGGCGCCGCCCAACACGGTTTGCGGCTGCCATTTGCCGTCCACTACCCGGTACAGGGTGAAGCTCGGCTGTTGCAGGTTGCCCTGCGCATCGAAGGCAATGGCGCCGGTCACGCCCTGGTAATGTATGGCGCGCAGTTTCGGCAGGTAATCGGCCGGATTGGCCGAGCCGGCCTGCTCGATGGCGGCGATCAGCACCCGGGTGGCGTCGTAGGCGAAGGGCGCATGCAGTTCGATGTGGGTGTGGTAACGATCGCGGTAGGCTTGTTCAAACGCCTTGCCGCCCGGCATCTGTTCCAGCGGCAGCCCGGGCTCCAGTGCCACCACGCCTTCGCCTTCCCGCTGCGCCAGCGTCAGGAAGGTCTGGCTGACAAAGCCGCCGGCGCCCATCAGCTGCGCGTTCATGCCCAGCTGTTTCAGTTTGCGCGCCAGCGGCGCAGCCTGGGAGTCCACGCCGCCGAAGAAGATCAGATCGGCGTTTTTGCTGCGCACGGTGGTCAGCACGGCGCTGAAATCGACGGTCTTGTCGTCGACGTACTCGCGGGTGACCGGCTGCACGCCCTGGGCCTGCAGCGATTTGATGAACTCGTCCGCTAGGCCCTGGCCGAAGGCGGTGCGATCGTCGATCACCGCGATGCGCTGGGCTTTCAGCGTTTTCACCGCATACTGCCCGGCATAGTTGCCGCCGTCGTCGTCGTGGCCCATCACGCGGAAGCTGGTGTCAAAGCCTTGTTGCGTGTAGCCGTGGCCGGTGGCGACCGGTGCCACCTGGGCGATGCCGGCGTCGTGGTAGATACGCGCCGCCGGGATGCTGGTGCCGGTATTCCAGTGGCCGACCACGCCGGCGACGCCCTCGTCGACCAAACGCTGCGCGACGGCCACGGCGGTGCGCGGATCGGACTGATCGTCCTCGGACAGCAATTTGAAGGTGACCGGTTTGCCGTTCAGCGTCGGCTTTTGCGCGTTGGCGTCGGCGATCGCGAGGCGCGCGCCGTTTTCGAGATCTTTGCCGATGCGCGCGGAAGGGCCGGTCAGCGGCCCGGCCAGGCCGATCAACACGGTGTCGTCCGCCAGCGCCGGAAGGCTCAGGATCATCGTTACGGCGGCCAGCGCCAACGGCTTGATGCGAAAGTTCTGCTGCATGTCATACTCCTGGTGCGGTTAAAGGTAACAACGGTTATTCACCCAAATAGATCTGTTTGATTTTTTCATCGTCCAGCATCGCGGCGGAGCGGCCGCTGTGGCTCAGGCTGCCGCTGTCCAACACATAGGCGCGGTCGGTAGACTCCAGCGCCAGGCGGGCGTTTTGCTCGACCAGCAATAGCGTGACGCCGTCACGAGCCAACTGTTTGATGACCGAAAAAATGGCCTCCACCACAATCGGCGCCAGCCCCATCGACGGTTCGTCCAATATCAACAGGCGCGGGCGGCTGAGCAGCGCGCGGCCCATCGCCACCATCTGCTGCTCGCCGCCCGAAAGCAGCCCGGCCGGTTGATGCAGGCGCTCGTTCAGGCGTGGGAAGGTGGCGCATACCCGTTCGAAATCGTGCCGCACCGCCGCTTTGTCACGGCGCGCATAGGCGCCCAGCTGCAGGTTTTCTCGCACCGTCAGGCGGGTGAAAATGCCACGACCTTCCGGCACCATCACCAGCCCCTGTTGCAGCAAGCGGTGCGGCGGCACGCCGCGAATCGAACGGCCGTCGAACAGGATGTCGCCCTCGAACGGCTGCAGCCCGGTCAGCGCCCGCAGGCTAGAGGTCTTGCCCGCGCCATTGGCGCCGATCAGCGTGACCTGTTCGCCGGCGTTGACCATAAAGTCGATGCCTTTGACCGCGTGAATGCCGCCGTAAGACACGTTGAGTCGTTTAACGCTCAGCAGGGCTTCAGACATGCGCGCCGCCTCCCAGATAGGCCTGAATGACCGCCGGTTCACGCCGAACCTGCGCCGGTTCGCCTTCGGCAATCGCTTTGCCGTAATCCAGCACCGTCAGGCGATCGCACAAACCCATCACCAGCTTGACGTCGTGTTCGATCAACAGCAGCGTTTTGCCGCTGTCGCGAATGCGCAGCAGCAGCTCGCGCAGCGCCACTTTTTCTCCGGCGTTCATGCCGGCCGCCGGTTCGTCCAGCGCCAGCAGCCGGGGCTCGGTCGCCAGCGCGCGGGCGATCTCCAGACGGCGCTGGTGCCCGTAGGCGAGATCCCCGGCGCGGTAATGGGCAAATTGGCCAATGCCGACATACTCCAGCAGCGCATGGGATTTATCGCGTACCGCCTGTTCTTCCTCCCTGGCACGGCGGTGGCGGGCGATCGCCGCCCACAGGCCGTTGCGGGTGCGTACGTGGCAGCCGACCATCACGTTTTCCAGCACGCTCATTTCGTTGAACAGCCGCAGGTTCTGGAAGGTGCGGGCGATGCCGGCCTGCGCCACTTTATCGATCGCCTGGGGCTTATAGCGCTGGCCCTGCAGGCGAAATTCGCCCTCGTCGGCACGGTACAGGCCGGTGATCAGATTGAAGCAGGTGGTTTTACCGGCGCCGTTTGGCCCGATCAGGCCATAGATTTCCCCCTGGCGGATGCTCATGCTGACGTCATCCATCGCCGTCAGGCCGCCGAAGCGTTTGCTGACGTGGTGTAAAGCGAGCAAAGGCGTCATGCGGCATTCCCTCTTAGGTGGCGGGCCGGCCACAGGCCCGCCGGGCGATACAGCATCACCAGGATCAGCGCCAGGCCGTAAAACAGTTGGCGGATAATTTCCGGGTCGATCAGCACCTGGCCGAACAGCGCCTGCTGCAGCGGCCCCATGCTGCTGCGCAGCAGCTCCGGCAGAGCGGCCAGCAGCAGCGCGCCCAGGATCACGCCGGGGATGTGCCCCATGCCGCCGAGCACCACCATCGCCAGTACGGCGATCGACTCTTGCAGGGTGAACGATTCCGGCGACACGAAGCCCTGAAACGCGGCGAACAGCGCGCCGGCCACGCCGCCGAAGGTGGCGCCGATGGCAAAGGCCAGCAGCTTGAAGTTGCGGGTGTTGATGCCCATCGCCCGCGCGGCGTCCTCGTCTTCGCGGATCGCCGTCCACGCGCGGCCAATGCGCGAGTTTTGCAGCCGCAGGCTGATAAACAGGATCGCCAGCAGCAGCGCGGCGAACAGGTAGTAATAGAGGTACAGGCCGGAGAAACGCACGCCGAACCACTCATGCATGCCGGAAAACTTCAGGCCGAACAGGCTGACCGGGTCGATGCCGGAAATGCCTTTGGGGCCGTTGGTGAGGTTGACCGGGCGGTCGAGATTGCGCATCAAAATACGCACGATCTCGCCGAAACCGAGCGTGACGATCGCCAGGTAGTCGCCGCGCAGCCGCAGCGTCGGCGCGCCGAGCAGAATGCCGCACGCCGCCGCCAGCAGCGCCGCCAGCGGGATCAGCCACAGCATCGACAGGTGCAGCCCATCGGGGAACCACTGCAGCAGCAGCGGGAACTGCTGCGTCAGATGCGGTGACGACAGCAGCGCGGCCAGATAGGCGCCAACGGCGTAAAAAGCGATAAAGCCCATGTCCAGCAATCCGGTCATGCCCACCACGATGTTCAGCCCGAGCGCCAGCATCAGGTACAGCAGCGCGAAGTCGACGACGCGCACCCAGTAGTTGCCGCCGGCGGCGCCCGCCACCCAGGGCGCCAGCAGCAGGGCGAGAATGAACAGCGTCAGCCCCAGCCTGGCGCGCCGAGGCGTGGCCAGAGGAAGCGAGGAAGTTAAAACGGTCATCGTGATGTCCTTATGCGCGGGTGGCGATGCGTTCGCCCAACAGCCCGGAGGGGCGGAAGACCAGCACGGCGATCAGCACCAGAAACGCGAATACGTCCTGGTAGTTGCTGCCGAATACGCCGCCGGTCAGCTCGCCGAGATAGCCGGTGCCCAGCGATTCGAACAGCCCCAGCAGCAAACCGCCGAGCATCGCGCCGCGCAGGTTGCCGATGCCGCCGAGCACGGCGGCGGTAAAGGCTTTGATGCCGGGCAAAAAGCCCATCGAGAAGCCGGCGTTGCCGTAGTTGCTGGCCATCATGATGCCGGCTACCG
This sequence comes from Serratia sp. 4542, assembly GCF_016805595.1. NCBI lineage: Bacteria > Pseudomonadati > Pseudomonadota > Gammaproteobacteria > Enterobacterales > Yersiniaceae > Serratia > Serratia sp. 4542. The sequence continues at coordinate 796,145 of NZ_RXKV01000010.1, forward strand.
CCGCCAGCGCGCCGCCGAGCGCGAAGGTCAGAACGATGATGCGGTCAGGACTGATTCCCATCAGGCCGGCGACCTGCGGGTTTTCCGCCGTGGCGCGCATGGCGCGGCCGAAACGGCTGTGTTCGACCAGCAGCCAGAGGCCGGCCATGACCGCCACGGCCACCGCCAGCGTGACGATCGCGGTGCCGGTGATTACCGCCGGCGCATGTTCGGCGCTGCCTGCGGTCAGGGCGATGGGCGTCATCGGCAACAGCTGCGGAAACATCAGGGGATTGCGTGACCAGATCAGCATCGCCAGGGTTTGCAACAGCAGCGAGACGCCGATGCCGCTGATCAGCGGGGCCAGGCGCGGTGCATTGCGCAACCGGCGATAGGCCAGACGTTCGATCGCCATCGAGGTGATGGCGCAGACGGCCATGGCGAACAGGGCCGCCAGCAGCAGCGTGGCGTAGGGCGGTAACGCGGGAAAATGATGCTGCAACGCGCCGATCGCCGACAGCGCGCTGAGCGCCCCGACCATCAGCACGTCGCCATGCGCGAAGTTGATGATGCGCAGGATGCCGTACACCATGGTGTAGCCGAGCGCGATCAGCGCATAGATGCTGCCGAGCATCAAACCGTTGACGGTCTGCTGTACCAGCGTATCCATAGGGAGAGTCCGGAGATAATGAGTCAGGAGGCTCACAGTAGAGAATTTAAAAAAATTGTAAAATACGGAAAAATACTTTCTTATACAAAAAACGAGTGATTTTAATGCTTTGATTTTTATGTATATTAAATAAAACCTTCTCCCGGACTTTCCATAAAACAATCGATATATGAAAAAAACAGAACAGTACGATGAGCCGTTGCCGATGTTGCCGAACGATCCGCCGCTGCGCGCCGTGCGGGCGTTCGAGGCCATCGCGCGCCTGGGCAGCATCAGCGCGGCGGCGAAGGAGCTGATGATTTCGCCTTCGGCGGTCAGCCATCAGCTGAAAACGCTGGAGGCATTCTTGCAGATGCCGTTGACCGAAAGGCAGGGGCGCCATCTGGTGCTGCGCGGCGAGGGGCGGGAATATTACCGCTCGATCCGCTCGGCGTTTAACGTGCTGCGCCAGGCGACCGAACACGTGCGCGAGCAGTCCGCGTCGCGGCAGGTCACCATCAGCCTGATCCCGCTGTTCGGCATGGGCTGGTTCATTCCGCGGCTGCGCGGCTTTCTGCGGGAAAATCCGGATATCGACATCAATGTGGTTTACGCCAACCACCGCAATTACCTGAGCGACGCCGCCGATCTGTCGATCCGCTTCGGGGTTGGGCAGTGGACCGGCTATCGCAGCGAAAAGCTGATGTCCGGCCAAATGGTGCCGGTGTGCAGCCTGGCATTCAGTAAACTGCACGGTTTGCTCGATACGCCGGATCAGCTGGCGGCGCTGCCGCTGCTGCATGACGAGGAGCGTAATACCTGGATGCAATGGTTTCAGCTGGCCGGCGTTAAACGCCCGCTGCGCAGCATCGGGCCGATGTTCGAAGACGGGTTGCTGACGCTGGCGGCGGTGCAGGCGGGATTGGGGTGTGCATTGATGCGCGAGCCGTTAATCGCCCAGTACCTTGAAAGCGGCGAGTTGATCAAAATGTTCGATCTGCCGATCGACGACGGTCGGGATTATTACCTGTGCGCTCGCCTGGATAGCGAACTGTCGCAGGAGGGTGAAAACCTGCGGCAGTGGCTGCGCCGCGAAGCCGATGAGCGCCGGCTCGCTTAAAACTCGACGTCCTCCAGGCTGAAAAACGCCGTTTGATCGTTGTAGGAGAAGATTTCGCCGTAACGGCCCCAGTTGATCACCGTATCCAGCGTCTCTTTGGCGGCGCTGTCCGACAGCGAATCCTCCAGCTCCTGCTCGAAACGCACGCGCGGCGCGCGGTGCCCCGGCCGCTCGTCCAACACGTTTTTGATCAGCGCGGCCAGCGGCACATAGCGCAGCAGATGCTCCGCGAACAGCACTTTGCGCGCCTGAACGTCGCCGTCGGCGAAGGCGCGCGCCGGCGGCGTCAGGAAGATGTCGCCTTCACGCACGTCGGCGAAGCCCAGCGACTGCAGCACTTCGGCGATGGGGAACAGCTCATCGACCTCCAGATGCAGCGAGAGGGCGATCTCCGGCATGTCGGCACGGCCGAAATAGGGCGCGGCGGCCAGGGTTTCGATCAGGCCGGCGATCAGGTTGGTGGACACGTGCGGCAGCCGGGTGCCGAGCTTCAGCCCTTTCTTGACGTTGCCGTCGGTCGGGCGGGCGGTCATCTTGGCGTACACATCGTCCACCAGGCGGCGGAACTGCGGATCCAGCCGGTTGCGCGGGTGGCTGAACGGCACCTTGATTTCGGCGATCACCCGGCCGGGGTTGGAAGAGAGCAGCAGAATGCGATCGCACATGAAGACTGCTTCCTCGATGTTGTGCGTGACGATCAGCACCGATTTGATCGGCATTCGCCCCTCGGTCCACAGATCCAGCAGGTCGGTACGCAGCGTTTCGGCGGTCAACACATCCAGCGCCGAGAATGGCTCATCCATCAGCAGCAGCGTAGGATCCACCACCAACGCGCGCGCAAAGCCTACGCGCTGGCGCATGCCGCCGGAAAGCTCGCGCGGGTAGGCGTTTTCGAAGCCGTCCAGGCCGATAAGATCGATGGCCGCCAATGCCCGCTCGCGCCGTTCGGCAGGGGCGACGCCCAGCGCCTCGAGGCCGGCCTCAACGTTTTGCAGCACCGTCAGCCAGGGGAACAGCGCGAAGGTTTGAAACACCATGGCGACGCCTTTGGCGGGGCCGTTCAGCGGCTGCCCCAGGTAGTTCACCGTCCCGGCGGTGGGGGTAACCAGGCCGGCGATGATGCGCAGCAGCGTCGATTTGCCCGAGCCGGAGCGGCCCAGCAACCCGACGATCTCGCCCGCCCGCAGCGACAGATTGACCCCGTCGAGGATCAGCAGCTCGCCATGTGCCTTGTCATAGCCATGGCTGACCGCGTTGACCGCTAAAATTTCCTCGCCGGGCGAGTGCGTCGCCTGCGTTGGGTGAAGGTCTGACATCTGAACGGCTCCTTAATCGATGCGGAAGCGGGATTCGGCGTAGGCGTAAAGCGGCCGCCACAGCAGACGGTTGAACAGCGTAACGAACAGTGACATCACGGCGATGCCCAAAATGATCTTGGGGAAATCGCCGGCGGCGGTGGTTTCGGCGATGTAGGCACCCAGCCCATGTGCCTTCACCTGGGTGCTGCCCCACTGCACGAACTCCGCCACGATGCTGGCGTTCCAGGCGCCGCCCGACGCGGTGATGGCGCCGGTAATGTAATAGGGGAAGATGCCCGGCAGCATCACCTGGCGCCACCATTGCCAACCGCGAATGTGAAAATTGGCGGCGGCCTCGCGGTAGTCGTTGGGCAACGCGGTGGCGCCGGCCACCACGTTGAACAGAATGTACCACTGGGTGCCCAACACGATCAGCGGCGACAGCCAGATATCGGGGTTCAGCCGGAAGTGGACGATGGTGATGACGAACACCGGGAACAGCAGGTTAGCCGGAAACGCGGCCAGAAACTGGGCGATCGGCTGGATCTTTCCGGCCAGCGTCGGGCGCAGGCCGATCAGTACGCCGAGCGGCACCCAGATCAGCGACGACAGGGCGATCAGCACCGCCACGCGCAGCAGCGTGATCAGCCCCAGCACCATCACATGGCCCACGTCATTGAGCGTCACGCCGGTCTGCACATAGAGAATGACGCGCCAGGCGATCGCCAGCGTCAGCAGGATGACGATGGTGCTCCAACACCGATCGATCGTGCGCGAACGCCGCTGCCGTTGGGCGCTATTGCCGAGGCGCAACGGCCGGGCGGGCAGGCTCAGTTTCAGGCGCGCGGTTTTGGCCAGCAGCGCGCCCAGTGGCGTCAGCAGCAGATGGATCAGGCGCGTGCGGCGCATCAGGTTCAACAGCCAGGAAGTGGGGGCGCTCGCCGAGCGGGTGGTTTCCATGCGGAATTTGTCCGCCCATGCCACCAATGGCCGGAACAGCAGCTGATCGTAGGCCAGGATCACCACCGTCATGGTGAGCAGCACCCAACCTATCGCGGGCAGATCCTTGCTCAGGATCGCCTGCGCGAGATACGCGCCGATGCCCGGCAGCGTAAAGGTGTTGTTGCCGACGGTGATCGCTTCCGACGCCACGATAAAGAACCAGCCGCCGGACATCGACATCATCATGTTCCAGATCAGCCCCGGCATGGCGAACGGCGCGTCAAGCTTCCAGAAACGTTGCCACGGACTCAGATGGAAGCCGCGCGCCACTTCTTGCAGATCGCGCGGCACGGTGCGCAGCGACTGGTAGAAGCTGAAGGTCATATTCCACGCCTGGCTGGTGAAGATGGCGAACATCGCCGCCAGCTCGACCCCGAGCACCCGGCCGGGGAACAGCGCGATGAAAAAGGTGACGGTGAAAGAGATGTAGCCGAGTACCGGCACCGACTGCAGGATATCGAGGATCGGCACCAGCACCTTTTCGGCGCGCCGGCTCTTGGCCGCCAGGGTGCCGTAGACCAGCGAGAACACCAGCGCGGCCACCATCGCCACCAGCATGCGCAGCGTGGTGCGCAGGGCGTATTCCGGCAGGTTGGCGGGATCGAGCGATATCGCCTGCGTTTTCAGCGTGACGATCGGTTGCAGGGTTTGATGCAGGCCGATGGCCATCATGGCGATCAGGCCGATGATCAGCGGAAAGGCGATGACGTCCCAGCCATTGGGCAGCAGGCGCCGGGCGGAAACATGGGTGTTGAGCCGGACGTTCATTTCACTTCTCCCACGGCGGGCGCAAACAAGAAAGTGACAATCGCATAAGGACTATAGACCATCCGGCGCGGGCGATTCTAAACCGTTGCTCACCGGCGGCGGTTTCTGTGCCGCAAACGGGCGATACTGTAACCCGTGAAGATGACGGTTAAGTTATGCTTATCGCTGCCGAGCGAGTGGCGCGGCGGCAATAAAGTGACAATAATTCCAACTCACTGTGCAAGGCTAAGGAGCAAGCAGATGTCTGTCGGCAATGATACGGAAACCTCGAACAAGACCGGCCTGGCGCCGTTGGCGCTGGGCGCTTTGGGCGTGGTGTTCGGCGATATCGGCACCAGCCCGTTGTACACCCTGAAAACCGTGCTGTTTCTCTCCGGCGATGCGCCGTCGGCGCCGGTGATCCTTGGCCTGCTGTCGCTGATTTTCTGGACGCTGGTGATCGTCACCTCGCTCAAATACGCCATGTTCGCCATGCGCATCGGCAACCGCGGCGAGGGCGGCATCATGGCGCTGATGTCGCTGCTGGTCAGCAGGCGGAAATCCCGGCCGCTGGTGCTGTTCGCCGGCCTGTTCGGCGCGGCGTTGATCTACGGCGACGGCGCCATCACGCCGGCCATCTCGGTGCTCTCCGCCCTCGAGGGGCTGAATATCGTGCTGCCGGCGTCGCAGCCCTACATTCTGCCGGCGGCGGTGGTGATTTTGCTCAGCCTGTTCGCCATTCAGCCGCTGGGCACCGCACGTATCGGCCGCGTGTTCGGGCCGATCATGGCGTTGTGGTTCCTGTCGATCGCCGCGCTGGGCGTGTGGGGCATCATCCAGCACCCGGCGGTGCTGCTGGCGCTGAACCCGATGTACGGCATTCATTTCCTGTTCTCGAATGGGCTGACCAGCTTCCTGGTGCTGGGCGGCGTGTTTCTGTGCGTCACCGGCGCCGAAGCGCTGTACGCCGACATGGGGCACTTCGGCAAACGGCCGATTTGGCTGGCCTGGTTCGACATCGTTTTTCCCAGCCTGTTGCTCAACTACGCCGGCCAGGCCGCGCTGATTTTGGCCGGCGCCGACGTCACGCAGAACATCTTCTTCCGCCTGTGCCCGCCGGCGCTGCTGATCCCGCTGGTGATCCTGGCCACGCTGGCGACGATCATCGCCAGCCAGGCGATCATCAGCGGCGCGTTTTCGATGACCCGCCAGGCAATCCAGCTGGGGTGGCTGCCGCGGCTGCGGGTTAAACAAACCACCGAGGAAAGCTACGGGCAGATCTACATCGGCGCCATCAACTGGCTGCTGATGGTGGTGACGCTGTTCCTGACGGTGTTCTTCAAATCCTCGGACAATCTGGCCGCCGCCTACGGCATCGCCGTTTCGTTGACCATGATCATGACCACCGGCTTGCTGTTCGTGGCGATGCGCGAGGTGTGGCGCTGGGGGCTGGCCGCCAGCCTGTTGGTGGCGGGGTGTTTCTTCGTGGTCGATCTGAGCTTCCTGACGGCCAACCTGACCAAGGTGTTGCAGGGCGGTTACATCCCGCTGCTGCTGGCCGCCGCGGTCTATACCGTGATGCTGATCTGGCATCGCGGGGTGCTGGCGGCCGTGCGCACCCTCGGCGAGACGACGGTGCCGATCGCGGATTTCCTGGCGAAAATCCAGCGTGAATCCGTGCCGCGGGTGCCGGGCACCGCGGTCTTTCTCACCCGCAGCCTGCAGGGCACGCCGCCGGTAATGAAATGGCACGTCAAACGCAACGGTTCGCTGCACGCCAACGTGCTGGCGCTGACCATTGCCATCGTCAATGAACCGCGGGTATCGAATGCCGAACGCCTGGTGATGCGCGAACTGGCGCCGGGGTTTTGGTGCGGCGTGGCCAGCTACGGCTTTATGGAGCGGCCGAACATCCCGCAGCTGCTGCAGCACGTCGAAGCGCAAAAATGCGGCCTGAACTTCGACGAGGCGACTTACTATCTCGGCCATGAAACCGTGGTGCGCCGCGAGGCGAGCGACCGGATGCCGTCCTGGCAGCGCAACCTGTTCGCGCTGATGGTGCGCAACGGCATGCACGTCACGGATTATTATTACCTGCCCAGCGATCAGGTGGTGGAGATCAGCCGCCGGGTGCCGGTATAGGCCGGGCGGGCATAAGCTACAACCCGGGATTCTTTCCACGCCGGCCGCAGTCGGCGTAGAGTGCCGCTACGTTCGATAACCATAGGGGGTACCGATGCTGTTCGATTTAAACCTGCAGGCGGCCGAACTGCCTGAGGCCTGGCGTTCTACCGTGCTGGGCCGCGTCGGTGCGGCCAATATCAAAGTGCTGCGCATGGATGAGCGCAGCATTGCGGATGAAGTGCATGATTACAGCGAAGGGCTGCTGGTGATCCGCGGGCAGCTGCGGCTGCAGGTGGCGGGGGAAACGATTGTGGTGCAGGCCGGCCAGCTGTATCAGGCCGCGGCCGGCGTGCCGCACCGCGTGTTGCCGGGCAGCGAAGGCACGCTGGTGATTTTCGATCTGCCCGAAGATTAAGCGTCGCCCAGGGCGGTGAGCGCCACCTTTACCGCCGCCAACAGTCGCGCTTCAGTGACGCCGTCACGCGCCTGAATCGACAGGCCGTGCAGGAAGACGGCGAAAAAGTCCCCCAGGCTGTCGGCGTCGGTGCCGGCCGGCAGTTCGCCGGCTTGCACCGCCTGCCGCAGCCGTTCGACGATCTGCTGGGTGCGCTGCAACCGATGCTCAGCCAGCCAGGTTTTGAGCCCGTCGTTCTCCGCACTGACGCTGGCGGCGGAGGAGACCACCATGCAACCCTGCGGCAGATCCGGCCGGCTGTAGAGCCGCACGGCATCTTCCAACATACGTTGGATCGCCGGGCGAATGCCGCTTTCCTGCGCGAAGGCGCGATCGGCGAAGCCGCCTTCCTCGGTTTCATAACTGGCGATCGCCTCGCGGAACAGCTGCTCTTTGGAGCCGAACGCCTTGTAGATGCGCGCGGAAGCAATGCCCAATTCCGCCACCAGATCCGACATCGAGGTGCCTTCGTAGCCCTGTCGCCAGAATAAGTTTCGCGCCTTCAAGAGCGCCTGTTCGCGGTCGAACTCGCGCGGTCTGCCTGCCATTCGCTGCTCCAATTTACCTGCCATTCAGCAACATAGGATCGCTTAAATCGGCGGGAATACCAATGTCTTTATAAATTTCTCTTGCGGTCATCGCGCTTTGCTCCTATTGTTTGCCAATCGACAACCAATTGGAGTTTACGATGAAAACCCTCAAAGGTCCAAGCCTGCATCTCGCGCAGTTCAGCGATGAGACAGCGCCGTTCAATAGCCTGCCCGCCATCGCCGAATGGGCGGCGCAGACCGGCTTTAGTGCGCTGCAGATCCCGGCCTGGGATCGGCGTTTATTCGACGTGGCCACCGCCGCGGAAAGCCAAACCTACTGCGATGATTTGATCGGCATGTTGGCGGAACAGGGGTTGGTGGTCAGCGAATTGACCAGCCATATCTTCGGCCAGCTGATGGCGGTACACCCGGCTTACGATGCGCTGTTTGACAGCTTCGCGCCGCCGGCGCTACAGGGCAATCCGCAGGCGCGTGGCGAGTGGGCGCGGCAGCAAATGCTGTTGGCGGTGAAGGCGTCGGCGCGGCTCGGGCTCAGCGAACTGGGCACCTTTTCCGGTTCGCTGGCCTGGCCCTATCTGTTTCCGTTCCCACAGCGTCCGGAAGGACTGATCGATACCGCGTTCGACGAACTCGCCAGGCGCTGGCTGCCGGTGCTTAACGCCTGCGACGAGCAGGGGATCAACCTGTGTTACGAAATTCACCCGAGCGAGGATCTGCACGACGGCGTGACATTCGAAATATTTCATGAGCGCGTCGGCCACCATCCGCGCTGCCGGGTGCTGTTCGACCCGAGCCATATGGTGCTGCAGCAGCTCAACTATCTGGAGTTTATCGATATCTATAAAGAGGTTATCGGCATGTTCCACGTCAAGGACGCCGAGTTCAATCCGACCGGTCGGCAGGGTATTTACGGCGGCTATCAATCCTGGATCGATCGCGCCGGCCGCTTCCGCTCGCTGGGCGACGGCCAGGTCGATTTCAACGGCATCTTTTCACGCCTGACGCAGTACGATTATTCGGGCTGGGCGGCGCTGGAGTGGGAATGTTGCCTGAAAAACCCGCAGGACGGCGCACGCGAAGGCGCAGCCTTCATTCGCGATCGCATTATCCACGTCACCGACAAAGTGTTCGACGATTTCGCCGGCGCGCCGGTCAACCCACAGCAGATCAATGCCTTGCTCGGCATTCGCTGAGCCTAATCCTTCAGGGAGTTACCCCATGCAATACCGACAGAACGAGGTCACGTTGGCGGATCTCGCGGCGGAACACGTCTATCTCCAGGTCAACGGCCGGCGCCTTCACTGCGTGGTGGCCGGTGAAGGGCGGCCGGTGCTGCTGATCCCTGGCTGGCCGCAAACCTGGTACACCTGGCGCCATGTGATGCAAGCGCTGGCGGCGGCCGGTTTTCAGGCGATCGCCGTCGACCCGCCGGGCATCGGCGATTCTGACAAGCCCGCTGGCGGCTACGACACCGGCAGCATTGGAGCAGCGTTGCACGCGATGATGGCGCAGCTGGGCCATGAACGTTACCAACTGGTTGGCCACGACATCGGCATGTGGATCGGTTACGCCATGGCGAGCGATTTCCCGCAGGCGGTGGAACGTCTGGTGCTGACGGAGGCGGTGATACCCGGGCTGGCGCCGCCGCCGCCGATCTTCGTCGCGCCGGAGGAGAACATCTTCCTGTGGCACTTCATGTTCAACCAACTGGCTGATTTGCCGGAGACCCTGACCCAGGAGCGTGAGCAGGAGTATCTTGGCTATATCTTTAACCGTTGGTCCTATCGGCGCGATCGGGTGGCGGCGCAGGTGTATATCACCGCCTATTCGGCGCCGGGCGGCCTGCGCGCCGGATTCGACTATTACCGGGCAATCCCGGAGACCGTGCGGCAGAACCGGCTGCGCGCCGCCACGCCCCTGATGATGCCGGTGTTGACGGTAGGGGCGGAGCACGCCACCGGTGATGCGCCGCTGACGACGCTGCGGGGCAATGCGCACGATCTGCGGGGCGAAACGGTCGCCGGCTGCGGGCATTTCATTACCGAGGAGTGCCATGAGGAATTTATTGCCCTGATTACGCCGTTCCTGGCAGGAGAACCCCATGCCGCTCGATGAACGCATCGCTGCCTTTTTGACGGCGTCGGCCGATGCGCCGCCCCCCGCGTCGCTGGCGGAAATGCGCGCGGCCACGGAAACCGGTTTACGCCGGCTGCAGGGCGAGGCGGAACCGAGCGGCGGCGTCAGGGACTATACGGTGGTCGCCGCCGATGGACACAGGATTGCGCTGCGTACTTATTTACCGGCAGGGGAAAACCGCGCAAACGTGCAGCCGGCGATGCTGTTCGCCCACGGCGGCGGCTGGTGCCTCGGTTCGCTGGCGCTGTACGATCGGCCCTGTCAGGCGCTGGCCAACGCCACCGGCCGGGTGATCCTGTCGGTCGACTACCGTCTGGCGCCGGAATACCCGTTTCCGCAGCCGCTGGAAGATGTCTACCAGGCGCTCTGCTGGGTGGCGCAACAGGCGCCGCAGTTGGGGATCGACGCGCAGCACCTGGCGGTGGGCGGCGACAGCGCTGGGGGCAATCTGGCGGCGGCCGTCGCGCTGCTGGCGCGGGATCGCGGCGGCCCGCACATCGAGCGCCAGCTGCTGCTGTACCCGGCGCTCAGCCGCGAGATGACGACGACGAGCTATCGCGAGTTTGCCGAGGGGCACTTTCTGACGCGCGACGCGATGGTATTTTGTTGGCAGCAGTATCTGGCCCAGCGGCGCGATCCCGGCGCCGAGCCGCTGCACGCCGCCACGCTGCGCGGGTTACCGCCGGCCACCATCCTGAGCTGCGAATATGATCCGCTGCGCGATGAGGCCGAGCAGTATGCGCAGCGACTGCGCGAGGCGGGTGTGCCGGTGCACTGTGAACGGTTGCCGGGCATGGTGCATGCCTGCATTCACATGCTGGGGCTGACCCCGGCGGCGCGGCGGCTGTTCGAACTGGCTCGCGAGTAAAAAAAAAGCCCCGCGCTGCGGGGCTTTTGGCTATTCATCCGACGCGCGATTAACGGCCGGCGACGGTGACGAAGCGGGTTTCCAGGTAGGACTCGATCGCTTCGCTGCCGCCTTCGGTGCCGTGACCGGAGTCTTTCACGCCGCCAAACGGCGTTTCCGGCAGGCCGAAACCGATGTGGTTGATGCTCAGCATGCCGCTCTCCACGTCGCGCCCCAGCGCATTGACGGTGGCGATGTTGCGGCTGTAAGCGTAGGCGGCCAGCCCGTACGGCAGGCGGTTGGCTTCGGCGATCGCCTCGTCATAGGTGGCGAACGGGCGCAGCAGGGCGACCGGGCCAAACGGCTCTTCTGACATGGCGCGCGCGCTCAGCGGCACGTCGCGCAGCACCGTCGGCTCGAAGAAGTTGCCTTTGCCCGCCACGCGCTTGCCGCCGGTGCTGGCTTTTGCCCCGTGGGCGACGGCATCCTGCACCAGCGCCTCGATATTGTCGACGCTGCGGCCCAGCACCATCGGCCCCATGGTCACGCCGTCTTCCAGCCCGTTGCCGAGCTTGAGCTCACGCACGGCGGCGGTGAATTTCTCCACGAAGGCTTCATAAACGCCTTGCTGGATCAGGAAGCGGGTCGGGGCGATACAGACCTGGCCGGCGTTGCGGAACTTGGACTGCGCCAGCTCTTTGGCCGCCGCGTCGAGATCGGCGTCGTCGAAGATCAACACCGGCGCGTGGCCGCCCAGCTCCATGGTGGCCTTTTTCATATGCTGGCCGGCCAGCGCCGCCAGATGCTTGCCCACGCGGGTGGAGCCGGTGAAGGAGATCTTGCGAATGGTCGGATGCGGGATCAGGTATTCCGAGATTTCCGCCGGGGTGCCGTACACCAGCGCGATCACCCCGGCCGGGATCCCGGCGTCGGCGAAGGCTTTGATCAGCTCAGCCGGCGAGGCCGGCGTTTCTTCCGGGCCTTTGACGATGATGGAACACCCCGCCGCCAGCGCGGCGGACAGCTTGCGCACGATCTGGTTGATCGGGAAGTTCCACGGCGTGAAGGCGGCCACCGGGCCGACCGGCAGCTTGAGGGTTTGCTGCTGCACGTCGCGGGCGCGGGACGGAATGATCTGCCCGTAGGTGCGGGTGGCTTCGCCGGCGAACCAGTCGATGACGTCGGCGGCGTTGAGAATTTCGACTTTGGCCTGCGCCACCGGTTTGCCCTGTTCCTGCGTCATGACGGCGGCGATGGCGTTAGCGCGTTCGCGCAGCAGCGCCGCCGCTTTGCGCATCAGGTTGGCGCGCTGGTGCGCGGCGGTGTCGCGCCAGACGTTAAATCCGCGCTCGGTGGCGGCCAGCGCCAGATCGAGATCCTCTGTGGCGGCGTGCGCCACTTGACCGATTATCTCGTCGGTGGCGGGGTTGGTGACCGGCAGGGTTTTCCCGGCCAGCGCGTTGCGCCATTGTCCATCGATATACAGTTGAGTATCCGGATACATTGTTGCCTCTTGTTTGCGGAGTGTCAGGGGCCGATGAGCTTCGCGATGCGGCGCGCCTGAAAGGGACAGGGACCTTAACCCTACGCCGAATGGCGGCGATCGTCCAGGCGAGGGGCACGAAAGCGCCAGGGCGGCTACTCAACCGGCGATGTTTTGGCTATGCTGAGCAGATTGTCAGCACGGACGAGGAGGTCGGGTGCAAGGGGTACCACAACAGTTTCCGTTCGAGAAGGATTGCGCGCAGTTCCGGCATTTGTCGCATCTGCCGGGCGTCGAACTTTATCAGGCGCATATCGAACGCTATGCCTTCGAGCCGCATACCCACGACGCCTTCGCTATCGGCACCGTAGACACCGGAGCGGAGCGTTTCCGCTATCGCGGCGCGCAGCATCTGGCGGCGCCGGGCGCGCTGGTGCTGATGAACCCCGATGAGCTGCATACCGGCGAAGCCGAAACGCCGGGCGGCTGGTGTTACCGTATGCTCTATCTGGCGCCCGAAGCGCTGGAGCAGCTGTCCGGCGATAGGAGCCAGTGGTTCACCGATGCGGTGCGCCACGATCCGCGGGCGGCGCAGCGCCTGTCCACCATTCTCGCCACGCTGTGGCAAACCGACGATCCGCTCACGCTGGACGGCCTGCTGTTGGAGGCGGTCGAGCTGTTGCACCCGCACATTCGCACCGGGCAGCGGGAAAAAGCCGAGGCGGCGCACCGTTTCGAGGTGGTGAAAAGCTACCTGCACGACAACTTCGCCGAGGCGGTGACCCTCAATCAGCTGGCCGAACTGGTGTCGCTCAGCCCGTACCATTTTCTGCGCAAGTTCAAGGCCGAATACCACGTTTCGCCGCAGCAGATGCTGATGGCGATCCGGCTGTCGCAGGCCAAACGCATGCTGGAGCGCGGCATGCCCGCCGCACAGGTGGCGGCGGCGGCGGGGCTGACCGATCAGGCACACCTGACGCGCGCCTTCGCCAATCGTTACGGCGTCACGCCAGTGCGTTTCCAGAAACAGGTGAAATTGGGCTAAAACAGCAACCTGCTACAATAATTCCTTCCCGCGTTTTCGCTACTCTGCCGCTGTCTTGTCGGGCGGGTTGGCCGCACCGGCCGTTTGTCGGAGTCGTTATGTTCATTGGCGTTGTGTTTGCCCTGGCCGCCGGGCTGATGTGGGGATTGATCTTCGTCGGCCCGCTGCTGGTGCCGGATTATCCCGCCGCGCTGCAGTCCACCGGGCGCTATCTGGCCTTCGGGCTGATCACCTTGCCGCTGGCGTGGTTCGATCGCCGCCGCCTGCGCAAGCTGCGGCGCCAGGATTGGCTGGAGGCGCTCAAGCTGACGGCCATCGGTAACCTGCTGTACTACCTGTGCCTGGCCAGCGCCATTCAGCGTACCGGCGCACCGGTATCGACCATGATCATCGGCACCTTGCCGGTGGTGATCGCCATCTGCGCCAATCTGTTTTACGGCCGCCACGACGGGCGGCTGGCCTGGGGCAAGCTGGCGCCGGCACTGCTGCTGATCGTCTGCGGGTTAGCGTGCGTGAACGTCGCCGAGCTGCGCGGCAACGCGCTGCCGATCGACGGCTGGCGTTATCTCAGCGGCCTGGGGCTGGCCGTGTTGGCGGTGGCGTGCTGGACCTGGTTCCCACTGCGCAACTCGCGCTGGCTGCGGGAGAACCCGACGCAGCGGCCGGCTACCTGGGCCACGGCGCAAGGGCTGGTGACGCTGCCGCTGGCGCTGCTGGGCTATCTGGCGGTCTGCGGCCAATTGGCGCTGAGCGAACCGGCGTTCGCCTTGCCGTTCGGCCCGCGCCCTGAGGTGTTTATCCCGCTGATGCTGGTCATCAGCGTGTTCTGCTCCTGGCTGGGGGCGCTATGCTGGAACGAAGCCAGCCAGCGCCTGCCGACGGTATTGGTGGGGCCGCTCATCGTGTTCGAAATTCTGGCGGGGTTGGCCTATACCTTTCTGCTGCGCCAGGCCTGGCCGCCGCTGCTGACGCTGGCCGGCATCGTCTGCCTGATCGCCGGCGTGGTGTACGCCATGCGCATCAAGCCGCAGCCGGTGGTGGTGGCGCTGGAGGACAAGCAGGGGTGACGCCCGCCGCGAAGGCGGGCGCGAGGGTTAACGCTTGCTGTGGTGAATGATCTCTTCGGCCACGTTGCGTGGCGCTTCGGCGTAGTGGCTGAATTCCATGGTGTAGGTGGCGCGGCCCTGCGACATCGAACGCAGGGTCGTCGAGTAGCCGAACATCTCGGACAGCGGCACCTTGGCACGAATTTCCTTGCCGCCGCCGCCCGGTATCTCTTCCATGCCCTGCACCAGGCCGCGGCGTGAGGAGAGGTCGCCCATCACGTTGCCGGCATAATCTTCCGGTGTTTCCACCTCCACCGACATGATCGGCTCAAGGATCACCGGATCCGCCAGGCGGCAGGCTTCCTTGAAGCCGAAAATCGCCGCCATGCGGAACGCCTGCTCCGACGAGTCGACGTCATGGTAAGAACCGAAGGTCAGGTGCACCTTGACGTCCACCACCTGATAACCGGCCAGCACGCCGTTGTTCAGCGCCTCGAGCACGCCTTTTTTCACCGCCGGGATAAATTCGCCGGGAATGACGCCGCCCTTGATCTCATCGAAGAATTCGAAGCCTTTGCCGGGTTCGTTGGGTTCGACGGTCAGCACCACGTGGCCGTATTGCCCTTTACCGCCGGACTGGCGCACGAACTTGCCTTCCACGTCGGTTACCCGTTTGCGGATGGTTTCGCGGTACGACACCTGCGGCTTGCCGGTGGTGGTCTCCACCCCGAACTCGCGGCGCATGCGATCGACGATGATCTCCAGGTGCAGCTCGCCCATGCCGTAGATGATGGTTTGGCCGGATTCTTCATCGGTGCGCACGCGGAACGACGGATCTTCCGAAGAGAGGCGCTGCAGCGCGATGCCCATTTTCTCCTGGTCGCCCTTGGTCTTCGGCTCGATCGCCTGGGCGATCACCGGCTCGGGGAAGGTCATGCGTTCCAGCGTGATGATGGCGCCGGGGTCGCACAGCGTATCGCCCGTGGTGACGTCCTTCAGGCCGACGCAGGCGGCGATGTCGCCGGCGTGCAGCTCGTCGATGTCCTTACGATCGTTGGCGTGCATCTGCACGATGCGGCCGATGCGTTCCTTTTTGCCCTTGATCGGATTGTAAACGCTGCTGCCTTTGGCCAGCACCCCGGAGTAGACGCGCACGAAGGTCAGCTGGCCGACGAACGGGTCGGTCATCAGCTTGAACGCCAGCGCCGAGAATTTTTCGTTGTCGTCGGCTTTGCGGGTGATGATTTCATCGTGTTCGCCGTGGCCCTCCATCGGCGGCACGTCAAGCGGCGAGGGCATCAGCTCGATCACCGCATCCAGCATGCGCTGCACCCCTTTGTTGCGGAACGCCGAGCCGCACAGCATCGGCTGGATTTCGCCGGCGACGGTGCGCACCCGCAGCCCGTGGACGATCTCCTCTTCGCTCAGCGGCACCTGGTTGAGGTATTTCTCCATCAGCTCTTCCGAGGCTTCGGCGGCGGCTTCAATCATGTTTTCACGCCACTCCTGCGCCGAATCGCGCAGCTCGGCCGGGATCTCTTCGAAACTGAAGTTCATGCCCTGCGAGGCCTCGTCCCACAGGATGGCCTTCATCCGCACCAGATCCACCACGCCGCTGAAGTGGTCTTCGGCGCCGATCGGAATGACGATCGGCACCGGATTGGCTTTCAGGCGCTCGATCATCATTTTGCGCACGCGGAAAAAGTCCGCGCCGATGCGGTCCATCTTGTTGACGAACGCCAGCCGCGGCACCTTGTATTTGTTGGCCTGGCGCCAAACGGTTTCCGACTGCGGCTGCACGCCGCCCACCGAGTCATAGACCATCACGGCGCCGTCCAGCACGCGCATTGAGCGTTCCACTTCAATGGTGAAATCGACGTGCCCGGGGGTGTCGATGATATTGATGCGGTGCTGCGGATAATTATGCTGCATGCCGTTCCAAAAGCAGGTGGTGGCCGCCGAGGTGATGGTGATGCCGCGCTCCTGTTCCTGCGCCATCCAGTCCATGGTCGCCGCGCCGTCATGCACTTCACCCAGCTTGTGGCTGACCCCGGTGTAAAACAGAATCCGCTCGGTGGTGGTGGTCTTGCCGGCATCGATATGCGCGGAGATGCCGATGTTGCGGTAACGATCGATAGGGGTGGTGCGAGCCATAATCAACCTTTCTTAGCCGCGTGAAGGAGAGCGGCTTAAACAGCATGGATAATGGTGATAATCCTCATAGGGTTATCTGCCGGATCGCAGAGCCTCGCTCTGGTCACAAACTAATCGTAGTTGAAGGCGTTGGTTTTTATAAGCGATGGCTGTGATAGATGAAAGTTTGCGCGCAGGGGGAGAAAAGGGCGAAAAAAAAGGCCCGTAACGGGCCTGTTGTCGAGCGGCGCATTCGCCGCTTATTTGCGTCCCAGCAAGAAGCCGAAAACGATGCCGACCGCCGCCGCAACGGCCACGCCGGCCAGCGGGTTGGCTTCCACCTGGGTTCTTACGCTGTCCGCTGCGTCTCGGGCGGCATAGCTGGCCTGGGAGGCGTATTTGCGCGCCGCGCCGCGCACCTGATGCTCCGGCGAATCGACGGCTTTGCCGAACGCTTCTTCTACCGCGCCTGCGGCTTCATTGGCTTTGTCTTCCGCTTTACCAAACATGCTGCTCTCCTGATCCTTATGGGTTAACGAATCCTAAGCCTAGCAGGTAGACGCCGTTTTTTGCAGCATTCTGTGCGTTATAAGAGCAATCCGAGCAGAGAAAAATCTTGCCGGGGGCGCGGTGACGGCTTCACCCGCGCGGTTTTTTGTGTTCTATTGGCTAGCTGTTTAACCGGGTATCGTTAACCTTTGACCGATTCGTTGAGTTGAAAGGACTCCCCATGTCAGTACTGCGTATTCTGGCGCTGCTCGCCGCGACCGCCGCCGCGTTGCCCGCCCAGGCCAAGCCTGTGCTCCACGGCGCGGCGGCCGAGAACGGCGTTCGTTGGCAATCATGTCTCAACAGCGGTTTTCAGCGCTGGTTCGATGAGCCGCCACCGCCGGGGCTGCGCTGCGGTTACCTTGAGGTGCCGTTAGCCTACGCCACGCCGCCCGTTCATGCGGCGCAGGCGGGCGAACAGACCGTGCGTTTGGCGCTGACCCTGCTGCCCGCCACCGGGCCGAAAAAGGGCAGCGTGGTGATGATCAGCGGCGGGCCGGGCCTGCCGGGCATCAATCCTTATTTGGGCAATGATGGTCACGTCGCCAGGCTGCGTAAATCCTACGACATCATCGGTTACGATCCACGCGGCGTCGGCCAATCGACGCCGAAAATCTCCTGTCAGGTGGCCGAAGGCGACGAAACCCCGTCACCGGACGACAACGACGTGGCCGGTGCGGAGAACCAGACGCGCACCCTGATTGCCGCCTGCATCAAACAGACCGGCGCGGACGTGCTGCAACATATCGGCACCGACGAAGCGGTCAACGATCTGAACGCGATCCGCCACGCGCTGGGCGAACCGGGGCTGACGGCGGTGGCGTACTCTTACGGCACCAAGGTGGCGGCGCTGTATGCCGAACGTTTTCCGAAGAAAACGCGCGCGCTGGTGCTCGACGGGGTGGTGGATCTGGCGGAAGACGATTTCACCCAGCGGCTGAACCAGGAGCGGGGCTTCCAGCAAAGCTTCCTGCGCTTCGCCGCCTACTGCGGCAAAACCGACAGCTGCCAGCTGGGCGGCGGCGCCAATCAGGCGCTGCAGCGTTATCATGCCTTGCTGCGCAAGCTGCATGAGCAGCCGTTCGTCACCGCGGCGGGGTATGAAATCTCCGCCGATGACGTGCTGACGGTCACGCGTTCGCTGCTGCTGTGGCCGGAGCGCTGGCACGAGCTGGCGACCGTGCTGCGCCAGCTCGATGCCGGGATCGCCGGGCAGCAGGTTTCCGATCTGATCGACGAAAGCTATTCGCCGGATGCCGATGACGCGCTGAACGTCATCACCTGCGCCGACGTCGCCAACCCGACGGCCGATCCGCAGCTGTTGCGCCGGCAGCGGCAGGAGATCAATACCGCCGCTATGTATGCCCACTATCTGCCGCTGCACGAATACCCGCTGGAAATGTGCGATCTGTGGCCGTACCGCGGCAAAGATCGGCCGCACACGCCGGTGGCGTCTGCCGCGTTGCCGCCGCTGCTGTTCGTCGCGCAGCGCTACGATCCGACCACGCCGTACCGCAACGCGCAGGTGATGGCCGCCGCCTTTAAAAGCCCGCTGATCACCCGCGAACGCGACGGGCATACGCTGGTGCTGAACGGCATCGACAGCTGCGTTGACGAAAGCGTGGTGGATTATCTGCTGGCGCCGAAAAAGCCGCGCCACGACAAGACTTGCCGTTGAGGAGGCCGGGCGGAAGCCCGGCCTGACAGCCAAGTCGCCTGCGTTTTAGAATTTCACTTCTTCAGCCAACGCCAGCGTCACGAATGGCCCCGACAGGGTCTGGTTATGGTGACGGATAATGGCTTCGGCACCGAGTTCCGCCGTGTCTGAACAGCTATGGGCGTCGGCGGCCAACACCATGTCAAATCCCAACTCTGCACCGCGCCGACACGCGGTGTCTACGCAGTATTGCGTTTTCATTCCCGAAATCACCAACCGACCGATGCCGGCTTGCTTAAGCCGCTCAGCCAGGCCAGTCTGGTAAAAACAGCTGGGATGGGTTTTATCGATGAACCAGTCGGTTTCCGCATCGGTGTCGAGATCGGGGTGAACTTGCCATCGCGGACTGTTTGCGGCGATAGGCGAACCTGTCGGGCCGGTGTGGCGAATAAACACTACGAGCGCATTCGCCACGCGTGCGGCGCGAATCAACGCATTGGTCTTCGCCAGAAGGGTTTCGGCGGCGAACGGCGGATCGTCCGGCGAGGCGAACAGGCCGACTTGCATGTCGATAATCAGCAGGGCGCTGCGCGGTGCGGGGATAGTTGGCATAGGTCTTCTCCGTAATGAAATTGCCGGCGGGCACGGAGAAATAAAAAACCCCGGCCATGGCTGGCGGGGCTTGGATACGTCGTTAGCTGATGCGCACCCGTGCAGCCCGCCATTGCGTGGCGGTTGCGGTGGTGGTGAGGACGTGCGCGAAGCGTTTCATAGCGTTGATAATGCGCGGTGGTGAGGGGGACGTCAAGAGGCTCCCCCGAAATGTCAACCGGCGAAAATATGCGCCTGGCCCATCACGTTGAGAGTGACCTGAGAACCGGGCTGCAGGCCTTCGCGGCTGACGGTTTTGATCTCGATTTGCGCGCCGCCGGCGGCCATTTGCAGGTTGAGCGTAGAGACGAAGCCGGCGAAATCGATGCCGGTGATCACCGCCTGGCCGTGCTGCGCCGGATCTGACAAACCGATTTGAATCTGCTCCGGGCGCAGCATGATGCGCGCCGGGCCGCTGCGTTGCCGATCGTCGACGGCGATGCGCCCCAATGCGCAGTCGGCCCAGCCGTGCGCCAGTTCGGCGGTCAACACCAGCGTTTCGCCAAGGAAGCTGGCGGTCGGCTCATCGACCGGCCGCAGATAGAGATCTTGCGGTGCGCCCACCTGCGCCAGCCGGCCGTTGCGCATCACCGCTACCTGATCGGCGAACGACAGCGCTTCGCTCTGATCGTGAGTGACCAGAATCGACGCCACCTTGGCCTCCGTCAGCAGTTCGGCGACCGCTTTGCGGGTGGCGGCGCGCAGGCCGGTATCCAGCGCCGAGAACGGTTCGTCCAGCAGCATCAGCCGGGGTTGCTGCGACAGGGCACGCGCCAGCGCGACCCGTTGCTGCTGCCCGCCGGACAACTCGTGCGGCCACAGCGCGGCCAGACGGCGATCCAGCGCCACCATCTCCATCAGCGCCTCGATGCGCCGCTGTTTCTCACGCTTGCTGCCTTTAAGGCCAAAACCGATGTTGCCGGCGACGGTGAAGTGCGGGAACAGCGCGCCATCCTGCGGGACGAAGCCGATGCCGCGCAGATGCGCCGGCACCCAGCCGCCGCCGTTGCCCATGGCTTGCCCCTGCAGCAGGATCTGGCCGCCGTCGGGAATTTCAAAGCCGGCGATGATGCGCAGCAGGGTGGTTTTTCCGGAGCCGGAAGGGCCGACGATCGCCGTGCGGCTGCCGGCGGCAACCTGCAGGTCGATGTGTTCCAGCACCCTGATGGCGTTATAAGATTTTTCGATACCGTGCAGTTCGAGCGTGCTCATAGTCCCGCCGTGCGTTTAGATTGAGAATAAAGAAGCCAGGTGAGCGGCAATGACAGCGCCACCATAATCAGCGCATAAGGCGCGGCGGCGACGTAGTCTATCTCGCTGGTCAGCGCCCAAAATCCGGTGGCCAGCGTGCGGGTGCCGTTCGGCGCCAGCAACAGCGTGGCGGTCAGTTCATTGGCGATCGCCAGGAACACCAGCGCCGCGCCCGCCGCGGCACCCGGTGCCGCCAACCGCAGCGTAGTGCTCCACAGCGCCTGCGCCGGCGATTTGCCGAGGCTACGCGCCACGTTTTCCAATTCCACCGGCGCCTGTGCGATGCCGGCGCGCAGGTTGATCAGCGCCCGCGGCATAAACATCAGCAAATAAGCCAGCAGCAGGGTGATTTCGGTTTGGTAAATCGGCCGGAAGCTGTGAATGGTGATGGTCACCAGGGCCAGCGCCACCACGATGCCGGGCAGCGAGCTGGTCACGTAGTTACAGCCTTCCAGCACGCGGTACAGCCGGGCCGGATAGCGCACCGACAGCCAGGCCATCGGAATGGCGCACAGCGTGATCAGCAACGCGCCGACGGCGGACAGCGACAGCGTTTGCCACAGCGCAGGCCACAGCTCGGCGTTGCGCCACACCTCGAATCCCCCCAGCCACAGCCAGCGGGCCAGGGTAATGAAAGGCACGCCCAGCGCCAGCGCGGTCAGCGAAATCGGCAGCAGCAGCGCCAGCGCGGCGAGCGGCAGCGAAAGGCGACGCGGCGTTTGGCTGCGGGCGCTGCCGGAACCGACGCGGGCATAGCGCGCGCGGCCGCGGCTGAGAGCCTCAAGCAGCAGTAACCCGAGGCAGCACAATACCAATACGCCGGCCAGCATGTTGGCCGCCGGGCCGTTGAAGGTCGATTGGAACTGATCGAAGATCGCGGTGGTGAAGGTATCGAAGCGGATCATGGCATACAGGCCATACTCCGCCAGCAGGTGCAATGCGATCAGCAGGGAACCGCCCCAGACCGCCAGCTTCAGCTGCGGCAGCACCACGCGGAAAAAGACCGCCAGCGGCCGGGAACCGAGCGAGGTGGCGACGTCTTCGATACCGGGATCCAGACGGCGCAGCACGGCGGCGGCCGGTAGGTAAATAAACGGGAAATAGGCGAGCACCGAGATGAAGACCCCGGCGCCCAGGCCGTGCATCGACGGCACCAGGCTGATCCAGGCATAGCTTTGCACAAAGGCCGGCACCGCCAGCGGCGCGGTGGCCAGTACCGCCCAGAGACGGCGGCCCGGCAGCGTGGTGCGCTCGGTCAACCAGGCCAGGGCCACGCCCAGCACGGCGCAGATCGGCAGCGTCAGCACCACCAACAGCAGGGTGTTCAACAGCAGTTCCGCCACGCGCGGGCGGAAAACCAGAGCGTTGACCGTTTGCCAGCCGGTTTCAAACGCCACGCCGATAACGAATCCCAGCGGCAACAGCGCCAGCAGCGACAGCAGCACGGCGCTGGCCACTACGATCGCCCCCGGCCGCTGATGACGGGGGACAACAGAATAACGCCGCGCGGTCTGCGCGGCGTGGGTACTCAGGTTTGACATAACGATCAAAAACTCTCGGTTTGCCGGCGGGCCTTACAGCAGGCCGGCTTCGGTCATCAGTTCGACCACTTTTTTACTGTTAAGCTGCGCGGCGTCTACTTTCGGTGCGTCCAGATCTTTCAGCGGCACCAGTTTCGGGTTGGAGGCCGCGCCGACGCCGACGGCGTATTCGAAGGCGTTGTTGGTGCGCAGGATCTCCTGGCCCTGTTTGCCGGTGATCCACTTGATGAACGCCTGCGCCTGCTGCTGATGCTTGCTGGAAGCCAGCACGCCGCCGCCGGAGATGCTGACGAACGCGCCCGGATCCTGATGTTTGAAGTAGTACAGCTTGATGTTGTTGCTGTTTTCGCCGGTTTTAGCGCCATCCACGAACGGGTAGTAGTGATAGATCACGCCGCTGTCGACCTGGCCGGCATTGACTGCTTTCATTACCGTGCTGTTGCCCTTATAGGCGGTGAAGTTGGTTTTCATCGCTTTCAGCCATTCCAGCGTCGCTTTCTCGCCTTTCAGCGCCAGCAGCGCGCTGACGATCGCCTGGAAATCGGCGCCCGACGGCGAGGCGGCCCAGCGGCCTTTCCATTCCGGCTTGGCCAGGTCCAGCAGCGACTTCGGCAGCTGTGCTTCGGTCAGTTTGGCCGGGTTGTAGACAAACACGGTAGAGCGGGCGGCGATGCCGGTCCAGCGGCCGTGGCTTGGGCGATACTGCGGTTCCACCTGGGCCAGCGTCGCGGCGTCCAGCGGGGCGAACAGCTTGGCGTTATCCACCAACACCATCGCCGGGGAGTTTTCCGTCAGGAACACGTCGGCAGGCGAGGCGCTGCCTTCCTGCACCAGCTGATTGCCCAGCTCGCTGTCGCCGCCGTTGCGCAGCGTGACCTTGATGCCGGTGTCTTTGGTAAACCCGTCGACCCAGGATTTGACCAGGTTTTCATGTTGGGCGTTGTAAATGACGATGCCCTGATCGGCCGAGGCCGCCTGAGCGCCGAAGGCCAGCATCATCGAGGAGGCGAGCAGGGCGACGGGGCCGAGAGATGAAATACGCAGCTTCATGCAGTTATCCTTTTAGCGTTCGAATGAGGAAAACGAATATCGCCTGGCAAGCGCAAGCAGGCCGATTTTAGCCAAGAACATCAATAATGATAGTGAAAACGATTCGTATTAAATTATTTTTGACGATCGCTCACAAAATGAATTGCCCTAAGGATAAGTTAAGTTTCGGCTGGAATAATCTGTTTTGATTGTCTGAATAGAATTGGGGCGCGTTACCTCACAGTGAGCGGCCACCTGCCATCGCAGGCAGCCGCCCGTCAGGCTTGCTTCTTGTCACGCCAGCACAAACTCACCGTTGCCAACGCCGAAGAACTGCCCGTTGATGCTGCTCGCCCACTGCGGCGGATGAACCAAAGAGGCCAGCACCCGGCCATTCTCCAGCAGCGTCAGGACGATCGAACCGGGGTTGATGGCCAATTGCAGGGTTAACGGAACGCCGATCAGATTTTCGGCATCGGGTACGGTGCCTTGCAAATAAATCGTCGGGATGTTGATGTTACCGTTTGAGCCAGTGCCGGTGGCCTGGCCGACAAAACGCACCGATGTACCGTTTGATGGGGCATTGGGACCAATATTGGCAGGCTGCGCGGAAATTTGCACGGTCTCCGCATGTGGCGCGCAGCCACACCCACAGCCACAGCCCTGGAAGCTGAAGTAGCCGCAGATATTTTGTTGGCACCCGCATCCACACAAGGATTGCGGATGCACTTGCTGGTTGAACGCCGGTTTCAATTGCGGATGTTGGTTGAGCAGCGCCTGACGGCTCTGCACTTCCGCGTTATAAGCGTCACGTGATTGTTTATTCAATGCGTTAGCCTGTTCAGGCGTAATATCTTGCAGTGAAGGCATATGTAAACCCCTATGATTTTTGCTGAGTTAGTCTGAAATGCATATCACGCTGAATCCGGTTAGCCACCAGACAGGTAATTGCATCTGAATGGAAATAGTTATTGCCGTCGGCAGAAGAACGGTATGGCAACCAAACCGTTACATCCTATCCTTTCGGCACGCGTTTATATATTTGGATTTGTCTTCTGGTAATTATCTCTTATTAAATCATTCGCCAGTTATTGGTTTGATAACCAACGGCGGCCTCGTGTTAGTCTCGAAGCCATTTAAAGGTAGTTAGGTGTCACGGAGATATCAAGTGGGTTTCCTACTGTTATTTTTACATTGAAAAGCAACTTATTTGGCATGTCCATTATTTTGATTTTAACCTTTTTCGTAACCGATTAATTAATATAGGGTAAGTGAGGGTGTTTTTTAATTAATTGATTTTTATGAAGTTAAACTGTAGTTATCTTTTTTTGTGAATATTCTTAATATATTCATTGAGGTAACGGGTAAACGCGGGTTTGCATTTGACTTATATCAGTTCTTTGTCGAATCTGTAATGGTTATTAACCTGTTTCAATATTGACGGCTTGTTATCGACTGGCGATCTTTTTCTTCAGTCTTTTCATGTCGTTCTTCAGCATTTCGCACAGGCATTAATAACACGGGCCGCCAACGCGAATTAAGAATTATATTCACCAAAAAATAGTGAGAGAGGTGTCTATGTCTAATGGACCGTTTTATACCAATCCGATCGTGGTTATCGATGTAGCTAATGATTGCGTGCATGTGGAGATGGCGATCGATGGAGGACTATACGAAAACGTATTTCCGTTATCGGTAGCGGCTAATGAACCCTATCCGAAATTGCTGGTGAATCTGGCGATCCAGGCGCAAGCGAGCGGTAAATCATTAATGGTGTGGGGGGAGCCCGGCCCGGAACCGGTTAAAGGCCTGCCGCTGTTTGGTATCACGACCGTGAACATCAAGTAGGGGACGGCAACGCGCATTGTGTTGAAAGCGGGAAGCGCGGTGAGGGGTATTCCTTTGATAATGAAAGAAATTCAACACCGCTTTTGGTTATGACTCATAGCGATTAATGATTTAATTTATTCCACTGCCACATTGCATATTGAACGCGATAAAACACTAATCAGGGATATCGACGTGAAATATTCATTTAATGGCAAGAAATTGGCTGGTTTAATCCTCCTGGCTTTTAACGCGACGGCAGCTCAGGCTGCCGACGTACCGGCGGGCGCTAAGCTGGCGCCGGTACAGGAATTGGTGCGCGCCAACGGCTATGAACCGGCGACGCTGGATCCGAACCTGGCCGAGAGCAATGTGGAGTTCTACATCTTCAACGATTTGTTCGAAGGTTTGCTGCGCGTCGGGAAAGACGGCGAAGCGATCCCGGCGCTGGCGCAGAAATGGGAGCATCAGGGCAACGTCTGGACCTTCCATCTGCGGCCGCAGGCCAAATGGTCGAACGGCGATCCGGTGACCGCCGACGATTTCGTCTACAGCTGGCGGCGCCTCACCGATCCGAAAACCGCGTCGCCTTACGGCAGCTATCTGGCTTCGGCCTACGTGCTGAATGCGGCGGCGATCAACGCCGGCAGCAAACCGCCGAGCGAGCTGGGCGTCAAGGCGCTGGACGCGCATACCCTGCAGGTGACGCTGTCGGAGCCCAACTCCTACCTGCTCAAGCAGCTGGTGCATTTCCCGGTCTTGCCGGTTAACCGCAAGGTGGTGGAACAGTACGGCAAGAACTGGACTCAACCGGCGCATTTTGTCGGCAACGGCGCATTCCGCCTCAGCCAGTGGGTGGTGAACGAAAAGGTGGTGGTGGAACGTAACCCGCAGTATTGGGACAACGCCAACACCGTGCTCAACAAGGTGACGTTCTTGCCGATACAGGGCTTCCCGGAAGTGGCGCGTTTTCGCGTCGGCGAGGTTGAGTTGGGGTATACCACGCCGCCGGAGTTGTATCAGCAGCTGAAAAAAACGCTCGGCGAGCAACAGCTGGTGACCTATCCGCTGCTCTCCACCAGTTATTTCGCCTTCAACAACCGCCAGGCGCCGTTTAACGACCTGCGGGTGCGCCAGGCCCTGAATCTGGCGCTGGACAAAGAGATTATCGCCGGCAAGGTGCTGGGATACGGCCAACAGCCGGCCTGGACCTTTACCCCAACGGGGGCGGGCGGCTATAGCCTGCAGCCCGGCGCGGCGGCCGGCTGGACGCCGGAACAACGGCACGCCCAGGCGAAGCAACTGCTGGCGCAGGCCGGTTTCAACGCCGAGAACCCGCTGCGCTTTACCGTGCTGTACAGCAACGACGCCACCATCAAGAAGATCGTCATCGCCGCCGCCGCCATGTGGAAAAAGAACCTAGGGGTAGAGGCCAGCTTGCAAAGCCAGGAGCGTAAAGTGACGCTGGATAATATCAACCGCGGGCAGTACGGCGTGGCCTTTACCCGCTGGCTGGCCGATTACAACGATCCATCCACCTTCCTGAACGTGTTCCGTTCCGACAGCAGCGAGAACAGCCCCAAATACCATAACCCGGACTATGACCGCATTCTGCATCAGGCGACGGCGGCGCAGACGCCGCAGCAGGTGCAGCAATATTTCCAGCAGGCCGAGGCGGTGCTGGCCGCCGATACGCCGGTGGCACCGGTGTACTACGAAGCCAATGCCACGCTCATTAAACCCTACGTGAAGGGGATCGATTTTACCCCTCAAGGTGCCTTGTACGATAAAAACGTCTATCTTCTCGAGCACTGAGAAATAAAAAACGGCTGATTTATATCAGCCGTTTTTATAGATTCGTGTTTAATAACATTATCCTAAATACTCCATAAACGACGGGCAATCTTTTCTTCCCGCTGAAGAAAACACCGCCTATACTGCGCCGGTAGTTTATATGCAGTATCTCGTTTGGCGAGGCTCCTATACAAACACAGGTTACTGATCTGACGACATCGAGAGATGCCCAAGGTTAAGACAGGCTTTATCGGATTAAGGTTCAGCCCAAAGTAACTTCCGAGTAACAGTTCGGATACGTTGTATAGTGCTAAAACCTGGACGCGGAGATAGGCAGTCTGCACTCCCTCTGTGGTTACGCCCCTATGCGATTCGCTGTTGAAGTTCAAAACAGAAATAGGGACTGACAATGATCAAGTCACATCAACATTATTCTTCTCCGGCGCTGAGCGCGACTGAAACTCTCGACGAGACCTCGGTCGCCGGCTATATGAACGCCGATTTTATTACTGTTCCCGCGACGATGACGGTCAATCATGCCCGGGAATATTTACTTTCACAGCTAAAAACGGACGAAATTCCCACCCGAGTATTTATTACCGCGGACGATTATCATCTGCGCGGCACGCTGTCGGTGAAAAAACTGCTGCAGTGCGACGAGCAGGATAAAGCGGTCGGCGTGATGATGGACCACAGCTATTTTCAGGTTTCGCCCG
Organism: Serratia sp. 4542; assembly: GCF_016805595.1. NCBI lineage: Bacteria > Pseudomonadati > Pseudomonadota > Gammaproteobacteria > Enterobacterales > Yersiniaceae > Serratia > Serratia sp. 4542. The sequence continues at coordinate 823,774 of NZ_RXKV01000010.1, forward strand.
ACGACGATCGCAACGATGTGGCGCATCTGCTCGGCAAGGGCGGCCTGGACGTGGTGCCTGTCGTGGCGAACAACACGCTGGTCGGCGTGCTGGGGGAGCGAGAGATCGCTCGCCTGGTCGAGGATGAAAACACCGAAGACGCGCAGCGCCAGGGCGCGAGCCTGCCGCTGGACAAGCCTTATCTGGAGACCAGCCCGTGGGCGCTGTGGCGTAAACGTTCGGTGTGGCTGCTGATGCTTTTCGTCGCCGAAGCTTACACCGGCAACGTGCTGAAGGCGTTTGAAGATCAGCTCGAAGCGGCCATTGCGTTGGCGTTCTTCATCCCGCTGCTGATCGGCACCGGCGGCAACAGCGGCACCCAGATCACCTCGACGCTGGTGCGCGCCATGGCGCTGGGTGAGGTCAGCCTGCGCAACCTGGGCGCGGTGATCCGTAAGGAAGTGACGACCTCGCTGCTGATTGCCGTCACCATTGGCCTGGCGGCCTGGGTACGCGCCTGGATCATGGGCGTCGGCATGGAGGTGACGTTGGTGGTCAGCCTGTCGCTGGTGGCAATCACCGTGTGGAGCGCGATTGTCTCGTCGATCATTCCGATGCTGTTGAAACGTCTCGGCATCGATCCGGCGGTGGTATCGGCGCCGTTTATCGCTACCTTTATCGACGGCACCGGCCTGATTATTTATTTCAAAATTGCCCAGCAGGTATTGGGTATTTAACCGCGCTCCGCCCGATGTTGCGGGCGGAGATGTAAAGCCTTAATGAGGAGGACGTTAAAAAACATGGATACCGACCAACCCCGATATTTAACGCAAGGGGCTTTTATCGATAACATTTAACCTGAGGACAAAATAATGGGAAACATGACTATTTTTATGGGATTCCTGGCAATGATCAGCTCACTGGGCCTGTTAGCGGCCTATATGAGCACCAAATGGGATGATTGATGAACGCAAAAGATCCGCCTAGATGCATCCTCCCCGTAACCGCTATTTATTATGGGGAGGATTTTTAGCGGCGCGCCGAACGCGCGGCCTGATACGGGAGTTGATAATAATGACGATTCTTATTCTGGGATTGCTCTACGCCATTTTAATGATCTCGGTGGGCGTTAATGAGATTTATTTTTATTCCACCGGAAAATCCAATTTTCTTACTAGCCTCATGCTGACATTTTCTGGCAGTATGCTGCTGATCGCCTTTGTCTGGCAATTATCCTCTAAAGTAAAAAAATAAATCACCGTCCGAATGTGAGCAGCATAATGCAGAATGAAAAACAGGCCGTGGCCAGAAACTCGATGATTGCCAGCGGGTTACTGGCTACGGGCAAGTTCGTCGCCGGTATTTTTACCGGCAGTATTGGCCTGATATCCGAAGGGATCCACTCTTTTACCGATTTTATCGCCACCAGCATCACCTGGCTGGCGGTGCGCATCAGCGATAAGCCCGCCGATGACGATCATCACTTCGGCCACGGCAAGGTGGAAAACCTGGCGGCGCTGTTCGAGGTGCTGCTGTTGCTGGGCGCCGCCGGCTGGATCGTTTATGAGGCCGGCAGCAGCCTGCTCGGGCAACCGCATGAGATCGTCGCCGCGCCGGTGGTGATTGCGGTGCTGCTCATTTCCATCTGCGTCGATTTCTTCCGCGTGCGGGCGCTCAACCGCGTCGCCAAAGCGACCGACAGCGCGGCGCTGGAAGCGGATGCGCTGCATTTCTTCTCCGATATGCTTTCGTCCGGCGTGGTGCTGCTGGGCATGGTGTTTGTGCTGCTGGGCTTTGGCCGCGCGGACGCCATCGCCGCGCTGATCGTCGCCGGCTTTATCTTTGTCGCCGCGATCAAACTGGGCAAACGCTCCTTCGACTCGTTGATGGATGCCGCGCCGGCCGGGGCTACTGAGGCGATCCGCGCCACGCTGGCAAGTTTTCCGGCGGTGCTGGCCTGCGACAGCGTGCGCATTCGCAACGCCGGTGCGGTGCTGTTCGTCGAAATCACGGTGGCGGTGTGCCGCACCTTGCCGCTGGAACGCATCGACGCGCTGAAGCGAGAGATCGTTGAGCGGCTGCGGGAGCAGTACGCCAGCGCGGAATTTACCGTCATCGCGGTGCCGCAGACCCGCAGCGATGAAGACATGGCGACGCGCATTCGGGCGATCGCCGCCAACCACGGTGCGCAGGTGCAGAATGTGACCTTGCAGCAGTTGCCGACGCGCATGGCGATCGGCATGGATTTGGCGGTGCCGGCCAACGCCAGCGTGGCGCAGGCGCATGACATTGCCACGGAAATCGAGGGGATCCTGCGCCAGGCGATCGGTGAAGACACCGAGATAGAGACGCACCTGGAGCCGCAGACGCCACATTGGCTGACCAGCGAGGATGTCGATGCGACGGAGCTGGCCGATATTCGCCGCATCCTGCAGTCGGCGCTGGAGCAGGGAGAGAGCGTGCAAGACGTACACAACGTCCGCGCGCGCAAGACCGACGGGGGCATCATCGTCAACTTCCACTGCCGGGTGTCGCCGGCGGTCACCATCGCCGCCGCGCACGATGCGGTCGATCGGGTCGAGCGCCGGCTGCGCTCGCTTTATCCTGCCATCACGCGCGCGATAGGGCACGTCGAGCCGATCAAGCCCGGCATTTGAATCAGTTCGACCAACTGCGGGTAGAGCGCCGCGTTGGCCAGCAGCAGCGGGTTGCCGCGCCGCAACCCGTCGTTGTGCATAAAGTCATTCGCCACGCCGCCGGCTTCGCGCGTCAGCACCCAGCCAGGCAGGCTGTCCCAGGCATTCATGTGCGGTTCGTAATAGCCCAGCAGCCGACCGGCGGCCACCTGGGCGGTCATCAACGCGCCGGAGCCGCTGCGCACAAACATCCCTCCCGCCTGCAGCAGGCGACAGAGAAACCCGCTGAATTCCGCCGCTGAAGCGCGCGGTGAAATCCCGACGCCCATCACGCCATTCGCGACGCTGCGCCCGGCATGCACGCCGATCGGTTCCCCGTTGAGAAAGGCGCCGTGGCCGCGACAGGCGCGGAACATCTCGCGGTGGTTGGGATCGTAGACCACGCCTATCGTCGGCTCGCCGTCGATCACCACGCCTATCGCGATACACCAGGTATGCAATCCGTTCAGGAAGCAGGCGGTGCCGTCAATCGGATCGACGACCCAAACGCAGGCGGCGTTTTCGCCGGTGCTGCCGCTTTCCTCGCCGAGAAACCCGTCCTGAGGAAAGCGGCGGCTGATCATGCGGCGGATCAGCGCTTCGACGCGGCGATCGGCCTCGCTGACCACGTCCTGCAGCCCCTGTTTGAAGTCGACAGCCAGAGTTTGCCGCCGTTGATAAAAGCTGAAAGCGAGATCGGCGGCGGCGCGGGCGATCTCACGCGCAAAGCGGTAGCGCGCCTCGATGTCCCGTGGGGAAAGTGAAGTCATGGCAGGCTCGATAGCAAAGAACGAATCGGGTTACCCTGCCATAAAAGGATGAAGGTAATGTGTCGCTCAGCGCGGCGGGGATGAAAAACGCAGCTGCATTATGGCATCGGGGGCCGATAGCGGTTCGGTCGTGGCCCCGGCCGGTATTACCGCGCGCCAAAACGCCAGCCCGCGCGGATTATCCGGGCTGACCGACAGCGACCAGCCGCCGGGATGTTGCGCGAACAAGGCGTGGGCGGCCCGTTGCCCCAGCCCGGTGCGCCGCCACTCGGGCTTGACGTAGAACTCCGCCATTTCGACGGTGGCGCTGTCCAGGCGCCGGACCAACGCGAAACCGGCCGTTTGCCGATCGCTCAAAATCAAATAGGGGTAGCGGCCGACCTCGCACCAGTAGAGCGGCAGATAGGGGTAATCGCCATCGGCGCCCAGCTCGCGAAGGCAATCGGACAGCATGACCGCCAGCAGTGGCCGCTGCGCGTGTGTAGCCTGCTCAAGGGAAAATGCCATGTCGCACTCCGTCAAAAAACAGGCCGCCGGAGGGCGGCCTGTCAAGGTTAGCCTAGATTCAACCGGGCGGTGATGTCGGCAATCTCGCGGCGCCAGCGCGCCTGAAGCGCCGGTTTCTGGTGCTTCGGCTTGCGCGCCAGGTCGTCCTCCAGTTTGCTTTCGAGGGCAAACAGGGCGGTCAACAGCGCTTCTTCGCCTTCCAGTCGCTCATCTGGCGTCGGACCGCCTGCGTTGGCCTTGTCCGCCGTCGGCAGCGCCGGCACTTCGCCCGCCAGGCGCTGATACACCGGCGCCAGATCGTGCCACTCATCCAGTTTTTGCTGGTCGATCAGCCAAAAGCGGTTGCAGCTCTGTTCGATCAGCATCCGGTCATGGGTGACCAATATGACGGCGCCGGCGAACTGGCGCAGCGTTTCCGCCAGCTCTTCTTTGCCTGCCATGTCCAGGTGGTTGGTGGGCTCGTCCAGCAGCAGCAGCGAATGGTTGGCCAGCGTCAGGCCGACGAACAGCAGCCGCGAACGCTCGCCGCCGCTCAGCGAACGGATCTGCTGATGGTGGCGCAGGTAAGGGAAACCGGCGCCGATCAGCGCCATTTTCCGCTGTTCCTCGGTCAGCGGCGCAAACTGCGCCAGCGCTTCGCTCAACGTGTCTTCATCGCGCAGCTGTTGCAGGCTCTGATCGTAATAGCCGATGCGCACGCGCGGGTGGAAGATCGCCGGGCGTTCCGCGGGGTGCTGATACGCCTGCCACAGCAAGCGCAGCAGCGACGATTTCCCGCAGCCGTTGCGCCCGACGATGGCGATGCGATCGCCGCTTTTGACGCGCAGATGCTCCAGGCTGAACAGCACCGGCGCATCCGGCGCCGGGCGCACGGTCCATTGCGGCAGCGCCAGCAGGCGATCGGCGTCCAGCGCCTCTCCCTGTAATCGTAGCCGCCACGGGCTACCGGCGGTCAGGGTGGTCTGTTCTTCCTTCAACCGATCGACGCGCTTTTCCATTTGCTTGGCTTTGCGCGCCAGATCTTCGTTGTCATAGACCTTGCCCCAGGTCGCCAGGCGTTTGGCGCTTTTTTCCACCCGGTCTATCTCTTTTTGCTCGGCCTGGCGCCGATGCTCGTCCGCAGCGTCCTGTTCCGCCAGTGCGGCGCGCGCAGCGGAGCAGGGCAAACGGAAGAACTGCAGCGTTTTATCGCGCAGGATCCAGGTACAGTTGGTCACCTGATCGAGCAGATAGCGATCGTGCGATACCAGCACGAAGCTGCCGCTCCAGCTGCGCAAGAACTGCTCCAGCCACAGCAGCGTGGGCAGATCCAGGTGGTTGCTGGGTTCGTCGAGCAGCAGCAGATCGGGCTGGCGGATCAGCGCGCGCGCCAGCAGCAGGCGGGTGTGCTGGCCGCCGCTGAGGGTGCCGGCGGTCAACGTCCAGCTCGTCGGTTCAAACCCCAGCTCGGCAAGCAGCGCTTCACAGCGCCAGCGTTCGCTGAGGTGTTGGCCCGCGGGCAATTGCGCCAGTACCGCATCCAGCAGGGTGCTGGCGTGCAGCTCAGGCGGCAGGTGTTGTTCGATGCGCGCCATCAGGCATTGGTGTGACAATGTCACCGTTCCGCTGTGGATGGGCAGGGCGCCGCTGAGCAGTTGCAGCAGGGTGCTTTTGCCGCAGCCGTTGTCGCCGATCAAACCGATGCGATCGCCTTTTTTCAGGCTGAAGGAAATCTCGCTCAGCAGGACGCCGAACGCGTTGTCGTAACCGACAGATTGTGCAGACAGTAGTGTGCTCATTGCTTACTCAAGAGTTACAGGCATGACAATGCCTATCGTCAAACATCGCTGACGACAACCCGGTAAGCCGGAGGGAAGATCCTGGATTTTAGTAAGCTTCGCTCAAGCTGGGTTATCGCAGCACGATACCGGTAATGCTTGAGCGGCGACGATTACCAAAGAAGTGTGAGTGAAAAAACAATTCACACGTCAGCATAGTAAGTCTCCTTTTATTGGTTGCAGGTTAATCGGTGGCAGGAGTATAGAGCGCTTTACGCTGCGCCGCCAGTGTAAAAGCGCCTGAATAATCAGCAGGCTAAGTCCGGTGGGCGCGCGTGGCACACAATGGGAATAATTACTGTATTTCGGCCGACATTAAGCAGCTATTATAATTAGCGTTTATGGTTAAGCGACGGTTCATCCGCCGCCTGTTCGTCTGTCTATCAGATAATGATGCTGAGCACTGAATTTATGTTAAAGCCTCGCCCGTTCCTGCTGTTGTTGTTATTGCTGTTGGGTTTGCAGCTGACGCCGCTCGCCGCCGTCGCCGCTACCCAGGATGATCCCGCCGCCGAAAGCGCGCCCGATCCCGCCACGCAGCTGAAAGCCGCGCAAAAGCAGTTGGACAGCATGAAGCAGCTGGTTTCCAAAGCGACCACCGATACCCAGCTCAGCAAACTGCGGCTGGCGACTGACGATCTGGTCGCCGGCATGGAAAAACTTGCCACCGATCTGCAGCCCGAGCAGGACAAACTGAAAGCGCAGCTGGACGTCCTGGGGCCGGCCCCGGCGGCCGGCGCGCTGCCGGAAACCCCGGCGGTGGCCCAGCAGCGCAACGCGCTGAACAACAGCAAAAAGCAGCTGGATGACGCGGTGAAACGCGCGCAGGCCATCAAGAACAGCGCCTTCGATCTGGGGCAGCAGATTGGCGATCTGCGCCGGGTGGCGTTTAAAACCCAGCTGGCGCTGAATACCGGCAGCATTTTGGGTATCAAATTCTGGGCGCCGGTGCTGCAGCCGTCAGAGGATGACGTACAGCGGCTGGATCAGTTCAACGCCGAGATGAAAGCGGCCTGGGACGCCAGTTGGCAGGACGAATGGCGGTACGGCACGCTGGCGTTGCTGGCGCTGGCGGTGATTGTCTGGTCCTGGGGGCGCTATTTCTCCGAGCGTTTCCTCGCCTGGGTCAGCATCCGTTTTCTGCCGGACGGGCGACTGCGCCGCAGCTTCATGGCGATCGTTACCGTGGCTGTGACGGTGATCACCACCTCCATCGCGCTGAACCTGCTGTATTACGTCTTTGTCCGCGTGCAGCCGCTGCCGGTGACGCTGGAGGATTTCGCGGAAGGTTTCAACCGTCTGGGGATTTTCTGCGCGCTGATCGCCGGGCTGGGGCGTGCGGCGTTGTCTCTGAATCGCCCGTCGTGGCGTCTGGCGTCCATGGATAACGACGTGGCCGCCGGGCTGCGTTACTTCTCGCCGCTGCTGGCCGGCCTGGCGCTGGCGTTCGGCACCGTAGAGCTGATCAACAACGTCGTCAGCGCTTCATTGGCCACCACCATTTTCGGCAACGGCCTGGTGGCGGGGTTGATCGGCATGGTACTGCTGGCGGCGCCGCTGCGCGGCCAGCGCATTCGTCGCCGTCTGGAACAGCAGGGCGCGCACCTGGAAAAACGCACGCTGGTCGGCGGGCTGGTGCACCTCGTCACCCTGGTCTGTTCGATGGTGATCCTGTTTTCCCTGCTTATCGGCTACATCGCCTTCGCCCGCTTCCTGACCTACCAGCTGATCTGGGTGGTGCTGGTGTTGATGGCGTTCTACTTTATGGTGCTGTTCGCCACCGATTTGTGCGCCGCGCTGTTTTCGCCGCAAACCGTCAGCGGCAAGATGCTGAAGAAAACGCTCAGCTTCAAGGATCGCCATCTGGAGCAGATGTCGATCATCACCACCGCATTGGCCAAATGTTCCCTGTTGCTGTTGATGATCGTCGCGCTGTTCAACGGCTCGTTCGGCAGCACCACGCCGGGCTCGCTGATGGAGAAAATCGTCTCCATCCTGACCGGTGAAGGGTTGCAGCGTTTCAATATCGTGCCCGGTAACCTGCTCAACGCCGTGATCTGTCTGGCGATCGGCATCTATATTTTGCGCGCGGTGCGGCGCTGGCTGGGGTCTGAACTGCTGCCGAAAACCATCTCGGACGTCGGCATTCGCGCCTCGCTGGTGACGCTGTTCAGCAATATCGGCTATGTGCTGGTGATTCTGATCACCCTGGCGGCGCTGGGCATCCAGTGGAGCAACCTGGCGTGGATCGTCAGCGCCCTGTCGGTTGGTATTGGTTTCGGTTTGCAGGAGATCGTGAAGAACTTTATTTCCGGCCTGATCCTGCTGACCGAACGCCCGGTGAAGGTGGGGGATATGATCGGCATCGGCGGCGTGGAAGGCGACGTGCGGCGCATCAACGTGCGCGCCACCGAAATCCAGCTCAGCGACCGTTCCACCATGATCGTACCGAACTCGCAGCTGATCTCGCAGAACGTGCGCAACGCCACTATGGGCAACGCGCAAGGGGTGGTGACCATTGCGCTGACGTTCCCGACCTCCATCGATCCGGAGCAGGTGCGCAATATCTTGCTCAGCGCCTATAACGAGTACGAAACCATTCTGGAAACGCCGGCGCCTTACGTGCGCTTCAGCCAGCTGGGGCCGGACGGCATTATCCTGAGCGTGACCGGCTACGTGCCGAGCCCGCGCATGGTCGGCGCCACCAAGAGCGAACTGCTGTTCAATATCCTCAAGCTGCTGCGCGCGCAGGAAGTGAGCCTGTCCAGCCCGCAGGAAGTGGTGTTTATGAAGCAGCAGGCGACGCGATATCAGGCCAACGAAGAGGAGCACTCCTCCTAGTCCCCCTAAGGCGGCGGGCCTCTACGCGACGGCCCGCCGAACGCGGCTAGTACATCGACGGCTCCACCGATTGCGAGCAGTCGCTGTTGGCGCTGGATTTGGTGCAGGTATAAGGCTCATTCGGCGATGCCGACGGCGCATTCGACGGGCCGCCGCCGCCGCCGATACACCCGCTCAGCATCAGCATCAAAAACACGAGAATTATTTTCTTCATCTCACCGTCCTCCATTGCGATTCTTCCCTTAAGTATATGTCGGGAAAGCGAACGGCACCGCTCGTCGGGGCGATCTATACTCCTTTGATGCCTTGTTGGCGCACAACGTCGGCGAATGAGGAGGAAAAGATGCAAACCGACGACGAGTTGACCCGCTTTGCCGCGCAGGGCGCGCCGCCGTTGCCGCCCACGTCCAGGCAGGGATTTGTCGAACATGACGGGGCGCGCATCTGGTATGCCGCCTATGGCGTGGCGCCGACGGTGATCCTGCTGCACGGCGGCCTGGGCCACAGCGGCAACTGGGGGTATCAGCTGCCGGCGCTGCTGGCCGCCGGGTATGGCGTGCTGGTCATCGACAGCCGCGGGCACGGGCGCAGCACGCACGACGCCCGGCCTTACCGTTACGATCGCATGGCCGATGATCTGTTGGCGGTGATGGACGCGTTGCGGATCCCGCACGCCGCGCTGGCGGGCTGGAGCGACGGCGCCTGCGTCGCGCTTATCGCCGCCCATCGGGCGCCGCAGCGGGTGGACGGCGTCTTTTTCTTCGGCTGCAATATGGATCCCAGCGGTGTTAAACCGCCGGCCGCCAACCCGATCGTCGAGCGCTGCTTCGCCCGCCACGTGCAGGACTATGCCGCGCTGTCGCCGACGCCGCAGGAGTTCGATGAATTTGTCGCCGCCGTGAGCCTGATGATGAGCAGCCAGCCGAACTACACCGCGCAGGAATTGGCGGCCATTCGTGTGCCGGTGACGATCGTTCACAGCGAACACGATGAGTTTATCCGCGCCGAGCATGCTGCCTACCTGAGCGGCAGCATTCCCGGCGCCCGTCTGGTGACGCTGCCGGGCGTCAGCCACTTCGCGCCGCTGCAGCGGCCGGCGGTGTTCAACCGCGCGCTGTTGGATTTTCTCGCCGATGTGATGCCGCCGCCTGCGCGTTGACGTGCGTTGTTCTATGCTGGAGGCGGGGTATTTTGACATCATCGAAGAGGACATCATGAGCGAAAGCATCGTGGTCAGGCCGCTGGAAGCGCGGGATTACGCCGCCTGGCTGGCGCTGTGGCAAGGGTATAACGCATTTTACGGCCGTGAGGGGGCAACGGCGCTGCCGGACGAGGTGACGCAGACCACCTGGCGGCGTTTTTTCGACGCCTACGAACCGATGTTTGCGCTGGTCGCGGAGCATCAGGGCCAGGTGGTCGGGTTGACGCACTACCTCCTGCACCGCAGCACCACCCAGCTGCAGCCTAACTGTTATCTGCAGGATCTGTTCACTGCGGAGACGGTGCGCGGCAAAGGCGTAGCGAGAGCGCTGATCGCGGCGGTCTACGAGCGTGCGCAGCAGCTGGGGTTGCCGCGGGTTTATTGGAATACCCACGAAACCAACCAGACCGCCATGCGGCTGTATGACAAGGTGGCGGAGCGCCCCGGTTTCGTGATGTACCGCAAGGCGCTTTGACGCCGGGCGAAAAGAAAACGGGCGCCAAACGGCGCCCGGAGATGGGGGGTTAGAAATCGACCGTCGCCTGCAGGCTGAGGCTGCGCGGTTCGCCTTCAATCACGCGCAGGTTACCGGCGCTGGAGGTGTAGTATTCGCGGTTAAACAGGTTTTTCACATTCAGTTTCAGCTGAGTATGTTTGCCAAGCAGCTTGCTGTCCCAGGCGACAAAGGCATCCGCCACGGTGTAGGCCGGCATGGTGAAGCTGTTCTCCGGATCGCCGGCGCGGCGGCCGACATAGCGCGCGCCGCCGCCCACGCGTACCTCGCCGGGCACCACCGGCAGCGTCATGCGGTGGCTGAGATACAGGCCGCCCATGTTGGTCGGGGCGTTGACCAGCCGGTTGCCGACGTTGGCCGGATTGAGGTTGTCTTCGACGATCTCGGTTTTGTCGTAGCTGTAGTTGGCGGTGAGATCCCAGTTGGGCGCCACTTCGCCGTTCAACTCCAGTTCAGCACCGGTGGATCGCGCCTTGGGAATGCTGCGGGTCACGCCGTTGATAAAGATCGACATATTGCTTTCGTCAATACGATAGAGCGCCAGCGTGACGTCGAACGCCGGGGCGATCTGCCATTTGCCGCCCACCTCATAGGTGGTGCCGGTTTCCGGCGTGGCGACGTTGCCGTTATCGTCGATGGCGGTGGACGGCGTGAAGGAACGGCTGTAGTTACCGTACAGAGACAGGTTCGGCGTCAGCTTATACACCAGCCCCGCCTGCGGCAAAAACTGATCGTCTTTGTCATTGAGCGTATTTTTCTGCTTCTGGAAACCGTTGCTGTTGTTCTGGTAATACGACTGATAGCGTGCGCCGAGCACCGCAATCCACCGGTCGGAGAGATGAATGCTGTCCTTGGCGTACAGGGAGCGGCTGAACAGCGTCGTGCGCAGGTTGCTCAATGCGTCGTTGTAGGTGGTGCTGTCGGTGACGGGCGCTTCGCCATACGCCGGATCGTACATGTTGAACGTCTTCGACACTTTGCCGCGATAGGAGTAGGCCTTGTAAGTCTGGTTCTTTTCGTAGTCCACGCCCAGCAGCAGGTCGTGTTGCATGCCGAACACCTCCGGCGAACCGGTCACATCCCAGGAATAATAATCGGTCTGGTGATTGAAGCCGCGGTTGGCGTCGGCGCGGCGCGAAACGATGCCGGTCGCGGTGTCGATCGCGGTGGCGCGCACTTCGTTGCTGTCGTAACGGCGTTGCAGCCAGGCGTAGTTGAGGCGGGTGGTCCAGATCGGATCCAGCGCATATTCATAATGGGCGTTCAGGCGTTTGTTCTTGCCCCAGGCGCGGTTGGCGTAGTCATCCAGCCGGCGGTTATAGGGCACATCGACCGGTTTGCCGTCGATAAACGCGGTGCCGCGATCGTAAGGAATGTCGTATTTGTACTCGCTGTAGGCGATGTTAAAGGAAGCCTGGTCGCCGAACCAGCTGAGTGAAGGAGCGATCAGCGTGTGTTGGTCGCTGCCGAAGTTACGCCAGTAATCCTCGTGCTGTCGCTCGGCGATCAGGCGGAAGGCGAAGCCGCCGCCCAGCGGGCCGGTCACATCGACGCTGCCGCTGCCGCCGCCGAAGCTGTTGGTGGCGCCGCTAATGCGGGTGTTCCAGTCATACTGCGGTTTTTTGCTGATCAGGTTGATGACGCCGCCGGGGCTGAGGATGCCATACAGCAGCGAAGCGGAACCTTTCAGCACCTCGACGCGATCGGTGGTGGCGTCCATGCTCAGCCCTTGGTTGCTGCGCACGCCGTCGATGAACACCGAACCGTCGGAGTTAACCCCAAAGCCGCGTTTGACGAAGCTATCCTCGGTGCCGCCGAGCGTGTTGCCCTGGGTGACGCCGCTGACGAATTTCATCGCGTCATTGACGCTTTTGACCTGGAAGTCGTCAATCACCTGTGAGGTGACGACGCTGACCGATTGCGGCAGTTCACCGATTGGCGTGGCGGTTTTGCTGCCGGTTGAGGCGGTATCGGCGCTATAGCTGCCGGCAGGCAGGGCGGTGGCGGTCACCGTGATGGCGTCTTCCTTTTTTGCGTCGGGCGCGGCGGCGATCGCCAGGGCGGGGAACAGGCCGGCGACCAGGGGCAGCGAGCGGAAAACGTGATTTTTTTTGTTGGGGCGGCGAAGAACTGACTGGTGCATATCATTCCATGGTAAATAATAAATAATAACGATTATCATTATAATTATCGTTTAATGGGGTTGGATAGAGGGCAAAGGAGAGATCCGCACATTGCCCGATTTTATTTTGTCATCAAGGAAAAAGACGGCGGTTTTACCGGTAAAAATCCGACGAATTGACCATAATGATCAAGACGGTCGGGATGCCTTGGCAGTTTCTGCGCCAGATAGGCGAGTATCGTCAATATATTGATACACAAATATATTTTTCCTTGATGAATAAACAGGTGTCCGGACCGGCAAAACTGGCAATAATAGGCGGGTCGGCCGTTTATCTTCTCCTCATCGTCGACGGTTGTGACACGCAAAGACTGTCACCTTACGCTAGCGGAAGTCTCTGGATCCAAGATGCAAACCACCTCGTTGTCCGATACCCGGAAAATCTGGCCCGCGCTCAGCATTTTTTTGCTGGTGTTCGCGCTGTGTCTGCTGGGCATCGTGAGCCGGCCCGGCAGTTTTCTGGCGATATTCTGGCCGGCTAACGCCGTGCTGCTGGCCGTTTTGGTGCGCCGCACGCAGTGGGCGACGCGCGCCGGCTGGGGGATGGCGGTGCTGGGCTACCTGGCGGCGGATCTGTTGACCGGCAGCGCGTTGGAGAAAGCGCTGCTGCTGAACGCCGCCAATCTGGCCGGCGTGGTGGTGGGCTATCTGCTGTTCATGCGGCTGTCGCCGCCGGCGCGCATGTTGCAACGCGGCGCGTCCAGCATGTATCTGTTCGGTATCTGCCTGGCCGCCGCCGCCGCTACCGGCTTGGTGGGGGCCGTTGCCTCGCAGTGGTTGTTCGGCAGGCCCTATTTGACCTCCCTGGCGCTGTGGTTCTCATCTGAATTCACCAACTACGTCACGCTGATGCCGTTCATTCTGGTGTTTCCCGCCGATTGGCGACATCGCCTGCGCGCGGCCTGCGCCATGTTGATACAGCGCAGCCAATGGCCGCAGGCGGGGGGGAAACTGGCGGTATTGGCGCTGTTGGCGCTGGCGGCGGTCTGCAGCGTGCTGATCGGCGGCCCCGGCGCGGTGATCTTCCCGATGCCGGTGCTGCTGTGGCTGGCGATGTCCTTTTCGTTGTTCAGCACCATGATCGCGGTGCTGGTTTACGTGCTGTGGTGCCATCTGGCGATCGATTTCGGGTTGCTTAGCACCACGCTCGACATGAAGGTGCTGCAGAACGCGGTATCCATGCGCCTGGGCATCGCGCTGCTGGCGCTGGGGCCGATCGCCGTCGCCAGCATGAACTATGCGCGCAACGCGTTGTTACGCACGCTGGAGCACGTGGCGAATCACGATGCGTTGACCCACGTGCTGACGCGCAATGCGTTTATGCAGCGCGGCGAGCGGGTGATCGATCAGAAAGGCGAGCTGGTGTGCGTCATGATGCTCGACATCGACTATTTCAAATCGATCAATGACCGTTTCGGCCACGCCGGTGGCGATCAGGCGCTGATGGCGTTTACCCGTGCGATCGCCGCCGATCTGAACGTCAACGATCTGTTCGGCCGCATGGGCGGCGAAGAGTTCGCCATCGTCTCGACGCTCGGCCAGCCGCAGCAGGGGTTGCAGCTGGCCGAACGGCTGCGGCAACGCATTGAGGCGGAATCGATCACCATGCCGGCCGGCCATCCGCTGCAGATCACTGTCAGCATCGGCATGGTGACCTGCCCGGGCGGTTCCGGCCATAGCCTGGCCGACCTGCTCAAACTGGCGGATCTGGCGGTATACAAAGCGAAAAATGCCGGCCGTAACCGGGTCGCCACGCCGGAATCTTACCCGCCGAACGATCCTGGCCGCTGAACTTCCGATCCGGGCCGCGCGCCCGCCGTCTAAACTGGTAGGGGGCACGGGCAACGTCGCCCGTGCTGAACCGACTGTCCTTAATCAGACAAGAGGATACCAGGATGAAATACGTAGACGGGTTTGTGGTGGCGGTGCCGGCCGCCAACAAGGAGGCTTATCACCGGCTGGCGGCCGCTGCGGCGCCGCTGTTCAAAGAGTTTGGCGCCACGCGCATCGTGGAGTGTTGGGGCGATGACGTGCCCGACGGCAAACTCACCGACTTTCGCGGCGCGGTAAAGGCGCAGGAGGGCGAAGTGGTGGTGTTTAGCTGGATAGAGTACCCCTCCAAGGCGGTGCGCGACGCCGCCAACCAGAAAATGATGAACGATCCGCGCATGAAGGCGCTGGGCGAGATGCCGTTTGACGGCAACCGCATGATCTTTGGCGGGTTCGCGCCGATCCTCGATGCCTGAAGGAGGCGCCGATGGCCAGAATTACGCAACATCTGTGGTTTGAAAAAGACATGGAGGCGGCGCTGAATTGCTACGTCGCGCTGATCCCCGGTTCGTCCGTGAACTGGTTTTCCGATCTGCCGGCGGATACGCCGAGCGGCCCGGCCGGCAGCGTGAAGCTGGCCTCCTTCACCCTGGGCGACCAGCGCTATGCGGCGATCGAGGCCGGGCCGTTGGATCCGTTCAATCACAGCTTTTCCGTGATGGTGAAATGCGACGATCAGGCGGAGGTTGACCGGCTGTGGGATACGTTGAGCGAGGGCGGCGAGGCGGAGCAGTGCGGCTGGCTGCGCGATCGCTGGGGGCTGTGCTGGCAGATCGTGCCGCGGCGCCTGACCGAGCTGATGAACGACCCCGACGCTGCGCGCGTGCGGCGGGTCACGGAAGCGATGCTGCTGATGGGCAAAATCGACATCGCCGGCCTGGAAGCGGCGGCGCGGGACTAGCGGAAAGAGAACGTGGGAGAGAAAGGATGCATCGAGAGCGGCACAGTATTGAACGCATCGGCTGGCTGCGGGCGGCGGTGCTCGGCGCCAACGACGGCATCGTCTCAACGACCAGCCTGCTGCTGGGCGTGGCGGCGGCCAGCGCCTCGCATTCCGCGCTGATGATCGCCGGCGTCGCCGGGTGGGTGGCGGGCGCGATGTCGATGGCCACCGGCGAGTACGTGTCGGTGTCGTCGCAGGCGGACACCGAGAAGGCCGCGCTGGCCGAGGAACAGGCGGAGCTGCTCGAAGACTATCCGGGGGAGTTCCGCGAACTGACGTCTATCTACGTGCATCGCGGGCTGGACCCGGCGCTGGCCCGGCAGGTGGCGGAAAAGCTGATGGCGCATGATGCGCTGGAGGCCCACGCGCGCGACGAACTGGGCATTTCCGCCGCCACGCGCGCCCGGCCGCTGCAGGCCGCGTTGGCATCGGCCCTCAGTTTCTCTCTCGGCGCGCTGTTGCCGCTGCTGGTGGCGCTGTGGGTGCCGGTTGCCTGGACGCGGCCGGCGCTGGTGGCATCGGCGCTGATTTCCCTCGGCATTCTCGGCGGCATCGCCGCGAAAACCGGGGGGGCGCCGATCTTGCCGGGCGTGGCGCGTATCCTGATCTGGAGCGCCCTGGCGATGGCGGTTTCCTCCGGCGTCGGCATGCTGTTTGGCGTCGCGGCCGGCTAGCGCCGCGCTTGCATCAATCTGTTGCACCTCAAGTTCAGTATTTATCATTTGTCAGCCGCCGGCGTTCGCGGCATGGTGACGGCAACGCCAAATCAGTCAGGGACATTTATGCAAAAATCACAGATTCAACCGTGGGTTGCGCAGCATCCGCTGTTGCAACGACTGGTCGCCCTCGAGCCTATCACCTGGTTCAATCCGCGTGCGACAACGCTGGCCGCAGGCTTGCCCCATGTCGGCCTGACCGCCGCCGACGTCGCCGCAGCGGAGCAGCGCCTGGCGCGCTTCGCGCCTTATCTCGCCGCGGCCTTTCCCGAAACCCAGCCCACTGGGGGGATCATCGAATCCGAGCTGGTGGCGATCCCCGCCATGCAGCAGGCGTTGGATCGGCGCTATGGGCTGCGGCTTGGCGGGAAGCTACTGCTGAAAAAGGACAGCCATCTGCCGATCTCCGGCTCAATCAAGGCGCGCGGCGGCATCTACGAGGTGCTGACGCACGCGGAGACGCTGGCGCTGGAGGCGGGGCTGCTGCAGACCGGCGACGACTACGCCCGGCTGTTTTCCGACGAATTTCGTCAGTTCTTCAGCCAGTACCGCATCGCCGTCGGATCGACCGGCAATCTGGGATTATCCATCGGCATCATCAGCGCCCGGCTGGGGTTTGACGTCAGCGTGCACATGTCGGCGGATGCGCGGGCGTGGAAGAAGCAAAAGTTGCGCGATAACGGCGTCACGGTGGTGGAGTACGCCGAAGATTACGGCGTGGCGGTCGAGCAGGGGCGCAAGCAGGCGGCGAACGATCCGCGTTGTTTCTTTATCGACGATGAAAACTCGCAAACTCTGTTCCTCGGCTACGCGGTGGCCGGCGGCCGCCTGAAGCGGCAGTTCGCCGAACAGGGCATCGTGGTGGACGCGCAGCACCCGCTGTTCGTGTATCTGCCGTGCGGCGTCGGCGGCGGGCCGGGCGGCGTGGCGTTTGGCCTCAAGCTGGCGTTCGGCGATCACGTTCACTGTATTTTCGCCGAACCGACCCATTCGCCCTGCATGCTGCTCGGCGTCTACAGCGGGCTGCATGACGGCATTGCGGTGCAAGATCTCGGCATCGACAACCGCACCGCGGCGGACGGGCTGGCGGTGGGGCGCGCCTCCGGTTTTGTCGGCAGGGCGATGGAGCGCCTGCTGAGCGCGTTTTACACCCTGAGCGACGAAGAGATGTTTGCGCTGCTCGGGCTGTTGGACAAGCACGAGCATCTTCAGCTGGAGCCGTCCGCGCTGGCCGGCATGGCCGGGCCGTGGCGCGTTGCAGCCCATGCGAAGGCGCTCAGCGAGCAAGGCATCAGCGCCGAGAGTCTGGCGCAGGCGACGCACCTGGTATGGGCGACCGGTGGCGGCATGGTGCCGCCGGCGGAAATGGCGAAGTATCTCGCCGCCGGGCAGGCGGCGGAATAAGGCGCAGTAAAAAGGGGCGAAAATCGCCCCTGATTGCCTGCCGTGCGGTTACAGCTGTTCGCCGTTGCTGGCGATCACCCGGCGGTACCAGTCGAAGCTCTTCTTGCGCGAACGCTCGAGCGTGCCGGTGCCGTCGTCATGCTTGTCGACGTAGATGAAGCCGTAGCGTTTGCTGTACTCGCCGGTGGTGAACGACACGCAGTCGATGCAGCCCCACGGCGTATAGCCGATCAGGTCTACGCCGTCTTCAATCACCGCTTTCTTCATCTCTTCGATATGGGCACGCAGATAGTCGATGCGATAGTCATCGTTGATCCGGCCGTCCGCTTCCACTTTGTCGAAGGCACCGAAGCCGTTCTCCACGATAAACAGCGGCTTCTGGTAGCGTTCATACAGCACGTTCAGCGAATAGCGCAGCCCGACCGGATCGATCTGCCAGCCCCAGTCGGAGGCTTTGACGTGCGGGTTGGGCACGTTGCCCGGGAAGCCGAACATGCCGTCGCTGCCGTCCACCGCGTTAGCCTGCAGGGCGTTGCTCATGTAATAGCTGAAGCCGATGTAGTCGGTGCAGCCCTCGCGCAGGATCTGCGCGTCCTGCGGCTGCATCTCGATCTTCAGCCCTTTGCGTTCCCAATCGCGCAGCAGGTAGCTTGGGTAGTAGCCGCGCATCTGCACGTCGGTATACAGATAGCGTTGGTGCATCGCCTCGACGGCGTACATCACGTCGTCCGGCTTGCAGGAATACGGGTAGAACGGCACGCAGGCCAGCATGCAGCCAATCTTGAATTCCGGGTTGATCTGATGGCCGAGTTTGACCACCTGCGCGCTGGCGACGAACTGGTGGTGCAGCACCTGATACAGCGCCTGTTCCGGGTTGTCTTCCTGGGTGTAGTCCACGCCGGAGCAGCAGTAGCCGAACAGCGGATAGCGGTAGTTGCTCTGGTTATTGATCTCGTTGAAGGTCATCCAGTACTTCACTTTTTCGCGGTAGCGGCGCATCACCACCTCGCTGAAGCGCACGAAGAACTCCACCACCCGGCGATTTTTCCAGCCGCCGTAGGCCTTCACCAGATGGTAAGGCATTTCGAAGTGGGACAGGGTGATCACCGGCTGGATGCCGTATTTCAGCAGTTCGTCGAACAGGTCGTCGTAAAACTGCAGGCCGGCCTCGTTTGGCGTCGCTTCATCGCCGTTCGGGAAGATGCGCGTCCAGGCGATCGAGGTGCGGAAGCATTTGAAGCCCATCTCGGCGAACAGCGCCACGTCCTGCTTATAGCGGCCGTAGAAATCCACCGCTTCGTGGTTGGGGTAGCGATAACCCTCGAGCACGCCGTCGGTCATCACGCGATCCACGCCGTGCGAGCCGCCGGACAGCACGTCGGCGATGCTGGGCCCTTTGCCGCCCCGATCCCAACCGCCTTCAACCTGGTGCGCGGCGACCGCGCCCCCCCACAGAAAATCCTTCGGCAACTGTTTCATCGTCAATGTCTCATCGGTTTATTTAATGAAGGGTAATAACGCTGCGTTGAGAATAGAGTAGCAAGACCGAAAGAAATGTCACGATATAACAAATCACCGTGGAAAGTGATTTGTCACAATAAAAAAACAGCCTGTTTTATTTTGCCGAATTAATATGCCCGAGCCGTTTACCGATGGTTTCAATAATGTAAAGTACGGGGATCTGCGTGGTGATATTGTGATGCCCGCCGATCAAATGCTGCGGAACGTGGTAGGAGAGGTTGAAGTCCGCCAGCCTCGCCAGTGAAGAGGTTTCGTTGTTGGTAATGCTGATGATCTTGCAGTGATGCAGGCTGAACTGGCTGGCCAGCCGCAGGATCTCTTCGGTTTCGCCGGTGACCGACAGCATGATCGCCACCGCGTTTTTATACATGTCGCTGTTGACGGGATAATAAGGATCGTCGATGTGGGTGCTGAATTTCCCGACGTTGGAAAAGAAACGCGCGCCATATTTCCCCAACGCGCCTGAGGTGCTGATACCGACGAAAATAATCCGCTCGGCGGCGGCGATATGGTGCACCGCCTGATCGATCAGCTGATTAAACTCTTCGTTGCTGACGCTTTTAAAAAAGCTGAGGATTTCGCCGATGCCGGAATCGGCCGGCGGCGCATCGGTTTGTTCCAGGTACAGCTTGAAACGGATGCGAAATTCCGAATAGCCGTCACAGCCCATTTTCTTGCAAAACCGCAGCACGGTGGTGGTGGACACGCCGGCGGCCTCGGCCAGCTCGCGGATGGTCATGTACATCACTTGATTCTTGTGTTTGCTGACGTAGGTATAAACCATCAGCTCCAGGGCGTTGAGCTCGGCGATTGCTTTATGGGTAAACATGAGTCGGTCCGGCGGCTGAAAACGGGAAGCTTATCTGCGGGTTAACATAGCAAAATTCACCGCCGCTGGCACTGCCGGGCAAAAAGAAAAGCCGCACCAGTCAGGCGCGGCCCAGGGTTCACGACGAACAAATAAAGCAAAACGTTCCGGAAGACATGCCATGAAAACGCGTTTCATCACACCGGGTTAGCATAGGTCAGCGGATCCCGGCGGCAAAATGCCGGTTTCTGCTTTCTAAAGTTAAAGAACGGCAAAGTTATGGCGCCGCATCCCTGGCGCGTGAGCGTGCCAGCAGCGGCGGCACCACCAGGTACAGGGCGGCGGCCAACGCCCACACCAGCCCAGGCCAGACATCGCGCGTGGCGGCATACAGCGCCGTCGCCACCAGCGGCCCCGCGACGCCGATCAGGCTGCCCATGCTGGCCAGCGTTCCTTGCAGCTCGCCCTGATGATCGTCGTCCACCTTGTGCGCCATCAGCGCCTGCAGTGCGGGCAACGCCATGCCGCCCGCGGCGAAGAACGGCAGCAGGGCGAACGGCGCCCAGCCGCGCGTGGCGACAGACAACAGCGCCAGGCCCACGGCGTCGGCGGCCAGGCCGATCAGCAGCGCCTTGCGCTCGCCGAGCCGCGCGACCAGCGGGCCGATGGCAAAGGCCTGCGACAGCGCGTGGCAGGCGCCGTAGCCGGCCAGCGACAGGCCCGCCACCATCATGCTCCAGCCGAAACGATCCTGACCGTATAAAATCCACAGCGTGGCCGGCGCCTGCGAAACCAGCGCCATAACCAGATAAATGCCGGCCAGCGGCAGCAGGCCAGGCTTGCCGTGCAGCCGGCGCAATGACGAGAAGGGATTAAGGCGAATTTTCTCGGCGGCGCGGGGGCGGGATTTACGCGACTCGGGCAGCAGGAAAAACGCCATCACCAGGTTGAGGGCATTCATCATCGCCGCCGCCAGGAAGGGCGCATGCAGATGCCATTCGCCCAGCGATCCGCCGAGCAGCGGGCCGACGATAAAGCCGACGCCGAACACCGCGCCCACCAGGCCGAAACGCCGAGCGCGCTGGCCGGCGGGGGTAATATCGGTGACGTAAGCGGTGGCGACCGCCATGTTGGCGCCGGTGATGCCCGCCAGCAACCGCCCCAGATAGAGCCAGGCCAGCGTCGGCGCGAACGCCATCAGCAGGTAGTCGGCCGCCGCGCCGGCAAGCGAAATCAACAGCACCGGCCGCCGCCCGAAACGATCGCTCAGCGCGCCGAGGATCGGCGAAAACAGGAATTGCATCAACGCATAGGCCGCCAGCAGGGCGCCGTAATGCACGCTGCCGGCATCGAGACCGCCCAGCGAGCGCAACAGCGCCGGTAGAATAGGCATGATCAGACCGATGCCCACCGCATCCAGCAACACCGTCAACAAAATAACCAGCATGGGTTTTTTCAAAATTGTGACTCTAACAGTGATAGAGTATGGAGTATTCCACAGTTACCCTATCAGTGATAGAGAGATGAGCGAAAAAAATACTGCGGCGCGTTTAACGCGTGAAACCGTCCTGCGCGGGGCGCTGGCGTTACTGGATGACATCGGCATCGATGCCCTGAGCACCCGCCGCCTGGCGCAGCATCTGGGCGTGCAATCCCCCACGCTCTATTGGCACTTCAAAAACAAGGCCGAGCTGCTGAAGGCGATGGCGGAAACCATCATGTTGGATCACCGCGAAGAGGTGCCCGCCAAAATGCCCTGGCAGGCCTGGGTGACCGCCAATGCGATCAATTTCCGCCGTGCGTTGCTGGCTTACCGCGACGGGGCGCGCCTGCACGCCGGCACCCGGCCGCAGGAACCGCAGTTCGCCATCATCGAGGCCAAGGTGGCGCTGCTGTGCCGGGCGGGCTTTACGCCGGAACACGCCGTTAATCTGCTGTTCGCCGTCGGGCGTTTCGTGGTGGGTTGGGTGCTGGAAGAGCAGCAAATGCAGCCCGATGATGCGCTGAACGAAGCCGATCGCCGGCGCTACCCGCTGCTGTGTGGAGGCTGGGAAAAGCTGCAGGACAAGGGGGCAGACGCGCTGTTCGAAGCCGGCCTCCGGCTGTTGGTCGACGGCGCCGAGGCCGCGTTGGCGAACGCCAATAATCACGGCGCGCAATCATAAAACCAGGCTTATCTATAGGAAATTTATAGAAAATACCCACTTTTCGTTAAAGCCATGGCGGCTACATTCCCTTAACATTATCAAGTCTTTTGATGATAATTATTAGCACGCTGCACAATTATTCATCGCAGTGATGTTACGGATTAAATCCGTTTGCTTAAGGGATAGTTTCACCATGGAAATCAATGTTAACGGCCGGGTGGTTCCACTCGGCGATATCTCGCCCGACACCCCGCTGCTGTACGTTTTACGCAACGATCTGCAATTGAACGGCCCCAAATACGGCTGCGGCCTGGGGGAGTGCGGCGCCTGCACGGTGCTGATCGACGGCGTCGCCGCACGCTCCTGCTCAATGCCGCTGTCCGCCGTAGGAAAAAAATCCGTCACCACGCTCGAAGGCCTGAGTACACCGGAGGCGCTGCATCCGGTGCAGCAGGGGTTTATCGATGAGCAGGCGGCGCAGTGCGGTTACTGCACCAACGGCATGATCATGACGCTGGTCGCGCTGTTCGAGCGCGAGCCGGAGGCGGACGAACAAACCATCAAGAAAGAGCTGGCCTACAACCTGTGCCGCTGCGGCACGCATATCGAGATCCTGCATGCCGCCGAGCGCGCCCGCGATCTGCTGGCCGCGCGGAGGCAAGCATGAGCCGCCTCGAACTGACCCGCCGCCAGCTGCTGCAGGCCGGCGGTGTGGTAATGGTCAGCAGCCTGCTGCCCGCGTCGTTTAACGCCTTCGCCGCCGAGGCGGTTGCATCGCCCGCCGAGCTGCCGCTGGATCGGGTGGACAGCTTTATCAGCCTCACCGCCGACGGTCGGGTGACGGCGTTCAATGGCCACGTCGATCTGGGCACCGGCATTCGCACCGCGCTGGCGCAGATCGTCGCCGATGAAATTTGCGTGCCGTTCGAGCAAGTCACGATGATCCTTGGCGATACGCAACGCACGCCGGATCAGGGGCCGACCATCGCCAGCGCCACCCTTCAGGTGACGTCGGTGCCGCTGCGACAGGCGGCGGCGCAGGTGCGGCACCTGCTGACGGCGCTGGCGGCCAAAGCCTTCGAACTGCCGGCCGAACAGCTGACGGCGGCGGCGGGGCAGGTATTTGTGACCGGGAACCCAGGGCGATCGCTGAGCTATGCGCAGCTGGCGAGTGGGCAAAATCTGCACGTGATGCTGGATAAAAACGTGCAGCTGAACAGCGAACGGCAGAACCAGTATGTGGGCCGCGCCGTGCCCCGGGTCGATATTCCGGCCAAGGTCAGCGGTGGGCTGACCTACGTACACGACCTGCGCTTGCCCGGCATGCTGCATGGCCGCGTGGTGCGCCCGCCATACGCAGGCGCCGACAGCAGCGCGCCGTTGGGCAGTGGCCTGCTGTCGGTGGATAAAAGCTCGATCGCGCACCTGCCGGGCATCGTGAAACTGGTGGTGATCAACGATTTCATCGGCATCGTGGCCGAGCGCGAGGAGCAGGCAATCGCCGCCATGCGCCAACTGAAAACCACCTGGCAACCCTGGGCCGGATTGCCGGATCTGTCGCTGGAAGCGCTGCCCGCCGCGCTGGAGGTCAATCCGAAAACCGACCGCGTGCTGCGCGACGACGCGGGCACGGACGCCGCGTTGGCATTGCTGCATACCGAAGTGCAGGCCGACTATGTCTGGCCTTACCATCAGCACGCCTCGATCGGCCCTTCCTGCGCGGTGGCGGAGGTCAAAGACGGGCGGGCGCAGGTGTGGTCCGGCACGCAAAACCCGCACGATCTGCGCAAAGATATCGCCAGGCTGCTCGAGCTGCCGCCTGGGCAGGTGCACATCACCCGCATGGAGGCTTCCGGCTGCTATGGCCGCAACTGCGCCGACGACGTCTCGGCGGACGCGGCGCTGCTGGCGCGGGCCACCGGCCGACCGGTGCGCGTGCAGCTGATGCGCGAACAGGAATCCGGTTGGGAGCCGAAGGGCACCGGCCAGCTGATTCGGGTGCGCGGCGGCCTCGATGCGCAAAACCGGGTGGCGGCCTACGAATTGAAAACCAGCTATCCCTCCAACAATGCCGTGACCTTGCCGCTGGTGTTGACCGGCAAAGTGGCCAACCGGGCCGACGTGCAGCAGATGGGCGATCGCACCGCCATTCCGCAATACGAGTATCCGCACATGCGGGTCGTCTGCCAGGACGCCGCGCCGATCGTGCGGGCTTCGTGGATGCGCGGCGTTTCGGCGCTGCCCAACGTGTTCGCCCATGAGTCCTGGATCGACGAGCTGGCCTGGCGCGCCGGTGAGGATCCGATCGCGTTTCGTTTGCGCTATCTGAACGATCCGCGTGCGGTGGCTTTGATTGAAGCCCTGAAACGGCAGGCGAACTGGCAAGACGGCCCGGCGCACCGGGCGCGCGCCGCCGGCGCCGAAGTGGTGAGCGGCCGGGGCTTCGCCTACGCGCGCTATTTCCACAGCAAGTTCCCTGGCTTCGGCGCCGCCTGGGCGGCCTGGGTGTGCGATCTCAGCGTCAACCGCCGCTCCGGGCAGATCACGCTCGATAAAATCTTCGTGGCGCATGACTGCGGCCGCATGATCAACCCGGCCGGGGTGCGCCATCAGGTGCACGGCAACATTATCCAGTCCGCCAGCCGGGTGCTGAAAGAGTTTGTGACCTTCAACGAGACGGGGGTGACGTCATTGGACTGGGGCGGCTACCCGATCCTGCGCTTCGACGAACTGCCGCAGATCGATATCCAGCTGATCGACCGTCCGGAGGAAGCGCCGATGGGCGCCGGAGAATCCGCCTCGGTGCCGAGTGCCGCGGCGATCGGCAACGCGCTGTTTGACGCGCTCGGCGTGCGCCTGCGCGAGGTGCCGTTTACGCCGGCGCGGGTGCTCGCCGCGCTGCGCGCTCAGGCCGGCCATTAACCCCCCGTAACGAACAAGGACAGCAAAGATGAGTAAGATGAAAAAAATCGTCGGGTGGGGTGGCTTCACGGCGATCGCCGTTGTGGTGGCCGGCGTTGTCGCCAGCTGGCAACCGGAAATCGCGCCGCTCGCCGCCGATGCGACGCACAGTTTCAGCGAGGCGCAGATCGCGCGCGGCAAAACGCTGGCCGATCTCGGCGATTGCGCGGTGTGCCACACCCGTTCGGGCGGTGAGCGCAACGCCGGCGGGTTAGCGATGGAGATCCCCTTCGGCACCATTTACACCACCAACATCACGCCGGACGTGGAAACCGGCATCGGCAGCTGGAGCTATGCGGCGTTTGAACGCGCCATGCGCCACGGCGTCGATCGCCAGGGCCGCTACCTTTACCCGGCGTTTCCCTATACCGCCTTTACCCGCACCCGCGACGACGATCTGCAGGCGCTGTACGCTTACCTGATGTCGCAGCCGCCGGTCAACTCCCGGCCGCCGGCCACCGAGCTGCACTTTCCGTTCAATATCCGCCAGGGTATCTTCGCCTGGAACCTGCTGTTCCTGACGCCGGGCGCGATGCAGGAAGACCCGGCCCAAAGCGCCGCCTGGAACCGCGGCGCTTATCTGGCCGAAGGGCTGGGGCACTGTAGCGCCTGCCACTCGCCGCGCAACGTGCTGTTCGGCGAGAAAACCGGTAGCGACCACCTGGCCGGCGGCGTGGCGGAAGGCTGGACGGCGCCGGCGTTGACCGGCCGCTCGCCTGCGCCGCTCGATTGGACGCAGCAGGATCTGGTCGATTTTATGCGTACCGGCTACTCGGCCAACCACGGCGTGGCCGCCGGCCCGATGGCGCCGGTGATCGAAGAAGGGTTGTCCCGCTTGCCGCAGGCCGATCTGCAGGCGATCGCCGTCTATCTGCGCAGCTATCATCCTGAAACGGCGGCGAGCGCGACGGCGGCCGCGTTGAATGCTCAGGCGGAACGGCAGGTGGAGCCCCTGAGCTCGCAAGGCGCGCGGCTGTTTTCCGGCGCCTGCATGGCTTGCCATGCGCAGGAAAAAGGCGCGCAGATGGCAGGAGTGCGGCCGTCTCTGGCGCTGAACACCAACCTGTTTGCCGAGGCGCCGGACAACGCCATTCGCGTGGTGCTGGATGGCATACAGCGGCCGGCGAACGCCGAACTGGGCTATATGCCGGGCTTCCGCCATAACCTGGATGACGTGCAGATCGCCATCCTGCTCAACTACCTGCGGCAGCACTACGCCGGTCAGGCGCCGTGGCCCGATCTGGCGGCGCAGGTCGGCCGCCTGCGCGCCGAAACCGCGCAGAAATAGCCGCCGAGGGCTGGACAGGCGCGCCGCGTTGGCGACAATAGGGCCTTTCACATGGACAGAGGCAGTAAAATGAATACGTTAGACGCAATCCGCCAGCGCCGCGCCACCAAGCAGTTCGATACGCAGCACGTGATGACGCTCGAAGAGAAAAAAGCGTTGCTGACTATCGCGCTGCAGGGCGCACCCAGCGCTTTTAACCTGCAGCACTGGCGCCCGCTGCTGATCGAAGATCGCGCTCAGCGCGAGAAAATTCGCGAGGCGGCGTGGGGGCAGGCGCAGGTGACCGACGCATCGATGCTGGTCGTGCTGTGCGGCGATCTGTCGAGCTGGGAGTCACAGGTAAAAAACGTTTGGGCCGAGGCGGCGGAACCGGTACAGCAGTTCATGATCCCGGCCGTCGATCAGTATTATCGCGGTAAGCCACAGGTGCAGCGCGACGAAGTGATGCGCAGCAGCGGCATCTTCGCCCAGACGCTGATGCTGGCGGCCAAGGCGCAGGGCTACGACTCTTGCCCGATGGACGGGTTTGATTTCGACGCCGTGGGCGAAATCATCAACAAACCGGCGCACTATCAGATCGCGCTGATGGTCGCCATCGGTAAGGCGGCGGGGCAACCTTATCCGCGCATCGGCAAACTGCCGTTCGACGACGTGGTAAAAACCGACCGTTTCTGATCTGAACGGTGAATGACAAAAGGGAAGGCTTGCGCCTTCCCTTATTTTTTTGCGACGCACAGTTCGTTCCAGTAGCTGAAACGGATGCGCCGTTGCAGGCGGTGATGCCACATAGAACACTCCTTCTACCCTACACGGTTTAAATAAATAGCACCGCGCCGGGCGCAAGACGAATGCCTTATTGTGCATAGCTTGCCCGCCGGATGGGATTAGCGGTATTTATTGACGTTGGCCACGGCGGAATCTAAAGACGTTACCTTATATTTCCAATAGGTTATTTTATTGGCCTGCGCTGCGCCCACCGCACCGAAATAGGTTTGCCACGCCGTGGCGCTGGTCAACAAATCGCTAAACATCTGCCCCAGGTCGGTCACGCTCCAGACGGTACGGTAGCCTTTCACCGCAGAAGGCGCCGGCGGCGTATGCTGAACATAGCCGCCAACCGAATACCGGTTCTCGTAGGCCATAAATACGGTGTAGACCCGTCCGTGCGGCGCCGTATGCTGGTACCAGGGGATCACCACAAAATGGTGGACGGGCGGGCCAATCATGAAATGCCAAACGGCGGTTTCCGAGTTCGCCCCAGAGAACCCCAGCGCGATATTGATATTCTTTTGCATGTCACGGTTATTTTCGATCGTGGTTCCGGCCCCGCTATCGTCCTGCGTTTTGCCATAAACGGCCCGGCTCATTTGGGCGGGGACGCCAGGGCAATTATTTATTGCCATCAGAGAATTATTGCTGACGATGGCATTGATTAATGTCTCACCGGTATTGCTCATATTGATATTTCTCCACGCGCAAGGTAAATATTCTAATTATTTTCATGCTTAATAATTAGAATGGATTAAATAGGCTGAGTGGCGGCATCGATAATAAGGTTAGACATAAAACGCCTTCGGCATTCGTTTATGCTCATTTATTTTTCTGTCTCACGACGGCAGGCTCGGCTGCTGTTGAGATTGAATGGCGTTTATAAAACATCATGCCCGCCGCGGCGCCCAGGATCGCCAGCGTGCCCAGCAGCTGCAGCAGGCTGAGGCGGTGGCCGAACACCGCCCAGTCCACCACGATCGCCACCGCCGGGTAGATGAACGACAGGGCGCCGACCAGGGCCGTGGGGATCTTCTGAATGGCGCCATATAGCAACGTGGACATCAAACCGGTATGCACCAGGCCGAGGGTCGCCAGCAGCAGCCAGTCGAGGGGGGCCGCAGGCGGCGTAGCCAGGCCGGCGAACGGCGCCAGCGCCAACGCGCCGACGGTCAGCTGAATCAACACGATCAGCTGCGGCGGCAGCGCGGCCAGCTGTTTGACGATCGCCGCCGCAATGGCGTACATCAGGGCTGCGCCCAGCGCCAGCGCCACGCCGAGCAGGTAGCCATCGCCGCTGCCGCCGTTTTGCCGGCCGGCGACGATCAACACCATCCCCGCGAACGCCAGCAGAAGCCAGCCCAGCCGATCGGCCGTCAGTTTTTCGCCGAACAGCAGCGCCCCCAGCGCCACCAACATGAACGGCTGAACGTGGTAGGTGACGGTGGCGACAGCGATCGAAGCATGCTGATAGGCGGCAAACAGCAGCGTCCAGTTGAGCACCAGGGCGATCCCCCCCAGAATGGCGAAGGCCAGCTGGCGGCGGTTGATCGCGCCTTGTTTCAACTGACCGAGTGCGGCGCAGGTCGCCAGCATGGCCAGCGCGCCGAACGCGCAGCGCCAAAACACCACCGTCGCAGGCGGCTGCCCCAAAACGAGCACCGGCCACCCCACGGTGCCGGAGATGGTCATGGCGAGGATCATTTGCACTGCACCGCGCGTTTTCGTTTTCATGTTGTTTCCTTCGTTGCCTGGCCGTACTTGTGGTGAAGCGGCTTAATCATTAAAATGAACAATCGAACATTATGATGAACACGAACACGAGTGTTCGTCAAGCCGAACAAATGGATGACATAGCGAACAATGAGTGACGATCGGATGCAGAACATCACGCCTATCGGCCTGCTGTCGGCGGCAATCCGCCGCGAGCGGGAGCGGTTGAACCTGTCGGTGACCGAACTGGCGAAGCGAGCGGGCATCGCCAAATCCACGCTGTCGCAGCTGGAAGCCGGCAGCGGCAATCCCAGCCTGGAAACGCTGTGGGCGCTGGCGATGGCGCTGGACGTGCCGGTCAGCCGGCTGATTTCACAGCCGAGCAGGCAGGTGCAAGTGATCCGCGCCCATGAAGGTACGCCGGCGCTGTCGGAGCAGGGCAACTACGCCGCCACGCTGCTGGCCACCTGCCCGCCGGGGGCGCAGCGCGACATTTACCGGCTGCGGGTGCAGCCCGGCGAAGCCAAACTTTCCCGGCCGCATCCCCCCGGCACCGTCGAGCATGTGATCATCAGCAGCGGGCGGGCGCGCCTCGGGCCGGCGGACCAGCCGCTGGAGCTGAGCGCCGGCGATTACATCAGCTACTCCGCCGATCGCGAGCACGTTTTCGAGGCGCTGGAGCCGGAGACCACCGCCGTGATGCTGATCGAACAGGGGTAGCTCCGGCGTTGAAGGTCCGTTTATTGAAAATGATTCTCAATTATATTAGTGTGCCCGCCTGTTTTGACGCCGGGACGGGCGCGTAGCCCGGCGTCGCCGTTTATTGCCCTTCAAGGACCGAAGATGAAAATCGCTATTCCTTCCCTGCTGTTATTCGCCGGTTTGACGGCAACGCACCCGGCCACCGTGTTGGCCGTTGCACCGCCCGCCGCGGCGGATCAGGGCCAGAACGACACGGCCAACAACGATTTCAGCTTCGTACGCTATCGCGCGGATTACCGCGTCAACGCCAACGCCACCAACGTGAAAACGGAAAGCTACGAAATGCTGCTGAAGACCAAGGCGGCGGTCGAGAAATTCAGCCAGATCCGCCTGAGCTACAGCGAAAAAATGGAAACGCTGGAGGTGGTCGCCGCCTACACGCTGACCGCCGACGGCCAGCGCCACGACGTGGCGCCCGATCGCATCTATACCCAGGAAAGCTACTCCAGCGCCACGGCGCCGCTGTATGCCGACCGCAAAGTGCGCGTCATCGTGTTCTCCAACCTGGCGCCGGGATCGCGCGTGGTGTATGAGCTGCGCCGCACGCAAAACACCCCGTATTTCCCCGACTATTTCGGCCTGTGGGAGACGTTCAGCGTTTTCGACCAGTTCGACGACGCCGAAGTGACGCTGCAGGCGCCGGCCAGGCTGCCGATGCATATCTTCACGCGCGGCGTGGAAGGCGGGGACCAGCCGCAGATCCGCGACGGGCAGGCGCACTGGCGCTGGCATTATTCGCGCAGCACGCCGATGAAATCACAAAACTGGGCGGCGGACAGCTGGACCTTCAGCCCGACCATCATGGCCAGCACCTACCGCGAGTGGCCGCAGCTGGCCAAGGCCTACCAGCTGAAGGCCGGCGCGGCGGCGCAGGTGACGCCGGGCATTCAGGCGCTGGCGGACAACATCACCGCCGGCATCAGCGATCGGCGCGAGCAGGCGGAGGCCCTCTATCGCTGGGTGGCGCAAAACATTCGCTACGTGGCGGTGTACCTGGGCAACGGCGGGCTGGAGCCGAATTCGGCGCAGAGCATTCTCGACAACCACTACGGCGACTGTAAGGACCACGTGGTGATCCTGGAGGCGCTGCTCGCCGCCAAAGGCATTGCTAGCTCGCCGGTGCTGATCGGCATGGACGAAGGCCCGTTACTGCCTAAGGTGCCGCTGCTCAGCCGCTTTAACCACGCCATCACCTACGTGCCGGAATTCAAACTGTACCTGGACTCCACCAATCCGTGGGCGCGGTTCGGGCAACTGCCGGAAGGCGACCTGGGGGCACCGGTGCTGCTGACGCGCGACGCCAAGCTGGCGCGCACGCCGGGCAGCGACGAGCAGCCGGTCAAGAGCGCGCTGAGCGTCGATTTCGTGTTCGACAAAGCGGGCAATCTGCACGGGCAAACCGAGCGTCGGCTGAGCGAAGTGGAAGAGATTGACCTGCGGGGCTACTTCTCGCAGATCAACCGGCAGAACCGGGCGCAGGCCGAAGCGTCGATCATGTCCGCCTCCGGCATCGACGGCAGCGGCGAGGTGGCGATGAACAGCGATCCGCTGGATCTCAAAAAACAGTTCGGTTACCGCTTCCGCTTCAAGGCGGACGACTACGTCGATTTCGGCGTGGTGGGCGGCATGACCCTGCCGAATCCGCCCGGCGGCAAATCGTTTCGCACGCTGTATACCACCACGCCGGCGCCGGACAACGAAACGCCGTTCTACTGCAGCGCGCAGCGCTACGACGAAACCTACCGTCTGCAGCTGCCGGCCAACGTGCCGATCATCGCCATTCCGCAAGACAGGCAGTTCCGCAATGCGGCGGGCGACTATCGCGTGGCATGGCGGCGCGACGGGCAGCAGGTGATCGTCAATCATCGGCTGCAGGTGAACGCCATTCGCGGCAAGGAAGCGCTGTGCCAGGCGCAGGATTATCCGGCGTTCCGCGAGCTGTTCCAGCAGGTGCGGCGCGGTTTCCGCGGCCAGGTGGTGTACGGCGAATTGGCCAACGGAAAATAAGCTGCTGCCCCGTCGCGCTAAGCGGCGGGGCGCACGCCTCAGTTGAACTCGCCCGCGACCTCGGACCACAGGCTGACGCGGCAGCCGCGCGCGGCGAAAGAGTCCATCTCGCGCTTGATGCCGCCGCTCTCTTGCCAACCCGGCAAATCGAGCACGATCAACTCATCCATCGCCGCCATGAACAGGGCGTCGATCGGCGCCCACAACTTGCCGATGGCGGTTTTGTCGAGCTCTTGCAAACACAGATTGATCGGATGCGACATGCTGACCTGGCTAAAAACGGCGCTGCCGGCGCGCACGATAGCGGCGGCGACGTCGTTGCACGCCATAAAGCGCTGCTGCACGACGTTGGCGTCGGCGTGGCTGTAGGGGCAGGCCAAAAATATCTTTCTCATTACCGTTTTCTCTCTCAATAACTAGAACGTGGGGAAAAAAGGGCGCAGCTTCCCCGTGAGGCGGCGCCCCGTTTATTTTTTATGGTGCAGGGATAAATTCAGCGAGCGGCGGCGGCGATGGCCGTCGACTGCCTTTGCGTCTGTTCTTTTTCCAGCAATTCGGCTTCCGGCACCGAGATCTTGATGGCGATCAGCACGGCAATCATGCCGCCGAGGAATTTACCCATCATGATCGGCAGCACCAGCGAAGGTTGGAAGTTAGCGGTAAACGCCAGGTGATCGCCCAACGTCGCCTGCGCACAAATACCGAAGGCGACGCACAGCACCTTATCGCGTGCCCGCATGCCTTTGAACAGGTGATAAACCGCGATGATATTAGCCAGCACCATAATAAAGCCCAGTGCGCCGGTATCCGACAGGCCGAGTTTTCTGCCGATGAAATGCATCGGCTTACGGCAATAGCGCTGGAACAAATAACAAATGGGGAATGTGCCCGCCAGCATAATGCCGATGTAACCGGCAATCTCGATAGCGCGGAATAATTCGTCTTTGTCGGCGAATAACGGATCGAATACCCAGCCGCCGAAGACCTTTTTAAACACGCCGGTAAAATGCTCGATGATGCACAGCGCCAACACCAGTTTGATAAAGGCGTCCGCCGCCTTGCCGAAGATCAGGAACCCTTTCACCATGGCCGCCGGCCGCAGCTTCAGGCCCAGCGCCAGCAGGAAACACAGGGCAAACAGCGGCGACAGCAGCCGCAGCGCCTGCAGGAAATCCAGCTGCAGATAGTGCGCGGCGGGCGAGGTGGTGGAAATGATCTCCCTGACCGGCAGGTTGTTGAAGGTGATGGTCACCAGGGCGATCAGCACGGCGAACGGAATGCTGATCAGGCCCGCCATCGCGCCCAGCGCCAGATATTTATGGTCGTCGCGGTTCAGCATGATAAGCCCGACGGGGATCAGGTACACGATGCTGGCGCCGGAGGTGTAACCCACCAGCATGGCGACGATCCACATGTCGCGGTTGGCGGCGATGGCGTCGGCCAGCTGATAGCCGCCCATGTCCACGGCGATCACCGCCAGCGCGGCGATCGAGGCGTCGGAGCCCAGCGCCGAGAAGAAGGGGCCAATGCTGTACATGATCAGGTAAGAGATGATCGGGATCGCCGCCATGATGCCCGCCTGGGCGAGAAACACCGGGCCGATGGCGTGAATGCCGTTGACGAACTCGCGCCCCAGTTCACCTTCCGGTTTAACGATCGACGCCAGTGCACCGATCAGGGTACCGGCCATGATGATATAGATGATGAAATTACCGAACTCAGCCATGGTGTTCCTCCTGCGATGAACGTAAGCCGCGCGAGCGGGCGATGATTTCCTGATAGCGGGCGAACCAGACCGCCATATCGACCTCGGCGGGCTCCGTCACTTCATAGCGGTTGAGCACCTTAAGCGGCTGTTCCACGCCCAGCCCTTTGCGCGCCAACTGCGCCACGCCCTGAGCGGTGATCTCTTTGTTGGCGGGCGTAACGATGCGCTTTTGGATCAGGTTGGCGAGGAACTGCGTGAAATAGCGGTTGGCGGACAGGCCGCCGTCCACCGAAATGCTGTCGCCGATCGGTTTCAACTTATCCATGGCGTTGATCACCTCGGCGGAACGCATGGCGATGCCTTCGAGGATCGACTGCAGCAGATCCTTGCGTTCGGTTTCCAGCGACAGGCCGGCCCACATCCCGGCGGCGGAGCGATCCCAATACGGGCAGGCCAGCCCGGAAAGCGCGGGCACAAAGGCCAGGCCGCGCGCGATGGCAGGCTGGGCCGGGAAATCGCCGAATTCATCGAAGTCGTTGAACAGGCCTATCTTTCTCGCCCAGTTAATGGCGGAGGCCGCGTTATAAACGCCGCCGTCCAGGCCATATACCGGCTCGCTGGCGGGCAGCTTCCAACACAGCGTGGGCAACAGGCCGGACTCGCCGGCGTCGATCGGGCGCGGCCCGGTGATCGCCTGTAAAAAGGCGCCGGTGCCGAAGGTGATCTTCATCTGCCCCGGTTGATGGCAGCCGTGGCCGTATGTGCCGGCAAACTGGTCGACGATGCAGGCCGTCAGCGGCACCGGTTTGCCGTTGAGCGCGACGTCGCCGAAGTGGCCGATGTTGTCTCTGACCTCGGGCAGGCTGTCGATCGGCACGCCGAACAAACGGCACAGCTCTTCATCCCACTGCAGGGTATGAATGTTGAACAACGAGGTGCGCGAGGCGGAGTTATAGTCGGTGAGATGCCGGCCGCACAGGTGGAACAGGAAGAAGGCGTCCATGGTGCCGAGCCGCAGGCGGCCGCGTTGCGCCAGCTGCCTGGCCCCCGGCGCGTTGTTCATCAGCCAGCCCATCTTGCTGGCGGAGAAGTAGGTATCGAGCGGCAGACCGGTTTTCGCCATCACCAGCGGCTCGACGCCTTCGCGTTTCAGGCGCTGGATCTCCGGCTCGGTGCGCTGATCTTGCCAAACGATGGCGTTGTACAGCGGCAGGCCGCTGTCGGCGTCCCAGGCCAGCAGGCTTTCGCCCTGATGCCCTAAACCGATGGCGTCCACCATGTCGCACTGGCTGAGACAGCGGCGGATATTCGCCAAAATCTCCAGGGCGTCGTGTTCCACCCAGCCCGGATTGGGGGTGATCTGCTTGTGCGGCATGCTGGCCGGCGAATGGTGCCTGCCGTCTTCGCCGAACACCACGACCCGGGTGCCGGTGGTTCCCTGATCAATCGCGGCATAACGTTGATTCATCATTGCTTCGCTCTCTTATAGGTTTTGTTTTTTATTGTGCCTGGTGTTGGTTGTGTGACTGTTTTAATAATCTATCTTCAATTTCACACATTAAAGCAACATAAATCACAAGATAAAATAACCCCGCGTGATCGACCTCATACTTTTTGCTTATCACCCCATTCTGCGGCTTTTTTTTGGGAGTTATGTTGTTTTTGTCATTTCAAATGCGGTTATTGTGTGGTTTTATTGTGGTTATCACATCAAAACGGGACATCAGCATGATGGAAGAACAAACGGGTTGGGACATTGTCGTGATTGGCGGCGGTGTGGTCGGGTGTGCGGTATTCCGCAAATTCTGCCTGATGGGCGCCCGTACGCTGCTGTTGGAAAAGGGGGGCGATATCCTGTCCGGCGCCAGCAAAGCCAACAGCGCGCTGCTGCATACCGGCTTCGATGCGCCCAGCGGCAGCCTGGAGCTGCGCTGCATGCAGGCCGGCTACCGAGAATTTATCGCCATTCGCGAACGAATGAATCTGCCGCTGCTGCCCACCGGCGCGCTGGTCGTGGCCTGGGACGAGCAGCAGTTGGCGGCGCTGCCCGCGATCGTGCAGCAGGCACATGACAACGGCGTGCCGGACGTGGCGCAGATCGACGCCGCCGAGCTGTATCGCCGTGAACCGCAGCTGGCGCCCGGCGCATTGGCGGCGGTAGAGGTGCCGGGCGAGAGCGTGATCGATCCCTGGAGCACGCCGCTGGCTTACCTGACGCAGGGCGTCAAACACGGCGGCGACTATCGCTTCAATACCGAGGTGACCGGCGCCGAACGCTTGCCGACCGGCTGGCGGCTAACCAGCAACCGGGGCGAGTTTCACGGCCAAATCGTCATCAACTGCGCCGGCAATCAGGGCGACCGGGTAGAAAGTTTCTGCCATCAGCCCGAGTTTGAAATCCGCCCGCGCAAAGGGCAGTTCCTGGTGTTCGACAAGGCCGCCGCCGGACAGATCAACGCCATCATCTTGCCGGTACCGACGGCGATCACCAAAGGGGTGCTGCTGTCGAAAACCATCTTCGGCAATCTGTTGCTGGGGCCGACCGCCGAAGAACAGCAGGATCGCGAGACGGCGACGGTGGACGAAACCAAAATGCGCGAGCTGATCGAGCAGGGCACCCGGCTGCTGCCCACGCTGGCAAATTACAGCGTGACCGCCAGCTATGCCGGATTGCGCCCGGCGACCGAACAGAAACACTACCGCATTCAGCCCTATCCCGAGCGGCAGTGGATCTGCGTGGCGGGCATTCGCTCCACCGGCCTGACGGCGGCGCTCGGCATCGCGCAATACGTGGAGCAGCTTTACCGCGACCATTTTACGCCGTGC
The DNA here is from genome assembly GCF_016805595.1 of Serratia sp. 4542. Lineage (NCBI taxonomy): Bacteria > Pseudomonadati > Pseudomonadota > Gammaproteobacteria > Enterobacterales > Yersiniaceae > Serratia > Serratia sp. 4542. The sequence goes on from NZ_RXKV01000010.1 coordinate 859,662, forward strand.
TTCACGCCGACGGCGCCGCAGACCGTGCATTGGCCGCAGATGCCGATGCTCGCCGACTACGGGCTGCGCGATTACGCGCGCCCGGACAACGGCGGTATCGTTTGCCATTGCGAGCTGGTGACCCAGCGGGAAATCGAGGCGGCGTTCGATTCCGCCGTGCCGCCGGAGTGCATCGGCGGGCTGCGGCGCCGCACGCGCGTGATGATGGGGCGCTGCAACGGTTTTTATTGCAGCAGCCGGGTGGCGGAAATGGTAGGCGATCGTTTTGGCCAGACGCTGGCCGTAGGGAGCATTGATGAAAACTGAGTATCAGGTGGCGATTGTCGGCGCCGGGCCGGCCGGGATCGCGGCGGCGACCGCGCTGCGGCAGGCGGGGATCGAGGATGTGGTGCTCCTGGAACGGGAGCGGGAAGCGGGCGGCGTGCCGAGACACTGTCGGCACCCCACCTTCGGGCTGCAAACGTTTTACCGGCCGATGCTCGGCTCCACCTATGTCGATAAGATACTGGCGCGCGCCGGGCAGGTGGAAATCCGCACCGGCGTGACGGTGCTCGCCATCAAGCCGGGCGGCGAGCTGAGCATCACGGATCGCCGCGGCGTCAGCACCTTGAAAGCGCAGCGGGTGATCCTGGCGACCGGCGTGCGAGAAACGCCGCGCCATCCGCGCCTGGTGAGCGGCCTGCGGCCGCAGGGCGTGCTGACCGCCGGCGCGCTGCAGCAGTTCGTCTATCTGCGCGGGCTGCAGCCGGGCAAGGCGCCGGTGGTGGTCGGCACCGAGCTGGTCAGTTTCTCCGCGCTGTGGACGCTGCGCAACGCCGGCGTGCGCGCCGTCGCCATGATTGAAAACGGCGACAGGCCCGTTGCCTGGCGTCTGAGCGCGCTCTATGCGCGCCTGATGGGGGTGCCGATCCATTACTCTTCGCGGGTGACCGATATTGCTGGCCGCGATCGGGTCGAATCCATCGAGGTGGAAAACCGCCGCGGGGAGAAACAGCGCATCGCCTGCGACAGCCTGATCTTCACCGGCCGTTTCACCGGGGAGTATACGCTGATCCGCCAGAGCCACCTGGCGCAGCGGCCGGACAGCGGCTGCCCGCTGACCGATCAGTTCGGCCGCTGTTCCGACACCGCCTATTTCGCCGTCGGCAACATGCTGCATCCGGCGGACATGGGCGACCAGTGTTATCAGGAAGGGCTGCGCGTTGGCGAAGCCGTTGCCCGTTCGCTGCAACGCACGCTGCCGCCGGCGCGGCAAATTCTCCCGGTGCGACACGACGAGCGGATCCGCCTGACCGCGCCTGCCAACGTGGCGCTGATCGGCAAACCCACCCGGGTCACGATCAATATGCGGGTGGAACGGGCGGTGTCCGGTTCGGTGGTGGTGCGGCTGGGCGAGGAAGTGCTGTATCGCAAAACGCATCGCTGCCTGCCGGAACGGCGGATCCTGCTGCGCAACATCGCTTTGCCGGCCGACGGCGAGCGTGACGCGCTGCACATCAGCATCGAATCCGCCGGGTGAACGATGGCAACGGCTTGCGTCTAACGCCCTGAAACCCGTAGTATTCTGTCAGTTGACGCCGCGAGTCTCGGCGCAAGCGGTCACTCTTACTTAAGGCAGCGAGTGTAATGTGAATGGATATCTCTAATTCCGTGGATAGGCGCAATGAAATACTGGCGCTGATCCAGGCCAACGGCCGGGTTTACGTGAATGAGCTGGCGGATAAATTCCAGGTTTCGCAGGAAACCATTCGGCGCGATCTCAACAAGCTGGAAGATTATCGGCTGATTAAGAAGATCCACGGCGGTGCGGTCAGCAGCCAGTTCAAATTCGAGCATGAATTCAACGAACGGGCCAAAATCGCCGAGGCCGAGAAGCGCGCCATCGCGGAGAAAGCGGTGACGCTGATCCAGCCGGGCGATACGGTGTTCGTGGATTTCGGCTCCACCACGCTGGAGTTCGCCCGCCAGTTGGCGACCGTCGATCAGCTGACGGTGATCACCAATTCGCCGCTGATCGCCAACGTCTGTCTGGAAAATGACTCCATCGACGTGGTGCTGATCGGCGGGCAGTTCATCGGCTCCAAAATGGAGTGCCTGGGGGCGATCGCGCTGAATAACATCGAGGCGTTTTTCGCCGATTACGCCATCATCGGCGCCGGCGCGGTCAATGTGCAGACCGGGGTGATGGATCAAAACGTCAATGAGGCGGCCATCGCGCGCAAAATGATTGCGCAAAGCCGCAAATGCATCGTATTGGCGGACGAAAACAAGCTGCGTGGGCATGCGATGACGTTGGTGGCCAAATGGCCAGAGATCGATTATCTGGTGACCTCCGACAGCGGCAACGCGTTGGAAGGGCTGGTTTTCCCGGCCAACGTCAATGTGTTGGTCGCACAGGTATAAGCGGCGGCCCGTTTAACCGGAGGCGGGCCGCCGGGGCGTTACTTTTTCACCACCAGGCCCACGCCGCGGCCGCGCGGATCGGACGCGGTTTCCGGCGTGCGGCCATCGATGCGGATAGCCTGAATGTCCCCCATGTTCCAGCCCTGATCTTCGAGGGTGTAGCCCATGGCTTTCAGCTCTTCCGCCGGTTTGCCGGTCAGCGGCGCAAAGCTGTCATAGTAGAGGGTGTCCTTCGGCAACAGCTGATGGTGCACGCGCTGGGCGGCCACCGCCTGCGCCAGCGGCAGATGGTAATCGTAGAGGTTGTTGATCACCTGGAAGATCGACGTGAAGATGCGCGATCCGCCCGGCGTGCCGATCACCAGGCTGACCTCGCCGTCGCGGGTGATGATGGTCGGGCTCATCGAGGAGAGCATGCGCTTGCCCGGCTCGATGGCGTTGGCGTCGCTGCCCACCACGCCGAAGGCATTGGCGACGCCGGGTTTGGCGCTGAAATCGTCCATCTCGTCGTTGAGCAGGAAGCCGGCGCCTTTGACCACCACGCCGCTGCCGAAGTCCCAGTTGAGCGTATAGGTGTTGCTGACCGCGTTGCCGGCGGCATCAACGATTGAGAAGTGGGTGGTTTGGTGGGTTTCCAGCCCTGGCCGCACCTGTTCGGTCGGCGAGATCGCCGTCGGGTTGATTTCGGCGGCGCGTTTTTGCAGGTAGTCGGGGGCGATCAGCTGTGCTTCCGGCACCTTAGTGAAATCCGGGTCGCCGAGGTAGTCGGCGCGATCGGCGAACACGCGCTTTTCGATTTCCGCCAGCAGGTGGATATAGCGCGCCGAGTTCAGCGGCACACCCTTGAAGTCGGCGGCGCGATCTTCTTTTATCCCCAGCAGCTGCGCCAGCGCAATGCCGCCGGAGCTGGGCAGCGGGGCGGTATATACGGTGTTGCCGCGCCAGCTGATGCGCATCGGCTCACGCCATTTCACCCGATAGTCGGCCAAATCCGCCGCGCCGATCAGCCCGTTGTCGCGCTGCATTTGCGCCACCAGCAGGCGCGCGGTTTCGCCGTGATAAAAATCGTCGGCGCCCGACTTGGCGATGCGCTCGAGGGTGGCGGCCAGCTCCGGCTGTTTGAACACCGTGCCGGGCTTCATGGCGCCGAAATAGTCGCCAAAGTTGGTTTTACCGGCGAACAGCTTGTTGGCGTCTTCACGGTACTGATACTGCTGATCCGCCACGGTGAAACCTTGCCGGGCGTAGCCGATCGCAGGCGTCAGCAGTTCGGCCCACGGCAGCTTGCCGAAGCGCTTGTGGGCTTCCCACAGCCCCAGCACGGTGCCCGGCACGCCGGCGGCGCGGCTGCCCACCAGGCTGAGATTTTCGATCACTTCACCTTTCTCGTTCAGGTATAGGGTTTTGCTGGCGGCCTTGGGGGCCACTTCGCGGTAGTCGAGGAAATAGGGTTTGCCGTCGATATACAGCGTCATAAAGCCGCCGCCGCCGATATTGCCGGCTTCAGGGTAGGTGACCGCCAGGGTAAAGGCGGTGGCGACCGCCGCATCGACCGCGTTGCCGCCGGCCTGCAGAATGTGCGCGGCGACTTTTGCGCCATACTGATCCGGGGCGGCGACCGCGCCGGCGGTCAGATCGGCGGCAAAGGCGGTAGGAACGGTGCAGGCCAGGGCCACGCTCAGAGCTATCGTTTTCAATAAACCGGCAGACATAGAAGATCCTTTTAGCGATTTTCAGTTATCAGGTGAATTCAACTAATTATTTTGAAACAGCAGGTTAGCGCGTTTTCTTCGGGCTGTTGCGGCGCTTTATTGAAGGTAGCAGCGGTCAGGCGGGGCCGCCTGACCAGAGTAGCGAATCGTGACGTGGCGCGTTATGCGCCGGCGGGCAACGCCGACTGCAGCCATTGGCAGAAGTGCCGGGCGAGCGGGTTGTGTTCGCTGTCGCGGTGCAGCAGCCACGCCCAGTTGGCACCGCGCACGCGTTGCTCGGTTAACGGTTGCAGCAGCCCGGCGTCGCGCGCGTGCTGCGCCAGCAGTTGGCTGACCAACGCGATGCCGAGGCCATTGCAGGCGGCGTCCAGCAGCAGACCGGGATCGGAGAAGTTCAGCCCGCTATCGCGCTGGCCGACGTGCGCACCGCCCGCCACCGTCCAGTGGCTCCAGTCCATCTCCCGTTCGCCGTGCAGGGTCACGCGCTGCTCCGCCGCCAGCGCCAGCAGGCTGGGGTGGCAGGCGGGATAGAGCCGGTCGCTGCAGAGCACGTTAAAGCTGCAGTCCGCCTGCGCGCTGAGATCGTCGCGGATCGCCAGATCGATACTGTCCGTCGCCATATTCGGCGGTTCAAAGCTGGTGAACAGCCACAGGTCGACCTGCGGATGCTGCCGATTGAAGTCGCCCAGCCGCGGCATCAGCCAGTGCCGGGCGAAAGCCGGAGTGGTGTTGACGATCAGCTGATTGGGTTTGCGGTACTGATCCAAACGGCGAATGCCGACCGCCAGCTGTTGCAGCATCACCTGCGCGGTGCTGAACAGATCGTGGCCGGCATCGGTCAGCGCCACGCTGCGGCCGGTGCGGAAGAACAGCGGCTGCTCCAGAAACGCTTCGAGGCTGCGGATCTGCTGGCTGATGGCCGATTGGGTAAGGTGCAGCTCTTCGGCAGCCTGATGAAAACTGCCCAGGCGCGCTGCCGCTTCGAAGCCGCGTAGCGCGCTCAAGGGGGGCCAGTATTTTAACATTATCGATAAGCCTGTCTAATCAGATATCCACTAAATATATCGTTTGTCGCGGTGGCAGGGGAAGACTAGCATAAGATTCAACCGCATAACCATGAATTATTCGGTTAACTTTTTGAATTATAAATGATTAAAAGAGGTCTTTAATGTCAAATCGCCGCGTGTTTATTAAACAGCTTTCCGCCGTCGCCGGAGTCGGTCTGACGGCCTCGCTGGGTGTTTCGTTACACGGTCACGCAGAAGCTGCGCTTAATCCGGCCTGGCGGATGCCCGACGAAGGGGAACCGCAGCAGCGGGCATTTCTCGCTTTCGGCGCGCAGCGGGCCATCTGGGGCGAATTCACGGCGGATGTGCAGGCGGCGCAGGGCCGTATCGCCCGCGCCATCGCCGAGTTTCAGCCGGTGACGGTATTTTGCCGCGAGCATGAACGGCAATTGGCCGAGGCCACCTGCGGCAGTCACAACGTCAGCTATGTCGTCACCGAGCTGGATGACATCTGGGTGCGCGATTTCGGCGCCAATTTCGTCGTCAACGGCGCCGGCGAACTCGGGGCGGTGGATTTCAACTTCAACGGCTGGGGCAATAAGCAGCGGCATGCCAAGGATGCGCGCCTGGCGGCGTTTGCCGCCAACCGCTACGGTGCCGCCCAACTGCGCCGCAGCGCACTGATAGGCGAAGGCGGCGGTATCGAAGTGGATGGGTACGGCACCGGCATCATGACCGAAAGCAGCTGGGTGAATGCGAACCGTAATCCGGGCTGGAGCCGGGACCGGGTGGAGCAGGAGCTGAAAGCGATGCTCGGCCTGCGCAAAATTATCTGGCTGCCGGGCATTAAAGGCCGGGACATCACCGACGCCCACGTCGATTTTTACGCCCGCTTCGTGCGGCCGGGCGTGGTGGTGGCCAATCTGGACACCGATCCGGCTTCTTATGACCATGCGGTTACCCAGCAACATCTGGCGATCCTCAAGGCGGCGACCGACGCCGACGGCCGCCGGCTGCAGGTGCATACGCTTTCGCCGCCGCTGGCGCCGCGTGACAGCCGATTCAGCCGCAACAATCCGGATTTTGCGGCGGGCTACATCAACTATTTCGTCATCAACGGCGCGGTGATCGCCCCGGAGTTTGGCGACCCGCAGGCGGACCGGGCGGCGCTTGAGCTGCTGACGGCGCTCTATCCGCAGCGCAAGGTGGTGCAGTTGGAGATCGACGCCATCGCGGCCGGCGGCGGCGGCATTCACTGCGCAACCAACCAACTGCCGGTGCATGGCAGGTCACGCTGAATAGGGCGCTTCGCGCCCGGTGGCTAACGCGCCGGGCCGATGCCGTAACGCAGCAGGGCGACGGCGTGGCGGGCGATATCTTCGGCGTTCAGCTGGCCTTTATCCCGTTCGCGCCGCCATTTCGGCGCGGTGGCCAGCGGCAGCAACGTGATGCCGAACAGCGTGAAGAACAGCAGGGAAGGCTCGAGATCGGGATTGAGTTTACCCTGCGCCTGCCAGCGCGCGATGGATTGTAGCGCGATTTGGCGGCGCTCATCGCCGAACCGTTCATCCATGCGCTGTTTCAGCACGCCGCTTTCACTCATGACCTCCCGCAGCCACAGCGGGGCGAACCAGGGGTGTTCCAACGCGATGTCGATAAAACGTTGCGCCAGCAGGGTGAAGGCGGTGACGGGATCGTCCGCGTTGGCGTCGAACACCTCGCCGGCCATTTTGCGCACCGGCAGAAAGCGCTCCTCGATCAGTACGTCCAGCAGCTGATCGCGGTTATGAAAGTAGTAGTGCAGCATGGCCGGGGTGACGTTTGCCTCGCGCGCAATGGCGTTCAACGAGGTGTCTACGATCCCCTGGCGGGCAAACAGGTTCAGCGCGGTATCAAGCAAATGCTCGCGTTTGTCCGCCCCTTTGGCGCCGCCGCTCGGCCGGCCGGGGCGGCGAGGCTTGGCGGGAGTTTGAACGTTTCGTGCTGTCATCGCGGTGAGATCCATTGACCGGAGAAAAGGATGACTCATATATTAATTATGCGATTAATTAATTACAAGTGAACTGACTCCGATGGAGATTGAAAACCCGACAACCCGGCCCGATCACGGCGGGGCACCAGCCAAGGCGCCTTCGCTCACGTTGCTGTTTTCCGCGTTGCTGCTAGTGATGCTGCTGGCGGCGCTGGATCAAACCATTGTCTCCACCGCGCTGCCGACCATCGTCGGCGAGTTTGGTGGGCTTGAGAAACTGTCGTGGGTGGTGACGGCCTATCTGCTGTCTTCCACTATCGTGGTGCCGCTGTACGGCAAATTCGGCGATCTCTTCGGCCGCAAGATTGTGCTGCAAATCGCTATTGTGCTGTTTTTGCTTGGGTCGGTACTGTGTGGGCTGGCGCAGAACATGACGCAGCTGATTCTGATGCGCGCGCTGCAAGGGTTGGGCGGCGGCGGGCTGTTGGTGATCACCCTGGCGGTGGTCGGCGACGTGATCCCGCCGGCGGAACGCGGCCGTTATCAGGGGCTGTTCGGCGGGGTATTCGGCTTGGCCACGGTGGTGGGGCCGCTGATCGGCGGCCTGCTGGTGCAGCATTTTTCCTGGCGCTGGATTTTCTACATCAATCTGCCGCTGGGCCTGTTCGCCCTGCTGGTGATTGGCGCGGTGTTTCAGTCGCAGGTCAATCGAGTGCGGCATGAAATCGACTTCCTCGGCGCCGGTTATCTGGCGATGGCGCTCACCTGCATCATCCTGTTCACCAGCCAGGGCGGCACGGTCATGGCCTGGTCGGACGGCCAGCTGTGGTGCATTCTGGCCTTTGGCCTGGTGTCGCTGGGCGGCTTTATCTATGAGGAACGGCTGGCCGGTGAACCGATCATTCCCCTTGGGCTGTTTCGCAACCGCACCTTTGTGCTGTGCGGCCTGATCGGCTTTATCGTCGGCATGTCGCTGTTCGGCTCCGTGACTTTCCTGCCGCTGTATCTGCAGGTGGTGAAAGGCTCGACGCCATCGCAGGCCGGGATGCAGCTGCTGCCGTTGATGGGCGGCATTATGGTCAGCTCGATCATCAGCGGCCGGATCATCAGCAAACGCGGTAAATACCGGCTGTTTCCGATCGTCGGCACCCTGTGCGCATTAGGGGCGATGACGTTGCTCGGCACCCTGACCAATAACACGCCGGTGCAGCATCTGTACCTGTACATTTGCCTGCTGGGATTGGGGCTGGGCATGGTGATGCAAGTGATGATCCTGGCGGCGCAAAACAGCGTGGAGCCCCGGCATATGGGGGTCGCGACCTCGAGCGCCACGCTGTTCCGCTCTATCGGCGGTTCGATAGGCGTAGCGGTGTTCGGGGCGATTTTCACGCAGGTGCTGCACACCCGTTTGGCGGCGCTGTTGCCGGAAGGCGCGCAGCTGCCGCGCGCGCTCGGTGCAGAAGCGGTGCACCATTTGCCGGCGGCGCTGCAGCAGGATTACCTGCAGGCCTTCGGCGGGGCGATCCATTCGGTGTATCAAATTGCCGCCGGGGTGATGGCGTTGGCTTTTGCGCTGACCTGGCTCTTGAAAGACGTGCCGCTGCGGCACAAATAATCCCGACGCCGGCCGCTCCGGCCGGCGCTGCCCGACGAACTTTTACCGAATCCTTACGCAACCCTTTCAGAAGCGCATTCCGGCATTCGATATATTGAGAATAGTCATTCTCAACAGGATCGTATTGCAATGCAGAGGAAAACGCTTTTGGTGCTTGGGCTGTCGCTGTTGCTGGCCGCCTGCGATGGGCAAAACGCCGGTGCGCCAGCCGGCGCGGGCGCAGAACAGGAGGTCGGCGTGGTCACGCTGCGCGGCCAGTCAGTGACCCTGAGCAGCGAGCTGACCGGCCGGGTCAACGCCACCATGACCTCCGACGTGCGGCCACAGGTCGACGGCATCATCAAGCAGCGGTTATTTACCGAAGGCGCCGAGGTGAAAGCCGGGCAGGTATTGTACCAAATTGACCCCGCCAGTTATCAGGCCAGCTACGATCAGGCCGCCGCCCAGCTGAAAAACGCCCAGGCCACGGTGCAATCCACCCGGCTCAAATCGCAGCGCTATGCGGCGCTGGTGAAAGAGAACGGCGTTTCTCAACAGGATGCGGACGATGCCAAAGCCGCCTATCTGGCGGCCGTGGCGTCGGTGGCCCAGTATCAGGCGGCGCTGGAGACGGCGCGCATTAACCTCGCCTATACCCAGGTGCGGGCGCCGATCGCCGGGCGTATCGGCATCTCGTCGGTGACGCCGGGCGCGTTGGTCACCGCCAGCCAGAGCGATGCGTTAGCCACCATCCGCGCGCTCGACCCGATCTATGTCGATCTGACCCAGTCCAGCGCTCAGCTGCTTAAACTGCGGCGCCAGCAGGCGGCGTTACAGCGCGGCGCGGTCACGCCGGTCGCCATCAAGCTGGAGGACGGTACGCCTTATGCCCATGCCGGCAAGCTCGAGCTGACCGAAGTCGCGGTGGACGAAGCCACCGGTTCGGTCACGCTGCGCGCGGTGTTCCCCAACCCCGAACATGAGCTGCTGCCCGGCATGTATGTCCACGCCACGGTGGATAACGGCGTCGATCCCAAAGCGATTCTGGCGCCGCAGCAGGGCATAACCCGCAACGCCAAAGGGGAAGCCACCGCGTTGGTGGTGGACGAACAGAACAAAGTGGCGCAGCGCACCGTCAGCGCCGAACGGGTGGTGGGCAGCAATTGGCTGATCGGCAGCGGGCTGAACGAAGGCGATCGCCTGATCGTCGAAGGCACCAGCAAGGTCACGATCGGCGCCGCGGTGAAGCCGGTTGAGGTTTCGGTCGACAAAACCCAACGCGGGGAGCAGTGATATGGCGCAGTTCTTTATCCGGCGGCCGGTATTCGCCTGGGTGATCGCCATCATCATCATGCTGTGCGGCCTGATGTCGATCAACTCGTTGCCCGTTTCGCAGTACCCGGACGTCTCACCGCCGCAGATTTCCATCTCCGCCACCTACCCGGGCGCAGACGCGGAAACGCTGGAAAACAGCGTCACGCAGGTGATTGAGCAGCAGCTCACCGGCCTGGACGGCCTGCTGTATTTTTCTTCGACCAGCAGCTCCAGCGGCTCGGTCAGTATCAACGTCACCTTTGATCAGGGCACCGATCCGGATATCGCTCAGGTGCAGGTGCAAAACAAGGTGCAGCAGGCGGAAAGCCGTTTGCCGAGCGCGGTTACCGCGCAGGGCGTGACGGTCAAGAAATCCCAGAGCAGCTTCCTGCTGATCGTCGGGCTGTATGACGAAAGCGACAAGGCGACGATGGCCGATATCTCCGACTATCTGGTCAGCAACCTGCAGGATCCGCTGTCGCGCATCGAGGGCGTGGGGGACGTACAGGTGTTCGGCTCGGAATACGCGATGCGCATCTGGCTGGATCCGACCAAACTGGCGAGCTATGCGTTGATGCCTTCCGACGTGCAGACGGCGATCGAAGCGCAAAACACCCAGGTGTCCGCCGGCAAGATCGGCGATCTGCCGGCCGCCGCCGATCAGCAGCTGACCGCCACGGTAAAGGCGCAGTCGCGGCTGCAAACGCCGGAACAGTTTCGCAATATCATCCTGAAAAGCGACAGCAGCGGCGCGCTGGTGCGGCTGGGCGACGTGGCGCGAATTGAGCTGGGCAACGAGGACTACTCCGCCAGCGCACACCTCAACGGCCACCCGGCGGCGGGGATCGCGGTCAAGCTGGCGGCGGGCGCCAACGCCCTCAACACCGCCAAGCTGGTGAAGGCCAAGGTGGCGGAATACCAAAGTGCGATGCCGCAGGGCTACAAGGTGGCCTACCCGAAAGACAGCACCGACTTTATCAATATCTCAATCGAGGAGGTGGTGAAAACGCTGTTCGAAGCGGTGGCGTTAGTGGTGGTGGTGATGTTCGTGTTCCTGCAAAACCTGCGCACCACGCTGATCCCGACCATCACCGTGCCGGTAGTGTTGCTGGGCACCTTCGGCGTGCTGGCGGCGTTCGGCTATTCAATCAATACCCTGACGCTGTTCGGCATGGTGTTGGCGATCGGGCTGTTGGTGGACGACGCCATCGTGGTGGTGGAAAACGTCGAACGCGTGATGCGGGAGGATAAGCTGCCGCCGCGCGAGGCGACGGAGAAATCGATGCACGAAATCACCGGCGCATTGGTCGGCATCGCGCTGGTGCTGTCGGCGGTATTTCTGCCGATGGCGTTCTTCGGCGGCTCCACCGGGGTGATCTATCGCCAATTTTCGATCACCGTCGTCTCCTCGATGGTGCTGTCGGTGGTGCTGGCGTTGACGCTGGCGCCGGCATTGTGCGCCACGTTGCTGAAGCCCGCGCACGACGCGCAGACCGACAAGGGCTTGCTGGGCAAATTCAACCGCGGCTATGACCGGCTGCAGGAGAAGTACGCCGACAAGGTCGGTGGGGTAATCCACCGGCCGACGCGCTATCTGCTGCTGTACGGCCTGCTGTTGATCGCCGCGGCCGTGATGTACCTGCGCTTGCCGACCGGCTTTCTGCCCAACGAGGATCAGGGCACGGTGATGGTGCAGTACACCTTGCCGGCAGGCGCCACCAACGCGCGCACCTCGGCGGTGAGCGAGGCGGTGACCGCCTATTTCCTCGACCAGGAAAAGGCCAACGTCAGCACCATTTTCACCATCAACGGTTTCGGCTTCAGCGGCAGCGGGCAAAACGCCGGCATGGCGTTCGTCAGCCTCAAAGACTGGAGCCAGCGCAGCGGCAGCGCGAACACCGCCGACGCCATCGCCAAACGCGCCATGGCGCACTTCGCCTCGCTGCGCGACGCCCAGGTCTTCTCCATGAGCCCACCGGCGATCGACGGTTTCGGCCAGTCCGACGGCTTCACCTTCGAGCTGCAGGCCAAAGGGGCGACCACCCGCGCCGAGCTGCAGGCGATGCGCGACCAGATTGTTGCCGCCGCCGGCAACAACCCGGCACTGCTGGCGGTGCGCGCCAACACCTTGCCGGACACCCCGCAGCTGCAGGTGGAGATCGACAACGGCAAGCTGCAGGCGCTCGGCCTGAGCGCCGCCGACGTCAACAGCACCCTCAGCAGCGCGTTCGGCAGCACCTACGTCAACGACTTTATCGATCGCAACCGGGTGAAAAAAGTCTATATGCAGGGCGATGTGCAGTACCGCGCCAAGCCGGAAGATCTCGACCGCTGGTTTGTGCGTGGCACCAACGCGTCGGGCGCCAGCAGCATGACGCCGTTCTCCGCCTTTGCGTCTTCGCACTGGATCTACGGGCCGGAAAACCTGTCGCGCTATAACGGGCTGTCGTCGTTCGAGATCACCGGGCAGGGCGCCGCTGGCGTCAGCTCCGGTACGGCGATGAGCGAGATGGAGAAACTGGCGGCAACATTCTCCGCCGGCAGCAGCTATTCCTGGAGCGGGCTGTCCTATCAGGAGCGGCTGACCAGCGGCCAGGCGTCGTCGCTGTACGCCATTTCGCTGATCGTGGTGTTCCTGTGCCTGGCGGCACTGTATGAGAGCTGGTCAATTCCGTTTGCGGTGATGTTGGTGGTGCCGATGGGCGTGGTGGGATCGCTGCTGGCGATCACGCTGCGCGGGCTGGAAAACGACATCTACTTCCAGGTGGCGCTGCTCACCATCATCGGCCTGTCGGCGAAGAACGCCATTTTGATCGTCGAGTTCGCCGAGGAGATGCATCAGCGGGGTGAAACGCTGATTGGCGCGGCGGTCCACGCGGCGCGCATGCGCCTGCGGCCGATCCTGATGACCTCGCTGGCGTTCACCGCCGGGGTGCTGCCGCTGGCGGTATCCAGCGGCGCCGGCGCCAACAGCCGCATCGCCATCGGTACCGGCATCATCGGTGGCACCATCACCGCCACCGCATTGGCCATCTTTTTCGTCCCGCTGTTTTATGTGTTGGTGCGCCGCATGTTTACCCGTCGGCCCGCCAAGGCGCCGTCACAGGCAGGAGAATAACGTGTTGCAACGAGTCATGATGTTAACTTTACCGCTGCTGCTGACCGGCTGTCTGTCGCTGGATCCGCACTACCAGCGCCCGGCGGCGCCGGTGCCCGCCAACCTGCCGCAGGGCGAGGCTAGCGGCAACCAGGCGCTGAGCTACCCGGACGTCGCCTGGCGCGACTATGTCCAGGACGCCCGGCTGCGCCAGGTGGTGGCGCTGGGGCTGAACAGCAGCCGCGATCTGCGCGAGGCGATCGCCAATATCGCGTCGGCGCGCGCCCTGTACGGCGAGCAGCGCTCGGCGCTGTTCCCGACAATCAATGCCACCGCCGACGGCAGCCGCGGGCGGGCGTTGACCGGCAGCGGCAACGCCACCGCGCTGAGCCAAAGCTACGAGGCCGCGGCCGGCGTCAGCGCATTCGAGTTGGATCTGTTCGGCAAGAACGCCAGCCTGTCGCGCGCGGCGTTCGAAACCTATCTGGCGAACTCGGAGGCGGCGAAAAGCACCCGTCTGACACTGATCGCCGATATCGTCACCGACTGGGTGGCGGTGGCGGCCGAGCGCAGCAATCTGGCGGTGGCACAGCAGACGATGGCGAGCGCCAAACGGTCGCTGGACGTCACGCGCAACAATCAACAGCACGGGATTGCGTCGCTGGTTGACGTGGCGTCGGCGGAAACCGTCTATCAGCAGGCGCGATCGGACGCCGCCAGCTACGCCACCAGCGCCGCGCAGGCGAAAAACGCGCTGGATTTGGCGGTAGGGCAAAGCGTGCCGGAAAACCTGCTGCCGAGCGGTATCGAGGCGCTGGGCGGGATCATGCGCGATCTGCCGGCCGGCGTCTCTTCGCAAGTGTTGCTGAAGCGGCCGGACGTGCTGCAGGCCGAGCATAACCTGAAATCCGCCAACGCCAATATCGGCTCGGCGCGGGCGGCGTTCTTCCCGTCGATCAGCTTGACCGCCAGCGGCGGCGTGGGCAGCGGTGAACTCTCCTCGTTGTTCAGCCACGGAGCCGGCGTCTGGTCGTTTGCACCGAGCATCAGCCTGCCTATCTTCAGCGGCGGCTATAACACGGCTCAGCTCAACTACACCCAGGCGCAGAAAGATCTGTATGTCGCTACCTATGAGAAAGCGGTGCAGACGGCATTTCAGGAAACCGCCGACGCGCTGGCGCGCAAAGCCACGCTGCAGGAACAGCTGGCGGCGCAAACCGGCTATGTGGCGGCGGCGCAGCAATATTATCGCCTGGCCGAGCTGCGTTATCGCCAGGGCGTGGACAGCTACCTGACGCTGCTGGACGCACAGCGCACGCTGTACACGGCGCAACAGGCGCTGATCGCCGCGCAGCAGAGCGCGTACGACAATCAGGCCACCCTGTATAAAGTGTTGGGCGGCGGCGTTACCGCCGAGCGGCAGGGGGATGGCGTCATCGCCGACCAGACGACGCTCAGCCGCTAACCGTCGACCGCGCGCGCCAGGCATTTGGCTACGCGCGGTTTTTTTATGGAAAGTGTAAAGAAACAGAAAACCCGGCCGGCGGTCAGAACTCGCCGCGGTGAGCAGAGTCAGACAGAGAACCGCATTCATCTTTTATTCATACCGGCTCGAGGTCGTCATGGCAGAAGACATTCAGCAACAGGTCATCGCGCTTATCGCCGCCTTCAACGCATCAGGGCGGCTGAAGAAGGGCGTGGCCATCACCCCGGAAACCGAGATCAACACCGCGCTCAACCTGTCGTTCAGCGATTCCAATACGCTGATGCGCCGCTACTTCGATACCTTCGGCGTCGACAGCGGCAACTACAACCACGAACTGTATTTCCAGCCGCCGACCAACACCGGGCGCTGGTTTTCCCCCTCCGCGTGCAAAGAGCATCCCCGGCCGCTGTGCGTGTCGATGCTGGTGCGCTCCGCGCGCGCCAAGCGCTGGCTGTACGACATCCACTTCCTGATCGAGCAGCTCCGCTAGCGCCGCGTTACTGCTCCAACACCTCGGCGAACTTCGCCAGCCACTGCGGATGCGCCGGCCAGGCCGGGGCGGTGACCAGATTGCCGTCGACGTGCGCCTGATCGATGCCGATTTCCGCATAATGGCCGCCGCCCAGCCGCACTTCCGGCGCGCAGGCCGGGTAGGCGCTGCAGGTGCGGCCTTTCAACACCCCGGCCGCCGCCAGCAGCTGCGGGCCGTGGCAAACGGCGGCGATCGGTTTTTTCGCGGCGTCAAACGCCTGCACCAGCGCGATCACGTCGGGGTTCAGACGCAGGTATTCCGGCGCCCGGCCGCCGGGGATCAAGAGCGCATCGTAGTGCTCTTCTTTGGCGGCGGCGAAGTCGGCATTTAAGGTAAAACGGTGGCCGGGTTTCTCGCTATAGGTCTGCGCCCCGTCAAAGTCGTGGATTGCGGTTTGGATATAATCGCCGACGGCTTTGCCGGGGCACACGGCGTCCACCCAATGGCCGATCATCTGCAATGCCTGAAACGGCACCATGGTTTCGTAATCTTCGGCGTAGTCGCCGACCAGCATCAGGATCTTTTTCTTGCTCATAATCACAACTCCTGCGGGATAGGGATTGCCTAAGGTATAGCCCAGCGCCCCTGGGAATGCGAACCGCAAAGCGCCTATCTATACTCGTGATACTGCGGCGCTTTTCTCGCCGCTCAACCCCAGGGAGGATCCCCGATGCTGAATCTGGCTACCTTGCTTGAAGAGAGTGCGCGCACCTGGCCGGAGCGGCCGGCGGTGATACAGGACGACAACCCGCTCAGCTATCGGGCGCTTAACGACATGGCCAATCGGGTGGCGAATTTGTTGGCCGCGCGCGGCGTGCGGCCTGGTGAACGGGTGGCGCTGGCCTGCCCGAACCGGCCGGAGTTTCCGGCTATCTATTACGGCATTCTTAAAAGCGGCGCGGTGGTGGTGCCGCTGAATATTCTGCTTAAAAGCGCAGAGTTCGACTATTACCTGGCGGATTCGGCGGCGGTGGCGCTGTTTTGTTTCGAGGGCAGCAGCGGCCTGCCGCTGGGGGAGGAAGCGCTGCGGGCGGCGGCGAAGGCGGAGCAGTGCCGCGAGGTGTTTATCATCGGCGATCGGTTGCCGCTCGAAGGGGAACGTTTCAGCGCGGCGATAGCCGAGCAGGCTACCGAATTCGCTTCGGCGACGACGATCGAAAGCGACACCGCAGTAGTGCTGTATACCAGCGGCACCACCGGCCGCGCCAAAGGGGCGGAGTTGACTCACGCCAATCTGGTGCTCAACGCCTTGGGATCGGTGCGGCTGTTCGACGGTTCGGAGACGGCCCCCGATCGTCACCTGGTGACCTTGCCGCTATTCCACACTTTTGGTTCGACGGTGCAGATGAACGCCGGGTTCGCTTCCGCCGCCACTCTGGTGCTGGTCGAGCGCTTCGACGCCGCGCAGGCCATCGCGCTGATGCAACGGCACGGCATCACCTTTTTCGCCGGGGTGCCGACCATGTATTGGGCGCTGTTGAATGCGTTGGATGAGCACACGGATATCGAGCGCTTGCGCAGCACGCTGCGTATGGCGGTGTCCGGCGGCGCCAGCCTGCCGGTGCAGATCCTGGAGGATTTCTCGCGCCGCTTCGGCGTCAACATTCTCGAAGGGTATGGGCTGTCGGAGACCAGCCCGGTCGCCACCTTTAACCATCCCCATCGGGTAACCAAACCCGGCTCCATCGGCCAACCGATCTGGGGCGTGGAGGTGCGCCTGCTCGACGCCACCGGGCAGCCGGTCGACGGCATCGACCAGGTCGGGGAGATCGCGGTGCGCGGTTACAACATCATGAAAGGCTATCTGAACCGCCCTGAGGCGACGGCAGAGGTGCTGGAAAACGGCTGGTTCCGCACCGGTGACCTGGCGCGTCGCGACGCCGACGGCTTCTATTTCATCGTCGATCGGGCCAAGGACATGATCATCCGCGGCGGGTTCAACGTCTATCCGCGCGAGATTGAAGAGGCGCTGATTCGCCATCCGGCGGTGTCGTTGGTGGCGGTGATCGGCGTCGAGCATCCGTCGCTGGGCGAAGAGATCAAAGCGGTGGTGGTATTGAAAGAGACGGAAGAGCCGATCGAGGAAGAAACGCTGATTGCCTGGAGCCGGGAGCGGCTGGCGGCGTACAAGTATCCGCGTATCGTCGAGTTCGTCGAGCGTTTGCCGATGACCAGTACCGGTAAGGTGTTGAAGCGCTGTTTGCGCTGAGGAAAATCCGGCCTGCCGGGGCAGGCCGGGATACGGGCATCAACCTGGGTAGATGCCGCGCTCTTTACGTGCGGTCAGGATGCGCTCACAGGCCACGATGTAAGCCGCGGTGCGCAGGCTGCACTCTTTCTCGGCCGCCTTGTTCCAGACGTGGACCATGGCGTCGGTCATGATCTTGTCCATACGCTCGTTGATCTCGGACTCGCTCCAGAAGTAGCTCGCCATGTCCTGCACCCACTCGAAGTAACTGACCGTTACGCCGCCGGCGTTACAGATAACGTCCGGGACCACGGTGATGTTACGGGAACGCAGAATGTCGTCCGCTTCTGGGAAGGTTGGGCCGTTAGCGCCTTCCAGCACCAGCTTGGCGCTGAGGATTTCGGCGCGCTGACGGGTGATTTGGCCTTCCAGCGCCGCAGGGATCAGGATGTCCATGTCGACCGACCAGAACGCTTCGCTTTCGATCTCGCTGGCGCCAGGGAAGCCGGCGATCTGCTTGTGCTTGGCCTGGTATTCGGTCAGCGCGGTCAGGTCGATGCCGTTGGCGTTGAACAGGGTGGCGGAGTGGTCCTGGATGGTGACGACGCGCGCGCCGACGCCAACGAACAGGCGAGCCGCTTCGCTGCCCACGTTACCGAAGCCTTGTACCGCCACTTTGGCGCCTTCGATCTGCACGCCCAGACGCTTGGCCACTTCGCTGCCGGTGACGAACACGCCGCGGCCGGTCGCTTTCTCACGGCCCAGGGAGCCGCCGAGGTGGATTGGTTTGCCGGTGACCACGCCGGTGATGGTGGTGCCGTGGTTCATGGAGTAGGTGTCCATCATCCAGGCCATCACTTTGGCGTTGGTGCCGACGTCCGGCGCAGGAATGTCTTTCTGTGGCCCGATGATGAAGCCGATTTCGCTGGTGTAGCGGCGGGTCAGTCGCTCCAGTTCACCTTCAGACAGTTTGAACGGGTCGACGCGGATGCCGCCCTTGGCGCCGCCGTACGGCAGGTTGACCGCGGCACACTTGATGGTCATCCAGGCGGACAGGGCCATCACTTCGTTCAGATCGACGTCAGGGTGGAAGCGGATACCGCCTTTGCCCGGCCCACGCGACAGGTTGTGCTGTACGCGGAAACCTTCGAAGTGACGGATGGTGCCATCGTCCATCTGCAGCGGGATATCGACAATCAAAGCGCGCTTAGGGTGACGCAGCGTATCAACCCAGCGTGACAGCTCGCCGAGGTAAGGGGCGACGCGATCGATTTGTTGCAGATATGTAGCCCAAGCGGTGGTGCTGCTGTCTGAAGCGTAGGATAGCTTTTCCATAACCAACCTTTATATATTAGAGGTATTTATTTCGTTTAACCGTGGATTAGCAAGCGCATAACACTTTGCGACGCTAAATTTACCACTAATTATGCCGGTTGTTAGCCCCCCTCTCATCGGGCCAGCGGACGGTTTTTCGCCGCCTGCAGGGCGGCAAATGAATAGTTAATTACTTTTCATCGACGCTGAGCGTGTGCATGCATACTTTATGCATATAAAGCGCATAAAAACCCTTTTTATCTATTTTTCAGAAGCTTGAATGTGATCAAAAAGTTTCATTTTATTTAACTGCTATGTTGACAATGGCGTTTCCCCTCGGCAGCGTTAAAATCCTGTTAAAACGCCGTCTGCGGCCGTGTTTTTATCGTGCAAAGAGAAGCCTAATCCGAGGCTGTTTTAATGTGTTGCGGCCGTCGAGGCAGGGTCTGATAAATGTGCTCACCTGAAACGGACGGGTGACAGCGAGCGGCCACCCGTTCAGGTTTTGCCAATCAGCGTTAAAGAAGACCGCGCCGCCGTGGCGTGGTCATCCGGCACGCATTACGCGCCGGTATGCTGATAGCGTTTTAATTCCACCGGCTCAGCGCCGATACTCGCCAGATATTCTTTGACGGACGCCGGCGCGGAAGCCCGCGTAAATTGGTAGATGTTTTCATCCGCATCCAACAGCGTCTCCCATTTTACAATGTTCACCCAGCGAGGTTCATTGTCTACGCTGATGCCTGAGTCACGCGAAATGAACCCGTTCTGGTTTGAGATAAATTCCTCTTCTACACGCTTGTCCAATACGGCAAACGCTTCAGGGCTGAGTGAGGCCGGCAGTTTAAAACTTGAAACTTCAATAATGTAGCCGTTGGCGGAACAGTCCGCCCTAGATTCATGGTTCATAGTAAAAGTCCTTTAAATTAAATTGCTTATACAACTCAAATTAAGCTGCATCCTTATTGCAGTACTGCAAGTTAAATTTATTCTCGATGCCAGAAGGAAATAGTTAGGAATAGTCCGAATTGGCGTTTTTCTTTATGTAAAAGATGATGATTTTAATGGGATTTTTCTTGGATAAAGGAGTCCGCTAATCAATTCGCGATCGGCATGAAGTGAATAATTAAATAAAGGGGGTGGGGATTAATGTCATTGGCAAAGGTGCGGCTTTTAAATAACAAAACGGCATGTGAGTAAAGTGACTTTAAATATTTCCCTTTCCTCTTTCGCCTGGCGGGAGGTATTTTTCCGACGACCGGCAATGGCCAATTCTGATCCCGGGTGTGAACACTAAGGGCGTTTGCAGCGCCGCCGTCGGCGCAGGGGGCGCAAACGCCATCCGCTCGGCAAGTGGCGGCAACTGCGGTATGCTAAGCGGCTGAACAGCAAACCAAACCGGGCTATACGGAGACACCCCAGCGTGCCGAACTCTTCTTCTCAACTCGAACTTTTACGCTCGGTCGCCGACGGCATCGCGGCGCTGTTTTTCCCGAATGCGGAAGTGGTGATCCACGATCTGGCCACCAACAAGATTGCTTATCTGGCGAACAACCTGTCGAAGCGCAAACCGGGTGACGACGCCGGGCTGGACGACTTCGAGCTCGCCGGCGGCGCCGGCGTGACCGGCCCCTATGAGAAGCTGAACTGGGACGGCAAAAAGATGCGCTCGGTGAGCATCGCCGCGCGCGACGAGCAGGGCAAGCCCAGCTATCTGCTGTGCATCAACCTGAGCACCGCGATGTTCGAGGACGCCCGCAACGCGCTGGACATGTTCCTGTCGGTCACCCGGCTGCAGCCGCAGCCGCAAGCGCTGTTCAAAGATGACTGGCAGGAGAAGATCAACACCTTCCTGCACGACTGGCTGCGGCGCGAAAACGCCGCGCTCGGTGCGCTGAGCCGCGAACAGAAACGGCGGCTGGTCAGCGATCTCTATCATCAGGGGGCGTTCAAGGCCAAAAGCGCCGCCGACTACATCGCCAATGTGCTGTCGATGGGGCGCGCCACGGTGTACAAGCATTTGCGGGAACTGAAGCAGGAGTAAAGGCGGCGGGAAAGGCGGAAGAAATGGGCGGCGCTGGCCGCCCATTTTTGTTACCAGCGGTAGTTGACCGAAGCGATGATGCTGCGGCCGCTGCCGTAGAAGCAGGCGTACTCGCCGCTGCAGGATGAAACGTATTTCTTGTCCGTCAGGTTCTGTACGTTGAGCTGAAGCGCTGCACCGCGCAGCGCCGACGAGGCCTGGCCGAGGTCATATTTCACCATGGCGTCGTACAGCGTGTAGTGCGGCACATCGTACTGGCCGATGGCGTCGGCCGGCGCATCGCCGATGTAACGCACGCCGCTGCCGACGGTCAGGCCGTTCAGCGCGCCGCTCAGGAAGCTGTAGCTGCCCCAGGCGGACGCCGCGTGGCGCGGGATGCCCGCCGGGCTGTGGCCGATTTCGTCCGCCGAGTTGGAGTCTTTGGTCACCACGTCGGTGTAGGTATAGGCGGCGGTCAGCTTGATCTCTGGCGTTGGCTGAGCGTGCACTTCCGCCTCAATCCCTTTGGATTTCACCTCGCCGATCTGCTCGTAGGCGGAGGTGAGGCGGTTATAGGACGCCACATTGCGCTGGGTAATGTCGAACCAAGAGAGGGTCAGCAGGGTGTTGCCGCCCGGGATCTGGTACTTCACGCCCACCTCGGTTTGTTTGCCGGTGGTCGGCTTGAGCGGATCGGCGCCCGGCGCGCTCGGGTACAGGTTAGGATCGAACGAGGTGCTGTAGCTGACATACGGTGAAATGCCGTTGTCGAAGGCGTAAAGCAGGCCCGCGCGGCCGGTAAACTGGGCATCGTTGTAGGTCTGCTCTTTACCGCCGCTGGTGCGATCGCGGGTGTTGACCTGCGACCAGTCCTGACGGCCGGACAGCAGCAGGTTCCAGTTATTCCACTCCAGCTGGTCCTGCAGATACACCCCGACCTGATTCAGCGTCTTCAAGTCGCTGGAAGCCAGCGCCAGCGTGCTGCCATCGATGCTGGGGCGAACCGGGTTGGCCCAGTCGATCGGGTAGTCGTTGCCGCGATCGCGATACATCTTCGAATCGATATGGCTGTAGCGGTAATCCAGCCCGCCCAGCACCGTGTGCTTCACCTCGCCGGTGTCGAACAACCCCTTAAGCTGGTTATCCACGCCAAACTCGTTGGTCATCTGCGTTTCATGCTGCGCCATGCGGGTGACGGTATGGTCGTTGACTTTCGAGTTTACGTTATAAACCAGATATTTATAGTCTTCATCGCGGTGGGTGAAGCGCAGGTTCTGGGTGAACGACAGCGCATCGCTGAAGTTATGCTCGAGGCTGTAGCCGATCGACGCCTGCTCGCGCCGCGACTTGTTGAAGCTGGGTTCGCTGATGTTGAAGTCGTAGGGCACATAGCCCGCGCTGGTCGGGAACAGCGTGCCGGCGCGCGGCAGGAAGTTGCGCGATCCGGCTTTCGGATCGTTCTGGTAGCTGGTCAGCAGCGTAAAGCTGGTGTCTTCGTTCGGCAGCCAGGTGAAGGCCGGCGCGATGGCCACCCGTTGCTGCTTGCTGTCTTTGACAAACTCATGTTCGGTTCTGGCGATGCCGTTCAGGCGGTAGAACAGGGTATTGTCGTCGTTGAGCTTGCCGCCGAAATCGAACGCCGTTTCCGCCAGATGGCGGTTGCCGGTGCTGAATTTGACTTCGTGAATGCTTTGGGCGGTGGGGCGCTTGCTGGTCATCACCACTACGCCGCCGGGGCTGACCTGGCCGTACAGCACGCCGGCCGGGCCGTGCACCATCTCCACGCGCTCCAGCAGCCAGGGATCGATCTGCCCGGCGCCGCCGTTTTGGCTCGAAAGGCCAAAGTGCAGGCCGTCGAGCAGCTTGGGCGCATAGCGGAAGCCGCGGCTGATCACTTCGTCATTGCGGTTGGAGTTGCCGCGGTAGGTGGTGATTACCCCGCTGGTGTAGTTCAGCGCGTCGGCGACCGACGCCGGCTCCTGGTCGTTCATTTGCTCGCGCGTCACCACTGAGATGGACTGCGGCGTTTTACGCAGAGAGGCGGCGGTCTTGGTGCCGGCGGCGCTCTCTTTGGCGACGATCCCCTTGACCGGGGCGGTCACGCTGTTTTGCGCGTCGGCGGTCACCAGAATCGTCTCGTCCGCGGCGGCGGACGCGTGTGGCGCGAAGGGCAGTAAGGCCAGCGCCGATCCCAGCAATAAACGCTTGGCGGACATCGCCTCTGCGTTCGCGTTTTCTATCCCTTTGTTTTTAATCTTCATTATCTCTCCTGCATACCTGCGTTGTGTGTCATGCCACCCTGATAAACCCCGAAATGCCGACAAGCGCTCTTCACCCGTCGACGCGGAAACGCCGTGTGTGCACGACGGTAAAAATCCGACAAATAGTATTGAAAACGATAATGAGTATCAATACGATTGTCAGGTTTTGTAAAAATCACTCATGTTATGTAAGGGGCGCTATGGAGTTTTTGCCGGAAAAGAGGCCAGAAAACGGTCATGAGGGATTGGCGGCGCAGTGGCTGCGTGAAGAGGCGGCAGGGCAGCCCGCGTGGTGGCAGAAGGTCGCCTCACACGGCACGCCCATCGTCGAGCCGCACGATGACCGCCACGTCAAAATGACCTGGCTGTGGCGCGATCCCGCCGGCGATGAACGGCACTCGCCGATATGCCGCGTTTACGCCGATATCAACGGCATTACCGATCACCACAGCACGTCCCCCAGCAGCCTGACCAGGCTCCCCGGCACCGACGTTTGGTACGGCGCCGCCGTTATCGATCGGCGCTGGCGCGGCAGCTACAGCCTGATCCCCATCACAGAGCGAGATCTTCCCCCCGTCTTCAGCGGCGACGAAGCGTTGCGCGATCGCCAGCAGCGCGCCTGGTGGGTATCGCTGTTCCCGCTGGCGATCGCCGATCCGCTAAATCGCCTCTCGCTGGGGCCTTCGCATCGCCCGCGCCCGGTTTCCCTGGCGCAAGGGCCGGATGCCGACGACCAAAGCGCCTGGCAGGCCGCCGATCGGCCATTGGACGAGGCGCGGCTACAGTTTTTTCAGTGGCGCAGCGAACGTCTGGATAACCAGCGGCGCGTTTGGCTGTATGCCAGCGGCGACGCGGCGGTGAAAGCGAACCGCCCGCTGGTGCTATTGCTCGATGGCCAAAACTGGATCGAAAGGCACGCGCTGTTGCCGGTGATCGAGCATGAAACCGCAAAAGGGCGGCTGCCGCCCGCGTGCTGGCTGCTGATCGATGCGATCGACGGTGAACACCGGGAAAACGAGCTGCCCTGCAACGCCGCCTTCTGGCAGGCAATCATCGAAGAGCTGCTGCCGCAGGCGCAGAAGCGCGAAGCGTTCAGCGAGGAAGGGGCGCGCACCGTCGTCGCCGGCCAGAGCTACGGCGGGCTGGCGGCGTTATATGCCGGTATGCACTGGCCGGAACGCTTCGGCCGCGTGTTGAGCCAGTCCGGCTCCTTCTGGTGGCCCACGGTGCAATTCGTTACCCAGTTCGAAAAACGTCACGAACTGGAGGAAGGCTGGCTGATACGCCAGGTTCGGCAACGCGACGCGGCGGCGCCCACGCTCACCGTGATTCAGCAAGCCGGCGATCGGGAGGCGGACATCGAGTTCGTTAATCGCCAGATGCATCAGGCGCTGACGGCGGCGGGGCACCGCGCCGAATACCGCGTGTTTTCCGGCGGGCACGATGCGCTCTGCTGGCGCGGCGGCCTGGTGGACGGCGTGCGCCAGCTGCTTTCCGCGATGGAATAACCCACACATTTTGACAGACAGGTAATGCAAATGACTCAGGAACAACAAAACCCGTTCGATGACGAAAGCCTCCGTTTCACCGTTTTGGTCAACGCGCAGCAGCAGTATTCGCTGTGGCCGCAGTTTGCCGAGGCGCCGCAGGGGTGGCGCGTGCTGATGGGGCCGGCGTCGCGCGGCGAATGCATCGACTACATCGAAACGCACTGGCAGGACATGCGGCCGGCGGCGCTGAAAGCGGCGGATGCGGCGCGTTAAGCGCCAGGCAGCCACATCGATACATTCCGTTTGAGGAAAAGGACAGACACCATGTCAGAAACGCTTTCTTTGCCGGATACTCAGGTCGAGTATCGGGAGTATCCGCTGGTTGCAGCGCAACCGGGGATCTGGATCGCCGACCAAATCGCGCTGCGCCGCAACGGCTTCGCCGTGGCGCACTACACCGAACTGCACGGCGCTATCGATCGTTCGTCGTTGGAGCGCGCCATCCGTCAAGGGCTGGCCGAAGCGGATACGGTTCAGGCGCGATTCTTTGAGGCGCAGGACGGCCAGCCGGTGCAGCGTTTGCCGCTGATAGCCGACCCCGCACGCGTGCAGGCGCCGGAGTGGCTCGATTTCAGCGCACGGCCGGACGCCGAACAGGCGGCGCTGGCGCTGATGAACGACGATCTGGCGCAGGATCTGCCGGCAGACGGCGAGCGGCCGCTTTATCGCCATATGGTGATCCGCGTCAGCGCCGATCGCTGGTTCTGGTACCAGCGCTTTCATCATCTGACCCTGGACGGCTTCAGCTTCGAAGCCATCACCCGCCGGATCGCCGATCTCTATCGCGCGCTGCGCCACGGGCTGGCGCCGGCGGCCTCGCCGTTTACCCCGTTCGGCAAGGTGGTGGAAGAGTTTCAGCAATGGCAAACGTCGCCCGCACGTGAGCGGGCGGCCGAATTCTGGCGCCAGCATCTGCGCGATTTGCCGTCGCCGCTGTCGTTATCGACGGAAAACCGGGAGGTTGAACCGGGCGCCCAGCCGCTCAAACAGGCGCTGGTACTGCCTGAATCGCTGTTTGACGAAGCGCGGCGCGATGATGCGCTGCAGTCGCTGCAACCGGCCGATATCGTCACGGCGGCGCTGGCGATGTATCTGGCGCGCATGAGCGGCGAAACCCGCTTCTCAATCGGTTTTCCTTTCATGCGCCGGATGGGGTCGCAGGCGCTGGCGGCGGTCGGCCCGGTGGTCAACGTGCTGCCGCTGCTGCTTAACGTGACGCCGGATCTGTCGCTGGCGGACGTCTGCCAGGCCACCGTGGCGGAGATCAAGCAGGCGCGCCGCCATCAACGCTATGAGGCGGAGCAGATCAAACGCGATCTCGGCCTGGTCGGCGGCCATCAGGAACTCTACGGGCCGGTGGTCAACGTCAAGGTTTACCACGGCGCCTTGTCGTTCGACGGTCAGGCGGCCGTCACCCATACGCTGGCGATGGGGCCGGTCGACGATCTGGAGTTTGAGATCGGTTTTCGAAGCGGCGTGCTGACGCTGTCTTTGGTCGCCAACCCGGCCAAATACTCGCCGCGCACCTTGCATCATCACGCGGAGCGCATCGGCCATTGGCTGCAGCAGCTGGCGCGGCAGCCGCATCAACCGCACGGTCAACTGGCGTTGATCGGCGAAGGGGAGCTGCGTCAACTCGCGGCCTGGGGGCGTGGCGCAGAGCTGGCGCCGCCGGCGGGCATGGTCTCGATCATGGATGCGTTCCAACGCCAGGTTGAGCGCCAGCCCGAGGCGTTGGCGGTGGCCTGCGGCGACGTGCGCCTCAGCTACCGGCAGCTCTCCGAACGGGTGATGCAGCTGGGGCGAGTGCTGATCGAAAGCGGCATCGGCGCCGAAGACGTGGTCGCCATCGGCATTCCGCGCTCGGTGGACACGCTGGTCGCGCTGTTCGGCGTGTTGGCCAGCGGCGCAGCCTATATGCCGCTCGATCTGGACTATCCGCGTGAACGTTTGGCGCTGATGTGCGACGACGCGCGGCCGGTGATGTTGCTGACCCACCGCGCCACGCGGGCCAACATGCCGGATCTGCCGCAGGTATTGTGCCTGGACGACGCCCCGTGCCTGGCGCGCTGCGCGGCCGCCAAGGTCACGCCGATAACGGATGCCGAGCGGCGCATGCCGCTGAGCGAGGCGCATCTCGCCTACATGATTTACACCTCCGGTTCGACCGGCAAACCCAAGGGCGTCATGTCCACCCACCGCGGGCTGCTGAACCTGTTCCTGTCGCATCAGGCCTCTCTGTTCGGCCCGGCGATCGAAAAATTCCAGGCTCGCCACGCGCGCCGCTTGCGCGCCGGCCATACCGCCTCGTTTTCTTTCGACTCCTCCTGGGAACCGCTGTTCTGCATGATGATGGGCAGCGAACTGGTTATCTTCGATGAGGAGCTGCGCCGCGACCCCTGGGCGCTGCTGGAACAAACCCAACAGACGCCGATCGATCTGCTGGACATCACGCCGTCGTTCTTCTCGCAACTGGTGGACTGCGGCCTGCTGAAGGGGCAGTTTCCGCTGCCGTCGTTCGTGATGATCGGCGGCGAGGCGGCGACGCCGACGCTGTGGAACCTGATGCAGCAGCATCCGGAGGTGGAGATCCACAACTATTACGGCCCGTCCGAATACACCGTCGATACCCTCGGCGCGCCGGTGACGGCCGCAGACCAGCCGGTAATCGGCCGTCCCCTCGCCAATACCTCAGTTTGGCTGCTCGACAGCCGCCTGCAGCCGGTGCCGATCGGCGCGGCGGGCGAGCTGTACATTTCCGGCAAAGGCATCGCGCGCGGTTACCTGCGGCGCCCGGATCTGACGGCGGCGCGCTTTGTCGCCAACCCGTTCGCCGAAGGCGAGGTGATGTACCGCAGCGGCGATCTGATGCGCTGGAGCGCGGAGGGCCAGCTGGTGTTCATTGGCCGGACCGATCACCAAATCAAGGTGCGCGGCTTCCGCGTCGAGCTGGGGGAGGTGGAAAGCGCCTTGGCCGCCTTGCCGGACGTGGGGCGTGCGGTGGTGATCGCCGAGCCGATCGGCGCCACCTATCGCCTGATCGGCTACTGCTCAGTACAGGATGACGCGCGCCGCGCCTCGCCGGCGCTGCAAAACGAGCTGCTGGGCCAGCTGGCGCAGCGTCTGCCGGATTATATGGTGCCGGCGATCCTGGTGGTGATGCCGGAGCTGCCGCTCAACGTCAACGGCAAGATTGACCGCCAGGCGCTGCCCAAACCGCAGGAGACGCTGGCGCAAAGCATTCGCGAACCGGCCACCGAGCAGGAAAGGCTGATTTGCCGCGCGATGGCCAACTTATTGGGGATGGAGCGCGTCGGCGCCGACGACGATTTCTTTGCGCTCGGCGGCGACAGCATCTCGGCGATGGGGCTGGGCACCGCCCTGCGGCGCAACGGTTATCTGCTGCGGCCGCGCGAGATCTTCGCGCTGCACACCCCCGCGCGCATGGCGCAGGCGATGCAGCCGCTGGCCGTAGACTCTCAGGCCTCACGCAGCGTGCAGCAAGGCCCGATCGACGGGCTGCCGATCCTGCACTGGTTCGCCGAAACGGGCGATATGCATCGCCGCTTTGCGCACGGCGTTTTCCTGCGCGTGCCTGCCGAGCTGCAGCCGGAACAGCTGCGTGATGCGTTGGACCAGCTGCGCGCGGCGCACCCGGCGCTGGGCGCCAGGATCCGCGATGGCCGGTTGGTGGTTGAAGAAGCCGCTAGCGCTGAGTTCATGCAGGTTCAGGCCGTATCCGGCGAACTGGAGCCGGCGGCGGAACAGGCTTTCGACGCCGCACTTGAGCATCTCGATCCGGCGGCCGGCGCCATGATGCAGGCGATCCTGTTGCAGCGCGACGGGCAGAGCCTGGGGCTGGTGCTGGCGATCCACCACCTGGTGGTCGACGGCGTTTCCTGGCGCATCCTGCTCGAGGAGCTGCGGCAAGTGGCCGACAGCGCCATGCAGGGGCGGCCGATCACGCTGCCGCCGGAAGAAACCTCGCTCTATGAGTGGTCCGCGCGTTTACGCGCCGACGTGGAACGCCGGGAAGCCGAGCTGCCGTTCTGGCGGCAAATGCTGGCGGACGGCGTGCCGCGTTTGGGCCGGCGCGCGCTGGAACCGCAGACCGATCGCATCGCCTCGGTGAGCGAGCGGCGCACGCTGCTCGACAGCCGGTTGACCGCCGCGCTGCTCGGCACATTGCCGCAGGATTATCGCGCCCAGGTTGAAGAGATCATGCTGTGCGCGCTGGCTCAGGCCTGCCGCCGCCGTTTCCAGGCCGCTTCGCTGCGTTTCTCTCTGGAGTCGCACGGCCGCGCCGAACTGGACGACGGCCTCGATCTGGCCCGCACCGTCGGCTGGCTGACGGCGGAGTATCCGCTGCGCATCGAACTGCATGACGCCGAGCACAATGAGGCCGTGCGCGCGGTGAAACGGGCGACGCGAGCGGTGGCCGATCGCGGCGTCGGTTACGGCCAGCTGCGTTATCTGCATCCGCAGCGTGACGACCTGGCGGCGCTGGCGCAGCGCAACGCCCCGGAGATTTTATTCAACTACCTCGGGCGCTTCAGCCAGGATGAGGGGCACTGGACGCCGCAGCGCAGCCAAACCCGCTTCCGCGACGCCTTCGCCGTGGCGCAGGATGCGCAGCAGGCGCTGTCTTACGGGCTGGAAGTGAACATCTTTGTCGAAGAGCGGCGCGACGGCCCCTGCCTGGCGATCAACTGGAGCTGGCTGGAGGGAATTTTCAGCGAGAGCGACATTGCGCTGCTGCACAGCGGCATCGAGCAAGCGGTGCGTTCACTGTGCGAATTTGCCGAACGTCATCCCGAACGCGCGGCGGCGACGTTGGTGGCGGCCGAGATCGCCCAGCCGGGCGCCGACGATGAGGCGGTGCGCGCCTGGGAGCGGGAGTGCGGGCCGTTAGCCGCGGCGCTGCCGCTGTTGCCGCTGCAACACGGCCTGCTGTTCCATGCGCAGACGGCGCAGCAGGGCGGCAGCTATAACTCGCTGACGCGCCTGAGCCTCTGCGGCGAACTGGACGCGCATCAACTTCAGCAGGCGCTGGATGCGGTGATCCGCCGCCATCCGCAATTGGCCGCCCGATTCAACCGCGAGGGCGAGCCGCTGCAGCTGATACCGCAGCAAAGCCATTGGCCGCTGGACAGCCACGCGCTGCCGCCGCTGACGGAAGAACAAGAAGCGCAGGCACTGCACCGGCTGGAGCAGCAGGAACTGCAGCGCGATCTGTTCAACCAGCCGGGCGCGATGCTGCATGCGCTGTGGGTCAAACACGGCGATAGCGAACGCTACACGCTGTTCCTTAACGCGCACCACCTGATCGTCGACGGCTGGTCGACGCCGGTGGTGCTCAACGATCTGATGCTGGCCCTGCGTGAAGGCGAGCAGGCGTTGCCGCCGCTGCGTTCGAACTATGCCGATATCGTGCGCCGCCTGACCGCGCGGGATGCCGAAGCCTCGCGCCGCCTGTGGCGCGAGACGCTGCAGGACGTGCGCCCGACGTTGCTGTTCGGTGAAACGCAGGACGAACGCGTGCATGAGCTGGAAATGACGCTGCCGCCGGCCGAGGAAAGGCGCTTGCTGACCCTGTGCCGCGAACGCGGGTTGACGCTCAATACCGTAATGCAGGGCATTTGGGCATTGCAGCTGGCCAGCTGTTGCGGCCAGCAGGACGTGGTGTTCGGCTCGCCGGTTTCCGGCCGTTTTGGCCAGATAGAAGGGATCGAGGAACACGTCGGCCTGTTCAGCAACACGCTGCCGGTGCGGGTTCGTCTGCAGCACGATCGTTCGTTGACGGAGCAGTTGACCGACCTGCAGCACCGGCAGATTGAACTGCTGGAGCACGATGATTTGGGGTTGGGGGAAATTCAGCACCTGGCCGGGGCGGGCACGCTGTTCGATACGCTGTTGGTGGTGGAGAACTACCCGGACAACGACGCTCTGCTGGGCGGCACAGGATCGCTGCGCTGCGACGCCATCCGCAACAAAGGCTATACCCACTATCCGCTGACGCTGCTGGTGCTGCCGGGCGAACGTCTGCGCCTGCTGATGGAGTACCGCGCCTCGGTGCCGCAGCCTGAGCGCTTCGCCGCGCGGCTGATGGCGCTGCTGCAACAGTGGATCGCCCAGCCGGATCTGCCGCTGCCGCGCTGGCAGTTGCAAACCCCGCAGGAGCAGGCGCTGATCGCGGCGGTTAACCGCACCGGGCAGGCGGTGGCGGACACCACCTTGCATCAGGCGATCGCCGATCAAGCGCGGCGCACGCCGGAACGCATCGCACTGCAGGATGCCGGGCACAGCCTCAGCTACCGTGACATGCAGCGCCAGGCCGCGCTGCTGGCCGAGCGGCTGACGGCGGCCGGCATTCAGCCGGGGGATATCGTCGCGGTGGCGTTGCCGCGCTCTGTGCGTCTCAGCCTGGCGCTGACGGCGATTGTGCAGACCGGCGCCGCCTGGTTGCCGCTGGACACCGGCTACCCGGACGAGCGGCTGGCCTACATGGTGGAGGACGCCAAGCCGCGGCTGATTATCACCGAAAGCGCGTTGGATACCCGCTTCGCCGCGCTGGCGCCGACGCTGCTGTTCGATGCGCTGGACGAGAGCGGGCGCGAACCGGCGCCGCGCCAACCGGCGGGGAACGGCGATTATCCCGCCTACGTGCTGTATACCTCCGGCTCTACCGGGCGGCCGAAAGGCGTGGTGGTGAACCACCGGGCGATCGTCAACCGCCTGTTCTGGATGCAGCACGAGTATGCGCTCGATGCGCAGGACGTGGTATTACAGAAAACGCCGTGCAGCTTCGACGTTTCCGTCTGGGAATTCTTCTGGCCGCTGATGGTCGGCGCACGCCTGGTGATGGCGCCGCCGGAGGCGCACCGCGATCCGCAGGCGCTGACGACATTGATCGACAACTATGGCGTGACCACGCTGCATTTCGTTCCGTCCATGTTGGCTATCTGGGTGGAGGCGCTGAACGAACGGGCGCCACAGCGCGCCGCCGCCAGCCTGAAACGCGTGTTCTGCAGCGGCGAAGCGCTGTCGTGTGAACTGGCTTCCCGCTATCAGGCGTTGGTTACCGCGCCGCTGCACAACCTGTACGGCCCGACGGAGGCGGCGGTCGATGTCACCTACCAACCGGCGTCCGGCGCGGCATTGGCGGCGGTAAACGGCGCCGGCGTGCCGATCGGCAAACCGGTCTGGAACACCCAGCTGAGCATTCTTGACGCCATGCTGCGGCCGGTGCCCGTCGGCTGCGCCGGCGATCTTTACCTGCGCGGCATTCAGCTGGCCGATGGCTATCTGCATCGGCCGGGGCTGACGGCGCAGCGGTTTGTCGCCGATCCCGCCGGCAATGGCGCGCGCATGTATCGCACCGGCGATATCGCCCGCTGGCTGGAAGACGGCAGCGTCGAGTATTTGGGGCGCAGCGACGATCAGCTGAAGATCCGCGGCCAACGCATCGAGCTGGGCGAAATCGAGCAGGCGCTGCTGGCGCAGCCGGGGGTAGCGCAAGCGGCGGTGCACGCCATCGAGCTGGGCGAGGGCGCGACGGGGCTTGGCGGCGCCGATATGCGCCAGCTGGTCGCCTGGCTGATCGCCCAACCGGGCGTGACGCTGGACACCGCCGTGCTGCATCAGGCGCTGGAGCAGCGTTTGCCGGCGCACATGATGCCGGTCAGCTATGTCATGACCGACCGCTTTCCGCTCAGCGCCAGCGGCAAGCTGGATCGCAAGGCGTTGCCACGGCCGCAGCTGGCCCTGCAAGCCGGGCGTGCGCCGCAGGGCGACAGCGAACGCCTGCTGGCGGCGCTGTTCGGGGAACTGTTGGGGCGCGAGACGGTGTATGCCGACGACGACTTCTTCGCGCTGGGCGGCCATTCGCTGCTGGCGATGCGCCTGGCGGCGGAGCTGCGTCGGCGCGTCCCGCGGCCATTGAGCGTCGGGCAGATCATGTTCGCCCGCAGCCTGGAGAAGATGGCGCACCTGCTCGATGACGCGCAGGCGGCCAACTCGGCCGAGAGCCGCGGCGTCGGCGAATGCCTGCAGCTGCGGGCCGGCCAAGGCCCGGCGCTGTTCTGCCTGCATCCCGCTTCCGGTTTCGCCTGGCAGTACTCGGGGCTGAGCCGTTATCTGCCGGGGAACTACCCCATCATCGGGCTGCAGTCGCCAAGACCGGATGGTGCTATCGCCACCTGCGAGGATATCGAGCAGATGGTCGATCGTCATCTCGCCCATCTGCGCCGCCTGCAGCCGCAGGGGCCTTACTACCTGCTGGGCTATTCGCTCGGCGGCACGCTGGCGCATTCGATGGCCGCGCGCCTGCAGCAGCAGGGCGAAGAGGTGGCGTTCCTTGGGATGCTGGATACCTATCCGCCGGAAGGCCAGGATTGGACCGGCCCCAGCGAGGAGGAGGCGCAGAAAGAGGTGGCGCAGGAGCAGGCCGAGTTTATGGCGGAAGATCATGGCGATCCGGCGCTGATGGCGGAGAAGGCGGCGATGTTCGACAGCATCGTCGCCAACTACCGCGACGCGGTGCGCATTCTGTCCCAGGCGCGCAGCCGGCGTTTCCACGGCACGGCAACGCTGTTTGTCGCCGACCAGACGCTGCCGCCGGAGATGGATATCGACGCCGTGTGGGCGCCGTATCTGGATGGGCTGATCTGCCATCACCAGCGCTGCGAACACGCGGACATTCTGTCGCCGGCTTCGCTGGAGACGCTCGGCCCGCTATTGCACGAGCTGCTGACGCGGCAATACGGGTTGGTATAACGCAACCGGGCCGGGGGGCGTGCGTCCCGGCCCGTACTAAAACATGATATGCAGGACACTATGGCCAGACCTTCTTTTTTTCTTGATTTCAGCTTGCTGAGAAGCAATGCGCATTTCCGCGCGATTTTCTGCGCCCG
This sequence comes from Serratia sp. 4542, assembly GCF_016805595.1. Taxonomy (NCBI): domain Bacteria; kingdom Pseudomonadati; phylum Pseudomonadota; class Gammaproteobacteria; order Enterobacterales; family Yersiniaceae; genus Serratia; species Serratia sp. 4542. The sequence goes on from NZ_RXKV01000010.1 coordinate 893,027, forward strand.
CATGCTGTCGGTGTTTTCCCTCGGCATGTTGGCGGTGGGGGTGCCGATCCAGATCCAGGCGATGACCGGCTCCACGTTGCAGGTGGGCGTGGCGGTGGCGCTGGACGGGGTGGGCATGTTTATCGGCCTGATGCTGGGCGGCGTACTCGCCGATCGCTACGATCGCCGCAAGCTGATCCTGTTTGCGCGCGGCACCTGCGGGCTGGGCTTTGCCGCCCTGAGTCTGAACGCCTTCGCACCGGCGCCGTCGCTGTGGGCGCTTTACCTGCTGGCGGCCTGGGACGGGTTCTTCGGCGCGCTGGGCATGACGGCGCTGATGGCGGTGATCCCGCTGCTGGTCGGGCGCGAAAACCTGGCGGCGGCGGGGGCCTTGAGTATGGTAACGGTGCGCATCGGCGCGATCCTGGCGCCGGCGCTGGGCGGGATCATCATCGTGTTCGGCGGCGTGGGGCTGGCGTTCGCCGTGGCCGCCGCCGGGACGCTGGGCACCCTGATCCCGCTGGTGCGCCTGCCGACGCTGTTGCCGCAGCAGCAGGAGCCGGAACACCCGCTGCGCGCGCTCGCCAGCGGCTTCCAGTTTGTCTGGCGCAATAAGGTGGTGGGGTCGGTGGTGCTGCTGGGAATGCTGATGAGCATCGTCGGCGCCGTCAGGGTGCTGTTCCCGGCGTTGGCGCAGGACGCTTACCACGTCGGCGCGTCCTCTATCGGCCTGATGTATTCCGCGGTGCCGCTCGGCGCGATGCTGGGCGCGCTGACCAGCGGCTGGGTGGGGCGATACGCTCGTCCCGGCGTACTGATCCTGGTCGCCGCCATCGTCGCGTTTACCGCTATCGCTTCGCTGGGGCTGTTCAGCCACCTGGCGCCGGCGCTGCTGGCGCTGGTGTGCTACGGCTACGCCAACGCCATCGCTTCGCTCCTGCAATTCATGCTGATCCAGAGCAACACGCCGGATCATCTGCTGGGGCGGGTGAACAGCCTCGGCACCGCGCAGGACGTAACCGGCGATTCGATCGGCGCGCTGGGGCTCGGCGTACTGGGCAGGGTGTTTACTCCGTTGATGAGCGTGCTGTCGTTCGGCGCATTCGCCGCCGTGCTCGGCGTGCTGGTGGCCTTCAGCGTGCGCACGCTGCGCCAGTGCCGGCCGGCGGACGCGTTGGTCGAGCACGATGAGCCCGCTGCGGCAACCTCAGCGGCGGCAGACAACTAACCCGTCACGGCACCGGCTGTTCCGGCCGGTGCTGCTCCCCCCAGTTGCACATCATGTCGATCACCGGGATCAGCGAACGCCCGCGCTCGGACAGACTGTACTCCACCTTGGGCGGGATCTGCGGATACTCCTTTCTCACCACCAGGCGATCTTTTTCCAGCTCTTTGAGCGTCGAACTCAGCGTTTTGTACGAAATGGTGCCGATGCAGCGCTGCAGCTCGTTGAACCGCAATACCGGCTTATACAACGCCAGCCAGTAGAGAATAATCATTTTATATTTGCCGTTGATCACCGACAGCGTATAGCCATAGCCGGTGTCTTCGAGGCTGATGCCCGTTGGGCTGCAGTGGGATTCAGCGGTCATTGGGTACTTTCTCCAGGGTAAGTATATGTCGCGAGTGTGCGTATTTTACATTGTTCCAGCATAACCTATGATGCGCCGATAGACACCTGACTGGAGAAATCGATATGAAAACCTTGGTGGTGGTGACCCATCCCGATATGGCGAACTCGGTGGTCAATAAACGCTGGCTGGAGGAGCTGCGGCGCTATCCGGAGCGGTATACCGTGCACGAACTGCATCAGGCCTATCCGGATTGGCAGATCGACGTCGCCCAAGAGCAGCGGCTGATTGAAGCCCATGACAACATCGTACTGCAGTTCCCGATTTTCTGGTTCAGCAGCCCGCCGCTGCTGAAAAAATGGCTGGACGACGTGCTCACCTACGGCTGGGCCTACGGTTCCCGCAGCGGCTATAAGATGCAAAACAAGAAGCTGGCGTTGGCGGTCACGGCGGGAGTGCGTGCAGAGGATTATGCGCGCGACGGGCGCTATCGTTATTCGCTGGAGGAAATCTTCCGGCCGTTTGAAGTCACCGCCGGCTACGTGCGGGCCGACTATGCCTCGTTCTTCGCCTTTTACGGCAAGGAGGCCGCGTCGGACGGCACGGTGGAGCCGCTGCAATCCCACGAATTGGATCGCAGCGCGCAAGGCTACCAGGCATTTCTCGCCGCCCTGAATTAATGGCACGCCCCGGATGCGCCCGGGCGTGCGCATCCGGCTACTCGATGTGAACGCCGAAACCGTCTTGCCCCGGCGCGAGATGCGCTTTCAGCGTCAGCTGCGGGATCAGATAGTCACCGGCGTTCTGCCGCCGAAAGCGGATTGGCTCGGCGTTCCACAGATTATCCAGCCGCTGCCCGAGCTGCTCGCACAGGGCGGCAAAGCGCGCCTCATCGGTTTTGCCGGCGCGGTAGGTGACGAACGGCGGCAGCACCTCGAAGCCTGGGTAGTGCAGCATGCCGTGCTGGATCGGGAACAGGATATCGTCGATCGGCCCGTTGATGCCGCGCGGGGCGTAATGGGATTCCCAGCCGCCGGCGGTGACGATCAGCATCGCCCGTTTGCCCGCCAGCGACCCCTCGCCGTAACGGTCGCCCCAATGGGTGTCGGAATGCTCACCTACGCCGTAGGCAAAACCGTAAGCATAGACACGCTCGAACCAGCCTTTCAGAATCGCCGGCATCGAGAACCACCACAGCGGAAACTGCAGCAGCACCGCATCCGCCCAGCGCAATTTTTGCTGCTCCCGTTCGATATCGGCGCTCTGCATGCCGTTGGCGAACGCGCGCTGCGAATCCAGCGAAGGATCGAAACGAGCCGTTGCCGGGCCTTCCAGACTGTCGTCAGCGTCGAGCGCCGCTTTCCACTTCATGGCGTACAGGTCGGACACCTGTACCTGATGGCCGGCCTGCGTCAGGCGTTCAACGGCGAAGTTTTTCAGTGAGCCGGTCAGCGACAGCGGCTCCGGGTGGGCGTAAACAATCAGCACATTCATAACAGCTCTCCTTGGTGTGAGAGCTGCAGGTTAGGGCGCTAGTCGGTATATTAGAAATGAATTGCTGTTATCCCAGGTATAACTATGAATAATTTAAGGCGGCTGGACCTCAACCTGTTGGTGACGCTCGACGCGCTGCTGGCAGAGCACAACGTCACGCGCGCGGCGCAGCGGCTCAATTTCTCCCAGCCGGCGGTCAGCGTGCATCTCGCCAAACTGCGGGCGATCTTTGACGATCCGCTGCTGTTGCCCGGCCCGCGTGGCATGCGTCCGACCGCCAGAGCGGAACAGCTGCGGGAACCGTTACGTCAGGCATTGGCGGCGCTCGAGTTGGCGGTGACGCCGGCGACGCCGTTCGATCCCGCCGTGGCGACCGATACCTGGCGCGTGGCTGCCTTTGACTACGGCGAATCCACCATCGTGCTGCCGGCGCTGAACGGTTTACGCACGGCGGCGCCCGGCACCCGGCTGGCGGTGTTGGAGATCGCCCCGGCGCGCCTCGCCAAACGGATGGAGCAAGGGGAAATCGACCTGGCATTTCATACCCGAGAAGGTGCGCCATCCGGCCTGCGGCAGCGCACGCTGTTTAGCGAACGCTATGTGCTGGTGGGCCGGGTCGGCCACCCCAAGCTGCATGCCAGGCTGACGCCGGCGCAATTTTGCCAATTGGAGCAGGTGATGGTCTCGCCGGACGGCGGCGGGTTCTATGGTATGACCGACAGGGCGTTGGCGGACGTGGGGCTGACGCGGCGGGTGGTGCTTTCCGTGCCACATTTTCTGTTCGTTATCTCGGTGCTGACGCAGTCCGATTTGGTGGCGATGCTGCCTGAGCGGCTGGTGCGCAATCAGCCTTTATTACAACGGCTCGAGCCGCCGCTGGCGGTGCCGGGCTTTGAAATGACCATGCTGTGGCACGAACGATCGCACCGGGATCCCGCTCACCGGTGGCTGCGCGAACATATCGTGCGTTCAGTGTGAGCGGGTTGGCGGGTTAAAGGGAGAAGCGTTTTTTGATTCTGTCGATCGGCGTGCCATCGCTGAGCGGCACCTGCGGCAAACGGTCGTAATCGCGAAAGCCCATTTTGTGATAGTAGGCGAGGCCACCGACGTTATCCGCCCGAATGGTGGCGTTGATGTGCTTGAAACCGTGCGACTTCGCCGCCGCTAATGTGGCAGGGAACAACGCACTGCCGACGCCGCGCACCTTCGGCGACAGGCGGGAAAAGGTGGCAATATCTGCGGTATCGGGCGGCAGAACATCATCTGCGCTCAGCGCCTGGAAGCCCACCAACAGCCCATCCACCTCCGCGACCTGGCAGCTCAGCGCATTGCTGCCGCTGATGAACCATTCGCTGAATTCGGCGGGGGTAAGGGGTGTTTCTATCGCCGTCGTGCCGCCGGCGGCGATCACGTCATTCAATAACTGCGTCAGGGCTTCAGCGTCTTGCGGGGTTACCGTTCTGATCTTCATTGCGTTGCTATCTCCTATGATGAATCGGCTGGAACCATCGAAAGAAGATAGACGCAGGCGTCCGATAATGAAATATCGGAACGTGCCGGACCAAAAGACAGTAAGGGGAATTACATGAACAGGAAGCGGTCGGCCAGCGGAACCCCACGTTCGAGGCGCGGCGGCAACGCGTCGTCACGATCGTCAGGCCGAGCAGCCTGCGGCGCGGCGTCTTCGGCTTTTTCAATCATCAGCTCGCCGAGCAGGGCCAGAAAACGAGTGAGCTTTTGCATATTCCCTCCGGATCCTTGATTACATTGAGAGTGATACTAATCGCCGCTCAACCGAATGGGAAAAACTTAAAACTCATATCCTAAGAACCGGATCGCATATCGCCTGACCGGGCGACGGTTGCCCATCGCCCGGTGTACGGTTTAGAAGGTGACGTTAACCTTGGCCCACAGGGTGCGACCTGGTTCATTCACCGCGCTGTTGGCCGAATACCCGAAGGCGCTGTTGCCCGCCAGGTTGAGGTGTTCGCTGTAGGTCTTGTTCAGGATGTTATCCAGACCGGCGCTCAGCTTGACGTTTTTATTCACCTTGTAGGCGGCGTTGGCGGAAAGCACGCCGAAGCCGGCGCTTTCGGCAAAGTCTTTGCCTACCACGTTGCCTTCGTTGATCGCCACGCGGTGTTGGCTGCTGACCAAACGCCACAGGCCGGTGCCGCTCCAGTCGCCGTACTCATAGGTGAGCCCCAGACGCGCCTCCAGCGGCGGGATCTGCGGCAGCGGCCGGCCGTCGCTGGTGTTTTTGCCCCAGGAGTAGGCCAGGCTGGCGTCGGTTTTCCAGTGCTCGCTCAGCTGGTAACCCATGCCCATTTCGCCGCCCATGATGTTGGCGTTGACGTTATCGGCCTGGCTGAGACGCGCGTTGTGCGGATCGTATTTGAACAGGATGAAATCATCGACGCGGCCTACGTAAGCGGAGACCCAGCCGTTAAAGCGTTTGCCGTTGTACTGCGCGCCGATGTCGAGCTGCGTGGTTTTTTCGCTCTTGACGCTGGAGAACGGATCCTTGCTGCCGTTCGGGCCGAGCTTCGGCGAGAACAGCTCCCAATAATCCGGGAAGCGCTCGGTATAACCGACGCCGGCATACAGCATCAGCGGCAGGTCGGCCAACGTATGCTCAAGACGCATAAAGCCGCTCGGCAGGGTATCCGAACGCTCCCCGTCGCTGCCGCTGCGGAAATTCTCCACCAGGGTGCGGTCAAGACGCGCGCCGCCGATCAGTTTATCCTGTTCGCTGGTGGACCAGGTCAGTTCACTGAAGGCGCCGTAGCTGTTGAACTGGGCGTCTTTTTCCCAGCTGCCGCGGCTCATGCTGCGATGGGTGTTGGTTTGGGTGTCCACGCCGCTTTCAAGCTTCACGTCCTGCCACTGCCAGGTGCCCATCACGCGGCCGCCGACGGTGCGGCGATCGAGCTGCATCGTCATGCCGGAGGACATCATGTGCCCGCCGTGGCCGCCCATGCTCATAGCGCCATGGCCCCCGTGGCCACCCATGCCGCCGCTGCCCGGCGAGCGCAGGGTAACGTTGTCCATCACGTGGTTGGCGTAGTTGTAGTAGACCTGCGCTTCCAGCTTATCCAGCACCTCGCCGATGTTGGATTTTTCCACCCGCATGCCCAGGCTTTCGCGCTTGAACTGCGAACCGTCCATGCTGCGGCCGGCATAGCGCGCTTCGCCGTTGCCGCGGCCCATGGTCACTTCCAGCAGCGTGTCGTTGCCCGGCGTCCAGCCGAGCGCCAGATCGCCATTCCACTTGTCCCAGCGTGACGGCACGCGCGTATTCGTTCCGTCCTGATAGTCGTTGGAGCGGGATTTGTTGGCCATCACCCGCAGGTAGCCTTGTTCGGCACCGAGGCTGGCGTCGATATTCTCGTCCCAGCGGCCGTTGGAGCCGGTCAGTACGCTGGCGCTGCCCTTGATGCCCGGCTTGTCGAAGCGCGGGCGCTCGCGCTCGAAACGCACCGTGCCCGCAGACGATCCCGGCCCCCACAGCACCGTCTGCGGCCCCTTGGTGATGGTCAACAGATCGAAGCTTTCCGGCGAGATGTAAGAGGTCGGCGCATCCATCCGCGATGGGCAGGCGCCCAGCATTTCCGAACCGTCGGTGAGGATCTTCAACCGCGAACCGAACATGCCGCGGAACACCGGATCGCCGTTGGTGCCGCCGTTGCGGATTTGCGAAAAGCCGGGGATGGTTTTCAGGTAGTCCGAACCGTCGCTGGCCGGCACCGGCTGGCGCGGGGTTTTCGGCGAGGTGACGATGGTCAACGGGGAGTAGAGCGGCGCGGTGACGGTGATCACGTCGCCATCATTAACCTGGGCGTCGGTAGGGTGCTGATGCGCCTGCGCCGCGTGGCCGGCCAGCAGGAACAGCGGCATGGCGGTAGTGATGGCGCGGGTAACGGCGTTCTTTTTATAAGTCGGTTTAAACATCATCTTTCCTTAAGCTAACTCTTTTCCGTTCTTGGCCGTGGGATTATTCAGGCGTGGAGCGGCCTGGCGAAAATCACCATCGGAAAATACGGGGGTTAATTCCATCAACGTGGAAATAACCGGATTAATAATGTCGTCTCGATGATTAACCGTTGGGCGAATTAATTCCGCCGGGTTGAAGCGATCAACGGCAATACAGAGAGCGGCAATGGGCTTATTGTTAAATCAGAGGAAAGAGACGGGGGGCGCGCGCGGCTGTAATTCGGTGTGAACGACGTGGGCAAACAGGGGAACGAGATAGTGAATCGGCGGCGGGCGCGAAGCCAGCAACTGGGACCAGAACAGCGGGGCGTGGCTCACGTCCAGCAGCGGCGCGTGCAGCAACAGCACGCAGTAGCCGCAGGCGCTGTCGTCCATCATCGCCATGTTGTGATGGCCGCCGCCGTGCTGCATCAGCGGCTGTGAGGCTTTTTCAGGCTCAGGCGGCGGCGAGTGCATCCCGTGATGCATCGGCATCTCCATGCCGCAATCCGCCATGACGGTCGTTCCAGCACTTCCGGCGCGTACATGCTCCAGGGATCGCGAGACCACCGGCGCAATGAACAACATCAGAATGGCAAACATCCCTAACCAGGCGGCGGCCCGATGTCGCGATGCAGAGCGCTGAATTAACGACACAATCAACCTAAAAAAAGGGTTAACACAGGGTAGGGAATTGTACTGGTTTATGTCGAAATGTTAAAACCTTTTATTTCTGGTCAACGGTCTGTTGATGAATATATTATCGGATAAGCGCTTTAATTCTGACCAAAGGCTATTTTTTTTTTGCACCAATCACGTGACGGGGACAATATTAATGACGGAAAAACTGGCGAGCACCATTATCCCGCTTTATGACGAACATGCCGCCGCCTGGGAACGCCTCAGACCCACCACGCTGTTTGAACGGCCGTGGCTCGATCGCTTTTTGCAGCTCACCCCGGCCAATGCGCGGCTGCTGGATCTCGGCTGCGGCAATGGCGCGCCGATCGCCGCCTATTTTATCGAACAGGGGTATCGGGTCACCGGCGTCGACGGTGCGCAGGCGATGATCGCGCACTGCCGGCAGCGTTTTCCTCAGCAGGAGTGGCGACAAATGGATATGCGCCAGCTGGATTTGGCGACGAAGTTCGACGGCCTGCTGGCCTGGGACAGCTTCTTTCATCTGGCGCGCGACGATCAGCGCCGCATGTTTCCGCTGTTCAGACGACATGCCGGGCCGCACGCCGCACTGATGTTCACCAGCGGCCCAGCCGACGGCGTGGCGATCGGCAGCTTCGAAGGCCAGCCGCTGTTTCACGCCAGCCTGGCGCCGGAGGAGTACAGACGTTTATTGCAGGAGAACGGCTTCCGCGTGGTTGACCATGTGGTGGAAGATCCCGCCTGCGGGGGAAGAACGGTCTGGTTGGCGCAGGGTATTGAGTGACAATGTCACGGGCAGATTCCCCAGAACCTGCCCGTTAACGTTATTTAGCGCTGACGCGCCAAACGGTGTTGCCCACGTCATCCGCAATCAGCAGGGCGCCGGCCTTGTCGACCGTTAATCCTACCGGTGCGCCATAGAGTTCCTTCTCGTCGTCGGAGACAAAGCCGGTGACTACCGCTTTGAGTTTGCCGACCGGCTTGCCTTGCTCAAACGCCACGTAGCTGACCCGGTAGCCGTTCAGCGGCGAGCGATCCCAGCTGCCGTGCTCACTGACAAAGGCGCCGCCGCGATACTCGGCCGGCAGTGCGTTCGCGGTATAGAACAGCAGCCCCAGCGGCGCGACGTGCGAGCTGAGGGCGTAGTCCGGCTTGATGGCTTTCGCCACCCGGTCCGGCCGCGCCGGCTGCACCCGCCGATCGACGTGCTGGCCGAAATAGCTGTAAGGCCAGCCGTAGAAGCCGCCGTCCTGCACCGAGGTCAGGTAGTCCGGCACCAGATCGGCGCCAATCTCGTCACGCTCGTTGACGATCGCCCACAGCTTGCCGCTGTGCGGTTCCCACTGCAGCCCGGTTGGGTTGCGCAGGCCGCTGGCGAAGACACGGCTGGCGCCAGAGGCGGTGTCCACTTCCAGCACGGCGGCGCGCCGGTACTCTACGGCCAGGCCGTTTTCGGTGATGTTGCTGTTGGAACCGACGCCGACATACAGCTTTTTACCGTCCGGGCTGGCCAGCAGGGCCTTGGTCCAGTGGTGGTTGATGGTGTCCGGCAAGTCGGCCAGCTCTTTACCCGCATCGCTGATGCGCGTTTCGCCCGGCTGATAGGTGTACTGCATGATGTTGCCGGTGTTGGCCACGTACAGGGTGTTGCCAATCAGCTGGACGCCGAATGGGGAATCGAGCCCCTCGAGGAAAACATGCTTTTCCCAGCGGCCGTCGGCGGTTGGGCGCAGCAGGGTGATGCGGTTACCGCCTTTGCCCCCTTTACCGGACTGGCCTTTCACCAGCCCGGCGATCAGCTGCTTGGGCGTGCTCACCGCCTCCGTGCCCGGCCCGTTGGCTTCCACCACCAGGACATCGCCATTCGGCAGGGTAAGCAGCTGGCGCGGATGCAGCAAACCGTCCGCCACCTTATCGATTTTCAAACCCTCGGCCACTTTCGGCATCTGGTTCTGTTGCCAGCCGACGCCCTTTGGCACCTGCATCGGCGGCATCAGGAAGTTTTGCGCCGCCGGCAACACCGGATCCGGCCCCATTTGTTGTTCCGGCGAAATGACGGCGCTGTTATCGCAGCCGGCCAGCGCCAGCACGGCGGAAAGCGCAATCGCGGTGGATGATAGCTTCATGAAAACCTCCTTATTTTGCGCGGGCGCCCACGGCCAGCAGAATGTTGGCGAGGCTCAGCAGCGCGACCACGATCGCAGACAGCACCAGGCCTTGCGGCACCACGGCATACGCATCCCGGCTATGCACGAAAGCGTTAATGATGGCGAGAACGATGGCGATCAGATTCAGCCAGAAATGGAGCTTGACCGGTGAGCCCTGCAGCCGGCCGCTGCCGAACCACACCTGAACCAGGTTAATCAGCCGGGGAATAATGGCAAAAACCAGGCCGATGGCGATCAGCCAGCTGGCACCATTGACCCACTGAATATTCGCCGTGCAGGCATAGATGATGTCGAAAATCAGCGCCGCGGTGAAAAATCCGTAGGGGAGCGGATTGAGCCATTCATAGACGGCCACCGCGGCCGCTGAAGGCCTTGCTGTGGTTTGCGTTGTCATGCAGGTATCTCCATGAAAAATGATAGGTAAAAAGGCGTAGGCCCCTTAAAGCTTTGTTCAGATTCACCGATTTGAACAATTTTGATTCTCATTTTTAGCATGCGATGTTAAAACCAGAACCCTCACTGCGGCATTATCAATGGCTTAGCAACATCGGGAGGAAGGACATGAGTATAGAGCGCGTTCAGCGATTTCTGGCCGAGCACGCCCCGGAAACGGCGGTGACGGTGCTGACAAAGAATACCGCCACGGTGGCGCTGGCGGCGGAAGCCTTTGGCGTGGAGAGCGGGCAGATCGCCAAGACGCTGTCATTTCGCGTGAACGACGGCGTGGTGCTGTTGGTGATGGCGGGAACCGCCAGAATCGACAACAAGAAGTACAAACAATTCTTCGGCGTAAAGGCGCGCATGCTGCCGGCGGAGGAGGTGGAGGCGCTGACCGGCTATCCGCCCGGCGGCGTTTGCCCCTTTGCCGCACCGGCAGCGGTGAGAATTTACTGCGATCGCAGCCTGTGCAGCTACGGTGAAGTGCTTCCGGCAGGTGGCAGCGATAACTCAGGCGTGAGAATTGCGCCACAGCGGCTGGCCAGCATCACCGGAGCAGAGTGGATTGACGTGACGGGGTAACGTTAAGTGACGTCGTCACAACTGCGTTATGTTAAATTCGATGTGTTACCTCGTGATTAATCTACTGTTTTAACAGGAAAAATCATTAGCTCATCGGGTTATGGCAAACCGCTTCGATATTGTGGCCATCCGGGGCGATCACAAATGCCGCATAGTAGTGGGCATGGTAATTGGGCCGTAAACCGGGTGCGCCATTGTCTATGCCGCCGGCATTTAGCGCAGCGTGGTAGAACGCATCAACCTGTTCACGGCTGCTTGCGGCAAATGCCAGGTGCAGGTGTGCCGGCTTTTCATCGGTTTGAAACAGGCACAATGACACGTTACCCCGATCGGGACAAAGTTCGACGCCATAGCCGGGCTCGCCTTCGGCAACGATCTTTACGCCCAGCGGCGCCAGCGCATTGAGGAAAAACGCTTTGCTAAGGGCAAAGTCGCTGACGCCAAATTTCACATGGTCAAACATGGAGAGGCTCCTGGAGCATGGAAGAATATTCCCATTCAGTATAGCCAACGCCGTGGTGGGCGCCGAAAGCGATACAAACGCACGCCAATGCGTATTTAGCATACAAATAGTGCCCGTTTAAGTGACGCGTTTGGGAGAAATCTGCAGTATCTTAGCCGCCACGTTTTATCAGATTTCACGTAGCGCGATCAAAAAAGCAGGGGATTTCTGGCCAATATCGGCAGGTATGCGCCTTAGAAATCATGTCCGGTCATCATTACTGAAGCGGGAAATGGCAGCACGCAGCATCACGGTCGAGGGCTATGATCTCTGGAATACTATCAAGATGAAGCGCTGAAACTACGCGAGATATTGGCTGGTGTGTTAACGGCAATTCATCATATCGGTAGTACAGCAGTGCCAAACCAACGATTGATATCTTGCTGGAGATTGAAAGCCTGGCGGCGTTGGATGGTGTGAATGACAAGATGCATGATATGAGATCTACGCCGCGTGGCGAGAATGGCATTACCGGCAGGCGTTGCTGCAGCAAGTGAACAGGCGATCAGACAGTTGGCGTTCAGAGATTTTCTGCGCAAGCATCATGGTATTGCAGAGCAACACAAACACCAGGCAGCAGAAGACCGTCGGCAAAACCCGGCGGCTTATGGCCGGTTGAAAAACGAATTAGTTCAGCGGCATGAGTAGCCGGCGCCGGCATGGTTGGCCGCAGGAGAAAGCCCATGAATCAGGCCTGGACGGCAGAATCCACATATCACCACCAAGGTGCGCATAATGTATATTATGTTAAATTGAACGTGATGAATGCTAACCGCCATGGCGTGGAGCTTTCCTGAGTACGTAACTCTCTGCTGCTTATCGGGGCTCTTCCATAGAACCCCTAACCTCTTACTACTATCCTCTTAGTGGCTAAGGTATTCGTCAAATATATGCGAACCTAAAGTACGGATCACCGCTGAGCGTTCATCCAAAGAGGTATCCGCTTTTCTCACATAGATGCTGATGAATACAGGATCATGATTATTTGACCAGACCATCGACGTTATCCCTCTGACACCATAATCACTTGCACCTGACCTATCGGCGATTTTCCATCCTTTAGGAAGAGACGCTCTAAGCATATTATCAGCGACTTTGTTATTGACCATCCATTCTTTCAATTGCGCTTTTGATGCATCGCTGAGAACTTCGCCGGTCAAAATTTTCTTGATACTCTTGCTCATCGCATCAGGAGTCGTTGTATCTCGCAAATCATCCACGGGATTGACCGTCAATTCTGGCTCATATCGGTCAGAGCGAGTAACCGTATCTCCTATAGATCTCATAAATTCGGTCAGAGCTTCTGGTCCTCCACCCGAAAAAATAGCAAAATTAGCTGCTGTATTATCACTGTATTCATTGGCCGCTTTACAGGCTTGCTCAAGCGTAAATGGCTTGTTCATATAATCTTTAGCAACGGGTGAATAGGTCACAATATTTTTTTCAGTCACTACCATAGAATGATTTAATGAAAGCTTCTTTGCATCAACCTTTGCCAGGACATTGGCACAAGCAATTGATTTAACTGTGCTATCTAAAGGAAAGCGTTGGTTTCCATTTATAGAAATCGTTTTATCATCTGAAGATAGAATTGACAACCCTACCTTCCAGCCCTCTTTTTCGTACTGTTTAACTTGATCTTGTAAAGTCAAAGCAAAAGCAGAGGGTGCCATAGGCATGCTTAATACCAATGTGGCAAATATTGTAAGTCGCAATTTCATAGCAAACCTTTTATAGTCAATGTTTATATAATGAAATTATTCCAGCATAAATATAAGGTTTAATTTATGCAGGGTTTTGTTTTTCCTCATGATTATATTTTATTTTTTATGGTTAACAAATGATGATAATTTTTAGTAGCCTATAGAAAAACTTATAGCGTGAGTTAAATGACTCCATTCGATCAGCTTTTTAAACTCTGCTCAATCCTCTGCCGGCGTACCTTGATGAAAGCGCATCTGCCAACCCGCCTTTTCCGTCAGCAGCCAGATCGATGAGCGTTCAGTGCAACGAACGGCGCGGCCCTGCGCATCACGCTGAAAACTTTTGTACGTCAGCAACACGGCGCTTTCACTGATTTTCGCCAGCTTAAAACCTTCGGCGAAAATTGGCGGATAATCCGTTTCCATCTCCAGCGCCGCAACGGTTTGGCATTTGTCATAACGTAGGCCTGAACGACCAATCTCTTCAAAGTCTTCATGCAACAATGCCGCGACATGTTTCGGATCGCAGCGCGTTGTTAGCTGGTGCAGTTCAACCTCAAGCGCCTGAATTTGGCTAAGCCACTGTGCAAAATGGGTCAAAATGCCCTCCTTTTTGATCGCGCTACGTGAAATCTGGCAAACTTTGGCAGTCAATCTACATCTGAATGACACTCGTGAAACCTGACTATTCCCAGGATTCCTTCTCATAGGGTTTTTGCCAGTTTTTTTCCGTGACGGGCACCAGTTCCCCGTTGAACGTATAGGTACAACAGCGGCATCTCACCGGCACATCTTCTGCGGTGAATGCCGGGTTCACTTTCTGCAGTATCCCGTGCTCATCTATGCATAGCCCGCTGTAATAGCTCGACTCACCACAACAGACATAGCTCTGCCAGTTTTTACGGTGCAGCGCCACCAGGTAAAAAATAGGTGCTTCTTTATCCAACCGACTAACCGCTTCGCTGTGCACTTCACTCCAGGGTTGGCCCACTTTACTGAGCAAAAATTGAAATAGCGGCGTGTAATCCATGCCATGTTGTATCCGCCCATGCATGCTTTCACGCAGCGGCAACTGCTCATCATCCAGCTGTTTGCTATGCCGTTCCCAGCGGTACTCACCACCGCTGGCTATGGGCCCTCTGGATGTCACGCTTTCTCTTCTATAGAGTTTTTTCTTTCTATCTCGATGTGCTCTCATCAAGCCTCAATAGTGACATTGTCACACAAAAAGAAATCCTTACGCCGGTTTCCCAGCCAAATGCGACCGCCGAACCCGCAACTCTCCGTGCCGCCAGGCGCCGTCTGCCGTGGCGCGATTGTCGATCAGGCGATTCAAAGCCTCCTCGACCAGCCGGTCGATGCGTTGGCTGTAGCTGGTCAGCGCCCAATTGGCTGAGCCGGCTTCATCGATATCGTCGAAACCGACCACGGCCATCGCGGACGACGGCGCCGTTTGCCTGAGCGCTTCGAGCGCCCCCAGCGCCAACACGTCGTTCTCGCAGAACAGCGCCTCAACCCGCTCGCTTTCCGGCGTTGCCTGCAGGTATTCGCTCATCAGCTGGAAACCGCGTTGGCGATCGTAGTGGCCGGCGGTGAGCACCCGATCCAACTGAAAGCCGGCAGCCATCAGTTTGTCGCGGTAGCCTTCCATGCGCAGCAAATGGCTGCTTTGCGTGTCCGGCCCCTTCATGTAGCCAAAGCGCCGATGCCCTTGTTCTATCAGCAACTCAGCGATCTCTTCGCCGGCGCGGTAACCGTCGATATTGACCACATCAATGTGTTCACTTTCCGTATTGCGGCACACCTGCACCAGCGGGATCTGATGCAGGTCTTGCGCGATCGCCGCCCACTCTTGGGTTAACACCGTCGCCAGGAACAAAATGCCATCGACCTGCAGCTGATCGGCCATCGCCATCACCGCCCGGTAGTTTTCCCCGGCGGTGATGTTCAGCAGCAGCGCCATATAGCCGCGGGTTTGCAGCTGTTTGGTGACCATATCGAGCATCATCATCGAATGCGGGTTCTTCATCTCGTCGATGGCCACGCCGATGATGTGCGTGCGTTTTTGCGACAGGCTGCGCGCCAGCAGGTTTGGCCGATAGCCCAACTCGGCCGCCGCCGCCAGTACGCTTTCACGCGCGCTGTCCGAGATCGACGCGCCGGGCGTAAAGGCGCGCGATACCGTCCATTTAGAGACGCCGGCCTTTTCGGCGACGTCGCTGGCGGTGGCTTTGTGGTGTTTTATCATGGTTGCGTCGATCCCGGCTTCGATGAAGTCAAACTATACCCTGCTCGCTCAGATCCCCTAAGCGCCCGTCGGCATTCCTGCTGCAATTATGTCCCGTTTTTGCACCCGATTGCAATTTGTTGTGCAACCGGGTGCAAAAGGTAAAGAGTTTGTGATCGTCCACGCTGTTTTCACCTTTCCCCAGTTGACCGAATTTTATCCATAGCCGACATTCACGGTGGCATTCAGAGACTCATCGCCGTCTTGTCTCTTGTTTTGCACCCGGTTGCAAATACACTGCTTTAACACAACACCTCTCATCTCGACAGGATACCGTAATGAAAAAAACCAGACTGCTGTTGATGTTAGCCTGCTCGCTGTTTGTCGTGACCGCCCAGGCCAAGACCTACCAGGTCGGCGTGGCACTGGCCAACTTCGATCTCAACTTCGTCTCCATTCTGCGCAGCCAAATGGCACGAGAACTGGCTGCGCAGCAGCTGCAGGGCCAGTTCGTCGATGCCAAGGGCGATGTTGCCCTGCAGGTGCAGCAGGTAGACGATCTGATTAATCAGGGCGTGGATGCCATTATCCTCAACCCGGTCGATACGCAAGGCGTCCAGCCGATGATAGCGGCCGCCCAACGTGCCGCGATCCCCCTCATCTTCGTCAACCGCAAACCCGAAGTGCCGCTGACCGGCGCGACGGCCTACGTCGGCTCCGACTCGGCGCTCAGCGGCCGCCTGCAGATGGAGGCCCTGGCGAAAAAAATGAATTACCGCGGCAACGTGGCGATCCTGATGGGTGCCCTCTCCAACGAAGAAACCCGCGAACGCACCCGTGCGGTAGAAGCGGTAATCGCCACACACAAAGACATGAAAGTGGTAGAGAAACAGACCGCCAAATGGCAGCGCAATGAAGCGGTCGACGTGGTTTCCGGCTGGTTGCTGAACGGCACGCCGATCGATGCGATCGCCGCCAACAACGATGAAATGGCCATCGGCGCGATCATGGCGCTGAAGCAGGCCAAAAAGAATGGCGTGCTGGTCGCCGGTATCGACGGCACGCCAGACGGCCTGCAATTTATCAAAAGCGGCGACCTGGCGGTGACCATTTTCCAGGATGCCAAAGCCCAGGCGATCGGCGCGGTGCAGGTGACCCGAGCGATGTTGGATCACACTAAAACCGAGCCTTACAACTGGGTGCCTTATGCCACCGTGACGCGAGAAAACTACCCGCAATTTGCACAGATGAACCAGAAATAAACCGTTGCCACTCTCTTTTTAAACCCATTTTGCACCCGAGTGCAAAACCACAGTATCAGGAGTCAGCATGTTAAATGGTGAAAGAAGCATCCCTCGCCCGCTGCGTTGGGCGATGATCGGCGGCGGCCGCCTCAGCCAGGTGGGCTACAAGCACCGTTCCGGCGCACTGCGCGACAACACCGCTTATCGGCTGGTTGCCGGCGCTTTTGATATCGACGCGGCGCGCGGACGTGAGTTTGGCGTCAACCTCGGCGTGCCCGCCGAACGCTGCTATGACAACTATCAACAGCTGCTGGATCAAGAAGCCGACCGCGAAGATGGCGTTGAGGTGGTGACCATCGCCACCCCCAACGGCACCCATTATGCAATCACGCGCGCCGCGCTGAATGCTGGCCTGCATGTCATCTGCGAAAAGCCGCTGTTCTTCAGCACGGCGGAGGCGAGAGAAATCAAGGCGCTGGCGGCGGAGAAAGGCCTGATCGTCGGCGTAACCTACGGCTTCTCCGGCCATCCGCTGCTGATGCAGATGCGCGCCATGATCGCGAACGGCGACATCGGCGAAATACGCATGGTCGAATTGCAATACACCCACGGTTTCAATGCCAACGAAAGCGCGGACACGTTCGAGGCGCAAAAGTGGCGCGTCGATCCGAAAATCGCCGGCCCCTCTTTTGTGCTGGGCGACATCTCCACCCATACCTTCTACATCTCGCAGCTGGTGATGCCCGATATGAAGATTGCCTCCCTGCTGTGCGATCGCCAGAGCTTTATTCCTTCTCGCGCCCCGCTGGAAGACAACGCCATGGTGCTGATGCACTACGAAAACGGCGCCGTCGGCCGCATGTGGGCCTCCGCCGTCAATGCGGGCGCGATGGACAGCCAAAGCATCCGCGTGGTGGGCTCGCTCGCCAGCCTGCAGTGGAGCGACGCTGCCCCCGGCGAATTGCGCCATGAGATCCAGGGGCGGCCCAACCAGATCCTGCACCACGGCATGCCCTATCTGGACGACAGCGCCCTGGCCGAAGAGAGGCTCGGTGCGCTGCATACCGAAGGGCTGGCCGAATCCTGGGCCAATATCTACCTCAAGTTCGCCATCGCCATCAGCGCCAGCCAGCGCGGCGATCGGCAGACGCTGGCCACGCTGATCTATCCGGATATCGACGCCGGATTGGAAGGCGTGCGCTGGATTGAAAACTGCGTTCGTTCCGCCGACAACGGCGCCACCTGGGTTAATTACCAATAAGGAAAGCACCATGAAACTTTCATTCTGTACCGACAGCCTGGGTCATTTACCCTTCGAGCAGATGCTGGATCGGCTGCTGGAGCTGGGGGTGAGCGGCGTGGAAATGACCACCGGCGGCTGGTCTCCGGCGCCCCATCTGGATACCGACGATCTGCTGGCTAACCCCGCCAAACGCCGGCAGCTGCAGCAGGCGCTGGCCAGCCGCGGCATAGAGATCGCCGCGCTCAACGTCTCCGGCAATCCGCTCGATCCCGGCGAACTGGGGCAACGCCATCAGCGCCAAACCGACAATACGCTGGAGCTGGCCGGGCTGCTGGGGGTGAAAAAGATCGTTATGATGAGCGGCCTGCCCCCGGCCAGCCCGCATGACACCATTCCCAACTGGATCACCTATACCGTCAGCTGGCCGCCGACGGTGAAAAACTGTCTGGACTATCAATGGAATGAAGTGGCAATCCCCTATTGGCAGGCGCTGGTCGCTCGGGCCAAAGCGTGCGGCGTCGAGCGCTTTGCGCTGGAAAACTTCAGCGCCATGCTGGTGTGGAACCCGGAAACGCTGTTCCGGCTGCGCGAGGCCGTTGGCCCGATGGTGGGTCTGAACCTCGATCCCAGCCACCTGATCTGGATGGGTGCGGATCCCATCGCGGTGGCCCGCGCCCTCGGCCCCGCCATTCACCATGTGCACGGCAAAGACGTGCGCCTTGAGCGCGGCGTCGTTGAGGTTAACGGACTGCTGGAGACCAAACCGATCGACGACGTGGCCCGCCGCGCCTGGAACTATGTCGCCGTCGGCTGCGGCCGGGATCTGCAGTGGTGGAAGGCGTTCTTCTCGGTGGTGCGCATGATGGGCTACAACGACTGGGTGTCGCTGGAAATGGAAGACCTGACCATGTCGGTCGATGCCGGCATCGTTTCATCCGTTCAGGCGCTGCAGCAGAGCATCAGCCAGTAAAGCCAGGCGCGGCGGTCACGGCCGCTGCGCCCCCTTTCCCTCCGGTTCACTCGCCCCGGCCGGCGTTTGCCGCCGATACTGCGACGGCGACTGCGCCATCACCCGTTTGAAGGCAGTGCTGAACGCGCTTTCCGAGCCGTATCCCAACGAGTAGGCGATCGACGCGACGTTTTCTTTACCGGCCCGCAGACGATCTGCCGCCTGCAGCATACGCCAACGCGAGAGGTATTCCATGGCGGTGCTGCCAACCAGCCCTTTGAAACGTTGAGCGAATACGGTGCGGGAAATGCCGACGATGCGGGCCAGCTCTTCCAGCGTCCAGTTGCGCGCCGGCTCGGCGTGCATGGCGGCGATCGCCAGGCTGATCTGGCGGTCGGTCAGCGCCAGAAACCAACCTTTCGGCAGCCCATGGGCCGTTTCGAGGAACTGGCGAAACACCTGCACCAGCATCAAGTGCGCCAGGTGGGTCGACATCAGCGCACCGCCGAGCTGCGGGTGACGCAACTCGTTCGTCCACTGTTCGAGCGTCCAGCGCAAAACGCCCGCCTGGCTCGAGGCTTTGGGGATGTTGATGATCGGCGGCAGCGCATCAAACAGCAGCGCCGCATGCTGGCCGGAAAAACCGAAACGCCCGCTGATCAAAAAGACCTCGCCACCGCCGTTATGCACGGCGATGCCGTCGCGCGTCGCCTCGGCCATGATCTGCTCCCCTCCCTGCGGCGGCAACGCCGGATCGGACGCGACCCTGAAGCGCCGCCGACTGTTCAGCAAAAAGCAGTCCCCTTCGCGGAAATGGATCGGCTGCGTCAGATCGTCGGTCATGCCCCAGCAGGCGCCGCGCATCACCGCCGTGAATTTGATGCCTTCATGAGGGGGAAACTCGAACGACCAGTCCCCGGCGGCGTCGAAACCGGCGTAAAACTGGTTTTGGGGTTGCAGCAGCGACAACACGTCTGACAGCGGGTCCATGATGAAATCCGTACTCTTGATAAACAAACAAGTACTTTAGCGCATGGATCGTCCGTCTCTCAAGGCTTATTCTTGACAACAAGTTTTATCGCGTCGTGCGGGCAAAGGCGACCTGAACCGCGCCGCTGCCCGAATCATCCATTGCTGTGCTGAAGGAATTCTGACTTTGAGCCGTTGTTCCAAATTGCGCCCGACAGCGGGCGGCTATGCTTCATCGCCACAATGGCGCGATCGGCGCTTTAACAATCAGCGGCCGCCGGCGCCGGGTGACCTGCCCGAGTCCACCCTGCGCGTGTGGTGGGACGTATTTTTCAACAAGCCCAAAGGCACGGTGCCGGCGACGCCGGTGCCGATTCAGCGCCTGTCGCGCGCCGAGCTTGAGGCGGCACCCGATCGTAGCCTGTACCGCCTGGGGCATTCCACGGTGTTGCTCAAGCTGCGCGGCCAATGGTGGCTGACCGATCCGGTGTTCTCCGAGCGGGCATCGCCGCTGCCGTTCGCCGGGCCAAAACGCTTTCACGCGCCGCCGATCGCGATCGAGGAGCTGCCGCCGATCCGCGCCGTGATCCTCTCGCACGATCATTACGACCATCTGGACCAGGCCGCCATTCGGGCGCTGGACGGCAAGGTGGGCCAGTTCGTCGCACCGCTCGGCGTGGGCGATCGCCTGGCGGCCTGGGGCGTGGCGCCGGACAAAATCCGCCAGTTCGACTGGTGGCAAGGCACGGAAATCGACGGCCTGCGGCTGACGGCTACCCCGGCCCAGCACTTTTCGGGCCGGAGCCTGACCGACGGCAACCGCACGCTGTGGTGTTCCTGGGTGATTGAAGACGATGAGCTGCGGGTGTTCTTCAGCGGCGACAGCGGCTATTTCACCGGTTTTGCCGAGATTGGCCGCCGTTTTGGCCCCTTTGACCTGACGCTGATGGAAACCGGCGCCTACGACAAACGCTGGCCCTATGTGCATATGCACCCTCAGCAAACCGTGCAGGCGCACCGGGATTTGCTCGGCCGCTGGCTGCTGCCGATCCATAACGGCACCTTCGATCTGGCGATGCACGCCTGGCAAGACCCGTTCGACCAGGTACTGCGCCATGCCGCTACCTCTAGCGTGCAGGTCGCGACGCCGATGATCGGCGAACGTGTCGATATCGTTCGGCCGCACCCCGGCAGCCGTTGGTGGCGCTAAGCGCCGTTTTATTTATTCGCAGGAAACCTGAAATGAACAATGACCATAAAGTGTGGCTGATCACCGGCGCCTCGTCGGGCCTGGGCAAAGCCCTGGCGGAAGCGGCCATCGCCAACGGCGATCGGGTGGTGGTGACCGCCCGCCGTCTCGACCGCCTGCAGGCGCTGGCTAAGGGCCAGGAGGATCGCGTGCTGCCTTTGGCGGTGGACGTCACGGATGCCGCCGCGCGCGATAAGGCGGTCGCCGATACCCTGGCGCGGTTCGGCCGCATCGACGTGCTGGCCAACCTGGCCGGGCGCGGTGTAGCCGGCGCCTGCGAAGAGTTCAGCCTCGAACAGCTGCGCGAGCAGATGGAGCTGAATTTCTTTGCGGCGGCGGAGATGACCCGCGCCGTGCTGCCGCAGATGCGGCGCCAGGGCAGCGGCAACGTGATCACCGTAAGCAGCATCGCCGGTCTGGTGGCGATGAACGCCGCCGGCCCCTATTGCGCGGCGAAGTTTGCCCTCGAAGGCTGGACGGAGTCGCTGGCCATCGAGGCCAGGCCGCTGGGGATCCACGTGACCCTGGTCGAGCCCGGCGCCTTCCGCACCGAATTTGTCGGCGACGTGAACATGCGGCCGACGCAGCGCATCGAGGCCTACCGCCCGTCGATTGCACCGTTTGAAACCTACCTGGCGCAGTCCGCCGGCCGACAGATGGGCGATCCCGCCAAAGCGGCGCAGCGCATGCTGGAGTTGGTCACTCTCACGGCCCCGCCGGTGCGCCTGATGCTGGGGCGCGACGCTTACGCCATGTGGGACACCACCCTCGCCAAACGCCAGCAGGAGCTTAAAGCCTGGCGCGAACGGGGCGAAGACACCGCCTTTGATGGCGAAGAACTCACTGAAATTCAACTGTAACTCCCCACGATAACGAGGAATCTCGATATGAACAAAACCTGGTTTATTACAGGCGCATCTTCCGGCTTCGGCCAGGCTTTGGCTGAGGCCGTGCTGGCCAAGGGCGACAACGTGGTGCTCACCGCCCGCCGCCTGGCGCCGCTGCAGGCGATCGCCGCCGGCCACGGCGAACGCGCGCTGGCTCTGCAGCTGGACGTGACCGATCCTGCGGCGCGCGCCGCCGCCCTGAAGAAGACCGTCGAAACCTTTGGCCGCCTCGACGTACTGGCCAACATCGCCGGCGCCGGTTCTTACGGGGCGCTGGAAGAGTTCACTTCCGAACAGATCCGCGCCCAGATGGAGCTGAACTTCTTTGCGGCCGCCGAGCTGTCGCGTGAAGTGCTGCCGCAGATGCGCGCTCAACGGTCCGGCCATATTCTCAATCTGACCAGCATCGCCGGCCTGGTGGCCTTCCCCGGCAGCGGTCTGTACAACGCCACCAAGTTCGCGTTGGAAGGGTTTACCGAAGCGCTGCACCACGAGGTCAAGCCGCTGGGGATCCACGTCACGCTGATCGAGCCGGGCGCCTTCCGTACCGGTTTCGCCAGCAGCGCCGCCATGAAGGCCGAACGCGAAATCGCTGCCTATGCGCCACTGGATGCCGGCATGGTGGAGTATTACCGCACGCAGAACGGCAAACAGATGGGCGATCCGGTCAAGGGCGCTCGCGTGATCGTCGATATGGTGGCCAGCGCCACCCCGCCGGTGCGTTTGATGCTCGGTAAGGACGCGTATCAGCTGTGGGACAGCGCGGTAGCCTCCCGCAGCCGCGATCTGGCGCCGTGGCGTGAACGCGGTGAAGATACGGCCTTCCCCGGCGCTGCGATGAATCCCGTTCAGGCGCTGTAATACCCACCTTTCAAACGGGCTGCCTATGTAGCCCGTTTGTTTTATGTGACGTCGTCACGTATGTCTTACCTTTTGTTTCTCAGTCGAGTGTTCAAAACTAATTGCCAAAGCAACTGTTGCCATTTAACCTATATACACTGTTTGCCGAGGTATCCCATGTCATCGAAAGAAAAATCCCTCTATGCCCTCACCAACGCCCTGCAACCGGTTCGCCGGGTGTGGAAACAGGCTGCGACGCTGGCGATCGCCAAATCCGGCATCTCCATGTCGTTGGCTACCGTCGTGGTTCTGGTGCATCGCAATCCGCAGGGCATCAATCAGCGCGACCTGGCGGAAGAAGTCGGCGTCAATCCCGGTGCGCTGGTGCGTCTGTTGGATCAGGCCGCCGCGTTAGGCTTCCTCGAGCGGCAGGAGTCGGCCGGCGATCGTCGGTTTAAAACCCTGCGCATTCTGCCCGCCGGCGCCGAATTGGCCAAAAAGGTCGAAACCGCGGCCGATAAGCTGCGAGTCGAGCTGATGCACGACGTGCCGTTGGAAGATATTGAAACCGCTACGCGCATTCTGCGCCTGTTTGAAGAGCGCGCAGGCCACTATCTGCAACAGGCCGGCAATGAGCCATGAACATCGGTAAACCGCAGCTGCTGTACGCCGCGAAACTGTTTATTTCCGCCATGCTGGCCTTCGCGCTGGCGGAAAGCATCGGCCTGCAAAATCCCTATTGGGCGATGGTGACCTGCTGCGTGCTGAGCAATCCGGTCAGCGGCGCCGTACGCGCCCGCGCCACCTACCGTTTTTGCGGCACGCTGTTCGCCGGCGTTCTGACGCTGGGCCTTTCGGCCTGGCTTAGCAACACGCCGGTGCTGTTGATCGTCGCCGCTGGGCTGTCATCGTCACTGATGCTGGGCCTCTCCTATCTCGATCGCACGCCACGCGCTTACTTTTTCCAGCTGGGCGCCATCACCATGATGCTGGTCGCCATCGCCTACATCAATCACCCGGACACGATGTTCACTATGGTCGTCACGCGGGTGACGGAGATCTGCCTGGGTATTTTGGCGGTGACGCTGGTAGACAGCGTGCTGTTCCCATCGTCGCTGGCGCCGGTGTTGCGCACGCGGCTGAAAGGCTGGCTGGCTGACCTGGCGCGTTGGCAGGAGGACAGCCTCGACGGCAAGGGCAGCGACGCCCAGGCCGACGCGGACCGTATCCGTTTGCTGGGCGACATCGCCTCGTTCAATCAGATGATGACCACCCTTGGCTATGACAGTTCGGTCGATAAGCCCACCCGTCAGGCGGCGATTTCGATACAGCAACGCGTACTGCAAATCGTGCCGCTGCTCTCGGCCATCGGCAGCAGCATCGCCGCACTGCCGGTCGGCCTGCGCCCCCGCCTGCAGCCGTGGCTGAATGAGGTCCGGCGGCAGGCCGTTGAACCCGCACCGCACGCTGCGCCCTCGGTAAGCTTGTTGCCGCCTGCGGCGTCGCTGTCGCCGTGGGAAACGCTGATCGTCGACGAGCTGGCTGAACAGGTTGAGCAGTGGTTAACGCTGTGGGCCGAGGTACAGCAGTTGAACGCATTCCTGGACGGCGAGCCGCTGCCCGCGGCGCTGCAGGCGCAGATGATGCGCAGCCGCGTCTTCTCGCCGCCGCCGGATATCGGCATGGCGGTGCGCATGTTCGCCGGAATTTTGACGACCTACGCCCTGCTGTGCGGCCTCTGGTATTTCACCGGCTGGGAACAGGGCGCCAATATGGTGCTGATGGGGATCGTGGCCATCGCCTTCTTCGGCGCTGGCGACAATCCCGGCACCACCATCGCCACTTTTGGCCGCTTCGCCGCTATCGCTATGGCCCTCGGCGCCCTGCTCAGCTATGTGCTGCTGCCGCTGGCCGGGGATTACGGCAGTTTCCTGATCGTGATGGGGCTGTTTTTGCTGCCGCTCGGCGTGTGGGCGGCGAGCAACCCGCTGGCGACGTTGGCGATCGCCCTGTCGCTCAGCAACGTCAACTTTCAGGGGCACTATGCGCCGAACAATATGGGGCTGTATCTGGAAAGCACTACCGGCACGCTGATCGGCGTCTATTTCGCATTCCTGTGCGCCGCGCTGTTCCGCCGCTGGGGCACCGATCAGGTGGTGGCGCGGCTGATGCGGCAGGATGCGCAAGAGATGCTGCGCCTCAATCGCCACGTCACGGAGCGCGACTTACAGCGCTATCAGGCCCGCGCGTTGGATCGCATCACCGCGCTGGGTAGCCGCCTGGTCGCCGTTGGGCAAGCCGATCGCAGCCCACAGCTGTTGATGCGCTTAAAAACCGCTATCGACCTGATTCGTCTGCAGCAGGCCGGCGCTCTCAGCCCTGGCGCTTCGCCGAACGCCGGTCTGCCGGCGGCGTTCCGCCAACTTTCTCTGCACGCCGAGGCCCCCTCCGCGCTGCTGGGCCAGATCGACGTCGGTCTGCAACAGGCCTGGCGGCAGAACGATCGGCGCGCGCTGCGGCCGCTTACCCGGCTACGGCTGCTGCACTTCCCCACGGCTTTGCACTGGAATCCCTGACATGATCGGTGAAATCAACATTGACGGCGTGTTCATCTCGCCCTTACTGCTGTGCCTGGTGTGCGCATTCTTCTCGCGCATGGCGCTTTCCTGGACGCTCAGCGCGGTAGGCGTCTATCGCTGGGTCGCACAGCGCCCGCTGTTCGACACCGCCCTGTTTCTTATTCTGGCCGGGCTGTTTTTCCACGGCCTGAAATGGCTTACCACCCCCTGAGGACCCCATGTTTCGTGAACGTACTCTTGCTCTGCTGCGCCCCGCGCTGACCCTGATTGCCGTTTTGATCGCGGCAGGCGTGCTGTGGCAGCTTTATCTCTATTACACCTATGCCCCGCAAACGCGCGACGGCAAGATCCGCGCCGACGTGGTGCCGCTGGCCACGGATGTTTCCGGCAAGGTGGACGCCGTGCACATTCACGACAACCAGGTGGTGCATAAAGGGCAGCTGCTGCTCAGCCTGGACAAAGTACGGCTGCGCAATGCGCTGGATCAGGCCGAGGCCGCCGTGGAACGCGCCAACGTCCAGTTGGCGTCATCCCAGCGCGAAAACCGGCGCTATCAGGCGCTGCAGTCGGCTATTTCACAGCAGGAACGCGACAATCGCCGCGATGCCCAATCGCTGGCGAAGGCCAATCTGGATCAGGCCCTGGCGGATCGGGCGCTGGCGCGCATCAACCTGCAGCGCGCCGATCTCTATGCGCCGGTGGATGGCGTGATCACCAACTTCTCCCTGCGCCCCGGCGCTTACGCGACCGCCGGTCAGCCGATCATGGCGTTGGTGGATTCCAACAGTTTCTACATCGCCGGATACTTCGAAGAGACCAAGCTGGGCCGCATCCAGAACGGTGACAAGGTGGTGATCCGCATCATGGGGGAACGGCAGCCGCTGTATGGCCACGTCGACGGGCTTTCCGCCGGCATCAACGACAGCGAGCGCACCACCGCCGCCGGCAATCTGCTCGCCAACGTCAACCCGACATTCAGCTGGATCCGTCTGGCGCAGCGCATCCCGGTGCGCATCGCGATCGACACCATTCCCCACGGCGTCGAGCTGATCGCCGGCCGCACGGCGACGGTCAGTTTGAGTGAAACTCATTAAGCCTGTCCCTCCGGCGTCAACCCGGCGATCAGCGCCTGCAGTAAAGCGCTGACCTTCGGCTGCGCCCGGCGGCTTTTCAGCCAGACCACGTTGATCGGCAGGCCGTCGGTCGCCAGATGCGGCAACACCTCGGCCAACGCCCCCTCCTCTAGCTGCCGTTTGACCAGCCAGGTCGGTAACTGAGCGATGCCGTGCCCCGCCAGCACCGCCGTCAGTTGCCCCTCCGCATCGCCAATGGCCACCCGCGGCGTCAACGTTCTTCGCTCTACCGGCTGGGCACCGCTTCCCGAGAAATGCCAGGGCGTCTGCACGCCGTCGTTTTCCTGATACAGCACGCAGTGATGATGCGCCAATTCAGCAGCGGTGGTGGGTTCACCCTGGCGCTTCAGGTAGCCGGGCGCGGCGCAGAAGATATGCCGCTGCTTACCAAGGTAGTGATGCCCCAGCGTATTTGGCCACACATCTGAACCGCCGATACGCACCAGGATATCGATGCCTTCACTGACCGGATCGGCGAAACGGTCCGTAAACGTGATATGCGGCACCAGCAACGGGTGATCCTCAATACATCGCAAGATCACCGGCAGCGCATGCAAACGGCCAAAGGAAGCGGGAAGATCGATGCGCACCCTGCCGCGCGGCTCGGCGCTTTCCGCCTGCATCGCCAGTTCGGCCTCTTCCAGCTCGGCCAGCACGCCGGTACAGGTGCGATAAAATTGGGTGCCGGCGTCGGTCAGCGCCAGCCGCCGCGTGGTGCGCTGGAACAGCTTCGTCTGTAATCGGCTTTCCAGCCGGGCGATCCCTTTGCTGACGGCGGAGGCAGTCAGGTTCATGCGTTCCGCCGCCAGCGTAAAGCTGCCCATATCGGCCACGCAAACAAACAGACCGATCCCTTTGAGACGTTCGGAAGAAAACATTCCCCTGCCTTATTGATGAATTTAGTTCCCGCAACTCGGTAATTTATAGCGCAAATCATGATTTTTATTCCGATAGACTTTCCCTCACAGCGTTAAAAACCGCAAGAGGTAAGTTATGAAGAACAAGAAGCCCCAGATCCTGATCACCGGCGCCACCGGCCAGATAGGCGGTGCGACCCTGCGTCTTTTGCAATCCCAGGCAGAGATCGAGCCGGTTGCCGCCGTGCGCTCTCCCGCCAAGGCGGCGCCCTTCGAAAAACTGGGTATCCGCACCGTCCAGCTCGATTTTGATCGGGAAGAGACGCTGGCACCGGCGCTGGCCGGCATCGAGCGCGTATTTCTGGCCACCGGCTACACGGTGGACATGCTGCGGCAAAGCAAGGTGTTTCTCGATCGCGCGCGCCAGGCCGGCGTACGGCATGTCGTGCACCTCGGCGCCTGCGGCCGTGACGACACCAGCGTCGCGCACTGGGCTTGGCACCAGCTCATCGAGCGTTACATCGAGTGGTCGGGATTTTCTTTCACCCACCTGCGGCCGGAGTGCTTTATGCAGAACCTGCTCAACTACGACGGCGTACCGGCGGTGAAAAACGGCGTGATCCGGCAATATACCGGCGATGCGCCGTTCAGCTGGGTGGACGGCGACGATGTAGCGCAGGCGGCGGCGCTGGCGCTGCTGCACCCCGAGCGGCACGGCGGCCAAACCTACCGCATGGGCTATGACGTTAAATCCTACGGCGAGATCGCTGCCATGATGACGGAAGAGCTGGGGCAGCCGTTCCGCTATGAAGCGCAAGATCCGCAGGTTTTTCTGGATGAGATGCGCGCGACGGGCGCCGAAATGGCCTACATGAGCTGCGTCTACGACAATTTTCGCCGCATGGCGGCGCGCGATATCCCAGGCGTCGATGAGGTTTTCGATAATTTCCCGCAGAACGCGGGCAGAGAGCCGATGCGGCTAAGGGCGTTTATCCGCAAGCACCGTGACAAGCTGGCCTACTGAGCCTCGCAAGGTTCGCCGGCCAAAACCAGCGAACCTTCCGTTTCCCTCCCGCCGTGCCGTTACAGCATCCACTCGATCGGCAGCCAGCCGGCCACGGCGAGAATAATGCGTTTTACCCAACCGGCGCCGGGCTCTTGCTGATGCACCTCGGTGTGGCCGTCTTCGAAGGCTTCTTTCCACACCATTTTGCCCTCGGGCGTCAATACCGGGCGGTAGGCGGCGTACTCGAGCGGGCCATCAAACAGTTGGCGAGTGTCGGCCGCCAGCGTCGGGCTGTCGATCAAGAAGCCCATTTCGCAGTTCAGGTGCGCCGAGCGCGGATCGAAATTGAACGAACCGATAAACACCCGCTTATCATCGATGGCGAAGGTTTTCGCGTGCAGCGCCGCGCCGGACAGCCCCAGCGGCTTGAGTTCCTTGCGCCCGGTCGGTTGACCGGCGCGCAGCTTCAGCTCGAACAGTTCGACGCCCGCCTGCAGCAGCTCACGCCGGTATTTGGCGTAGCCGGCATGCACCACCAGCACGTCGGTGGTGTTCATCGCGTTGGTCAGCACGCGTATGGACTTCCCCTGTTTGGCAAGCGATTCAAAGAAGCTCGCCCCTTCCCGCCCCGGCACGAAATAGGCGGAAACCAGATCCAGTTGCCGGCCGACGCCGCCGATGATCTTGCCGAGCTGCGTCACCATCAACCGATCGCGCGACGCCTTGCCCAGCCCTTTCGCCGGATCGTCGGCCACCAGCTCTACCTGGGTGAATTCCGGCTGGACGGCGCCATCGCGAAAGCGCACCGCGCTGGTTTCCAGCTGCACCGCCAATTTGCGGGCCCGCTCGCTGCTTTCGGTCGCGGTGGCCTGCGTCAGGAAGGCAGAAAGATTACCTTTGCCACGGATAATCTGCTCAACGCCGAACACCGACGCGCTGTTCCAGTAGCGATCGAAGACCTCGGCCGTTTCTGCCACTACGCTGCCGACGCTCAGCACGTCGAGATCGAGGAAATAGTTTTCGTCGCCGACCTGGAAATACTCGTCGCCAATGTTGCGGCCGCCGATGATCGCCACGGCGCCGTCGACGATGTAAGACTTGTTATGCATGCGCCGATTCATGCGCATAAAGTCAAAGGCGTAGCCGGCCAGCTTCGGCGTGCGCACGGTTGATGGGTTGAACAGGCGGATCTCGACGTTTTCCTGGGCGTTCAGCGCCGCCAGGGTCTCGTCCATGGCGACGCCGTTATCGTCCAGCAGCAGCCGCACGCGCACGCCGCGTTGGGCGGCGTCATACAGGGTTTTCAGCAGGATCTGCCCGGAGGTGTCGTTATGCCAGATGTAGTACTGGGCGTCGATCGACCTTTCCGCCATCCGCGCCAACGCCAGGCGGCTGGCGAACGCATCGTGCCCGCTGGCCAGCGGCACCACGCCGCTCAGGCCTGGATGCGCCGCCATCAGTTCGGCGGCCCGCGCCGGTAACTGGGCGGCAGGATCCGCCGGCAACACCGCCTGCGGCAGACGCTGGGAAATATCCGGCAAACGAAAGAGGACTCTTGCCGCAATAATGGCGATCGTCACGGCGAGAATCAGATACACGACAATTTTTATCACGGGAAGCGGCCTCGGAGGTTGACTGCTTTGCTTTATACGTCATTAGGTTGCTTCAATCTATAGGAGAAGCGCGCTATGCCATAAGGCTATAGCGTAAAGCGCGAAGGCGAAACGCCAAACAGTTTTTTGAACGCCACCGAATAGGCGCTGTGGCTCTCGTAACCGCTTTCGAAGGCGGCATGGATGATCGAGTTGCCGGCCAACAGCAGCGGAATGGACGACAGCAGCCGCAGGCGCTGTTTCCACTGGCCGAAGGTGATGCCGGTTTGTTGAGTGAAATGACGCTGGAAGGTTTTCGCGCTGATCGACAGTGAATCGGCCCAGGCCTCAATGCCGCGATCGTCGGCCGGCGTGATGACCAACAGCCGGCAAATCTCGGCCATTCTCGCCTCTGCCGGCCAAGGCAAATGCAGCGCCAGCTGCGGCTGCAGGCTCAGCTCCTCAAGGAACAACGCTCTGAGCAGCGTATTGCGTTTGGTCTCCGCCCCTTCGGGCGCCAGCGTCGCCAGCTGAGCGATCAGTTCTCGCAGCAGCGGTGAGACCTGCAATACGCCGTCGCGCAGCGGCAAACGCGCGGCGGTGACTTCATCAAGCAAAATCCCGTAAACGCAAATGTTGCTCTGCATGACCAGCTGATGTTCTACCCCCGGCCGCAGCCAGACTGCGGTGGTGGGCGGCACGATCCAGCGCCCGCTGCTCGCCTCGACCGCCATAACGCCCTGCTGCGAATAGAGCAAATGGCTGCGTTTATGCGAGTGGTAAGGAATGACAAAGCCCGCCGGATAGTGTTTCACCAGCCCTGTCACCTCGAACGAGGAGTTTTCGTGGCTGCTGAGGTCGATGCGTTTGGTTTCGGCGTTGTCGACTTCGAATCCCATGGTCGTTTGTCCCTTTTGATAACGCGAATGTCTTTTATTTGATAGAGGCGCCGCATGATCCTCCATATAGTGACGTTCTCGCAAGCCACACCAGGGGCCTTATGCGAAGAAACTCACTATTTACACCAAAATTTCATCGTTCTGCGTAAAACCAAGGCGATGACGTTGCGCATGCGCTGCGCGATGGCGGCTCGTTGCGGGGGCGACGTGGCCGAAAGTGATGGAAAGGGAAAGCGCGGTGGCTTAAATCAGGAGGTAGACGCATCAATCAGCAGGTAGCTCAGCCTGGGGGGCGGCTTAATGCTGCAGGGATAGGGAGAGCGCCTAGGCTCTCCTCTATCCATTCGTGTTATCACCTCAACGGGCCAACTCGGCGCCGTCCAGCTCGGAAATCGCCAGACAAATCACTTCAGTAATGGCCTGTACCGTATAGGCAGTATTGGCAGGGATGATTAACATCTCATGGGGTTGCAACGTCTGATCGTCAACCTTCAGTTCACCGCTCAGCACCATCAGTTTCACCCACCCCGGATGAAAACGCGCCGGTTGTCGGCTGCCCGCATCCAACTTCAGCAACGCCGTATGGCCAGGCGTCTCCCGTTTCAAAATATGAAAACGCACCCCATCGTAAGGCATGTTTTCGTAATGCAGTGACGCCAGTGTTCTCTTATGCATGGTAAGTGTCCTCGTGACCTGTGAGTAGCTGCTCCGCCTTCGGTCGCCATAAAAACGATTGGCGGCTGTCCCTACCGAAAGCACAGGCTCGCAGCCTCTTGGCGAACGGATTTAACTGTCGTACTTGCAGCGGCCCGACCGACCGCCGTTTCATGCCCAACCTGCCTCAGGCATGCTACTAAATATATAAGAGCCTCGCCGACGGCGCAAAAAACCGCTGCCAGGTTGAGCGTATATTCATTTCCCGTCGTCAAATCGCTCGGGGCGATAAGCGTGCGGAATGGCAGGATTGACGCCATACAGCAGCTCGTCGCTGACCAGCCGGCCAAGCGTTGGCGCGCACATCACTGCCGGGTGCATCACCGCCACATAGAGCCGGGTAGCGCCCAGTGGCCCGATGATGGGATAACCGTCGCGCGGCCGGGGCCGCATCCCCACCGAACACGCCTGCAGTTGCAAGGGTGCCGTATCCGGCAGGCGGTTTTTAATCGCCGATTGCGCGTCGTTTTCCACCCGTTTAACGTCCCCCTCCGGCGGGTAATCCTCCGCCGCCAGCAGATCGCCGTTTTGCGTATGGCGCACTTCAACGTCATCGCCCGCAATCAGCGTGTTCACTGCCAGCGCTGCCGCATGATAGCGTAACAGAATCGCCGGCGACGCCTCGATCGGCAGCGAGAACCCGCTGCCATCCAGCAGCGAGGAGATTCCCGTGCCGCAGGCGAGCACCACCCGATCGGCGGCAATCGCGCCTTCCTCGGTAACGATGCCGATTATCTGCCCCTCTTCACGCAAAAATCCGGTGACGGTTCGCCCCAGGAGCAACTCCCCGCCCCACGCGCTAACGCACTCGAGCAACCGCTGTGTCACTTCTTGCGGATCGACGGCGCCGTCACGCGCCGCAAAATAGGCTTGGCTATCGGGCTGCCTGAGCCCCGGTTCCAGCGCGTTCACCTCGGCGGAGGGCAAAAGCCGATTGTCGGGGTTTTGCGTCGCCGGCGCCTGGCCATAGCTGAGCGCGCCGGACCAATTCACCCAGAGATCCGGGATCTCCTGCGCCAGGCGCATCCAGTCAGCGACGATCTCGCGCCGCAGAAACGCGTCGGGAGCGCCCTCAGGCACGCCTTCGCTGATCCAGCCAAACGAGCTGCCTGTGGCCCCCGCCGCGGGATGCGCCTGCTCAACGACGACAACGTGCTGCCCCTGGCGCGCGAGATGATAGGCGACCGATGCCCCGACAATCCCGGCGCCCACGATAACCATGCGTGATGATGTTCCATTCATTTAATGATGTCCGTACCTCATTTCAAGTGCTGCCGCCAAAGCAGGCAGGCCGCCAGACAGGCTACTCCACCGCCGCAGGCCAATACGGCATAAGACGTGCCCCAGCTCTGGGTGGTATCCATCACGACGCCAAAGGATAAAGGGGCGAACGAACCGATGCCGAACCCCAGCAGCGATCGCCAGCCCATCACGCTGCCGAGCTGTTGCGGCGGCACGTTGTCCGCCATCGCGGCCGACAGCACGCCGGAGTCGCCGAGGATGAAGAAACTGCCGATGCTGACGGCCAGCAGCGTCCAGCCCGGCCCCCAGTTCGCCGACCACCCCATCAGCAGCGATCCCAACGCGCCGGCGGCGCCCATAAACATCAGCACCGATGCACGGTTAAAATAGTCGGAAACGGTGCCGACAATCAGCGTGGCAACCATGCCGGCCAGGTGGATCACCGCCGCGACGATCAATCCGGCGCTGAGCGGATCCAGAGAGAAACCGCTCAACGCCTCGCTGACCAGGCTGGGCGCCCAGGCCCAGTTACCGAGCAGTTCCCAGCTGTGGGCGATATACCCGACCAGCAACAGCAGGGTCGCATAGGTGATAGCATAGCTTTCACGTTTCGTCTGCCTCCCCAGCGTACGCGGCTGCGGTTCCCGATAACCGACCAGGGCCAACGAACCCGCCAGCGCCCCCAGCAACGCACCGGCGGCACACAGGGAGAACGCCACGCCGGCCCCCCAGCGCATGGCGCTCCAACCGGCGATGAAAACCGACAGAAAATACCCCAACGAACTGGCCGCCAGCATCATGCCGATGGCGTAACCGCGCCGGGCCGGGCCGTTCATCCCCATCGCCAGCAGCAGCGCCGGCGTATAGGCGCCGCCCTGCGTCAGGCCGACGAAGGCCATCAACACCAGCGCGCCGGCATAAGAATGGGCAAACACGGCGAACAGCATCAGCGCAGCGGCGCCCAGCCAGGAAAACAGCAGGTAAACCCGGCGCGCCCCCAGCGAATCACACCACCAGGAAGCCACCAGCAGCGCCAGCGCGTTGGTCAGGCTAAATACCGTTTGCACCGTACCGGCGGAGGCGGCGTCGAGCTGCCACTCGCTTCTGATGGTAGGCAGTGCACCGGCGAACATCATGGTGCCCAGGCAGAGGCCGGCCCGGCTCACGCAAAGCAGAAAGAAAGCTCGCATCTCAGCGCCGTCTCCCTGCCCATCGGGGGGTGAGGATAATTCGACTAACACGAACGACAGACGGGGAAAATCGCTGCATAGCACGCTCGGCAAACCGGGAAAGATGCGTGATAATAGTGAGAAAAATCAACGGCTGACAAACGATCTTTCCTCGCTCATTTGGTTGAGCTAGACTCAACCTATGAAAAAAATTCACTCCCTGCCGCACCTGTCCGCTTTCGAAGCCGCCGCCCGCCTTGGCAGCTTCAGCGCCGCTGCGGATGAGCTGTTTCTCACCACCGGCGCGGTCAGCCGCCACATTCGCAGCCTGGAAGAACAGCTAGGGATCACACTGTTTTATCGCGGACACAAGTCCGTGCGGCTGACGCAGGCCGGCGAGAATTTTTCCCGCACCGCGTCCCGGGTGATAAGCGAACTGTATGCTGCGGAAAGCGCACTGAAAGCGAGCGCCGGCCGGCAGCGGCTGGTGGTGCACAGCCTGCCGACGTTCACCATGCACTGGCTGATGCCGAAGCTGGCGGCGTTCAATGAGATTCATCCGGAGGTCGCGATTGATATCACCACCAGCACAGGGGCCGTCGATCGCAATACGCCGTTTGATCTGGCGATCCGGCGCGATCCCGCGCACTTCTCCGGGCTGAAAGCGATCCCTTTTCTGCAGGAAGAGAGCCTGTTGGTCTGCAGCCAGAGCTACTTGCGCGCCATGCCGGTCAGTGCGCCCGGCACGCTGGCCGGGCATACCGCTATCCGCATCCGCGCCCGTGAGGATTTATGGCACAGCTGGCTGAATACCTACCCGACGGCGTTGGACGCCTCGCCGCCGCCGCTCACGCTCGACCATACCTTCGCCGCCATTCAGGCGGCCGAGGACGGTCTGGGGCTGGCCGTCGTGCCTTACCTGTTCTGCGCCAAGCATCTGTCGTCCGGCCGACTGGTGTCGCCTTTCCCGGCGTTGACTATCCGAACCGGCGTTTATTCCCTGCTGCTGCGCGATCGGGACGATGAGGTCGTGAGAAAGTTCGCCGCCTGGCTGCAGGCGTTTCAGGCTTAGGTCTCGGTAGAGTTAGCCGTGAAGCGCCAGGCCTTTTATCGCCTTATCCACCGCTTTTTTCGGTCCGCGCAGCGCCAGACCGACCAAATCCAGATTGTCCGCGTCTTCAGCGAGAAAAACCTGCCGATTGGCTTCATCGTGCCCGGTCGAGAACATGGCGTGCACATAGGGGATCAACGTCAATTCCCGCTCCAACCCTTTGCGATGCACATTTTGCAGGCCCGGCAAATCTGCGGCGAAAATCAGCATCGGCTGCCCGGAAATACCGCCGTAGCGTCTGCCCTGCGCATCCACGTAACACTCGCCGATGATTTCCGGGGCGGCGGCGGCGATGCCCGTCGCCAGAAAGGCCACCACGTTCAGCCGCTGCCAGGTCTGCAGATCGTCGCGTACGATAAACGCTATCTTGGTATCAAACATCTTTCGCTCTACTCCGTAGTGCTGTTAAAAGCACATCATCGGAAATGGCAAATCAGCGGTATAGAACGTTTGTGCACTGGCGTTGATAGGCCGCCGGTGATAAACGGTAGGCGCGCTGGAACCAGCGACCCAAATGGCTCTGATCGGCAAAGCCCACCTGCATGGCGACCTGCGCCGGTTCTTGCCCCTGCGCCAACAACAAGCGTGCGGCCCGCAGCCTCAACCGAACCAAATACGCATGCGGCGACTGGCCAAAAGCCCGAGTGAATTGGCGAGTCAGGCGGAAACGGTCCAGACCACACTGAAGCGCCAGGTCATCCAGACTGGGGTTATCCGCCATATGTGCATGCAGATAGTCCCGTAAGCGGTTCATCTCAACCAAAGCGTCGTCGTGTTGGGAATCCGGCCTGGCACGGATGTGCCGTGACAATAGCGTCAGCAGATGGTCCAGGCTTTGATCGCGCGCCAGTCGCCCCTCTCTATGATGCAACGAGAAAAAGGCCTGCTGTATCGCGGCCGCCAGCATAGGATCGTCGGTCAACGTGCTGTGGAAGGCACCTTCCAGCACGGAGGCGTCCCCCATTCCACGGCGGTGCATAGCGGCGGATACCCAATGCTGGGGCAAATAGAGCATCGCATAGGTAAATCCCTCGGCCTGCGGCGCATGGCCATCATGCACCGCACCCGGTTCGATCAGCATGGCGCGCCCCGGCCGGCTGGTATGCAATGAGCGGTGGCAGTTGAAACGCTGTAAACCCTGCTGCGTGACACCCACCAGCATTTCATCATGATCGTGAGGATCGTAGGCATGTCCCTGAAAGTGGGCATTGACGCTCTCAATACCGGTTTCCTCATCGCGTCGCAGTTCGAGCCAATCTTTATGTTGATGATTTGACGCCATGCAATAAATCCGGAGTTCTGCTCACAGGAAAAGAAAAACAGCTTACCCTGAGACCGCCACCGTTGCACGCTCACAGCTCGCAGATGGCGTAAGTGCCCTTTCCGGCCGATTTCGCCTGATACATCGCGCCGTCGGCGCGGGTCAGCAGCATTTCCTCCGTCACATCGCCGCGTGGGGAAATGGCCGCGCCGATGCTGGCGGAAAGCCGTACCTTCTGCGGCCCGATCTGCGTAATTTTGGCCAGATGCGCCAACACGTTTTCGCAAAACTCGCTGACTTCGCGCCGCGGATCCGTCAACGGCCACAGGATCACCGTGAACTCGTCACCGGCCAGACGCGAGACGCTGTGGCGCTCGCCGGCGCAGGCGCTGAGCAATGTGGCGAATGTCTTCAGGATCGCGTCGCCGAAGTCATGGCCATAGCTGTCGTTAAGGGTTTTGAACCCGTCGAGATCGATAAACAGCAGCGCCATCTGCCGCTGATGGCAACAGGCCTGCAGCGTGCCCGACAACCGGCGTAGAAACGCGCGGCGATTGGTCAATCCGGTCAACATGTCGTGGGTTGCGTCATATTCCAGCCGCTGCTGCAGCCGCTTCAGTTCGGTGATGTCCATGGCGAGAATGTAAAAGCCCTGCGCTTCGCACGGCACCAGCGTGGTGTGGATCATCAGAAGCCCTTGCCGGGTCTGCAGCTCATTCTCAAAACTCACCATTTCGCCCGCGAGGGCCCGCTCGATCATCGGTTTTGCTATTCGATAAACGCTTTCCCCCATGAAATCGCGCACCGTCATCCCCCTGAGGCTGGACTCCTCCAGACCGAACCAGGTTTTGTAGGCGCTGTTGGCGAACAGGTAGCGTTCATTGCCGTCGATCTGGCTGATTAAGGCCGGCATATTGTCGGTAATGGCGCGCAGACGCTCCTTCTCCGCACTGAGCTGATATTCGGCGAGCACCCGGGTCTCAATCTCTTCGTTGAGCTTTTTAACCACCACGTTCAGCTCCTGCGTGCGGATTTCGACGCGTTGTTCCAGCTCGTGTTGCAGAGCGAACAGATCGGCCTCGGCCGCTTTACGCTCGCTGATATCGACGATAACCGAGATGAAATGGTCCGGCTTGCCGTTCGGCAAACGATTGAGCGCCACCGTCAGCTGCACCCAAACGATCGAGCCGTCGGCGCGGAAATAGCGTTTTTCCATCGAATAGGTACTGATTTCATTTTTCAGCAGCTGCTGCAGCTTTTCCAGGTCGGTGTTGAGATCGAGCGGATAGGTAATGTCCTGGAAGGTACGATCCATCAGCTCGCGCTCGGAGTACTGAAGCATTTCGCAGATGCGCGGATTCACCCGCAGCCAATATCCTTGCAGCGAGACCAGCGCCATCCCTACCGCCGCCTGGGAGAAGGTTTGTTCGAACAGCGCCTCCGTGCGCTGCAGGTCGGATTTCAGGTTTTCGGTATAGACGAGGCGTTCAATGCTCTGCAGATATTCCTCCACCACGGCGGCGAAATCGTGCAGATCGGCCAGTTGAGCAGGAGAAAACGGCTGTGGGTGGCTGTCGATAATGCACAGTGTGCCGAGCGGCAAGCCATCGAGCGACAGCAGCGGCTGCCCGACGTAAAAACCGATCCTCGGCCCGCCGATCACCAGCGGATTATCGAAAAAGCGCGGATCCTTGGCGGTATCGGGCACCACCAGCGCTTCGTGTTGCAAGATGGCATGGCCGCAAAACGAGATATTGCGCGGCGTTTCTCGGGCATCCAGACCGTAGCGCGATAAAAACCATTGGCGATCCCGGTCGATCAGCGACACCAGCGCAATGGTCACGCCGAAGTATTTCGCCGCCAACCGCGTGATGCGATCCAGTTTTTCCACCGTGTTCGAATCCAGCACGTTCAGTGAGTTCAATACCGACAGGCGTTCGGCTTCGTTTTCGGGGAAGCAGGGTTCGAGCATGTTGTCTCCCATTGTGTCACCCACGGACCCGGCATAGCCGGCGTGAGTCCGTTCAGCCTATCCGTCGGTTAGCGGCAAATAATATCCTTGTCCATCATAGACTCACTCACAGTATCAATCCGATTATGTATTCTCGCCAACTTTGCCGGGCGTTGCGTTTCCCCCCACGCTGCGCTACAGTCGTTCACAAGGTGATGGTGTTCCACCTTTCCCAACCGCCGCGTTCACTCGAACCGGATGATGACGCCTGATATACAACTTCGCTTTATTTTTTAGGCAGGTATGTCAGGAGTCGCTATGAATGAAATCTCACGTTTTACCCCTTTTCCACTCCAGCCCGATGCCGTCGCGCGGGAAATGCCCCTGTGCGTTTTTGGCCATAAAAATCCCGACAGCGACAGCATCTGCAGCGCGCTGGTGGTCGCGGACTGGCTCAATCACCTCGGCAAACCGGCCGTGGCTTTCCGCCTTGGCGAGCTGACGCCGGAAACCCGCTACATACTGGCTGCCGCCGGCATACAGGCGCCTGCGCTGCTGACAGACGATCTCCGTGACCGCAAAGTCTGGCTGGTCGACTTTACCGATATCGAACAAGGCCCGGCCTCATTGCCCGACAGCGACGTGGTCGGCGTTATCGACCATCACCGGCTGGGCACGTTAGTCACCCGCAACCCGCCCGATGTCTGGGTGCGCGCCGTCGGCTGTTGCGCCACCGTGATCCTGCAAATCCTGACGACAGAAAAGCCAATGCCACTTAACGCCGCGCAGGCCACGCTGCTGCTGGGCGCCATCTTGAGCGACACCGTCGCGCTCAGTGCGCCGACCACCACGGAACAGGATCGGCTGGCGGTCACCCGGTTGCGCGCAATCTCTCACGTCGACTATGACGCCTTCACCGCCGGGCTGCTGGTCGCCAAAACCGATCTCTCCGGGCAATCCGCCCCGCAGTTGCTGCAGCGCGACGCCAAGAATTACCGCATCCATACCGTTTCGCTGCTGCTGTCGCAGATAGAAGTGCGGGCCATGAGCGACATCGATCCGCTGTTGCCCGCGCTGCAACAGGCGCTCGAGCAGGCGAAGCAGGAAACCGGGCTGGAGATGACCGCGCTGTTGGTTACCGATATCACCCACCGCCGTTCCACCCTGTATTTCTCGTCGAACCGGGTGCTCGCCATTCAGCAGGTGTCGCTGCCCGGTATGACGAGCCGAAAAAAAGAGGTTTTACCGTGGTTAACCCTACAGATTGCTCACGCAGGGAGATAAGTCATGCCGATCTACCAACACGCTTTACTGCTGGTACAGGATGAACGCGACGGCCGGCTGCTGTTGCGCCATGCCGAACGCCTCAATCAGCAGATGAATACGCGCATTACCGTGGCGCACATCAGCGCCGACTATGCCGAGCTGGACTACCTCAGCGATGCGCAAACCAAAGATCGCCAGTCCAGCGAGGTGATCGCCGCCAAAGCCATGCTCAGCCGCCTGGTGGAAGACTGCTCAATCCCCCTGGAGGTACGCGCAATGGTCAGCATCCATCGCTTCAAAGACGTCGAAGCCCTGATTGCCCGTGAAGGCGTCGATCTTTTGTTGCTCGGCCATCAGAACCGTCCGTTTGGCGTCTATGCCTCCTTCGGCTTCGAATTCATCAACCATTTATCCATCGACGTGCTGATAAAGCACGTTCCCACTCCCTAGAACGAGGTGACACCCCATGAACGATGAGATTGAAAGCGTAACCGCCAGAGAGATCCTGGATTCGCGCGGCAACCCGACCGTCGAAGTCGAAATGAGCGCGGCGGGCGTCGTGGCCCGGGCTTCGGTGCCTTCGGGAGCCAGCACCGGGTCGCGCGAGGCGGTGGAGCACCGCGACGGCGATCCGCACCGTTTCGGCGGCAAAGGCGTACTGGAGGCGGTGCACAGCGTCAAAACGGCGATCAACGAGGCGCTGCGCGGAGTGGATGTGCGCCAACAAGAGGAGATAGACCGCCGGCTGATCGCGCTGGACGGCAGCGAGAACAAGAGCCGATTGGGGGCCAACGCCCTGCTCGGCGTTTCTCTGGCCGCCGCCCGCCTCGCGGCGCAATTGTCGCAGCTGCCGCTGTATCGTTATCTGGGCGGCATCGGCGCCAACCTGCTGCCGGTGCCCTGCATGAATATCATCAACGGCGGCGTGCACGCCCGGTGGCAAGGGGCGGACTTTCAGGAGTTTATGATAGCTCCCCTGGGCGCGCCGTCGCTGCGCGAGGCCGTGCGCTGGGGCAGTGAAGTTTATCAGACGCTGCGCCAAATCCTGTTGGAAAAAGGCCTGTCGGTCGGCGTCGGTGACGAAGGCGGTTTCGCGCCGGCGGTCGCCTCAAACCGCCAGCCGCTCGAGCTGATCGTGCAGGCGATAGAGAAAGCCGGCTACCGGCCGGGAGAAGATATCGCGATCTGCATGGATCCGGCCTCGAGCGAATTCTACGCCGACGGCAAGTATCGCCTGCGCAGCGAGAATCTCGAGTTGGACGCAGCCCAGATGACGGCCTATTACCAACGGCTGGTGCAGGATTTCCCCATCGTGCTGATTGAAGACGGCTTGGCCGAGGACGACTGGGCCGGCTGGCGTATTCTGAGCGACGCCCTGGGCGACCAGGTGGAGCTGGTCGGCGACGATCTGTTCGTCACCAACGTGAAATACATCCAGCGCGGGATTGATGAACGGTTGGCCAATGCGGCGCTGATCAAGCTGAACCAGATCGGCACGCTGAGCGAAACCTTCGCCGCCGTACAGCTCTGCCAGGCGAACGGCTGGGGCACCTTTATCTCGCACCGCAGCGGTGAAACCGTCGACAGCTTTATCGCCGACATGACGGTCGCGATGCGAGCCGGCCATCTGAAAACCGGCGCGCCGAGCCGCGGCGAGCGGATCGAAAAATACAATCAGCTGATGCGCATCGAAGACCAGTTGGGCGCCGCGGCGGTGTATGCCGGGCGTTCCGCCTTTAAACGCCGCTAAGCTTTGCCGGCCGGGCCGGCGATGCGTCGGCCTGTTTTTCGCCCTTGGCTTGGCACAGCCCGGCGACACCGGACTCCAATAAGGTCAGCCGGGTCGTCAACAAGGTTTCTCGTTGTTCATTCAGCGTGGCCATCATCAGCTCGATCTCCGCCAGCCGTTCATCGACGCCGCGTATCAACCCATCCTCATAAGCGCTGCCCTGCAGCGCCAGCACGCGTTGGATCGCCTGCAGCGAAAACCCCAGATTTTGGCCGATTTGGATCAGGTGCAATCGCTCCAGCGCGCTATCGCTGTAGACCCGATAGCCGTTGACGCCGCGCACCGGTTTCGGCAGCAACCCCAGCTGCTCGTAGTAGCGTATCGCCGAGGCGGCCACGCCGGCGCGCTGCGCCAATTCTCCGATCTTCATGCCCTATTGACCTTAAAGTTAACTTTAAACCTAGTATAGCGCCATTCCCCTTACGACAGGAGCGCAAAACCGATGTTTACCCCACTGACGCTGCCCAACGGCAGCCGCCTGACCAACCGTCTGGCCAAGGCGGCGATGGAAGAAAATCTGGCCGCCCCAGGCCAACTGCCCGGCCCGGCGCTGTGGCGCTTATACCGCTATTGGGCCGAAGGCGGCGCCGGCTTGATCATCACCGGCAACGTGATGATCGACGGCCGCGCCATGACCGGCCCCGGCGGCGTGGTGCTGGAACAAGACACGCCGCTCGCCCCGTTCGAAACCTGGGCCAAGGCCGCGCGCCAGGGCGGCGCGCAGGTGTGGATGCAGCTTAACCACCCGGGCCGGCAGGTGATGGCGAACATGGGCGGCAACGCATGGGCGCCCTCCGCCATCCCGCTGGCGATGGGCAAGCACAGCAAACTGTTTGCCCAGCCGCAGGCGATGGATGAAGCGCAGATCGCCGAGGTTATCGCGCGCTTCGCCGCCAGCGCGCACGCTGCCGAACGGGCCGGTTTTACCGGCGTGGAGATCCACGCGGCGCACGGCTATCTGATTTCCCAGTTTCTCTCGCCGCTGACCAACCAACGCAACGATCGCTGGGGCGGCGAGTTGGCGAACCGCGCCCGCCTGCTGCTGGAGGTGGTGCGTGCGGTGCGCGAGCGCGTCTCGCCGGGCTTTTGCGTGGCGGTCAAACTCAACTCCGCCGATTTTCAGCGCGGCGGTTTTTCTTCGGACGATGCCCGCCAGGTGGTGCTGATGCTGAACGATCTGCCGGTCGATCTGATCGAACTGTCGGGCGGCAGCTACGAAAGCCCGGCGATGCAAGGCGAAACGGCGGACGGCCGCACCCTGGCGCGAGAAGCCTATTTTCTGTCCTTCGCCCGCGATCTTGCCGCGGTGGCCCGCATGCCGGTGATGACCACCGGCGGCATCGCCCGTCCTTCAGTAGCGCAGCAAGTGCTGGACAGCGGCGTCGCGGTTGCCGGCATCGCCACCGCCATGGCGGAAGTGCCCGATCTGCCGCGGCGCTGGCAAACCGGGGCGGCCCCCCATGCGCTGCCTGCCCCGGTCACCTGGCGCAGCAAAGCGATGGCGTCGCTCGCCCGGATGGCGTTGGTCAAGCGCCGGATGCGAGCGCTGAGTGACAATCGGCCACGCAGCGTGCGCTACTCCCCGCTGTTCACGCTGCTCGTCGATCAGTGGCGTACCCGCCGCATCCTGCAGCGCTACCACGCCTGGTTACGGCAACGTTAACGGCAACAGCGCCGGAGAACCCGGCCGGCGCTGCGTAAAAATCGCGCTTTTTTGATCGCGCTACGTGAAATCTGAGAGAAATCACCGATCTGGATGCTGCGCTTTTAACGCTTGGCCATTTATATTCATCACAAATTTTGTGTATATAAACGCTATAGGACTTAAGGTGGTGAATAGATAAAAATAAGCCGTTAATTCCTATTTATGTTATTAAACGGAAATTCACCTTATTA
Source organism: Serratia sp. 4542 (assembly GCF_016805595.1). Lineage (NCBI taxonomy): Bacteria > Pseudomonadati > Pseudomonadota > Gammaproteobacteria > Enterobacterales > Yersiniaceae > Serratia > Serratia sp. 4542. The sequence goes on from NZ_RXKV01000010.1 coordinate 936,169, forward strand.
ATAAGCGTATTAAAGCCGCCTGCAGGTTGGCGACGGAAAGGATTTTTGTGCCATGTTAACGATATGTTGTTTTTTACCGGCAAAACCAACGGTCAATAAATCAACAACATATTGATGAGCCTAAGAAAAAACTAAACAATTCAAAACAAAATCGGCTATTGAGTCCCAGGCGAAAAAGCCATATATTGGTCGCGCTTTTCACAAGGCAGTTACTTTTCTAATTCATTAATTCAATCGGAGCGTGTTGAGACCTTCGGTTGTAGGAGAGATATGATGACGGATAAAGTCCGTATTGATACTTTAGTTGCAAACTCATTAAACGGAAACAATGAAACCTATTTGGCGCGCCAAGCCGAATTTGAGTCGAATGTTAGGAGTTATCCGCGCAAATTGCCGTTGGCAATTGCGAAAGCCCAGGGCGTTTGGATCACTGATGTTGAGAATAATCAATATCTTGATTGCCTGGCCGGGGCGGGAACGTTGGCTCTTGGACATAATCACCCCGACGTCCTGCAAAGCATCCAAAATGTCATTACCAGCGGCTTGCCGTTACATACTCTCGATCTCACGACCCCGTTAAAAGATCGTTTCTCCGATTACCTGCTCTCTCTGTTGCCGGGCGAAGGCAAAGCCTATTGCCTGCAGTTCTGCGGCCCGTCCGGTGCCGATGCGGTGGAAGCCGCGCTGAAGCTGGCGAAAAAGCACACCGGCCGTTCCGGCGTGATCAGCTTCTCCGGCGGTTATCACGGCATGACCCACGGCGCGCTGTCGGTTACCGGCAACCTGTCGCCGAAGGCGGCGATCAACGGCATGATGCCGGAAGTGCAGTTCATGCCTTATCCGCATGAATACCGCTGCCCGCTGGGTATCGGCGGCGAAGCCGGCGTCAAGGCGCTGACCTACTACTTCGACAACCTGATCAACGACGTGGAAAGCGGCGTGCGTAAACCGGCGGCGGTGATCCTGGAAGCCGTTCAGGGCGAAGGCGGCGTTAACCCGGCACCGGCCGAGTGGCTGCAGCGCATCCGCAAAGTGACGCAGGAGCATGGCATTCTGCTGATCATCGACGAAGTTCAGGCCGGTTTCGCCCGTACGGGCAAGCTGTTCGCCTTCGAACACGCCGGCATCGAGCCGGACATCATCGTGATGTCGAAAGCGGTCGGCGGCGGCTTGCCGCTCGCGGTACTGGGCATCAAGAAAGAGTTTGACGCCTGGGAACCGGGTCACCACACCGGCACCTTCCGCGGCAACCAGCTGGCGATGGCCACCGGCCTGACCACCCTGCAATACCTGAAAGAGCACAAGGTCGCCGACAAAGTGGCCGCTCAGGGCGAATGGCTGAAAGGCAAACTGGCCGAGCTGCAGAAACGTTATCCGGTGATCGGTCACGTCCGCGGTCTGGGCCTGATGATCGGCATCGAGATCGTCAAGCCGAACGAAGCGCAGGATCACATGGGCTGCTACCCGGCCGATGGCGAACTGTCTGCGCTGCTGCAGAAGAAATGCTTCGAATCCGGCCTGATCCTGGAGCGCGGCGGGCGCAACGGCTGCGTGCTGCGCCTGCTGCCTTCGCTGCTGATCACCAACGATGAGCTGGGTATTTTCCTGGATAAATTTGAGCAGGCGCTGTTGGCCGCCGGCGTCAAGCCAGTCTGATTGGAGCGAATGACCGCGATGTCCAAGTTAAACCCGATTCTGGCTTCCTCGGCGCACAGCGCCGAGGCTTACCGCCAGGCGATCGCGCAGAGCAGTGAAGCCGTCGTGCAGTGGCTGCAACAGCCCGAGATGTATCAGGGCAAAAGCGTGGCCGAACTGCGTGAGCGCATCAAGCTCGACTTCACCCCGCAAGGCCTGGGCAACCAGGCGGCGATCGATCGCGCCATCGAGTACTTTTTGAAAGACAGCCTGTCGGTGCACCACCCGCAGTGCGTGGCGCACCTGCACTGCCCGAGCCTGGTGATTAGCCAGGCCGCCGAAGTGCTGATCAACGCCACCAACCAGAGCATGGATTCCTGGGATCAAAGCCCGTCGGCCACGCTGATCGAAATGAAGCTGATCGAGTGGCTGCGTGCCCAGGTCGGTTACCAGCCCGGCGACGCCGGGGTGTTCACCAGCGGCGGCACCCAGAGCAACCTGATGGGGCTGATGCTGGCGCGCGATGCGTTCTTCGCGCGTCAGGGCCACTCCGTGCAGCAGGACGGCCTGGTGGGCGATCTGCGCAAGCTGAAGGTGTTCTGTTCTGAAAACGCCCACTTCTCGGTGCAGAAGAACATGGCGCTGATGGGCCTCGGCTATCAGTCCGTCACCCTGGTGAAAACCGATCGCTTCGCCCGTATGGACGTGAACGACCTGGCGGAAAAACTGGCACAGGCCAAGGCCAACGGCGAGCAGGTGATGGCGATTGTCGCCACCGCCGGCACCACCGACGCCGGTGCCATTGACCCGCTGCGCGACATCGCGCGGCTGGCGGCGCAGCAGCAGATTTGGGTACACGTGGATGCGGCCTGGGGCGGCGCGCTGCTGCTTTCCGAGCAGTACCGCGACTACCTGGACGGCCTGGAACTGGTGGACTCCATTACCCTGGACTTCCACAAGCAGTTCTTCCAGACCATCAGCTGCGGGGCCTTCTTGCTGAAAGACGAGCGCCACTATGAGCTGATGCGCTATCAGGCGGCCTACCTGAACTCCGAGTTCGACGAAGCGCAAGGCGTGCCGAACCTGGTGTCCAAATCGCTGCAGACCACCCGCCGCTTCGATGCGTTGAAGCTGTGGATGGGGCTGGAAGCGCTGGGGCAGAAGCAATACGCCGAGATCATCGATCATGGCGTGACGCTGGCGCAGCAGGTGGCGCGTTACATCGCCGATCAGGAATCGCTGGAACTGGTGATGCAGCCGCAGCTGGCCAGCGTGCTGTTCCGCTACCGTCCGGCGCAGCTGGCGGCGAACGGCGACGCGGCCGTCGCGCTGTTCAACCAGCGCATCGGCGACGCCCTGCTGGAATCGGGCCGCGCCAACGTCGGCGTGACCGAGTTCGATGGCGTGACCTGCCTGAAGATGACGCTGCTGAACCCGATCGTGACGCTGGAAGACATCAAGCTGTTACTGGCGCTGGTCGAGAAAACCGCCCAGCAGCTGCCGGCGTAACGCCGCGCAGCCTGCCACCCAAGCCGATAACCTCCGTTATCGGCTTTTTTATTGCTCATCAATCGCAGGAGACGCAGCGTTTACGCTGATATACTGCAGCAAACGCCTTCCCCCATTTCCAGCACCACAGGACACCCACGCATGACCGATCCGGATTTCAACCTGTTGATCGCACTCGACGCGCTGCTGACGGCGGGCAGCGTCGTCGGCGCCGCACGGCGTCTCGGTTTAAGCGCCTCGGCGATGAGCCGCACCCTCAGCCGGCTGCGCGCGGCCACCGGCGATCCCCTGCTGGTGCGCGCTGGCCGCCATATGGTGCTGACGCCCTATGCCGAAACGCTGCGCGAGCGGGCGCGGCACGCGGCGTTCGAAGCGCGCGCGGTGTTGCGCCCGGCGCAGGGGGCATTGGATCCCGCCGTGCTGGATCGGACCTTTACGCTGCGTGCTAACGACGGCTTCGTCGAAGCCTTCGGCCCGGCGCTGATCGCCGCCGCGGCCGAACAGGCGCCGCGGGTGCGACTGCGCTTTGCGCCCAAGCCGGAGAAAAGCGACCGCCCCCTGCGTGAAGGGCTGGTCGATCTGGAGATTGGCGTGCTGGGTGACATGGGCCCGGAAATCCGCCTGCAGGCGCTGTTCCGCGATCGCTTCGTCGGCGTGATGAGAACCTCACACCCGCTGGCGCAGCAGCCGGCGATCGGCGCCGCCGACTACGCCGCCTGCGGCCACGTGGTGGCCTCGCGCAGCGGGCGCATCCTCGGGCCGGTAGACGCCGCGCTGGCGGAGCTGGGGCTGGCACGCCATATCGCCGCCGTGGTGCCGAGCTTTCCGGCCGCGCTGGCGGTTGCGCAAGCCTCGAACCTGCTGGCGTTGCTGCCCGCCTCGTTCCTGCATGCGCAACCGGCGGGCGGCCCGATGCGCGTCTTCGAGCTGCCGGTGAAAACGCCGCCCATCACCGTGTCGCAAATGTGGCATCCGCGCCTGGACGCCGAGGCCGATCACCGCTGGCTACGCCAGCTACTGCTGACGGTCTGCCGCCAACGCATGCAGGAACCGTTTCGCGCAGAGTGACAATGTCACTAAATTTTGCCTTGCTGACGGCGAGTGATCCCGCCGACGGCAAAGCCCCCATAGCCTGAGGGTTGTTCCCCCTCGCGCGATGGGAGAACATAGCGTTCACGATGCCTGACTCAGTGAAGCGCCCATGACACTTCCCCCTCTCTGGCCGGTGTTCGACGGCCATAACGACCTGCTGCTCAACCTGTGGCTGCAGCATGACGACGATCCGGCCACCGCCTTCTATTCCCGCGTCACGCCGGGCCACCTCGATTTCGCCCGCATGCGGCGCGGCGGATTTTTCGGCGGGCTGTTCGCGGTATTTATTCCCCCGGTCAGCCATATCGCCCAGATGCGCCACCAAACGCAGGACGAGGCGCAGGCCACCTTCGATCCGCTGGCGATCGCCGAACGGCAAATCGCCATCCTGCAGCAGCTGGAGCAGGCTTCTCAGGGGCAGCTGCGCATCTGTCGCACCGCCACCGAGATAGAACAGTGTCGTCTCAACCGACAAATCGCCGCGGTGTTGCATATTGAAGGCGCCGGCATGATCGATGCGGAGCTGACGCAGCTGGAGGCCTTCTACCGGCTGGGCGTGCGCAGCATCGGGCCCTTCTGGAATCTGCCGAACGCCTTCGGCACCGGCGTCAGCGGGCCGTTCCCCGGCTCACCCGATACCGGCCCCGGCCTGACGCCGGCCGGCGAGGCGCTGATCCGCGCCTGCAACCGCCGCCGCATCATGATAGACGTCTCGCACATGAACGAGAAAACCTTCTGGCAAACCGCCGAGCTGAGCCGCGCGCCGCTGGTCGCCACCCACTCCAACGCCCACGCCCTCTGCCCGCAACCGCGTAACCTGACCGACGCACAGCTGGACGCCATCGCTCAGAGCGGCGGGATGGTCGGCGTCAATTTCGGTACCGCCTTCCTGCGTGCGGACGGTAAACGTGACAGTGCAACGACTGGCTTAACAGAAATTGTTAAACACGTTGAGTATTTGATCGCTAAACTTGGTGAAGATCGCGTGGGATTTGGCTCTGATTTTGACGGGGTCAACGTACCGCACCCGTTGGCAGATGTCGGCGGCCTGCCGCTGCTGACGCAAGCGCTGGCACAGGCCGGGTTCGATAACCGGCTGCTGGAGAAGCTGACCTGGCGCAACTGGCTGAACGTGCTCGCCACCACCTGGGGCGAATAACCCGGTTACGCTTTAAAGGTTGCGATCTCCGTCACATTTCGCCAACATTGGGCCGGCCGAATGCGAATGTTTCTCATTGGGCTCGAACTATTACGATGCATGCTAAGGAGCACCGCTATGACTACCTGGACTAAACCTGAATTTGTTGACCTGCGTCTGGGTCTGGAAGTGACGCTGTACATTTCCAACCGTTAATCGCCCGTCTGCCCGCCTTTCGCGCGGGCATTTCTTTCCCTCTCTTTCTGGTTTAGACATGCAGATAAAAGTTCTCGGCTCAGCAGCAGGCGGCGGCTTTCCCCAGTGGAATTGCAACTGCGACAACTGCCGGGGCGTTCGCGACCACAGCATCAACGCCACGCGCCGCACCCAGTCTTCCATCGCCGTCAGCGACGACGGTAAAAACTGGGTACTGTGCAACGTTTCCCCGGACATTTGCCATCAGCTGCTGGCCTCGCCCGAATTGAATAATCCCGATGTGCTGCGCGGCACCGGTATCGGCGCGATCGTGTTGACCGACAGCCAGATCGATCACAGCGCGGGCTTGCTCAATTTGCGCGAGGGCTGCCCGCATCACGTCTGGTGCACGCCTGAAGTGCATGACGATCTCAGCACCGGCTTCCCGGTGTTTCCCATGCTCTCCCACTGGAACGGTGGGCTGATTCACCACCCGGTGACGCCTGAGGAACCGTTCCACACGGCGGTCTGCCCGACCGTGCGCTTTACCGCCATTCCGCTACTCAGCAACGCGCCGCCCTATTCGCCGTACCGCGATCGCCCGCTGCCGGGCCACAACGTGGCGCTGTTTATCGAAGATACCGCGCGCGGGGTCGGGCTGCTGTACGCACCGGGCCTGGGTGAGCCGGACGAGGCGCTGATGCCGTGGCTGCGCCGCGCGGACTGCCTGCTGATCGACGGCACGCTGTGGCGCGACAACGAGCTGGCCAACGCCGGCGTGGGCCGCAATACCGGCAAAGACATGGGGCATCTGGCGCTGGCGGAAGAACACGGGCTGGCGGCCCTGCTCGCCACCTTGCCCGCCAGGCGCAAAATCCTGATCCACATTAACAATACCAACCCAATCCTCAATGAAGACTCGGCAGAGCGGCAAAGCCTGACCGCCGCCGGCATTGAAGTGAGCTGGGACGGCATGAATATCGAACTGTAGGGAACCGCCATGACGCAACCACTGCCCCTGACTCCGCCGGCATTTGAAGCGGCGCTGCGCGCCAAAGGCGCTTATTACCATATCCACCACCCGTACCACATCGCGATGCACAACGGTGAAGCAACCCGCGAGCAGATCCAGGGCTGGGTGGCCAACCGGTTCTACTACCAGACCAGCATTCCGATCAAAGACGCGGCGATCATGGCTAACTGCCCGCAGCCGGAAACCCGCCGCAAATGGGTGCAGCGCATCCTGGATCACGATGGCTACGGCGGCAGCGAAGGCGGCATCGAAGCCTGGCTGCGCCTGGGCGAAGCCGTCGGGCTGCAGCGCGACACCCTGCTCTCTGAAGCGTTGGTGCTGCCGGGCGTGCGCTTTGCGGTGGACGCCTACGTCAATTTCGCGCGCCGCGCCTGCTGGCAAGAAGCGGCCTGCAGCTCGCTGACCGAACTGTTCGCACCGCAAATCCACCAGTCGCGCCTCGACAGCTGGCCGCAGCACTATCCGTGGATCGACGCCGCCGGCTACGACTATTTCCGCAGCCGCCTCGGCCAGGCCAACCGCGATGTGGAGCACGGCCTGGCGTTGGCGCTGGACTATTGCGACACCGTTGAAAAGCAGCAGCGCATGCTGGAGATCCTGCAGTTCAAACTGGATATTCTGTGGAGCATGCTGGACGCCATGAGCATGGCCTACACCCTGAACCGCCCGCCTTATCACAGCGTGACCGCCGCGCGGGTATGGCACAACCAGAGGCTGGTGTAATGACGCTGAACCCTGAACACACCCCGGTCTTCCGCCGCGGCTACCGCCTGCAATGGGAGCAAGTGCAAAACAGCCACGTGATCCTCTACCCGGAAGGCATGGCCAAGCTGAACGACAGCGCCGCCGCCATCTTGCAGCTGGTCGATGGCCACACCACGCTGAACGGCATCATCGCGCAGCTGAACGCCCGCTTTCCCGGCGCCGAGGGGTTGGCGGATGACGTGCTGGAGTTTTTCCAGCGCGCCTACGAACAAAAATGGGTGACCTTCCGTGACTGAAGCACGCGCGCCGGCGGTGAACCCGCCGCTCTGGCTGCTGGCGGAGCTGACCTACCGCTGCCCGCTGCAGTGCCCCTATTGCTCCAACCCGCTCGATTTTGCCGCGCAGGAAAAAGAGCTGACCACCGCGCAGTGGATTGAGGTGTTTCGCCAGGCGCGGGCGATGGGCAGCGTGCAGCTCGGTTTTTCCGGCGGCGAGCCGCTGGTGCGTAAAGACCTGCCCGAGCTGATCGCCGCCGCGCGCGATCTCGGCTTTTACACCAACCTGATCACTTCCGGTATCGGCCTGACCGAGAAGAAGCTGCAGACCTTCGCCGACGCCGGGCTGGACCATATCCAGATCAGTTTTCAGGCCAGCGACGAAACGCTGAACGCCGCGCTGGCGGGCTCCGCCAAGGCGTTTCAGCAGAAGCTGGCCATGGCCAGGGCGGTCAAGGCGCTCGGCTATCCGATGGTGCTCAACTTCGTGTTGCATCGCCACAATATCGGTCAGATCGACCGCATTATCGAACTGGCGATCCAGCTGGACGCCGACGACGTCGAGCTGGCGACCTGCCAGTTCTACGGCTGGGCACACCTCAACCGCGAGGGCCTGCTGCCGACCCGCGAGCAGATCGCCGACGCGGAAGCGGTGGTAAAACGCTACCGCGAACGCATGGCCGCCGACGGCAAGCTGGCCAACCTGCTGTTCGTCACGCCGGACTACTACGAGGAGCGCCCCAAAGGCTGCATGGGCGGCTGGGGGGCGATCTTCATGAGCGTAACGCCGGAAGGCATGGCGTTACCCTGTCATAGCGCCCGTCAGTTGCCAATCGCCTTCCCGTCGGTGCTGGAGCACGATCTGCAGCATATCTGGTACCACTCGTTCGGTTTTAACCGCTATCGCGGCTATGACTGGATGCCGGAGCCCTGCCGTTCCTGCTCGGAGAAAGAGAAAGACTACGGTGGCTGCCGCTGCCAGGCGTTCATGCTGACCGGCAACGCCGACAACGCCGACCCGGTATGCGGCAAATCGCCGCACCACGGCACCATTCTGGCGGCGCGGGAAGCGGCGAATCGTTCGCAGATCGGTATCGATCAGCTGCGTTTTCGCAATCAAACCAACTCCCGTCTGATTTTCAAGGGTTGACGATGGCACTCGCCGGCGCCTCCTGGCAGCTCGACAACGGTTTGGCCGTCAAGGCGATAAGCGATCCTGCCGCCGCTAGCGCCGCCGCGCTGGTGCGCATTGAAGCGGGCAGTTTTCAGGCGCCCACCGCCTGGCCGGGCCTGGCGCATCTGCTGGAGCATATGTTGTTTCGCGGCAGCGCGAACTTCAGCGCGCAAGATAGTCTGATGGGCTGGGTACCGTCGGTGGGCGGCCGACTGAATGCCACCACTCAGGCGACGCAAACCGCGTTTTTCTTCGAGGTGGGCGCCGATCATTTGGCGCAGGGGCTGGCGCGGCTGAGCGATATGCTCGCCGCCCCACAGCTGGCGGCCGAGGCGATCGCTCAGGAGGTTGAGGTCATCGACGCCGAATACCGCCTGCTGCGCGCCGAGGTGGAAACCCGCTGCGAAGCCGCACAGCGGCAGATGTTCGCCGGCCTGGACGCCATGCACCGCTTTCATATCGGCAGCCGCGCCGCTTTCGGCAACGACATTTCCGCCCTGCAGCAGGCGCTGCGGCAGTTTCACCGGCGCTATTTTCGCGCGCCAAACCTGACGCTGTGGCTGCAAGGCCCACAATCGCTGGCGCAGCTGCATGCGCTGGCCCAGCGTTACGGCAGCCGCTTGCCATCGGGCAGCGCCATACCGCACAAAGCCTCACCGCCGCTGACCGCTGCGAAAGATTACACCCTGTCTCTTCCCGGCACGCCGCAGCTGAGACTGGTGTTTGCCCTGTCGCGCTCCCATTCGCGCGGTTGGCTGCGGCGGCTGGAGCGCCTGCTGCTGGACGAAGCCCCCGGCGGGCTGCTGGCGCGGCTGCGCGCTCAGGCGTGGTGCGATGCGGTTCGGCTTGATTATTCGCGCTGCAGCGAGAACAACGCGCTACTGAGTTTTATCTTTACCGTCAATCACGGTTCAGCCGCTGAAGCTGCCCACATCGAAAGCGCGTTGCTGGCGTGGCTGCAGGCGCTGCAGGTGCTGGCACCGGCCCAGCTTGCGCATTACGAGCGGCTGGCCAATCGCGATTTCCACCGTTTGGCGCCGCTCGATCAGCTGCGCGCCAGAGCGTTTGGGTTGCCGCCGGCGGAGGATAACGACGATTGGCCACGGCATATTGCGGCGCTGATTAGCGCGCCGCGCCGCCGCCTGGCCGTGCGGCCCGATGGCGGCGACGAAACCCGTGAAATTCAAGGGTTGCCGCTGGCGCTTGGCCCCTTCGTCGGCGCCGCGCTGACGCCCGCAGCGGAACCTTTTCGCTTTTTCACTGCCTCGGCGGCGCTGCCGAGTCCGACCTTGCCTTCCGGCCTGGCGCCGCTGCGGCATCTGCTCCCTGGCGAAGCGCAGCCGGTGCTGTTGCTGCGGCCGGCGCCGTCCAGCCCCTTCAGCGATGAACAGGCCTGCGGCATACAGGCGGCGCTGCGCGCCGGGGCAGCCGAACTGGCGCATCGGGAGGGACATTTAAGCTTCGAACGCCACCAAGGCATGTGGCTGCTGCAGTTGGCGGGCAGCCACGCGCTGATCTGCCATGGGCTGAGCGTAGTAAACCGGGCGCTGGCGGTGTTGTCGCCGGCCGTGCTCAACGAGGCGGCGAGAAACCTGCACCATACGCAGCGGAAAGAGCAAAACGATATTGCCATTCGCCGTCTGCTAGCCCAGTTGCCGGCGGCGCTCAGCGCGCCAACCGCAGCGGCGCAATGGCATGCCACCTTGATCGGCGGCGATGGCGAGTTAAAACGGCAGCTGTCGCACCTGCTGTACGGTTTCCCCTATTCCGTGGCCGCGGAGCCGCCGCTGCCGACACATCACCATCATCGCCCCATTACGCTGACGGAAAGCGGCGCCGAAAGCGCCTTACTGCAGTTTTACCCGCTGCCGAACGGCGAAGCCGAAGGCCGTTGGGCGCTGCGCGTGCTGGCTCAGCTTTACGCCCCGCGTTATTTTCAGCGGTTGCGCGTGGATCGCAACGTGAGCTATGTGGTGCAATGCGCCTTCCACCGCTGTGCCGATGCCGAGGGCCTGCTGTTCGCGCTGCAATCCCCGACGTTCAACGTTGAACAGCTGCGGCAGTTAACCGACGAATTCTTACTGCAGATGCGCCAAGAGCTGGCGCACGTTGGCGCTGGCGAGCTGGCGCAAATACAACAGGCGCTGCGGCAAGGCCTGCAGCGCCTCAGCACCGAATCGTTGCAGCGCGCCCGAGAAATTGCCTTGGAAAATCGCGCACTCATTGCCGCCAAGCCGATGACACTGACGCAACTGACGGATTGGCAGCAGCGGCTGTTCCCCGCAGGCTGATGTTGCGGCGATGCCAATCCGACGCGATATAAACGCAGCAAGACAAACAATCATCGGGAAAAGATATGTCTCAGAAAATCATGTTATCCCTGTAAAGCTTGCTCCGGAAAATTATTTAAATAAGAGCATGTTGATAAATCGCTTAACCGACTTCTTCCTTTTCCTTTTATACCAGGCATATATTCTTCGCTTTTTCATTCTTCTAAACTCATAAGCTAGAGATATATAAAACACCATGAGCAGCAACATTAATATAACAATCATAAGTTAGCCCAAATCCATTTAGCCATTTCATATGATTATTATCTAATTTAATAAATTAAAAAATTAGAAACATCCTGTTCTAAATATTACTTTATCACATCCCTCAAACCGGCCTTTTATGCTGGCCGGCGAGGCTCGAGAGTTATAATTGCACCGCCCAGTTAGCCCGTCGTGAACAACACAGTGGGTAAGCGATGCCGGTTAGCACCATGCTGATCACCCAGGAAATGTCTGCGCCCGGGATCAGATTGGCGTAAGGGCCGGAGAAGAACGCGTTCTCAACAAAAGGCACCTGCACCGCAATACCGCCGAAATAAACGCCGAGCGCGCGGGTGTTAAGCAGGCCGTAGCGCCCGCCGTCTGCGCTGAAAATGGCCGAAATGTCATAGCGTTGGCGGTTAAGCAGGTAAAAATCGATCAGGTTGATCATGCACCACGGGATCAGCACCGAGATCAAGGCAAAGATCAGGTTCAGGAACAGATGTACAAAGTTGGCCGAGGCAACCAACGCCACCCATACCGATCCCAGCAAAATCAATGCCGAGAACAGCGTACGTATCCGCGCATTAGGCATCCACTGCGGCAAGAAGGTTTGTACGGCGGTAATCAACGAGAGCACCGCACCGTACAAATTCATCGAGTTATGGCAGATGATGTTGATCAGAAACAGCACCATCAGCACCGGCCCCAACCCTCCCGTCGCCTGGCGTACCGCCTCCATGGCATCGTCGCTGCCGGCGACCAGATTGACCGCCACCATACCGAACACGAAGGCTAAAATGGTACCGCTGCAGGCGCCCAGATAGGTATACAGGAAGGGTTTGGCAATGCCGACTTCCGCCGGCAGGTAACGCGAATAGTCTGACGTGTAGGGCGAGAAACTGATTTGCCAGACGGCGCCGATGCAGAACGTGGCGAACCAACCGGCAATGCTGAACGATCCCCGCTGCCAAAAATCCGCCGGCAGCGGTTGAGAAAACATCAATACCAACCCGAGAATCAGCGCGCTGCCCATCACCCAGGCGCCGATTTTGTTGATCTTGTGGATGAAACGGTAGCCCACCACCCCGATCAGCGTCGCCAGCACCGCGCCAATCACCGTCGCCACGCCCATGCTCAATGACGGGATGACGTTATGGATGACCTTGCCAGAAAGCGTGATGTTGGAAATAAAGAACCCCAGATAGATCACCGTGGTGAACACGATCACCAACAGCGAACCATAGCGGCCGAACTGCGCCCGGCTCTGCACCATTTGCGGTATCCCGACCTGCGGCCCCTGGGCCGAGGTCAGCGCCAGAAAAATGCCCCCGAACAGGTGGCCGGCGACAATCGCGCTCAGCGCCGAGAGAATATCGAGATGAAACGTCTGCGTGGAGATGGCCCCGGTCACCACCGCCAGCGGCGCAATGTTGGTGCAAAACCACAGGGTAAACAGGCTGCGGGCATGGCCGTGACGCTCCGCGGCGGGAACAAAATCGATCGACTTGTCTTCAATAAACGCGGTCTGCTCTGGCTGAGAATTCATATATCCCCCGGTTAACCTGGATTCTTATTTTTTTACAGCGTGTAGGGTGCGAATACGTCGAAAAAAGCGTGCGTTTGCCCCGGCGACATTGCGGTCGCCGGTATCAACGCGATGAAAACAGAGCTGCCGGCGCGACCTGAGATCGCGCCTGATTACGCTGACTCAGCGCATGACGAAGGGATCGTCTATCGGATCGTCACTGGTGCGCAGCCACACCGTCTTGCTGGTGGTGTATTCCAGCGCGGCGTCAATCCCGCCCTCGCGGCCAAACCCCGACTTGCCGTAACCGCCGAACGGCGCCAGCGGCGATACCGCCCGATAGGTATTCAGCCACACCACGCCCACCCGCAGGCGTCGGGTCACCCGATGCGCACGCGTCAGGTTCTGCGTGAAAATGCCGGCCGCCAGGCCATAGGCTGAATCATTGGCAAGCTGAATCGCCTCCGCTTCGTCCCTGAAGGTCAACACCGACAGCACCGGGCCGAACAGCTCTTGCTTTACGCACTCGGCGTCGGGTTGCGCACTGCAGTCGACGATCGTCGGCGGGTAATAAAAGCCCGGTGAATCGATCGCCGCGTGGCCAACCACCAGTTTCGCCCCCTGCTCCAGCGAGCGGCTGACGATGGCGGCGATCCGCTCTTGCTGCTGCCGGGTACAAAGCGGCCCGAACTGGGTGTCCGGGCGATCCGGCGGCCCGATGCGAATACTGCGCACCTTCTCCGTCAGCCGGGCCAAAAACGCGTCTTTGATGCTTTCTGCCACCAACAGACGCGAACCGGCTACGCAGCTCTGGCCCGACGCGGCGAAAATGGCCGCCACCTGCGCATTCGCCGCGCTGGTCAGATCCGCATCGTCGAAGACGATAAACGGCGATTTCCCGCCCAGCTCCAGCGAGGTGCTGGCGAGGTTTTCCGCACTGCCGCGAACGATGTGCTTCGCGGTTTCCGCGCCGCCGGTAAAGGCGATGTGGTCTACCTGCGGATGCGCCGTCAGCACCGCGCCGCAGTCGGCGGCAAAGCCGGTGATCACATTGCATACGCCGCGTGGAAAACCGGCCTCGTCTATCAGCCTGGCGAACGCCAGCAGCGGCGCCGGCGCGGTTTCCGCCGCTTTGACCACCAGCGTGCAGCCGGCGGCGATCGCCGGGCCGATTTTCACCGCCGCAAGAAACAGCTGGCTATTCCAGGGCACGATCGCCGCCACCACCCCGATCGGCTCTCGCCGCACCCAGGTTTCCATGTCAGGTTTGTCGATCGCCAGCACGCTGCCTTCCATCTTGTCGGCCAGGCCGGCGTAGTACCGGTAGTATTCCGCCACATAAGCGATCTGCGCCTGGGTTTCCCGGATGATCTTGCCGGTATCCAGCGTCTCCAGCCGCGCCAGCTCGGGAGCGTGTTGCTCCAGCAAATCGGCCAGCCGCAACAACAGCTTGCCGCGCGCGCCGGCGGTCATATCGCGCCATTCGGCTCCCTGAAACGCCCGGTGCGCCGCGGCAACGGCGCGATCCACATCCTGGGCGCGGGCTTCCGCCACCTGCGCCCAGGGTTCACCGGTCGCCGGGTTGAGCGAGGCGAAGGTCGCCGAACCGGCGTCAAACCGGCCGTCGATGTAGAGTTTGAACGATTCCATCAGCGCCTCCGTCAGTGAAATTCCGGCATCACGCAGCGAATGAACCGCTCCAGAGAGGCCTTTTTACGTGCAAAGCTCATGCCGCTGTCGATCCACAACGCAAACTCGTCATAACCCAGCGCCTCATATTTTTTCAGCCGCGTAATGACCTCATTGGCGGTACCGATAGCCAGGTTAGTGCGCATCATCTCGGCGGAATAATAGGTATTGGCGGCGATCTCTTCATCGCTCAGCGGCTGAATCAGCCCTTGCCGCACCGGCCGCTGGTTCTTGAACCAGGCGCCGAAGTAGTGGTAGAAACGGTTGAGCTCTTCCGCCGCCAGGCGGGCGTCCGCCTCGTCTTCCGCCACATAGCCATGCTGCAACAGCATGATCTTCAGCGGCTGCTCGGCGGCGAAGCGTGCACGCGCCTCGTTGAAACAGGTCACCAACCGCACGATCTCCTCTTCCCCCTGATGCAGCGGCGTCACCTGAACGTTGCAGCCGTTTTGCACCGCAAATTCGTGGCTGTTGGGATCGCGCGCCGCCACCCAAATCGGCGGATGCGGCTGCTGTTTCGGCAGCGGCGAGGAGGTGGTTGCCGGGAACGACCAGTATTCCCCCTGATGGGCATAGTCGCCCTGCCAGAGTTTTTTTACCGCCGGGATCAGCTCGCGCATGCGTTGCCCGGCATCCCAGGCGGTCAAACCGGGCATCAGCCGTTCGTATTCATAGGAATAGGCGCCACGCGCGATACCCAGCTCCAGCCTGCCGCCGGTGATGATGTCGGTCATCGCCGCCTCGCCCGCCAGACGGATCGGGTGGTTGAACGGCGCAATGATGGTGCCGGTGCCGAGCCGCACCCTGGAGGTGCGCCGGGCAATGTCCGCCAAATTGATGAATGGATTCGGCGCGATGGTGAAATTCATGCCGTGGTGCTCACCGGTCCAGATGGCGTGCATGCCGCCGCGATCGGCGATTTCGCAGAGTTCGATCATCTCCTGGTAGAGCTTTTCCTGCGACTCTTCGGGTAACGTTCGTTCCATATGCACGAATAAAGACAGTTTCATCACACTCTCCCGTTCAGCCTCAACCGGCGAATTGCTTGATGGCACCGCTGTGCTCATCGCCATAATAGATACCGTAATTGCCCACGGCGTTTTCTTTGACGAACCGGCCCAGCATCGACCGCAGCGCCGGATCCTTGATCGGCAGCCGCGCCAGCGTCGGCATATCGAACCATTCCGCCGCGCTCAGCTGCGGCGTCAGGCTGCCGGCGTCGGTCGGCAGCGCACACAGAAAAACGATGTGCTGCTGGTGCTTCTGCCGGTCGTCATAGACGGAATAGACGAAACCCGGATGGGCGTTGATGCCCAACTGCTGCAGTAAATCTCCCAACGTTTCGCTGACGCTGCGTTTCCCCACCGCGCTGGACGGCAGCTGATAGCCGCCGTCGTTTTGCCGTACCATCACGGCATGCCCTTCAAACTCGATCAGCGCGCTCACCACCACCTGCGGCCCGCCAATCAGCGACTGCGCGTTTTGATACGGCGTGAAATAGGCACCACGGTAATACCCCAGACCGGCGGTGGCGTTGGACTCGAACCCTTCGACCTGGCCGATCAGAATGGCATGGTCGCCGGCATCCACCACCTGATGCAGCGAGCAGTCGAACCACGCCGAACTGTTCTCGATCAGCGGCACCCGCGACGCGCTCCAGCGCCAATCGATCAGCGCAAAGCGGTCTTCGTTCTTTTGCGCAAAAATGGTTGAAGCCTCTTTTTGCTGTTCCGCCAGAATATTGATGGCGAAGTGGCTGCACTGGGTAAAGTGCGCCAGGTTCGCCGAACGTTTATCGATGCTCACCAACAGCAGCGCCGGATCCAGCGACACCGATGAAAACGAATTGGCGGTGAAGCCAATCGGCCGCCCCTGCTTGTCCACCGAGGTCACAATGGTGACGCCGGTCATAAAGGCGCCGAAAGCGTCGCGCAACTGCCTGCGTTTATCCGCGTCCATTTGCCGCTCCTAAAGTCAAAGGTTGCTCTGCGGTCAGAAAATCGAGCATCAGCGCGTTGACGCGTTGCGCATCGGTCAGACTGACCATGTGTTTGGCGTTCTCAATGATCACCGCGCGCCCGTTCGGTGCGGCCTGCGCCATTTGCCGCGCCATCTCTGGGCTGGAGTTGGCGTCGTGCTCGCCGGTCAATACCAACACCGGGCAGCGGATAAGGTGCCAACGCTGGGCATACACCCGATCGCCGGTAGCAAACGCCTGATACGCGCGGGCGTAGCCCGTGACGTCCACCTGTTGCAACCAGCCGCCCACCTGCCGGCGCAGACGCTGTTCGGCGGGATCGGCGCCAAACCACCGGCTCAGCGGCGAGTCGAGCTGCGTCTGGCCGCTGGCCAACGCGCTGGCGCGTTGCGCGACCGCGGCGCTGGCCTGCGCAGAACGCTGGAACACGCCGCTCATCACCACGGCGCGTTTGACCCGCTCCGGATAATCGATCGCCAAACCGGCGGTGATCAACGCCCCCATCGAGTGCCCCGCCACCGCAACGCTCGGCGTATCCAGGGTGTTTAAGAAGGTCGCCATCCAGCGCACGTAATCCTCCAGCGTCGCGGCGTGGGCGAAGCCTTCGCTTTCGCCGTGGCCCGGCATATCGACGGCGATGACCCGAAAGTGCGCGCTAAGCGCATCGAGCTGGGGATACCAGGCCTCCGCGTTCATGCCTACACCGTGGATCAACACCAGCGGCTCGCCACGCCCGGCCTCCAGATACCCTACCCGCAGAGCGGGCTCAGACAGCTGCCGGATTGTTCTGATCATGGCCCAGCTCTTTCAGATCCAAATAACGGTTGCCGATACGGTGATGCGGCCGCCCCCCCAGCGCCGCGCCCAGTGCGATGACGATTTCGTCGTCGAAAGGCGCGTCGTTGATGTTGAACTGGAATGTCAGGTAGTGCTCGCGGCTGCCTTCGTCGTTTTTCCCCATCATCGGGATCAGGATCGGCGCGTTGGCCGGCCCGCGGGTATTGTTGAACGCCAGATAGCTTTTACCGTTGACCGCCGAGCGGTAGTGGTTGCCGAAATGCAGCGTGTGAATCAGCGCCGAGGCGTGTTCCAACTCACCGCCCAGCCCCACCACCGCGCTTTTGCCGAAGGCTTCCACCCGCTCGCCGGAGCCGGCCTCTTTGAGGATCAAACCGGTCAGCAGCTCACCCAGCACCGGCGCCATTTCTCGAATCTTTGGCGCCAGATCCTCAACAAAGCCTTGCCCGGCCCAGGGGTTTTTAATCACCGCCGCCGCCGCGATCATCACCAGCGGTTTGCCCGCCGATTTGCCACCGTCGGCGTAGAGGGTTTCTGTGGAAACCAGAGTCTTACGGATGTCTTGATGCATAAGGGACCTCGAAAAGTAAATCAAATGTTAATCAGATGTCACAAGGCGAGGGTATAGCATCGGGCAGATTGGCATGTCAAAATTTGGTATACCATAATACGGTATTCTTATTTTCATCTAAGAAGGTAAAGGGAAATTGAAAATAACCGATATTAATCAAAGCATTAATAAACCTGCGTGGGCTTTGGCCGGCGGCGAAACGCCGGTCACGACCGACTCCGCTCAGCGGCCGGTGCCCGTGCCGAACCCGTTGAGCCAGCGGGCATCGGCAACGAAAAGCGGTTTTTTTAGGCTATCTTTCGATTTTGTGAGCTGCTGCAACATTCGCCGTTTTAGCGATGCGGCGCGAAATCGGCCGCCGTTGCTTTGCGGGTTGGAAAGATGTTAATAGTACCGGGCAAACGGGAATTCGCGTCGTTATCCGGATTAATGATGATCCACAAAAAATAGAGACAATTATGGTTCAGGCGTCATTGAAGATTGAGAATGCACCGGTCACCTTGCGCGAATTGGCATTGGCGAAAATTAGGCAGGCGATTATCTCAGGGTATTTTCAGGCCGGCGATCGTTTGGTGGAACGCAGCCTGTGCGAGGAGCTGGGCGTCAGCCGCAGCGTGGTGCGCGAGGTGATCCGTTATCTCGAAGCGGAGGGGCTCATTGAAACACTCGGCAAGAAAGGGCCGATTGTCGCTATTCTGACCTGGGAAATTGCCGAGCAGATTTATACTATTCGTCTGCTGCTTGAACAGGATGCCGCTCACGACTGCGCTTTGAAAGCCGGGCCGGAAGATAAAAAGAAACTGCATGAAAAATTAATTGCAATTAATCAGGCTTCGGCCGGGCAGGACGATATTCAGCGCGTTGAAGCGTCGCAGGCCTTTTATGAAACCATTTTCCAGGTGGCCCATCACGCCATCGCCTGGGAAATCGTTCAACGCCTGAATAGCCGCATCAGCCGCCTGCGCGCCCTGACCCTGAAAACCCCGGAGCGCCAGCTGGCCGGTTTCGAGCGCATGACGCGGATCTATCACGCCATCGAACAAAACAATCCGACGCAGGCCAGGCAAGAAGTCATCGATCACCTGACCGAGGCCGCCGCGCTGGCCAAGCGCATTCTGCAACAGGAGCCCTGAGATGCCCGCGTACTGGATTGCCCATGTCACCGTGAAAGATCCGCAGCAATATCAGCATTATATGGATTTGGCGCCTCAGGCGTTTCGCCAGTTCAACGCCCGTTTTCTCGCCCGCGGCGAACAGGCGCAAACGCTGGAAGGCCCGGCGTTTGTGAAACATGTGCTGATCGAATTCGACGACTACGCCACCGCCCTGGCCTGCTACCATTCACCGGCCTATCAGCTGGCGAAACAACAGCGGCGCCACGTAGCGGAAGCCATGATTACCATCGTCGACGGCTTGCCGACCTCCCCATAAAAGCCCCCCACCGTTACGGCGGAGGCTGGGTGGCGTGAGGTGGGATAACCGCCGGGTCAGGCCGGCGTTTTCCGCTAGTTATTTCTCTTCAGGATCTTTCCCGTCTCGGCCCAGATTTGACTGCGGTAATGATCGTCTTCCTGAGAGAAGAAAAGTACAGTCAGCCCTTCCTTGTCTAACAATGCAATGCCATCGGGTGCAGGACGCCACGCCACTGGCTCTTGCGGCAAGACGTCGGGCGTGCAATCAGACAAAAATTTTAGGCTATAGCCGCCGGCCGATTCCACACCCTCCGTGTTGAGCTGTACAACACAGGACTTTGATTTATCGCTGACCGTCCACTGCCCGGATAGCGTTTCGGCAGAAGGTAAAACCAGACTGCTTGCCATAGAGGCTCCTGAAAACAAGAATATTATTCCGACAAGAATAGATTTACACATAGCTGGCCCATGCAAAACGGTGGGCATCATTGCCCACCGTTGCCGTTTTATACGATAAAGTCAACAACGACGTCAGCCTGCCCGACGATGTGCACCAGGAAGTCTGGATTTGCACCGCCATGGATGTTGAAGGCCAGTTCGCTCAGATTGCTTTGGGTATCATAGGACACCAGCGCCTCACCGGCCTGCCCGCTGAAATGATCGACAAACTGAATAAAATCACTGCCTTTATCGCCTTGGTTGAAGAAGGACAGATCGATCTTGTCCTTGCCTGACTCAAAGTCCCAAATTGTATCAGGAGCCCGAACAGGCGAGTCATTCAGGTCAGAGAAGACAAAAATGTCGTTACCTTGCCCTCCCCACAATTGATCCTGGCCCGCCCCACCGTAAATAACATCGTTACCGGCGCCGCCTTTGAGCACATTGTCTGCGTGATTTCCAACAATGACGTCATTACCTGCTCCCCCTATCGCGTTTTCGATGGTGGCGCCGGCAGCGATGGAAACATTCCCTTTTAATCCACCGACGTCGGAGAAAGCGCCTTCGTTCAAATTGATACGTTGATTTTGGCTATACCCCGAAAAATCGAGGGTATCATTGCCACCTGCATCCCAAACAGACATCACCAGCTTGTCGTGGCTGTCCTTGAGCGTATAGAAGTCTCGGCCTGTATTTGAATTAAACCCGTAAACGGTGTCGCCGGTTCGGGTAGTCATGTTGGCGCCGTAAAGATGCTGGATGGCCGCGATATCATCAACCAGCGGTGCAGCGGCATAGTAATGGCCATGATCCGCGTTGGTAATGGATTCATTCCAGTAACTCATTACGCTAAACTGCCGGGTATCTTCGGCGTAAACTGCCTTGGTATAATTTGGGCTGCCTTGCCCCGCATTATAAGTGCCCGGGTGATCTAACCCGAGAGTATGGCCAACTTCATGGGTAATGGTTAAGCGGCCGTAATTACCTAGCTCAGGATGCAAATTTTCGGAGTGATTCTTAATGTTGTACCAACTTTGCCCATCAGAATTGTACCCTCTGTAATCATTGCCATTATATGAGTAAGGTTTCAAGGCATACGCTTGTCCCGTCCCCTCATAATTCCCAAAGGTAATATTGGAAGGTTGACCTGAAGCAACTTCGACAAATTTGATGTTGGCAACATCGGCCCAGGATTGTAAAGACAGCTTCGCCTGTTCTTGCTGCTGTTGCGTGAACGCACTCAGCCCCGTATCACGTTCCGGGGAGCGGTGGCCCAGGTTCAGTTCGTTATAATCCCAATCCGGGAAGGAATAGGTCACCGTCGCCTCTTTTCCCGTGACGTGAACGCCATTCCAGGTTTTATCGCCGCGCGCTATCTGCAACCCCGCCTCATTTATGTCATAAGACGGTTTGTTATTTATCGTCAGGCCATTCCCGCGTTCATGGTAGTGAATAAGATCGTTAACACTGTCCCAACCCGTTTCGTTTCCATTCATGGTATTACCCATAACTTTCTCCACAAAGTAGCTAGTATTAATATGACATCCGAAATGTCTCTTAGGGATAATCAAAATCCGGAGAATAGCGATAACCCGATACGCCCACTCTTTTTCCTATCCCTTTACACCCAGAGAGTAAATTTACTTTTAACTACCCGAGCCTCCTTACCCATGATTGATAACTGATGCAACTGCATGAGATCGCGATGTGTCCGTGCAAAATGCGCGAAAGTAACAGGCCGCATTGATCCGGCAAGGGTGTGATTCCAGTGTCTGCGCGTTGAGGCTAAGTTGAGATGTCGCTCAAGAGGTCTAATGACAACGGCCGTCCGATGCATTGCCTCGTTGCCAGAGACCACATCAGACAGGCTCTTGTGCTGTGAATCTGGTCTGTTATCCGAACGGTTACCCGGAGATAATTGCGTGAATGCATTTGCGCCACCATCCAGTTTTGCTAATGATTATCATTCGCGAGGCTATCTCACGCGTAAGCAAAGTGTCAACATATGAAACAAAACATTTCTTGATTTGCATCATGATTTTTCCGCTAAGCCCCAGTAAACGGGCGCTGCAGAGTGCATAAAATGGCGTTCACCGCCGTCTGAACTGCGGTTTTTGTCAGTATTACCGCATAGAGCAGGCAGAATAGCGCCAGGGAGTACATCATGGCGACTGAACATTTAGCCATAGAGAAACATCAAGAATGATTAATTTTCACGGCAATAACGCGGTGTGGTCCGATCACTTATTTTTCGCTGCAATATAAGGGATACTTATAAATAACAGGAGTATTCCTAATGCGTTCACGCTGGATGTATTCCATGCTAGCGGGCCGATTTTTAGCCGCGCCCGCTGGCTATTCCCATTTTCATTGGCAAGACTATATTGAAAGAAGCTCTGCTCTAGAGCGAGAATATGGGTAATTTTCCGAGGAAATACCGCATGACCCTGTTGCCCAAGCAGAGCAATAACAAAAATCCGATTGATCTCTATGGCGAAATCGTAGACGACTTGCCCGGCCTGATTTGCTTCGGCAACCGCCTTGGCGGTTACTTCAATAAACAGTGGCGCGACTATACCGGCGCCATCGCCGGTGAACACGGCGCCGCCGACTGGCTCGATGCTCTGCACCCCGACGATCGCGAGCGGCTGGCCGCGCAGTGGCGCCAGGCGATCGTGGCCCTCTCCTCGTTCGCCGGCGAGGCCCGCCTGTGCGATCGCAGCGGCGCCTACCGTTGGTTTATGCTGGCGTTTAACGCCCGGCAGGACGGCATGGCGCTGGAGCCCAGCTGGTACCTGACGGCGACCGACATTCATCCGCAAATGCTGCAGCGCCAGCAAAACGTTCAGGCGCTGTCTATCCAGCAAGACATGCTGGACGCCAGCGTCGACTGCATAAAAGTGATCAATCACGACGGCACGCTGCGCCACATGAACCGCTCCGGCAGCCTGGCGCTCGGCCTTGATCCGGGGCAAAAAGAGTTTGGCATGCCTTGGTTGGGGCTGCTGTCGCCCGAGATCCGGCGCCGCGGCCGCAAGGCGCTGCGCAGCGTCAGAGCCGGAAAAAATGCGCGCTTCACGGGATTGAGCGTGACGCCGCAGGGCAAAAAACAGCACTGGGACAACATTCTCACGCCGGTCAGCGACGAACACGGCACCGTGGCCGAGATCTTGTGCGTGTCACGCGACGTGACTTCGCAACGCGTGATGGAACAACGCCTGTTGCTCGCCAGCGAATATGACGAATTGACCGGCCTGCCCAACCGGCGCCTGTTCAAGAAGAAACTGAAGCAAGAGATGAAGCGGGCCCTGCACGGCAACAAGTCGCTTGGGCTGATGCTGCTGGATCTTGACCACTTCAAGCTGGTGAATGACACGCTGGGCCACGCGGCGGGCGACCATCTGCTGCGGGTTTTGGGCAAAAGGCTCAGCGCCTGCATGAATACGCACTCGTTCGTCTCCCGCCTCGGCGGCGATGAGTTCGCCGTCGTGATCAGCGACGTCGAAAACGAGCAGGATATTTTCCGCATCGCCAACAAATTTCTGCTGCAGCTGGAGACGCCGATCACCCACGGCGGCAAGACGCTGCACTGCGGCATGAGCATCGGCGGCGCCATCTACCCCAAAGACGCACGCGACGCTTCGGAACTGATGAAATGCGCCGACACTGCGCTGTATGAGCTGAAAGACGGCGGCCGCGGCGGTGTCTATATGTTCGACCGCAAAATGATGGACAAGGCGCGCGCCCGCGCCAGCCAGCTCAACTACGCGCGCCAGATCGTGCGCGACAACTGCATCCGCCCCAGCTACCAACCGAAGGTCAGCCTGACCGACGGCAGCATCGTCGGCTTTGAAGCCTTACTGCGCTGGCACTGCCCGATCAACGGCGTGCAGCTGCCGGCGACGGTGAGCGAGGCGTTCAACGACTACGAGCTGGCGACCAAGATCAGCGAAGCCATGCAGCTGAAGGTCTTCGCCGATATCGCCCGCTGGCGCGCAGCCGGCGTGGCGGTGCAGCCCATCTCGCTGAACGTGTCGCCGATCGAGTTTTTACGCGACAACTACGCCGAAACTTTCCTGCAGCGCCTGCTGAAGTTCCACATTCCCCACCACCTGATCGAACTGGAGGTGACCGAACACGCGTTCAACAAGCACGGTTCGAAGTACGTGCTGCGCGCGTTGCAAATGCTCAAGGAGATGGGCATCCGCATCGCGCTGGACGACTTCGGCACCGGTCACTCCTCGTTCAGCCATATCATGGATTACCCGCTGGACTGCATTAAGCTGGACTGCGACTTCGTTCAACGTATGAATACCGAACCGGCGATCCTGGCGATCGTGGAAAGCATCGGCATTCTCGGTCAAAAGCTGTCGATCGATATCATCGCCGAAGGGGTGGAAACCGAGCAGCAGCGGCAAACGCTGTGCGAAGCCGGTTTCCACATCGGCCAAGGTTTTCTGTTCAGCCGGGCGGTGGAATCCCAGCGGGTGCCCGAGCTGCTGCAGGCAGCACCGCAGCCTGTCGACGGCCGTTAAACGCCCTGCTGTTCGCCGAACGGCGCCAGCTGCATGCCGATAAGCGTCACCACGCAGACGATCGCGCCGGCGTAAAAGGTGGAGGCGGAACCGGCCAGCTCCCACAGCATGCCGGCCCCGAGACTCGCCAGCAGCAGCGCCACGCCGCTGACCAGGTTGAACATGCCGAACGCGGTGCCGCGCAGGTGCGCCGGCGCGGTATGCGCCACCATCGCCGCCAACAGCCCCTGCGTCATGCCCATGTGCACGCCCCACAGCGCCACGCCAAACAGCACGCCCGCCCAATGATCGCTCAACGCCAGCACCACATCGGCGGCGATCAGCACCAGCAAACCGGCTTTTAACATTCCTTTATGGCTCATGCGGTCGGACAGTTTACCGAACGGATAGGCCGAGCAGGCGTAGACCAGGTTCATGGCGACCATCACCAGCGGGATCAACGCCAGCGGCGTGCCGCCCTGCTGCGCCTTCAGCACCAGAAACGCCTCGCTGAAGCGCGCCAACGTGAAGACGGCGCCGATGCCCACTACCCACCAATAGCCACGCCCCAGCAGCCGCAGATTGGCGCGGGTAATCGGGTGGGTTCGCTTGTCGGTTATCGCGGCGGCCGGCTCTTTCAGGCCGAAGAACAGCAGCGCGATCGCCAGCGCCGCCGGGATCGCCGCCACCCAAAAGATGGCGCGAAAATCGTTGTGCCACAGCAGCATCAGGCCGACGGCCAGCAGTGGCCCTAAAAAGGCGCCGACTGTATCCAGCGACTGGCGCAGCCCAAAGGCCGCGCCGCGAATTTCCGGCGGCGTCACATCGGCCACCAGGGCGTCGCGCGGCGCGCCGCGGATGCCTTTGCCCACACGATCCAACAGGCGCGCGCCCATCACCATGCCGGATGACGACGCGACGGCAAAAAACGGTTTGCTGATGGCGCCCAGCCCGTAGCCCAGCAGCGCCAGCCCTTTACGCTTGCCGAGGTAATCGCTGAGCACGCCGGAGAACACCTTGACGATCAATGCCGTCGCCTCCGCCAGCCCTTCGATCAGCCCGATGACGATCACGCTGACGCCGAGCGTCGTCGCCATAAACAGCGGCAGCAGGCTGTGGATCATTTCCGAGGAAACGTCCATCAGCAGACTCACCCCACCCAAGATCCACACGCCGCGCGGTATGCGGCCCAACGTAGCGAAGCGCGACGACATGGTTCATCCTCGAAAGATTCAGCGCCACCGGCGGCGCATCATGATTTTTCCAAGATTGGATAGTTGATTTTGTTCGTTCACAGACCTTTAGCCTTCAGAGATAGTGCAACGACCCTGTGACAATCCTAATAATGAAGGTAATTAACATAATGATAGATAGCAAAAAGATGATAGTGATGGCGGCGTTGCTGAGCTTTTCCGCCGCAGCCGCGCCAGGGGTGGATATCGTCGCCAACGAAACGCCGATCCATACGGTGAAGAACGCCGAGGCGGTCGCCAAAATCCCCGCCGGTTTCAAGTTCGTGGAGCCCGGCACGCTGACGGTGGCCATTTCCCTGCTGGGCAGCGGCCCGCCGTTCGGCCTGTACGCCCGCGACAACAAAACGGTGATCGGCAGCGAGGCGGACATCGCGCGCCTGGTGGCCGACGGTTTGGGGTTGAAACTCAAGCTGGTGCCCACCTCGTGGGAAGACTGGCCGCTGGGGGTGGCCTCCGGCAAATATGACGCCGCGGTTTACAACATCACCGTGACCAACGAACGCAAGACCAAATTCGATTTCGCCACCTATCGCCAGGATACGCTGGGCTTCTACGTCAAATCCGACAGCAAGATCACCCAGATCAACACCGCGCCGGATATCGCCGGTAAAAAGATCATCGTCGATTCCGGCACCAACCAGGAAGCGGTGCTGCTGGCCTGGGACAAGGAGAACCGCGCCAAGGGGCTGGCGCCGCTGCAGCCGGTGTACGTCACCGACAAGGCCGCCTCCACGCTGGCCATTCAGTCCGGCCGCGCCGACGCCACCTTCGGGCCCAACGTCTCCGGCGCTTACCAGGCGCGGCTGACCGGCAAAACCCGGCTGGTAGGCATCGTGCCCGGCGGCTGGCCGAAAACCGCCAACATCGCCGTCACGCTGAAGAAAGGCAACGGCCTGGTGGACGCGGTGCAGGCATCGCTCAACGGCGCCATCGCCAACGGCAGCTATCTGCAGGTGCTGGATCGCTGGGCGGAGAGCGACGAGAAGATCGCCCATTCCGAGATTAACCCGCCGGGACTGGGAGACTAAGGCGTGAACCGGCCCCGCATCGAGGGGCCGGCTATTGATGGTCAATCATGATGTTTCATTCCGCCGCCGCTTTCTGCCTTCCCAGCTTGCGGTACAGCGTGCTGCGCGAAACGCCGAGCGCCTTCGCCGCCCGGCTGAGGTTGCCGCCCGCCCTGCCGATCGCCGCCTGCAGATCCTCCAGGCCGGTATCGTCGTTCTCCTGGCGCGGCGCCAGCACCGCGATGGACTGCGGCAGATCGTCCAGAGTGAGCACCGCATGATCGTCCGCCAGCGCCAGCAACACCTTGAGCGTACTCAACAGCTGCCGCACGTTGCCGGGCCACGGGTAGCGCGCCAGCATCGCCAGCGCCTCCGGCAGCAGGCGAATGTCGCGCCGCTCGCCGCCCAGCTCTCGCCACAGCTGCAAAATGAAGGCTTCCAGCTGCGCCCGCTCTCTGAGCGGCGGAATGCGCAGGCTGTATTCCTGGATGCGGTACAGCAAATCCTCGCGAAATGCCCCCGCCTGTACCTGCCGATGCAGATCGTGGTGCGTGGCGCAGACCAGCGCGAAATCGACCGGATAAGCGCTGCGGCTGCCGAGCGGCGTGACCGTTTTTTCCTGTAACACCCGCAGCAGCCGCGTCTGCAGGCCCGCCGGCATGTCGCCGATTTCATCGAGGAACAGCACGCCGCCGTCCGCCTCGCGGATCTTGCCGATATAGCCTTTCGGGTTGGCGCCGGTAAACGCCCCCGGGGCATAGCCGAACAACTCGGACTCGATCAGCGGCTCAGGCAGCGCCGCGCAGTTGATCGCCACGAAGTTGCCGTTGCGCCAGCGGCTCTCTTGAAACAGGCGTCGGCTGAAGTGCTCCTTGCCGCAGCCGGTTTCGCCGGTCACGCACAGGGAAAGACCGGCATTGAGAATGCGCAGCGCCTTCTGATGCTGTTCGTCATGCCTTTCCGCCGGCGGCGGAACCGAACGCAGGGCGCTGACGCGGCGCTGCGGCGCCTCGAGCAGCGAATAATAATGCCGTTGATTGCCGGCCAGCGTCTGGTGCGGTGCGCCGTAGGGCTGCCGCAGCAGATCGGGGAACAGCTGGGCGAACTCAACCGAGCCGAATGCGGCCGGTGAAAGCTGGAACTCCAGCATCGCCAGCCGATTGGCGGCGACCAGCACTTCGTCGTGAAACACCAGCAGCAGCTCCTGCGCGCTGCCCAAGCTACCGGCGTCGGCGTGCAGGCGCAGCGTCCAGTGACGATCGGCGATCGCGCTTCTGACCCAGCGGTGTTCGATATGTCGCACCGCCTGCATGATCAGGCGCTGTGCATCGCGATACGGCCGCTGCGCGGGGGCGGAAAGATCCAATATCCCGGCAATGTGGCCATCCGGCCGGTAGATCGGCGCGGCGGTGCAGTTCAATCCGGCATTTTGGTTGAGGTAATGCTGGTCGCCGCGCACTTCGCAGAACGCGCCCAGCGCCAGCGCGGTGCCAATGGCGTTGGTGCCCCGCTCCGCTTCTCCCCACGGGTTGCCCGGCGCCAGCGCAAAGCGCGATGCCTTATGCAGAAAATCGGTATTGCCGCGGGTTTCCAGCACCAGCCCGTCGGCGTCGGCAATGACCACAATGGCGGGCTGGCGCGTAATTTGCGCGCCCAGCTGCTCGATCAGCGGCTGCACCCGTTGCGGCACCCAGTCGTTGCGGCTGCGCCGCTCTTCGAGCAACCCGGCTTTGATGAACGAGATGTGCTGATCGGCGCGCGCCAGGCCGTAGCCCCGGCTGCGCTGCCAGGATTCCGCCAGCGGATGGGTCAACAAACTGGCGCCCTCAGTGGGCAAGCGGTCGTCAGGCAACATGCGTTTCTCCCCCGTTCGCGAGTGTTGCAAATATGTATCACAGATGTGTATCAGGCGTTGCGACGCGGGACACAAAAAATCATCGCCGGCGGTGGCACCGCTCGATTCGCCAAGCCATATCCGTTTTTAACACGCTAATAAATAAGCTCTTTTAACGAGCATCTTCGCCATTCATCAATCTGGCACGGGGCGTGCTTCTCCCTGCTGTGGCGGCATGCCGCACTCACAGGCGCAGCGCAATAGCGCCGGTTATCATCTGCAGAGAGGTGCTTCACATGAAATATGTCCACCCCGGTTTGCCTGGCTCGCTGGTTTCGTTCCGCAAACGCTATGGCAACTACATTGGCGGCAAATTCGTCGAACCGGTATCCGGCAACTACTTCACCAACACCTCGCCGGTGACCGGCCAGCCGATCGCCGAATTCCCGCGTTCCGACGCCAAGGACATCGAGCTGGCGCTCGACGCGGCGCATGCGGCGGCGGACGCCTGGGGCAAAACCAGCGTGCAGGAGCGCTCCAACGTGCTGCTGGCGATCGCCGATCGCATCGAGTCGCGGCTGGAGATGCTGGCGTTGACCGAAACCTGGGACAACGGCAAACCGATTCGCGAAACCCTGAATGCCGATCTGCCGCTGGCGGTCGACCATTTCCGCTACTTCGCCGGCTGCCTGCGCGCGCAGGAAGGCACCGCGGCGGAGATCGACCAAAACACCGTGGCCTACCATATCTATGAGCCGCTGGGCGTAGTCGGCCAGATCATTCCGTGGAACTTCCCGCTGCTGATGGCCGCCTGGAAACTGGCGCCGGCGCTGGCGGGCGGTAACTGCGTGGTGCTGAAACCGGCGGAACAGACCCCGCTTGGCATCAGCGTGCTGATGGAAGAGATCGGCGATCTGCTGCCGCCGGGCGTGCTCAACGTGGTGCAAGGCTTCGGCGCCGAGGCCGGCGAAGCGCTGGCGCGCAGCAAACGCATCGAGAAGATCGCGTTCACCGGCTCCACACCGGTCGGCCGCCATATCCTCGCCTGCGCGGCGGAAAACATCATCCCCAGCACCGTCGAACTGGGCGGCAAATCGCCGAACATCTATTTTGAAGACATCATGCAGGCGGAGCCGGAGTTTATCGACAAGGCGGTTGAAGGGCTGGTGCTCGGCTTCTTCAACCAGGGCGAGGTCTGCACCTGCCCTTCACGCGCATTGATCCAGGAATCCATCTACCCGCAGTTTATGGAGAAAGTGCTCGCGCGCATCGCCACCATCCGCCAAGGCGACCCCTTCGACACCGACACCATGCTCGGCGCACAGGCGTCACAGGAGCAATACGATAAGATCCTGTCCTACATCGACATCGCCAAGAATGAAGGCGGCAACATCCTCGCCGGCGGCAAACGCACGCAGCACGGGGATGAATTGCAAAACGGTTTCTATCTGCAGCCGACGTTGATTACCGGTAACAACAGCATGCGCTTCTTCCGCGAGGAGATCTTCGGGCCGGTGATCGGCGTCGCCACCTTTAAAGACGAGGCCGAAGCCCTGGCGCTGGCCAACGACACCGAGTTCGGTCTGGGCGCCGGGCTGTGGACCCGCGACATCAACCGCGCCTACCGCATGGGCCGCGCGATCAAGGCGGGCCGCGTATGGACCAACTGCTATCACCTGTACCCGGCGCACGCCGCGTTCGGCGGCTACAAGAACTCCGGTATCGGGCGCGAAACCCACAAGGCGGCGCTGTCGCACTATCAGCAGGTGAAAAACCTGCTGGTCAGCTACGACGCCAAACCGCTGGGCCTGTTCTGATCCGGGCGTAACAACAAGAAGGCCACCCGCAGGTGGCCTTCTTATTTGGCATGGTTGATGGCGTGATTTATTTCGCCATGCCGAGATCGATCACCATGCGACCGCGAATGGTGCCCGCCTTCATCTCGTCGAAGATGGCATTGATATCGCCCAGTGGCCGTTTGGTCACTTTCGGCGTCACTTTGCCTTCGGCGGCGAACTGGAACGCCTCTTTCAGATCTTCACGCGTGCCCACCAGCGAGCCCACCACCTGAATGCCGTCCAGCACCAGGCGCGGAATGCTCAGATCCATGCTCTCCGGCGGCAGCCCCACGGCCACCACTTTACCGCCGGCGCGCACCGCATTCACCGCCGAGTTGAAGGCCGCTTTCGCCACCGCCGTCACCACCGCCGCGTGAGCGCCGCCGGTTTGCTGCTGAATGATCTCCTCCGCGTTTTGCGTTTTGGAGTTGATGGTCAGATCGGCGCCGATCTGTTTGGCGAACTCCAGCTGGCCGTCGTTGACGTCGATGGCGATCACCTTGGCGTTAAATACGTTCTTGGCATACTGCAGCGCCAGGTTGCCCAGCCCGCCCAGGCCGTAGATGGCGATCCACTGCCCCGGCTTGATATCGGAAATCTTCACCGCCTTGTAGGTGGTGACGCCGGCGCAGGTAATGCTGCTGGCGGCGAAAGAATCGAGCCCGTCCGGCACTTTCACCGCGTAGTCCGCCACCACGATGCACTCTTCCGCCATGCCGCCGTCAACGCTGTAGCCGGCGTTTTTCACCGAACGGCACAGGGTTTCGTTGCCGCTGACGCAGTATTCGCAATGGCCGCAACCCTGGTAAAACCAGGCGACGCTGGCGCGGTCACCCACTTTTAACGAGGTGACGCCCTCACCGACGGCGGAGACCACGCCGATGCCCTCATGCCCCAACGTAATGCCCGGCACCTCGCCGAAATCGCCGTTTTTCACGTGCAAATCAGTGTGGCACACCCCGCAACACTCCATTTTCAACGCCGCCTCGCCGTGCTTCAGCGGGCGCAGCACTTTATCCTGAATGTCTACGGTATGGTTTTTCGTCACTACGGCAGCTTTCATGGTGTTTTCCTTAGCAGAATGGGAAGTACAGTTGTTAATGTAGTGACTGTATTCGGTGAGGGCAAGCGCCGCGTGTTTTGTGTAAAAACAAATAATTAAATATGAATCAGCATGATTATTTCATAAAAAACAATTAACAGACGTCGCGATCCCAGGCGAATGATTTGCCTGTTCGCTGGCGCCACCATGACCTGATTCAGCCCTTAAATCGATTCACGGGGATTTTCAGATAGTGTTGCCCATCGTCTTCACAGTCAGGCAAAACGCCGCCGCGAATATTGACCTGCAGCGCCATCAGCATGAGTTCCGGGTGCGGCAGCGTGGCGTCCCGCTGTTTTCTTTGCGCAACGAACCGGGATTTATCCATGTTGACCACCCAGGGATTGTTCTCGCGCTGCTCTCTCACGGTGCTTTCCCAACGGGCCTCACGCCCCGCCGGGCGGTAATCATGGCCGGTAAACAGGCGGGTATCCGCCGGCAGGCTCAGGATCCGCTGCAATGAGTCCCACAAGGCTTCCGCATTGCCGCCAGGAAAGTCGGCCCTTGCGGTACCGCTGTCCGGCATGAAGAACGTATCGTGGATAAACGCCGCATCCGCAATGTGGTAAGTGACGGACGCCAGCGTGTGCCCGGGAGACAGCAAGACTTCAGCGCGCAGGTTGCCGATAAAAAAGACGTCCCCGTCCGCGAACAGTACATCCCAGACGGTCTTGGCCGCAGGCAGGTCTTTTAAATTATAGATCTCTTCCCACAGCCCCTGAACGGCGGTAATTTTTTCACCGATACCGGTGAAGGCGCCGGTTTTCTGCGCCAGCCAGGTGGCAGCCGAAAAATGATCGGCGTGCGGGTGCGTATCCAACACCCAGGCCACTCCCCACCCCCGTTGATGGATAAAATTCAGAATGTCGTTGGCCTGTTGATGCGAGACCGTGCCCGATCGGCGGTCAAAATCCAGCACCGGGTCGATAATCGCACAGCGGCGCGCCTCGGGATCGGCAACCACATACTGCAGGCTGCCGCTTTCCGGCTCATAAAACGCGTGAACCTCCGCCGTGGCCCGCACGGACCGATGCTTGCCATACCAGCTGAGCGCCTTATCGGCGTCCGCGCCGTATTCGTCGCATTGGCGGCGAAACTGCGCTTCATCTATCTGACCTTCGCGCAGCGCATACAGCAGGGAAAGGCAGGCAGATCGAGCCCCGCTTCTGCAGTGCGCCAGGGTCTTCCGGCCTTGCCGCAGCAGAAACTGGAAGGTGTAAACGGTCTCCCAGGTCAGCGTATCGAACGTGTAAGGGAGATAGACGTAACGCATCCCCCCTTGTTCAGC
Organism: Serratia sp. 4542; assembly: GCF_016805595.1. Taxonomy (NCBI): domain Bacteria; kingdom Pseudomonadati; phylum Pseudomonadota; class Gammaproteobacteria; order Enterobacterales; family Yersiniaceae; genus Serratia; species Serratia sp. 4542. The sequence continues at coordinate 968,709 of NZ_RXKV01000010.1, forward strand.
CAACGCTTTCTCTTGCTGATGATCAAGATACTCCCCCGGCTCCTCGTCCGGCCGATTGTTGACGATAAGGCGGTAGCCCTGTTGAGACAGCGCCTTGAAATCACTCGCTTCAGGCGCGCCCGAAAAGGAGAGCTGAGGGTGGTAAGTGCGGATGCGCATGTTTTTTTCCTTCCGTTTCATAGGCTTTTAAATAACATATACAGGGCCAGCGCCAGGAGCATGACGGCATAGAGCACATTGATAATGTCCTCGCGTTTTTTCAGGCGCTCGGCGAGCGCCACCCCCACCACGCCGCCCAGAACGCCACCGACGATGAGCCAGCACGTAATCGCGATCGAGACCTTTCCCGACATGGCGTAGCTGGCGCTGGTCGACAGCCCCATGGCCGCCACGACCACCAGTGAGGTTGCCACCGCTTCAACCATCGAGAAGCGGAAAAACCAGACCAGCACCGGCACAACCAAAAATCCGCCGCCGATGCCCAGAAAGCCCGCCAGCCCGCCCAGGGCCAGCACGCTAGGCCATACAATGGCGGGATGAACGGCAGCATGGGGGGACGGCAAGGGGGTGCCGGCAAGGCGATTTCTTTTCAGCGTCAATCCGGCGACAACCAGCATCAACAGGGAAAAAGGCAGGGTTAAGTAGTGCCCGTCCGTGATTTTTCCCATCTGAGATCCCGCCAGAGCGCCCATAACAGCGACCAGCGAAACGACAACCCCGGTCTGCCACCTGACGTTGCCTTTGGCAGCGTGCGCGGCCAGATTGATCAGCGCGTTAATGGCCACGGACATGGCGCTGGTTCCTATAATCAAATGCGTATCCGGCACTTTCACCATATACAGCAATAACGGCACGCAGACGATTGACCCGCCGCCGCCGGTCAGGGCCAGGAGGAATCCCACAATTCCCCCGGTGACCACTAACAGCATCACGATATAAAAACTGAAATGGAAAAAATCCACTGCACTAATCCCTTAATGATGCTCATGCCATTTATTAACGATCAGTTCACTGGCAATGTCAAATAACTTATTTCGATTTGTTATTACATATATCAAAATGGAATATGTGAATTTTGATATAACCACAAGTTCTATGAATTCGCTTTTAATCTGGCCAGCAACCCCCTACTTTCTTATGAAAGGAGGCCTGCATGAAACCCGAAAAAATAAATACCCAGAAAAGCGTCGTTGTTATTGGCGGCGGCTCATCCGGAATAGGTATCGCGGCAAGCATAAGGAAGCGAATTAAAGACATCGATATAACGGTCGTGGAACCTAACGACTGTCATTATTATCAACCGGCATGGACCCTGGTGGGCGGCGGGCTCTTTGATATCAATAAAACACGGCGTTCCCTGCGCGCTGTCCTGCCTGCAGGAACCGCATGGGTACAGGATAGCGTTGTCAGGGTCGAGCCCAGTCAAAAATACATCGAGACTCGCCAAGGGCAGAAAATAAACTATGACTTTCTTATTGTTGCGTGCGGCCTCGTTTTACGCTGGGATAAAATAGAAGGCCTTGAAGACACCCTGGGATTAAACGGCGTCACCTCTAATTATCGCTTTGATCTTGCCGAATACACCTGGCAACTGGTTCAGGAAATGAAAGGCGGCCAGGCGATATTTTCTCAACCGGCACTACCCATAAAATGCGCCGGCGCACCGCAAAAAGCCCTGTATCTTTCATGCGACCACTGGCGCCGCCAAGGCATTCTGAATAATATTAACGTCAATTTCTGCCTTGCGGGCACGGCGATTTTCGGCATTCCGCAATTTGTCCCCCCGCTGAGCGAGTATTTGCAAAAATACCGTGCAAAGGTCAATTTCAATCATCATTTAATTCGTGTTGATGGCCCGAATCGGCAAGCAACATTTGCCGTAGAGACAAATGAAGAGGGAAAACGCGAGTTAACCCTGCCCTTCGATATGCTCCACGTGGTGCCGCCTCAATCGGCCCCGGCGTTTATTTCGCAAAGTGGGCTCGCAGAGGGATCCGGCTGGTGCGATGTGGATAAATTGACGCTGCAGCATAAGCATTGGCCGGATATTTTTGCGGTAGGCGACTGTTGCTCAACGCCAAACGCCAAAACCCTGGCGGCAGCCCGAAAGCAGGTGGTGGTGGTGGCGGAAAACGTCGCGGCGCTGATTCATGGCGCGCCTCTCACGGCCCATTATGATGGCTATGGTTCCTGTCCGTTGACGGTCGAGAAAGGCAAAGTTGTGCTGGCGGAGTTTGGCTATGACGGTAAGTTACTGCCCACGTTTCCCCTGCTCGACGCAACCCAGCCCAGCCGTCTGGCCTGGTGGCTGAAAGCCTGGTTTTTACCCCGGTTTTATTGGGCGGGCATGCTGCGTGGGGTTGAATGGTTTGCCGGCAGCAAGCGGCCGTGACGCACACTCGGCCCCCCTTGCCGCTCTGGCCGCAGCAGACGCTTGACTATTTGGCGAGACAAAGCCACCATCGCTTGCAGGTCCATCAGGCTGATTGCAAGCCGTTACCACTACCGGTCGATCATCGATGAAAAATGCCCCCGCAGTGACGATCCACTACTGTTCACAATGCAACTGGCTGCTGCGCGCCGGCTGGATGGCGCAAGAGCTGCTCAATACCTTCGGCGACGATCTCGCCTCCGTCACGCTGATGCCGGGCACCGGCGGGGTCTATCAAATCAGCGTCGATGGCGTGATGATTTGGGATCGCAAAATTGACGGCGGCTTCCCCGATGCGGCGCAGCTGAAGCAGCGGCTGCGCGATCACAGCTTCCCCGATCGTTCTCTCGGCCACAGCGACGGGAAGAAAGCCCGGCACTGAACATCCGGCGGCAAGCACAGCTTCAATTTAACGCATAGCTGGCCGCCATCACGACGCCATTCATGGTCATATGCAGCCCAATGGGCAAATAGATCCCTTTGGATCTTACTCGGGCGGCCGTTAACACCAGCGAGATGAGCACCAGGGCTGCCAATGTGCGCCAATCGGTGTACTGGGTATGCAAAACGGCAAAGATGACAGACACCGTTAACGCGGCCCAAATCACCTTATCGTTAAACCAATACATCAGTGCGTTAAACAGACAGCCGCGAAATACGATCTCTTCATAGACGGGGACGACGAAAACCAACAAAGCGGCATTGAGCGCCAAAATCTCGCCGGGCAATGCCACCTGCTCCGTCACCCAGGTTTCCGTTTTTTCCACGCCCATCAAGCGCGGGAAAATAAACTGAATCACCAACAGCGCGAACAGCAGCAGCGCAAAATCGTTGCGTTTAACCTCGCCTTTGCCCAATCCTTCTCTACGGCGGAAAAAGAGCAGGTATAACGAAAAGATAGCGACAAATTCCATTCCGTACAGCAACGGTAGCAATAGCCCTTGTCGCATCAAGGCGGCTCTGTTCTCAATGAACAACGGAATAAATGTAATCAGGAACATCAGCAAAAACATGGAAAAGCAGCCATTAACGGCTCGCGTTCTCGCGATAAACGCATTGTCGACCATATAACCATCCTTAGTTTTGAGCAGCGATTGACGAAACGGTAGCAAGGCAAGAGACCGCGGCAGTTTATCCCTATGCGATATCATTGTCATGAACCCGTTCGCAGCGAACGTCCATTCGCAAATTTCTCCAAGCCATTGGCACGCGGTTGATTTCGCCCGGGTCTCCTGCGTTATACTGAGCGCTCTTTTAGCCACGTAATTAATAAAATTTTATGATTGAACGCTTGCTCGAAAACACGATGTACGCCTCCCGTTGGCTGCTCGCACCGGTTTATGTCGGCCTTTCACTGGCTCTGGTCGCCCTGTCGATCAAGTTTTTTCAGGAGATCCTGCACGTCCTGCCCAACATTTTTTCTATCGCCGAAGCCGATCTGATCCTGACCCTGCTGTCGCTGGTCGACATGGCGCTGGTGGGCGGGTTGTTGGTCATGGTGATGTTCTCCGGGTATGAAAACTTCGTCTCGCAGCTGGATATCACCGAAGGGAAAGAAAAACTGAGCTGGCTGGGCAAAATGGACGCCACCTCGCTGAAAAACAAAGTCGCCGCCTCCATCGTCGCCATCTCTTCCATTCACCTGCTGCGGGTGTTTATGGACGCCAAGAACGTGCCGGACAACAAGCTGATGTGGTATGTGATCATCCATCTCACCTTCGTGCTGTCCGCTTTCGTGATGGGCTATCTGGACAAGGTCACCCGTTCCAAGCACTAACCACGCGCTACCACACCCGATCGCCAGCATCGGGTGCCTCCTTCCTCTCCATTCTGCGCCTGTTTCTCCGCCATCATGTCTTTCATCTGGCACATCTGATGATAATTTTATTATAATGCTATTACACTCACCATGGACTGAACGCCGGCCATCGCACCGGTTTCGCCGCAGACAGGATCACGCGCCCCCATGCCATTGAATGGTCATCCCCTGCAATTCAACGATATTCAGGCGATTTTGCCTCATCGCTATCCCTGCCTGTTGGTCGATCGCGTGCTGCCCGCCGGCACCTGCATTGCCGAAGGGCGGCTGAGCGCCATCAAGAACATCACCGCCAATGAGCCGACGTTCTGGAGCGGCCACGCCCACTTCGCCGGTTTTCCCGGCGTGCTGTTGGTAGAAGCGCTGGCGCAAAGCACCGGCCTGCTGGCCCATTACTATCTCGGGGCGCTGAACGAAGGGGAACATTACTATTTCGCCGCCATCCAGCGGGCGCGTTTTTATCGCGCCGCCCGCCCCGGCGATCAGGTGCTGATGGAGGTCGCCTTTGTGCGCCGGCGCGGGGCGATCGCCCGCTTTACCGGCCGTGCCAGCATCGACGGCCAACGCCTTTGCACCGCCGATTTCATGTGCGCCCGTAAATAGGCCGCTTGCCAAAGGAGCCCTGCGAATACCATGTCTCTGGTTGACAGCTTACTCAGAACCCTCGATTTCTCTCCGCGCGGCCAGGTGATCGCCCGCGAAGCCGACGCCTGGGGCGAAATCATCGTTTCCGATCACAAGGACTACCGCACGCTGCGGTTTGACGGCATCTGCGAGCAGAGCAAGATGAGCCTCAGCAACCCCGCGCAGCCGATCCACAACTACATCAAAGCGATGCTGATGGCGGTGGCCTGGCAGCCGCCGACGTCGGCGTTGATCCTGGGGTTGGGCGGCGGCAGCCTACTGCGTGCGCTGCACGCCCTCGATCCGACGATGCGCCTGGACGTGGTCGAGCTGCGCGCCGCGGTGATCGCCATCGCACGCCGTTATTTTACGCTGCCGGCCACCGACACCATCAGCCTGCGCACCGCCGATGCCATGGACTTCGTGCGCCCGCCCGCCGAGACGCGCTACGATCTGATTTTCTCCGATCTCTATTCGGCGTTTGCCATGGATCCGCAGCAAGGCAGCCAGACCTTCCTGGAAAACTGCGCCGCAAGGCTGAACGACGGGGGCTGGCTGGTGCTGAATTACCACGATCTGCCCGACGAAAATAGCCTGCTGTACCACAGCCTGCACCGGGTATTCAACACCGTGCTGTTTTGCGTCGCCCCCAGCGGCAACGTCATTATTTACGCCACGCTAGCCCGGGTGACGCTGCCGCTGAGCGCGCTACGCAATCTGGCCGCCGGCAGCGGCGAACTGTTCAACTGCGAGCTCGGCTATCTGTCGCGCAAAATAGAGCGGCTGCATTTCCGCTAAAGGCGGGGGCGACGCGGTCTGGCTGGCCGCTTCGCCCACGTGGTATTATCATTCAGTTATCATTCTCTGGAGGATCCTGATGGAAAAGAAAACGGCGCGGCTAACGGTGCTGATTGACCCGGACAAGAAAAAAGCCCTGGAAGACCTGTGCCTGCAGCAGGACGTCACCCCTTCCCAGGTGGTGCGCCAGCTGATCCGCGATTACCTGCATAAGCATCAGGTGGACTATCCCAGCCAGCCGACTCACGCCAACCCGCGCGTAGAGAGCAATTGAGCGGCGGCCTGCCCCGCACACCATGAAGCGCGCTATCCCCCTGCGCGCGTCCCTAATCCGAATCCTCCGTTGCGCTCTGTCCATTCGGCAGCATCGCTGCTACTGTTTGATGCGTTCATCCCTCTTCGGAAAGGAAGCGCCATGTTCAGCCATATTACCGTCGGCGTCAGCGATCTGGACGCCGCCGCCGCATTCTACGACGCCATTCTGTTGCCGCTGGGATTACAGCGGCGGGAAGTGACGCCGGACGGCGGCCCCGCCGCCCGCTGCTGGGTGATGCCGGGGCAAACGCTGCCGCGTTTCTATGCCTACCAACCCTTCGACAGACAGCCCGCCAGCGCCGGCAACGGCAGCATGCTGGCCTTTCTCGCCGCCGATGAGCTGGAGGTCAAGCGCGCCTACGCCGCCGGCCTGCTGGCGGGCGGCAGCAGCGAAGGCGAACCCGGCGAACGCGCGCACTACGGCAAAGGCTATTTCGGTGCTTACCTGCGCGATCCCGACGGCAACAAGGTGCATGTGGTTTACCGGGGAGATCTCGCCTGATGAAATGCTCGGTTTACATCGCCACCAGCGTGGACGGCTTCATCGCCGGAGCGGACGGCGACATCGACTGGCTGCTGCGGCCCGAGTACGCGGTTTCATTGCTCAACGGGCTAAGCTATGAGGCGTTTATCGCCGACATCGACGCGCTGGTGATGGGGCGCCATACCTATGAGAAAGTCCGCGCCTTTCCCGAGTGGCCCTATGGCGAACTGCCGGTGGTGGTGCTGTCGACGCAGCCGCCCGCACAACAAGATACCGGGCACGTTCGCTGGATGACTGGCGAACCGGCGGCCATCGTGGCGCAGCTGGCCGATCAAGGCTGCCGTCACCTGTATATCGACGGCGGCCAGACCGTCCAGCGCTTCCTGCAGGCCGGGTTGATCGACGAGCTGACTATCACGCGCGTGCCGCTGCTGTTGGGCGGCGGCATTCCCTTGTTCGGCACCGATGGTCCGGAGCAGCGCCTGCGCCTGCTCGCCGTCACTCCCTCGGACAACGGCTTCGTGCAAGAACGCTACGCGGTTCAGCGCGCGTCGTAACGCAGCATCAGCCGGCGGCCGCCGAAGGCAATGAGCAACGCCGCCAGCGCCAACAGCGCCGCCGTCCCGTAGGTCACACGCATACCGTAAGCCGCGGCAGCGGCGGTTCCCACCACCCGCTGCGAAGCCAGATAAAACAGCGCCCCCATCGCCGAAGCACCGGTGATCGCCCCGAGATTGCGCGCCAGATTGACCATGCCGGCGATCAAACCGCGCCGTTCAGGAAACAGATCCTTCATCAGCATGGTGTTGTTGGCCACCTGAAACAGCGCATAGCCGGCGGTCAGCAGCGCGATGGGTGCCACATAGCCGAGCACGCCGGCGCGGCTAAGCAGCGACAGCAACGCCGCACCGGCGGCCACCGCCGCCAGCCCAAACTGGGCGATGCGCTGCGATCCAAAACGATCCACCAGATAACCGGCCGGAATGCCGGTCAGGATCGCCACCGCCGGCCCCGCCGACATCACCAGCCCGACCTGCGCAGCGCTTAACCCCAGCGCGCGTGACAGATAGAACGGCCCGACGACCAGCGTGGCGGTCATGACCGTCATCACCAGCGCGCTGGCCGCCAGCCCCGCCGTCAGGGCCGGATGGCGGAACATCGTCGGCGCCAACAGCGGCGATGCGGCGCGGCGCTCCACGCCGATGAACAGCGCCCCCGCCAACAGGGCCCCCAGCATCAACGCCAGGTTGAGCGCGCCGAAATTGCCGCGCCCCAGGGTCATCGCCAGCGAATAGCAGAGCAATGCGCCGCCCAGCAGCAGCGTACCGGCGCGATCGAACGGTTCCTGGCGCGCGGCCGGGCGCGCGCCCTCCGGCAAGTACCGCCAGGCGAGCCACAGCGCCAGCAGGCCCAGCGGCAGATTGATCAGAAACATCGCCCGCCAGCCGAAACCGGCGATCAGCGCGCCGCCCAACGACGGCCCCAACGCGGTGCCCACTGCCGACATGGTACCGAGCAGCCCCATCGCGCGGCCGATTTTTTCCGTGCCCAGCGCCTCGCCCGCCAGCGCCATGGCGATCGACATCATGACCGCGCCCCCCAGCCCCTGCGCCATGCGCGCCGCCAGCAGCAGCCAAAGCTGCGGGGCCAGCGCACAAGCCAGCGAAGCGGCGGTAAACAGCGCGATACCCGCCAGCAGCAGGCGGCGGCGATTAAGGCTGTCGCCCAAGCGACCGATGCCGATGATGCAGGTGGTGACGGCCAGCAAATAACAGAGCAATACCCACTGTACCGCCTGGAACGAAGCATGGAACGCGGTGGCGAGCGCCGGCAGCCCGACGTTGGCGATGCTGATGCCGAGCGATGACAGCAGCATGCTCAGAGACAGTGCGGCCAGTATGCCGCGGACGCCCTGCGGCGTAGGATGGGATAACATGATAAACACTCCTGACATAGACTGAGGGTTAGCCTATGCCAGGGGTTGGGATGGCGGAAGACGCACGACATGCACTGTATCCATGCGTCTGACGCCTTATCTGACGCGAGCCGTTACCAGGCGGCGATCTCCGCCTCGGTGAGCGGCAGGGTTTGGGTGACGCCGGTTTCCGCCGCCAGGGTGGCCGCCTCCAGCACCGCCATCACCGCCAGCGCCTGCGCAGCGGTAACCGGGTTGGCGCCGGCGCCGCGCAGCGCGTCGCGTACCTGGACATAATACTGACGCTGGTCGCCATCCGGCGTCGGCAGCGTGCGCACCGGCTCCGTGCCGATAAACAGGCTCATCGCGTCGTCGTCTTTGCCCCACTCCGCCGAGCCCGGCGTCACGCCGGCCAGCAGCTGGCTCTCCTGCCCATCGGCGCGCGCTTTGACTACGCTGCCTTTCTCGCCGTGCACGGTAAAGCGCGCTACGCCCCCCGCCACCAGCATGCTGCCGTGCAGGATCACGCGTTGCGTCGGGTAGTTGAGCACCACGTGGGCCCAGTCGTTAATCTGCGCATTGGGGCGCAGCGTGGCGATGTTGGCCTGCACGCTTTGCGGCAAACCGAACAGCTGCAGCGCCTGATCGACCATGTGCGGCCCCAGATCGAACCACAGCCCGCTGCCCGGCAGATTCTGTTCACGCCAGCGCACCCGCACTTCAGGGCGGTAGCGATCGATGTGCGACTCAAAGTGCGTCACCTTGCCGATCAGCCCCTGTTCGATCACCTGCTTCACGCCCAGGTAGTCGCTGTCCCAGCGGCGGTTCTGGAACACCGACAGCAGGCGGTCGTGTTTTTCCGCCGCCGCAATCAGCGTACGCGCCTGCGCCAAATCCAGCGTAAAGGGCTTATCCACCACCACGTGCTTGCCCGCTTCCAGCGCGGCCAGCGCCAGCGGCGCATGGGTATCGTTCGGCGAAGCAATCACCACCAAATCCACCTCCGGCCGGTGGATAGCCTCCAGCGGGTCGGCGATCACCTGCGCGTGGGGCAGATCGGCATGCACCTTGGCGGCATCGCGCGAAGCCACCACGCTCAGTTCCATCCCCGGCACCGCGTTAATCAGCGGCGCGTGAAACGCCTTGCCGACAAAGCCGTAGCCAATCAGGGCCACCTGCAACGGTCGTGCGGTATCGTTCATCAGTGTTCTCCTCTAGCGGTCGTCGGCGACGACACAAAGTTCAATCAGTGATTGTTCGTCCAGGTTGTCCCACGGGCGATCGGTAAACAGCCGTTGGATCTGCGCCAGATCCGCAACGTGATGCGGTTCGCAGCGATCCAGCTTCATATGGTCGGCCACCAGCCAGCGCTCGCCGCTGTTGGCCAGCATGGCACGTTTGACTTCGGCATCGGCCTCCTCGCCGGCGCTCAGCCCCAGCTGCGCATGTACCGCGCAGGCGCCCAGCAAGGCGATGTCCGCGCGGTAGCGTGCCAGCAACGCCAGGGTGGCGCCGCCGGCGAACAGCCGCTGGCGCGCATCCCATTGGCCGCCAAGCAGAATCAGGTTGATCTCCGGCCTGTCGCTCAGGCACTGTGCGATATCCAGTGAAGCGGTGATCACCGTGGCCGGCCCACGCAGCGCCTGCGCCACCGCCAGCAGCGTACTGCCCGCATCCAGCATCAGGGTGCTGCCGGGTGGGATCTGCGCGGCCACCGCGCGACCGAGCCGCTGCTTGACCTGCGGCAACAGCGCCGCACGCGCCTGGCGCGGCATGTCGGACGGTTCGAGCGCGATCGCCCCGCCGTGATGTTTCTGCGCCAACCCTTGCCGCTCGAGATCGGCCAGATCGCGGCGCACGGTATCGACCGAAACGCCGATGGCGCCGGCCAATTCCGCCACCGCCGCCTGCCCGCGTTCGCTGAGCAAATCCAATAAATGGCGCTGTCGTGCCGCTTTGTGCATGGGTTTGTTCCGCAATAAAAGCATAAAACAGCAATATACAGCAGAAAACAGCATCAGAGAAGCCGCAATGATGCGCACCGGAGATCAAACATCTTTTCACCTGCGGGACGATGATGAAGGCATAACGCATAACAATCCGGAGAAGTGATGAGCATCGATCTGACGTTTGAAGACCTGAGCGTGCGCGCCGTGCAATACAACGCCCGCGCTTCGGTGGAAGATTTTGACGCCTGCATGGCGGAATACGCCGCGCTGGCCCAGCGCGCCAGGGCGCAGACACCCGGCATTTACGATCTGCGCTACGGCATGAGCGCCGCAGAGCGCCTCGATCTGTTCCCGGCCTGCACGCAGCCCGCCCCGCTGCTGATCTTTATTCATGGCGGCTACTGGCATTCGCAGCGCAAAGAGGAAGCCTGTTCGATGGCCGCCGCGTTTGCCCGCCGCGGCGTGGCGGTCGCCACGCTGGAATACACGCTGGCGCCGGAAGCGACGCTGGCGGAGATCGTGCACGAGGTGCGCAGCGCCGTCGCCTGGCTTTATCATCACGGGGCGCCTTTCGGCATCGATCCGGCACGTATTTTCGTCAGCGGCAGTTCGGCCGGCGGCCACCTGTGCGGCATGCTGATCGCCGACGGCTGGCAACCACGCTATCGCCTGCCGCCCAACGCGATCAAAGGCGCGTTGGCGCTGAGTGGCCTCTACGATCTGCGCCCGCTGTGCGATATCTACATCAACGACTGGCTGCACCTGACGCCCGAGCAGGCGCAAAGCCTCAGCCCGCTGTTTTTACTGCCGGCGAAGGAACATGCGCCGCAGATATTGCTCGACGTCGGCCAGCGGGAAACCCAAGGGTTTAAAAACCAGACGCAGGCCTATTATGACGCCTGCCTGGCGCGCGGCCTCGACGTCCAGCTGCTGGCCGATCGCCACTGCAATCACTTTACGTTGGTCAACGAGCTGGCCGATGCGGAAAGCGCGATGTTTCGGCAGGTGATGGCGATGATTGACGCAACGCAACCGTAGCCTGCCGTTGCAGCCACAGCCTGGCGGCGATCGCGATCGCCGCCAGTGCGGCAAACATGGCCCCACACAGCAGGCTGCCCTGTAGCCCCCAGGCAGCGATAAACCAACCGCCCACCAGCGACCCCACCGCCACGCCCAGGTTGATAAAGGCGATATACAGCCCGGTGGCGAACGCCGGCGCCTGCGGCGCTTCGGCGGTCAGCCAGACCTGCGTCACGATCAAACCGCTGGTGTGCGCCGCTCCCCAATACAGACAAAGTACCGTCATCGCGCCGATATTCGCGCTGCCGTAGCGATACAGCAGCGCATAAGCCGCCATCAAGGCTATCGGATGCAGCAGCACCGTCACTGCGCGGTGGCGGCTCAACCCCTTGCCGGCCAACAGGTTGCCCGCGACGCCGCCCACACCGAACGCCACCAGAAGCCAGCCGATGGCGGCGTCGCCAATACCGGCTTCACGGCTGAGGTACTCGGCCGCGTAAGCGTAGACGGCAAACATGGCGGCAAAGATCAGCACGCAGGTAGTGATATTCAACCACAGCGTGCCGCTGCGCAGGATTGCCAACTGCTTGCCGTAGCTGAGACGCTGCACGGCCGCATCAGGCAAGCGCCACAGCAATCCCAACGCCGCCAGCAGGTTGACCAGCGCGCAAAACCGGAACGATGCCTCATAGCTGAACTGCCCGGCGATCCATTGCGTCAGCGGTATGCCCAATACCATCCCCATGCTGGTGCCGATAAACGCATAAGCGGTTGCTTTGGTGGCCAGATGCGGCGGATAAAGCGCCGCGGCCGCCACCATGGCCAGTGAAAAGTAGATCGGATGAAACAACGCCGGCAAAATACGCAGCAGCATCAGCATGGCAAAGCTGTCCGCCTGAGCGGCCAGTGCGCTGGCTGCCGCAAATACGGCCAACGCGATCAACAACATGCGTTTGCGATTGAACCGCGACGCCAGCAGCACCAACAGCGGCCCGAACAGCGCAATGGTCAGGGCGAAGACCCCGACCAGCCAGCCGGCCTGCGCCGTGGAGATGCCATAGCGCGCGATGATCTGCGGTAAAATACCCACCACGCCGAACTCGATGCAGTAAACGCCGAACAGCCCCAGCGCGATGAAGAAAATCGGTGGCATCAGGCCCATGACGGCACTCCCGTGGCGGCATAAACCGCCTGACAAATCTCGCCGACAAAGGTGCCGGACATTCCTTCCAGCGCCGTGTTGGTAAATGCCACCACGCTGAGCTGCCGGGCAGGATCGACGAACCACGAGTGGCCATAGGTGCCGCCCATCCGCCAGCTGCCCACAGACTCCGGCGTTTGCGCAGCGACGGGATCTTTCAGCACGGTGATGCCCAGGCCGAAGCCGCGCCCTGGCCAAAACGGCATCGGCAGATCGCCGATTTGGTTGGTGGTCAGCGCCGTCACCCAATCAGCCGGCAGCACCTGCCCGCCCCCCTGGCGCAACGTTTCCAGCAGGCGCAGGAAATCCGCCGCCGAACCGACCATGCCGGCGCCGCCGGAGGCGTACGCCTGCGGATCCAGCGCACGCGCCGGCGACAGATGAAAACCGGCGCTGCCGTCGATGAACGGTAAACGATCCGGCTGGCGCAGGCGGCGCGGCTCGCCGGGATGATCAGCGTAAGCGGCCGCCAGGCGCGCGGCGTCCACCGCCAGGAAATCGGTATCCGTCATCGCCAGCGGCCCGGTCACCCATTTTTTGACCGCCTGCGCCAGCGGCAGGCCGCTCGCCCGTTCAATAACCGCGCCCAACACATCGGTGGCGATGGAATAACGCCACTCCGCGCCGGGCGGTGCCAGCAACGGCGCGGAGGCAATGCGCCGCACATTTTCCGGCAGGCTGAGCGCCGCCTCATCCATCCCGTCGGAGACGCCCAATCGGGCGTAGCATCCGCCTTCCGGCTGAAAAAAACGGTAGCTTAACCCGGCGGTGTGGGTCATCAAATGGCGCAGCGTCAACAACGGGACGGTGCCGTCCGCCAGCCGCGGACGAAAATCCGGCAGCCAGCGGGTAACGGGATCGTCCAACCGCATGTCTCCTCGCGCCATCAGCGCCAGCGCCGCCGTGGACACGATCGGTTTGGACACCGAAGCTAACCTGAACAGCGTATTGCACGCCATCGGTTTGCCCGCTTCGCGATCTGCCATGCCCGCCGCACGTCGATAAACGATCTCACCGCCCTGCGCCACCAAAACGACCGCGCCAACCAATCGTTTTTCGCGCAAGGCTTTCTCTATCGCGCCGTCGATCGCGTTGGCGGAGGATCCGTATTCACTCATCTTTATTGCTCCAGGTAGTCAGCCCATGCTGTAGCCACCGAGCATAGAGCGTGGCGATTAACGGAAAAACAGGCTAGATTTCCTTTCATAGCGGACAATTTCGTCCGCAATGAGGCAAGCAATGGATAATCTGTCTGGGGTGAGCGTCTTTGTGCAGGCCGCGGAGACGCTGAGTTTCGTTGAGGCCGGCCGCGTGCTCGGCATTTCTGCCTCCGCGGTGGGGAAAAGCATCGCCCGCCTGGAAAATCGGCTGGGTGCACGCCTGTTCCACCGCAGCACGCGCAGCATGACGTTGACCGCCGAAGGCCGGCTGTTTCTGCTCCGCTGCCAGCGTATTCTCGGGGAATTAGCGGCGGCGGAACGGGAAATCAGCGATACGCACAGCGCGCCGCGCGGCAAGCTGCGCGTCAGTTTGCCGTTGGTGAGCGGCCTGTTGAATCCGGTGCTGGCGGAGTTCGTCCGGCGTTACCCGGAGATTGAGTTGGAAACCGATTTTTCCGACCGCCGGGTCGATGTCATCGAAGAAGGCTTTGATGCCGTAGTTCGCGTCGGCGAGACCGAGGACTCACGGCTGATGAGCCGCCAGCTGGGCACGTTTCAACTGCAGCTGGTGGCCTCGCCGGATTATTTGCGCCAGATGGGGATCCCGCATCAACCGGCGGAACTGCAAGGCCATGCCTGCCTGCTGTACAAATTTCCCTCGACCGGCAAAGTGGAACCCTGGCCGATCGCCGGATGGGAAAAGCTGCTCGCCGAGGGGATCAACACCCGGCTGGTCTGCAACACCGTCGATACCCTGATTTACCTGGCGGAAAGCGGCCAGGGCATAGCCTGTTTGCCGGATTTTGCCGTGAAGCGCGCACGGGAACAGGGGCGATTGCTGCAGATATTGCGCGAGCACAGTCACCACCGCGGCAGCTTTAAAGTCCTGTGGCCTTCCAGCAAACACCTGACGCCGAAACTCAGGGTGTTTATCGATACGCTGAGCGCCCAACTTTTTCGGGATTAGCGAAATATTTATGCGATGGAGCAATGTTGGAGAAGGAAAATGCGGGGGAGCCGGAGGACGAGAACCGCCCCCTGGCGTGCCATCAGCCGTTTTTGCGGCCAATAGCGGAAAAGACGTTGAACACTTCACCCAGGCCGTAAATCGCGCCGAGCAAGACGGCCACCATTACCGGCACCAGGACCACCACGGTGGCCAAGCTTTCAATCATTTCTAACATCGTTCTCTCCTGGTTTATAAGCACAGCGAATCTGCGCCGGAAGAAAAGGTTTCCGGCCAATCGGTTGAGTATCGTGGGGAGGCAGTCTAAAACGTGAGCTACATCACACTTGATGCGAGCTAATGTAACTTACACAATTACATTAAAGCAATGCAAAAAATGCTCTGCGCGTAGCGGGAATTGGCGTGGGTTTTTATTGCGTATCCGCTTGATATTGCGGTGAACAAGGGACAAAAGGATAGCCTGCGCGCCGCTCGACCTGCCCGGCCATTTCGGCGATGCTGGTTTGCGCCAGGCTGGCTTCCAGCGCGTGACCGACGCGCGCGAACTCTTGCTCCAGCACCGGGGTAATCGCGTGGCCGATATAGCACGCATCGTTAGGCCGGGTACGGTGTAGCATGAAATACGGTTGATCCTCTACCGCGCGATACACGTCCAGCAGCGAGATCGCTTCCGCCGGCCGCGCCAGCAGCGCCCCGCCGCCTTGCCCCATCTGTGAATAGGTCAGCCCGGCCTCCGCCAGCGCGCCGAGGATGCGCCGCACCACCGTCGGGTTGGTGTTGACGCTGCGCGCGATATCTTCGGAACGCACCGTCTGGCCGCGACACAGCGTGATATTGGTCAGAATATGGATGGCAACGGCAAATCGCGTAGAGGTAGACACCTTGGCACCTGCTCAGAGTTTCGTTTATGTCGGATTAAAACATAAGGAAAGCGTATCAATTTCCGGTAATACACATAATGAGTAGGGACAATGAGAATGTCAACCTGCCCCCGCCCGATGGCGGCGGCGGCTCATTCTTCGGTGCGGATCTCCGTCACTTTATCGGGATAAAATGCCAGATGATCCTTGATTGCCACCACGGCGTTGTAGGGCATTTCATAACTCCAGGCCACATTGGCCTCCTGCTCGCCGTTAAGCACAAGGGAGAAATAACTGCAGTCGCCCTTATAAGGGCAGTAGCTGACGTGCTCGTTTTTCTGCAACAGCGCCCGATTCACATCCTCACGCGGAAAGTAAAACACCGGCGGATAGGTGGCTTCCTGCAGGATGAGCACGTTGCGGCTGTCGGCCAGGGTCTGACCGGCTGCACGCACGACAACCCGCGCCGGATGGCGGGTCAAGGTGATTGGGTGGTCCGGGCCGGGGATTTTCACCGGTTTGCCGGATGCGGAAACGAGATCGGACATGGCGGCCTCCAGAGTGTGCGCCCCGCACCCCGCGAGGCGTCTTTCCAGTATAGACCCACGATTTTACCGGCGGCCGCACATTCGGCGAGCAATCGCTTTTCACCGCCGCAAAATTAAGAATTTTTACCTGTTCGATTTTCTTACGGAGGAATACATTCATCCCAACTTCTACCGGCGGGTTAATCGGATTATTTTTAATCCATTAATCAGTCAATTTACCAGGAACTCATTATGAATATTAAACGTGCCGCAGGTGTGTTGGTGGTGGTGATGGCAACGCTTTCCGTTACCGCATGTGGGCATATGTCCAATCGCGATCGCAACACGGCGATCGGCGCGGGCGTGGGCGCCGTCGGCGGCGCGGTACTGACCGACGGCAGCACGCTGGGCACCCTTGGCGGCGCAGCGCTTGGCGGCATTATCGGCCACCAGACCAGCCGTTAATCATCCCGTCAAAAATAATCTCTGCAGGCCGATGTTTTTTTAATCCATAAGCGTCGGCCTGCGCTTTTATTTAACCGCTGAACTTTCTCAGGACGCGAAAATAATAAATAACGTTAAGCGCAGCTTTATTATTCATTAACCTGCATCGGAAGTATTTATTGCGCCGGCAGCCTGAAACGCGCCATCGCTTTTTCCAACCGTTCCGACTCGCCCTGCAACAGCTGCGAGGCCTCGGTCACCGCGTTCACCACCGTGCCGGTTTGGCGCGCCACCTGATTCAGCGCCGAGATGCGCGCCGTCACGTCCTGAATGCTCTCCCCCTGATTGAGCGATGCCAGGGAAATGTCCCCCATCAGCGCACTGCATTTGTTCACCAGATCGATAATCTGGCGCAGGTTGCCCGTCAGTAGATCCACCGCCTGCGAACCTTGATCGATTTGCTGCAGCGAACGGTTGATCAACTGCTGAATATCGCGCGTCGAATGGCTGCTTTTTTGCGCCAGCAGCCCCACCTCTTTGGCCACGATGGCAAAGCCGCGGCCATGAACGCCGGCGTGCGCCGCCTCGATTGCCGCATTCAGCGCCAGAATATTGGTCTGGAACGCCACGCTGTCGATCAGCGCGACGATGCCGCGCATTTCGGCCGATTGGTTGACGATCCCTTGCATCGAAACATTGACGGTTTCCATCATCTGCTCACCGGCGCCGGCGCACTGCCGGGCCTGTTCGGTTCGTTGGCTGGCCTGCTGCGCGTATTGACCGTTCTCTTCCACCCGCGCCGCCAGCTGCTGCACGTGCTCGGTCGCCAACTGCAATTCACCGTTCTGCTTCGCCGACTGCGCCGTCAACTGTCGATTGCCGTCCGCCAGCCGCCCGACGCCGTTCAGGATCCCGCTCGCCGCATCGCGCACCTCGCTGACCAGGCGCTGCAGGCCGCCCTGCATGTGGCCAATGCTGGTCTGCAGCTGGTGCATCTCGCGGTTGAATGCCCGCTCAGGCGGCAGCGGCCGCGAAAGATCGCCGGCGGCCAGCACGTTGAGGTGCGCGATTGCCCGCCGCAGCGGTGCGATCACCCAGCGAGAGACGCCGACCCACACCCCCACGGCGATCAGCGCCAGCGCGGCCAGCGCGCCGAGCGCAAAGGTCCTGGCTTGCTCCAGCGCCGCCAATTGCCGCACGTTGACATCATCGCCACGCCGTTCGTTCAGCGCCTGATAAGCGAGGTACTTCTCGTTAAAATCCGCCTGAAACGCCTGGATCGGCACGGCGAAAAACGCATCGATGCTGCTGCCCTGCAACCCTTGCGCCTGCTCTTTCAGGCCGTCATAGAACAGACGGTAGCTGTCTTTCAGGGCGCCCGCCGCCTCGGGCGCCTCCGCGCTCAGGCGCTCGAACTGGGCGAAGGCCTGCTCTGAGGCCTGCAGCGCCGCCAACGACTCATCCAGCAGGCTGTGCCAACTGCCGTCGGAGCCGGTGGCTTTGTCCTGCAGGTAGTAAATGCCCGCACGGTTCAGACTGTCGCTGGCCGTCAGCAGCGACAGTCTGGCGCGATCCATCGTCGCCTGCTGGCGATGCAAGCCATCGCCCGCCACCAGGTTAGCCTTGGCGTCGCGCAGAATATTAGAAATAAATACGGTGGAAAACAGTTGCAGCAGAGAAAATAGCGCGATAACGCAAATTACGCCGCTTAATAAGCCCATGCTCTTGCCGAAGCCAAACGCGCGCGGCAGCGCCGCCGCAGATTTTACCCTGCGGCCCAGTGTCAGTTTTATGTTCATGATTTTTAGTCAGTAATACCAGGATGCCGCGAGTCTAACGGGCATTGATGACACTAATATTTCAGCCTGCTGTGTGCCGCCCCCGCCGACCAAGACAACCGAATAATCGGTATTGCCCGTCAACTCTCATTTTTATTTCTTGACTTGTTTAATACCGGATTTATAGTTTTCCCATTAAAAAAGAAACAAAGTTTCATATATTAACCGGCGCTAAATTTAATATATGAAACACTCGATAAAATCGTCTCAAATATAAAACTGATGAGCGTAAGCACCCTGTCCACAGGTGAAACTCGCTCGCCTTAATAAACAGTCTACTTTCTTCAGGGGCCTGGCATGCGCAAGATTACGCTTTGTTTTTTCCTTGTTTCACCAGTGAGTTATGCAACCGTCGCCGCAATACCCAACGACGTTGCCGCCACCGCGGCACCGGTAGAAAAAAGCCGCCCGGCATTTCCGCATATTCATTGGCAAAGCGAGGATAATAAAAAGAATATTGATATCGGTGGCGCACTGCGCGCCAATTATCGCTATGAAGACTGGCACAGCAGCAATTATCGGAATCCTCCGCATTTACGCTTTGACGCCTTTCGCATCGATGCTGCCGGCCAGGTAAACGACGCGTTTTTCGATAGCGGATTCTGGTTTCAGGATCGGCGCAAATACGCCATCGACCGCGCCTATGTCGGCTACCACCTGTCTGAGCATTCCGCCGTGCAACTCGGCGCGCCGTTCAAACCGTTCGGCCTGATGCCCTACCCGCAGTTCGGCTGGTCGTACGGCATTCCGTTTTACCTCGGCTTTGGCGTCAACACCGGGCTGGGCGCCAAATACCAATACCAGCATGACGATTGGGCCTTCGACGCCGCCTACTACCCGCGCATGATGCCGACCGGCGTGCGTTACGCCCCCGACGTCGCCAGTTACGACGATCTGAAAAACACCAACTACGCGTCACAGCACCTGCAGCGCAACGAAAAACGCGATCAGGTAAACCTGCGGCTGACGCGCGCTTTCCATCAGGGCGGCTGGAACAATGAGCTCGGCGGTTCGCTGGCGGCCTCGCGGCTCTACAACCAGGCGACCGGCGATAACGGCAGCTTCTGGGCGGCAGGCTTACATACGCTGGTGAATTACGATCCCTGGCATCTGTCCGGCCAGGTGATCCGCTACGGTTACGACGCCAAAGGCCCGGCCGGGGCCAACAATTCGGTGATCCTGATGGGGGGCAACGGCCTGACGCCGGCCTATCTGATCCCGTCGCAGGCCACCACCGCCGCCATCAACCTGGCGCGCGACGTCGACGTGCCCTGGGGGCCGGTGAAAAAGCTGCGGTTCTACAACGATTACAGCGTGCTCTGGAAGGACAGGCACGGCGGCTCCGACTCTAAAATGAACACGCTGGGGGTACAAGTGTTCGCCATGCCGGTGATGCTGTGGGTGGATCTGACCTGGGCACAGAACGCCAACCCGTGGGGCGGCGTAGAAAATGCCACCGGTTGGACCGGCACCCAGTCCCCCGGCAGCAATAAATGGTATTTTCGCACCAACGTGAACATCGGTTACTACTTCTAAGCGCGGCGGGATCTACACTGAAGTATCGCCGCCAACCGGAGAAACCACGATGCTGAGCGCACAAACGCTGCATGTTACCATCAACCGCCCTTGTGACGAGGTGTATGCCTTTCTCAGCCAGCCGAAAAACTTCCCCTTGTGGGCCAAAGGGTTAGCCAACAGCTTGCGGCGGGAAGATGAAGACTGGGTGGCGGACACCCCGCAGGGGCGGATCCACATTCGCTTCAGCGCGCCAAATGCCTTCGGCGTGCTGGATCATTGGGTGACGCTGCCGGACGGCGGCGTGGTCTACGTGCCGCTGCGCGCGCTCGCCAACCGGCGCGGCACCGAGGTGATCTTCACCCTGTTCCGCCAGCCGGACATGGACGATGCGCTGTTCGCCCGCGACGCCGGGCTGGTGAACGCCGATCTGCAGGCGCTGAAGCATTACCTTGAGCCCAGCTAACCGCTTGTTGGAACATTTATTTCAATGAAAGACAGCAATTGCGTTCGGGAAAATAAATGTTGTTTTTAGATGTTGATATAAATATTCAATATAAATATTAATCAATGAATCAGGGCGCATCCATAATGAAATCTGCCGTAGACGTTATACCAACAAATTAATACTCTCATTAGCGCTCGTCGTGTAACGGCAAGCATGTAACTCTATTTTCATTAATTAAGGAAGAATGATGAAGTTATCAAATCTGATGCTGCTCACAGCGATTTTAGCCACCACCGTTAGCCTCCCTCTCACCGTTAATGCTACCGAACGCCCGGCAGGCAACTGCTCAAGAATTTACTCACCGGTACCTTATATCACCAAAGAAGGTAAAACTATTCAGGCACCCAATGCTTGCGTAGCGAAATGGTGGGCAACCCAAGGGAAATAACGCGTAAGTCAGACTCGTTGCATTAAATATTGGGTCAGAGATTCTCTGGCCCAATATTTCCCGCTTAAATCATTACCCCTTGACCGACGACACCACGTTAAGCGGCTGGGCGTCCGGCAGAATATTCATGTGCTCCAGCACCTGGGCCATGATCTTGCCGAACACCGGCCCGGCCACCGAACCGCCGAAGTGCTTGCCGGCTTTCGGGTTGTTGACCATCACCACCAGCGCCACCTGCGGATCGCTGGCCGGCGCCACGCCGGCGGTGTAGTTGATGTAGCCGCCGTCGTATTTGCCGCTCGGGCCCATTTTCTCGGCGGTACCGGTTTTGATCGCCAGCCGGTAGCCCGGCACCGCGGCGCTCACCCCGCTGCCGCCCGGCAAGGCGTCACTCTCCATCATATGCACCACGGATCGTACCGTATCCGCCGGCAGAATACGTTGCCCCATCACCGGCGGCGTCACCTTGGTGATCGACAGCGGCCGATAAATGCCGAAGGAACCGATAGCGGCGTACTCGCGCGCCATCTGCAGCGGCGTCACGCGCAGCCCATAGCCGAAGGAGAAGGTAGCGCGCTCGATATCGGCCCAGCGTTCACGATGCTGCGGCAGATAGCCGCTGCTCTCGTTGCCGATGCCAAGCTCGGTCGGCCGCCCCAGGCCAAAGCTGCGATAGACCGCAGGCAGCACCGTGGCCGGCAGCGCCAGCGCAATGTGCGATACCGCGATGTCGCTCGATTTTTGCAGCACGCCGGTGATGGTCAACTTCGACCAGTGGCCGACGTCTTTGATCAGGTGACCGTTCACCCGATACGGCGTGGTGTCCAGCACCGTATCCGGCCGGATCAGCTTATGCTCCAGCCCCACCATCACCACCACCGGTTTCACCGTCGAGCCCGGCTCGAAGCTGTCGCTGCTGCACACGTTGCGTATGTCTTTCGCTGGGGTGCTGCCATAGTTGTTCGGGTTGAACGACGGGTAGCTGGCCATGCCGAGGATTTCGCCGGTGTCGATCTTGACCAGCACCGCACAGCCGGAGTCGGCCTGGTTGGCCACCACGCCGTCGCGGATCTGCGCATAGAGCACATACTGGATAAATTTGTCGATGCTGAGCGTCACGTTCGGCGGCGGCACCGGATCCACGCTTTTTAGCACGCCGATCACCGCGCCGCTGCCGTCCTTCTGATAGACCCGCAGGCCGTTTTTGCCCTGCAACAGCGGGTTGAAGCCCAGCTCGATGCCCTCCAGCCCCTGATTGTCCTGGCCGACGATGCCGATCAGCCCGGCGGCATCCTGGCCCATCGGATAAAATCGGCTGAAATCCTGCTCGGTGCTGACGCCGGTCAGATGCAGTTTGCTGATGTAGGCGGCGTTGTCGTCCTCCACCTTGCGCGCCAGATAGACGAAACGCTTGTGCGCGTTGCTCTGGATCAGATGCTGCACGTCCGCCAGCGGGATCTTCAGCACGTTGGCCATGCTCTGCCAGCGCTCGTTGCCGGTGTCGGTCTGGGTATCGAGAATGTGTTTCGGATCCAGCACGATGTCTTTGGACGATACGCTGACCGCCAGCGCCTCATCGTTGCGATCGGTGATCATGGCGCGGTTGGTCGGCACCACCTGGGTGCGGATAGAGCGCTGGTCAGCTTGCTCCGCCAACTGCTGGTGCTCCAGCAGCTGCAGATAGCCGACCCTGAACGCCAACAGAAAAAAACAGACCAGCATGCCGGCGCAAATCCAGCCGAAACGAACTGTGGAATAGGTTTTACCGCTTTTTTTGGTCGATGGCGCCACTGTTGTGTTAACCCTGCGTTTTTATTCGGTTTATGGTGTTATTTCAGTCTACCTTGCCGGAAATGGTCAGGAGATTGCAGTTTGTAAGAAAGTAAAAACAAACCGCATCACCGCTGCACATCCGCACTGTCGTTTAACTGCGGTTTACTTTGCGCCGGATCGCCGGGCTGCGGCGCGCTGGCCGAGTCAAAAATATGGTCGAGGATCGCGCGGGCGGTCGGCCCCGCCACCACGCCGTCGCCGCCGCCGTTTTCCAGGATCAGCGCCATCGCCACCCGGGGGTTTTTGTAAGGCGCGAACAGTGTATAGAAGATGTGATCGCGCAGCCGCACCGGGATCATTTTGGCGTTGTAAGTCTGGTTTTGCTTCAGGCTGAACACCTGCGAGGTGCCGGATTTGGCGGCGATCTGGTATGGCGCGGTGTGGAACAGCTTGTAACCGGTGCCGTTCGGCAAGTTGGCCATGCCGTACATGCCGTTACGCACGATGCCCCAGTAAGGCGAGTGGGGATCGCCGATCTGCGCCGCTTGCGCCGGCGGCTGGTAGCGCGTCACCCGGTTGCCCTGCTGCAGCGAATACAGCAGGTGCGGCGTTTTCACCTGGCCGTTGTTGATCAGCGTGGTCAGCGCTTTTACCATCTGGATCGGCGTCGCCACCCAATACCCCTGGCCGATGCCCACCGAAACCGTATCCCCCTGATACCAGCCCTTTTTGTGCACCTTCAGCTTCCAGTCGCGGCTCGGCAGCACGCCGCGGTACTCTTCGTTCAGATCGATGCCGGTGGACTGGCCGTAGCCGAACTGGCTCAGCCAGTGGTGGATACGGTCGATACCCATCTCATACGCCACCTGATAAAAGAAGGTGTCGGCGGATTCCTCGATCGCTTTGGTGACGTTGAGCATGCCGTGGCCGGTTTTCAGCCAGTCGCGGTAGCGGCGTTCGGTGCCGGGCAGCGTCCAGGTCGGCGCGCCGAAAAAGGTGGTGGTGGGTGTGATCACCCCGGCGAACAGCGCCGAAACGGCCATGTAGGGCTTCACCGTCGACGCTGGCGGGTACAAGCCCTGAGTGACGCGATTGATCAGCGGCAAATCCGGGTTGGTCAGCAAGGTCTTATAGGCCTGATAGCCGATGCCTTTGACGAAAGGATTGGGATCGTAGCTGGGGCTGGAGACCATCGCCAGGATGCCGCCGTCCCGTGGATCTTCCACCACCACCGCGGCGCGCTGCCCCTTCAGCACCGATTCGATGTACTGCTGCAGCGGTAAATCCAGCGTCAGGTAGATGTTCTTGCCGGCCTTCGGCGGCTGCTCCTTTAGCAGGCGGATCACCCGCCCGTGGTTATCCACCTCCACCTCCTGATAGCCGGTGGTGCCGTGCAGTTCGGACTCGTAATAGGCCTCGATGCCCTGTTTGCCAATGTTGCGGTCGGCGGCATAGTTCTCGCTCAGCCCGGCCTTGTCCAGGCGTTTGAGATCGCTGTCGTTGATCTTCGACACATAGCCCAGCACGTGCGCCAGCTGGGCGCCGTAAGGATATTCACGCTGTTGATAGGTATCGATCGTCACCCCGTCGAAACGGTATTGATTGACGGCAAAGCGCGCCACCTCGGTGTCGCTCAGCCCGGCTTTGAGCGTCACCGGTTTGTAGCGGCTGTTGTGGTGCATGTCGTCGCGAAACGCGCTGATGTCCTCCGGCGTCAAGTCGACGATCGGCGTCAGCGCCTGCAGCAGCGCCGCCATGTCGCTGATTTTGCTGGGCGTGACCTCGATACGATACAGTGTCACGTTTCGCACCAGCGGAATGCCGTTGCGATCGAAGATCAGCCCGCGGCTGGGGGCGATCGGCAGCATCTTGATGTCGTTCTGGTTGGAACGCGTCTGGTAAAAGCCGTGCTGGCGGATTTGCAGCCGGTAGAGATTGACGATCAGCACGCCGAAACAGACCACCACCAGTGCCAGCGCTACGCCGGCCCGGCGGATAAACAGCCTCTCTTCCGCAGAGTGGTCGCGAATTTTTTCTTTTAACAGGGCCATGCGGTGCCGATACCTTTTGCGTCACATTTCCCCGCAAAATCAGGGAACTGAAAAGCCGGCAAGCATAGCGTTATCGGGCGCACCGCCCCATGAAAAGGTTGCTAATGAAATGGCATAACTGTTTCAGCATATTGGAATGTTACCGTCGGCGTTTTTTTCACCGCGCTTCCCATTGAGCCGCCGTTCGCCCCAATGCTACAATGTGATCTTAATCACACTATTCCCGATATTCCCCCGCATTTCCCTGTCGGCGCCCTGCCGGATGCGGCTTTTTGTTACATAGGATCGAGTTCGATGAGTACCATTGCCACCGGTTTAGTCATGATGCGCTGGGAGTTGCTGAGCGCCGTGATGATGTTCTTCGCCAGCCAGTTAAACGTCGTTTGCCGTAAGACCAGCCGTAACGGCATGGCGTTCATGTTCAGCAGCCTGGGCCTGTTTACCGCCTGCTGGTTCGTGATGGGCCTGATGGGCATCCACCTTACCCTGGAAGCCTTCACCCAATTCTGGTCTTCGGCCTGGGATCGCTACGTGGACGTGGTCAGCACCATGCCGGTCGATTGGCCGATGCCGTAATCTCGCCGCAGGGGCGGCGCACCGGCCGCCCCGCCGATTATTCCGTTTCCGTTGACGGCGCCGCCGCCAGCCGCGCCATCAAGGCCCCCGCCTCAATCAACAGCGCCTGCTCCCGCTCCGTTAAACAGCTCTCCATCGCCGCCAGCAGCCACGCCTCGCGCCGGCTGCGGCTTTGCTGCAGCAGGCCCAGCCCGGCGGGCGTCAGGCACACCCGCACCCGGCGTTTGTCTTCGGCGTCCGGCGTGCGCACCAGCAAGCCATCGGCCTCCAGCTCACGCAAGGCGGCCGCCAGGTTAGAGGAACGCATGCGCTCCGATTCCGCCAGCAGCGACGGCGTCGCCTCGCCGCCGTGGCGATCGATAGCCCCCAACAGCATCAGCTGGGCCCAGGATTTTTCGTCGCTGCGCGATTCGCGCCGTAAACGGCGCACCAGCGACATTAACTGCGTGCGCAGCAGCGTCACGTCTTCAGGATGATCTTTCTTCATTGGCATCAATCTAGCGTTCAGTTTATCCCTGCTTTCACACCGCCGGATCGCGCGGTGCCCTTCCTGGCTACCGCGCCGCTCTGGCTTAACCTAGTTACCTATGATAATATAGCTATTAATATATAGCAAAAAAGACACTGCATCGGCAGGGTTACGTTTGCTCACGCATTTGCCCCTCGCCGATTAATTTGCAGTGTTATTATTATTTTGCTTAATAAATCCCTCCTTATTCAACGTGGTACGGTAAGCCGATGGAAGCGTGGAAAGTCAATCTGATCTCGGTCTGGCTCGGGTGTTTCTTCACCGGGCTGGCGATGAGCCAAATCCTCCCTTTTCTGCCGCTGTACGTCGAACAGCTCGGCGTCAGCGATCACCAATCCCTCAGCCTGTGGTCCGGGCTGGTGTTCAGCGGCACCTTTTTGGTCTCGGCGGTAGTCTCACCGCTGTGGGGCAGCCTGGCCGACCGCAAAGGCCGCAAGCTGATGCTGCTGCGCGCTTCGCTGGGCATGGCGATCGTCATCGCGCTGCAGGGGCTGGCCACCAACGTCTGGCAGCTGTTCGCGCTGCGCGCCCTGATGGGGCTGACGTCCGGCTATATTCCCAACGCCATGGCGCTGGTCGCCTCGCAGGCGCCGCGCGATAAAAGCGGCTGGGCGCTGGGCACGCTCTCTACCGGGCAGATCTCCGGCGTGATCGCCGGGCCGCTCTTGGGCGGGCTGATGGCCGATCATCTGGGGCTGCGGGTGGTATTTTTCGTCACCGCCGGGCTGATGTTCGTCAGCTTCCTGGTGACGCTGTTCCTGATTAAAGAGCGGCGCATCACGGTGAAAAAAGCGGATCAGCTGAGCGGCAAGGCGGTATTCCGTTCGCTGCCCTATCCGACGCTGATCGTCACGCTGTTCGTTTGTACCCTGATGATCCAGCTGGCCAACTCGTCCATCAGCCCGATCCTGACACTGTTCATCCGCGAGCTGTCCGGCGACGTCAGCAATATTGCCTTTGTCAGCGGCATGATCGCCGCCGTGCCCGGCATTGCTGCGCTGATCTCGGCACCGCGCCTCGGGCGCCTCGGCGATCGCATCGGCACCGCTCGCATCCTGATCGCCGCGCTGCTGTTCACTACCGGGCTGTTCGCCGTGATGGCCTGGGTCAATACGCCGCTGCAGCTGGGCCTTCTGCGCTTCCTGCTCGGCTTCGCCGACGGCGCGCTGATGCCGGCGGTGCAGGCGCTGCTGCTGAGGTATTCCTCCGATCAGGTGACCGGGCGCATCTTCGGCTATAACCAATCCTTTATGTACCTGGGCAACGTGGTTGGCCCGCTGCTGGGTTCGGGCATTTCGGCGATGATGGGGTTCCGCTGGGTGTTCGCGGTGACGGCGGTGTTGGTGCTTTGCAATGCGCTGCAGCTGCGCCATCAGTTCAAAAAAGTGGAGAGTCAACGCGCGGGATAACGGGAAATGCGGGGAAACGCCTCAAGCAGTGGCGGGACAATGACGCCCATCAACCGTGCCACCACTGCCAAAGGCGGCCGTAGCCTACTCGACGCGGCGGTCATTTAATATTTATGTAAGTAAATAAAGTGTTGCGGGCGTGTTGAGGGCCGCCGCAGCGGCCCTTGCGGATCAGAACATGGTATTGTCGTTGGCCGATTTTTCCGGCACATCCTGATTGACGTCCCAATGCTCGGTGATTTTCCCCTGATCGTTCACCCGATAAATATCCACGCTGGCGGTGCCGCGATCCTGCGGGTTATTTTGGTATTTGACGTGAACATAGACCAGATCGCCGTTGACCGCGCTGCGGTATATTTTGGCGCTGTACTGCGGATTGTCCTTAAAGGTCTGGCTGAAGAAATCCAGGAACGGCTTGATGCCGTCGCCGACGAACGGGTTATGCTGCTTGTAGTTTTCCACAATCAGCCTCTGCGCCACGCCGATGTCGTGGCGGTTGAAGAAGCCCGCGTACAGATCTTCCACCACCTTCAGCTTCTGCTGGGCATGATGATAACCGCCTTTGCCGGTCGATTTGTAAGACGCCGCCTGATCCGTTGACAGCGCCGGGTAACTCGCCAGCAAGCCGCCGACGATCGCACAGGTGATCAATGCCTTTTTCATAACTGCTCCTTATTTTCCTGAGTGACCTACGATTTTCAGCTGCCCTTTCAGATGGGTGAAGCTGCCGTCCTTGGCGGCGATGTTGGTGTACACCTCGCCGCGCTCAAAGTCCTCGATATGCGTCACGTTGTCGCCGGACTGCGGTTCGTGCCAATAGACCATATAGACCTTCGGCCGAATCTCCACCGCAGTGTATTGCACGGTATCGGTGATGCCCTGCGACGCCTCGCCGATGCCGGTGAAGGTCATGGTCTTGTCATCGGTAAAATCCAGCTTGAAGGCGAAATCGCCGAAGGTCACCTGCACCACTTTACCGACCGCAATGAACTGCCCGTGTTTTTCCGTCATCGTTGCCGCCTTACTGTTAGTCAGGGAGGGTTGCGCCGCCGTAGCGGCGGGCAATGCCAGGGGGAAAGTCAGGGCTATCGCCAGCGCGATGCCCGTTCGCTTCACTGTTTTCATCGTTCCTTCTCCTTTCCGTGGTTGAAAACGAGAATCATTATTATTTCTTAAGGGTTGGCGGAAATATAAGAATAATCTCTATTCCCATCAGGCACCTGGCGGCAAAAAAAGACGGGGGAAAATCGCCGTAAAATGGCATGGCAATAGCGCGTTCTGGCCATTGGTTTTTACGCAATGAACGGAATTTCTGCTTACAGGAAGGGAAACCACTCGGGGATTTGATGGGTCTATAGCGCAGACCGCTTTAAGCTAATGCGTATTTGTTCTTAAGCCGCTCACCGCCGGCAGGCGGCGGCGAACGGCGTGGCGTTTACCGCAGCCAGGGCGTATAGGTGACACCGACCAGCAACCCTTCCGGGCTGAGCAAACGGGTAACGCTCTGCCCCCACGGCTCTTCGCGGTTGGCGACCAACAGCCGATAACCGCGATCGACCAGCCCCTGGGTGGCGGCCGCCATGTCGGCCACGTCGAACTCGATCCACGCCTGCGGCACCGCGAGATCCGCCGGCCAGCGATCGTCGCCAAAGCAGGACTGCGCCGCCTGCGCCAGCGGCCACAGGGCGAAATGCTTCACCCCGTCCAGCGCGCCCTGCTCCGACAGCAGATAGGTTTCGTTGCCCGGCATCGGCTTGAGCGGCAGCCCCAGCGCCTCGACATAAAACGCCTTGCTCTCGTCGCTCTCACGCGTGATGGGCCCGAATCCGGCGACAAACAACACGCCCAGCCCGGCAAACTGTTGATCCATGCTGCACTCCCTTTCGGTTAGCGCCCCAGCCGCACCTGCAGCGGAGCAAATCCATAGGCCGCCTTGAAGCGGTTGCTGAAATGGCTGGCGGAGCTGAAGCCGCACGCCAGCGCGATCTCGGTGATCGGCTGTTGGCTGTGCCGCAGCAGCCGTTCCGCGCGTTGCAGCCGTGCGCGCATCACAAACTGGTGCGGCGCCAGCCCGGTGGCGTGCTTGAACATGCGGGCGAAATGGTATTCGCTCAACCCGGCCTGCGCCGCCAGATCCGCCAACAGCAAAGGCCGTTCAAGGTGGTTTTCGATATATTCCCGCACCCGCCTGGCCACCGCAGGCGCCAGGCCGCCGCGCGCCTGCGGCAGCTTCCACTGCAGCTGGCTGTAACGTTGGATCAGGTGTGACATCAGCAGGTTCGACGCGCTGCTGAGCGCCAGCAGATTGGCGCTGTCCCGCCAGTCGCAGTTGAGCAAAAACTGGCGGTACAGCAGCGTGATCTGCGGATCTTCGCCGAAGCTGCGCGGCTCCACGTTGATCGCCGCCGGGCTGCGATCCCAGGTCTGCTCCGCCAGCTGCCGCAGATGCCCATCGGTGCAATACAGGTGCACGAACGACAAATCGCTGCGCACATCCCAGGTGGAGGCGTATTGGCGCGGCATGATGCAGAACCGATCCGGCCCGCCGCCGTTGCGCCAGCCGCCCGGCACCTGCTGGTAGCACTCATAGCCGTCGGCGACGTACAGGCTCAGGGTATGGTGGTCGGCGCTTTCCTGCGTGACGCGATCGTTGCAGTTGGACCAGGCGGCCAGCTCCACGCCGGTGCCCAGCAGCACGCTGCCGTGCAGCCGCGCCTTGTGCTCACGCAGTGTTTCAAACGCCTGATAGTTGGACATCGCCGGCCCCGTTGTTCGACATGCCGACAGTGTAAAGAGTGGCGCCGCCGCATACCAGCCGCCGCCCCGCGCTTTTGGCAAAAAAAGCGCAAGAATATGCAACTGAGCGCAAAGCGCTGCAAGCGCCGCCGCGCGCCAAAGCGGATACTGCGCCATCGGTTTTTTCGGAGTAACAAATAGAATGAATGCGCTGTTGTACCTCGCCGTGGTGCTGATTTGGGGCACCACCTGGATTGCGATCACCCTGCAACAGGAAGGGCCGGTGGCCATTCCCGTCTCGATCGCTTACCGCTTCGCCATTTCCGCCGCGGTGATGTTCGCCGTGCTGCTGCTAACGCGCCGCCTGCGCCGCCTCGCTCCGCGCGATCATCTGTTCTGCGTGCTGCAGGGCTGCTGCGTGTTCGGCTTCAACTTCTTCTGCTTCTACCATGCGGCGGCCTACATCAGCAGCGGGCTGGAATCGGTGATCTTCTCGATGGCGGTACTGTTCAACGCCCTCAACAGCCTGCTGTTTTTCCGCCAGCGCCCCAGCCCCAACCTGCTGCCGGCGGCGCTGCTGGGGTTGACCGGCATCGTGGCGCTGTTTTGGCAAGATCTGGCCGCCACCCGCATGGCGCCGGAGCTGCTCAAAGGCATCGGCCTGAGCGCGCTCGGCACCTACGGCTTCTCGCTGGGCAACATGATCAGCACGCGCCATCAGCGCCGCGGGCTGGATATCTTTTCCACCAACACCTACGCCATGACCTACGGCGCGCTGTTGATGGCGCTGATCGCCTTGGCGCAGGGCGCCTCGTTCCAGATGGAACACAGCAGCCGCTATATCGGCTCCCTGCTGTACCTGGCGATTTTCGGATCGGTGATCGCCTTCGCCGCTTACTTCAGCCTGCTCGGCCGCATCGGCGCCGGCGCGGCGGCCTACAGCACCCTGCTGTTCCCGCTGGTGGCGCTGACCATCTCAACGATCTACGAAGGCTATCAGTGGCACTTCAACGCCGTGCTGGGCCTGTGCCTGATCCTGCTGGGCAACCTGGTGATGTTCGCCAAGCCGGGGCTGAAATGGCGACGGGCGGGTATCTCAAAACAAAACTCAACCCTTTGAAGCCATTGGCGAATATCGTTATCATCAGGTTTTGTTGATAACGGATGATGGCAAATGCTCAGAAGTGATGATGTGACACCCCGCGCCTACAAACAGGTGGACGTGTTTACCCGTACGCCGCTGCAGGGCAACCCCGTGGCGGTGGTACTGGAGGCCGAGGGGCTGAGCAGCGCGCAGATGCTGGCATTGGCCCGTTGGACCAACCTTTCGGAAACCACCTTTGTGCTTAAACCGACGCACCCGGTGGCGGATTATAAGGTGCGCATTTTCACCACCGAAAAAGAGCTGCCCTTCGCCGGCCACCCAACGCTGGGCACCGCCCACGCCCTGCTGGAAGCCGGATTGACGCCCAAACGGCCTGGAACGGTGATGCAGGAATGCGGCGTCGGCCTGGTGGCGGTCAATATCCTGCCGGAAGGCACATTGGCGTTCGCCGCACCCGAAGTTGAGTTTCGCCCAATGGCGGCTGAGGAAACAGAACGGCTGATGGCCGCTTTACGGCCCGCGGTGATTGAAGGAGGCCCCCTGCCGGTGATTGCCGAGATGGGCATTCGCTGGTTGATGGTGCGCCTGCCGGACGCACAATCCTGCCTGGCGGTGACGCCGGATCAGGCCACGATTAAACGGTTGCAAACGGCTTGCGATGTGGATGGCGTGGTGATCTATGGCGCCTGCACCACGGCCGAACCGGCCGATTACGAAATACGCGCGTTTATGGTGGAATGCGGTGCCTTGATTGAAGATCCGGTGACCGGCAGCGCCAACGCCTGCCTGGCGCGCTTATTGAAGGCCAACCGCTTTCCCGACGGCGGCCAGACCGCACAGGGCTACCTGGTGCGCCAGGGCACCCAACTGAATCGAGATGGCCGCGTGAGCGTGCGTTTTATTGACGGCGAACCTTGGATCGGCGGGCACTGTCGCACCCTGATTAATGGGACATTGGGTATTTAGTTTGGGGGGATGTAGGATAAGGAAGGCCTTGGACATTTGGAGGGATGTTTGAGCCTATCGGGTCGCGATTCATGAATTGCTAAAAAAGCTTTCCTCTGCTAAGTTATGTTCTTTCCTGTATTGCACATCCCAGTCAAAGTAGCCATCAGGCTGTTTGGATTCTACGCCTTTCAGCCAATACTGTTCACCATAAGCTATCCGCATTGCCCAATGATATTCAATTTCATGACTCCTGAGACAGACAGCCGTATAACTTCTGATAGGCTTGCACACTAAGCTCGATGATAAAACCAATAACTCCGCGTCACTTTCAGACTTTTGCGCATATTTAACAATGATCGCTTTAAGCATTTCCACCCAAGTATAAAAATTGAAAACTACAGTTTCATTCGAGTCATTCTCATCTCGAAAAAGGATACCATCAACCAGACTAGATTTGTTAATCATTGGTAACCTCCATCAAATTAAAAACTCATTGATTATTAGGTTTAATACTAATAATGTCAATTAGAAAAACATCACTCATTTATTTCTCAGAAAAATATCATTGTCAGCGATACCGAAGTCAAGATAAAAACCCAACGTGGATTTTATATGCAGCCGACCGTTTAACCTTATAACATCAAAAAATGGGTTAGAGGTCGTAGAGTACATGAACCATTTCAATTTATTATACTTATCTGCTCTGACAATAAAACCATCACTCCCCATTTCGCCCTCCCCGCAAAATAAAACGTCACCATCAGGAAGCAATACCTTGTTGTTTATTTGAATTTCAGACCACAAATCATCACGTTTCTTAATGAGTGAGCTTAACGAAATAACACTCCCATATGAAATGCCATACTCCTTATTAAAAGTATTTTTGAAACCATCACTTTCTTCAGAATAAATATTTATCTCTCTTGCTGTATTGCTTTTACTTGCAATGAGATCCACTCCAATTAACTGACCACGTTCCCATTTCTCTTGTATTTTCTTGATGTCCATTTTAATTCCCGCCAATTATTTTATCAATTTTTGACCGCCACAAAAACACCCACCTATTTTCCAATACCACAGAGTAGTTTTCAATTAAATAATAGTCATTTTCATCATTATGGGATGTAAAACACTGATCAACACCATTGACAATCCATGATAGCAAATTTAAAACATCCTTATCACATTCGTTTTCTTTTAAAAACGCCTCTGAATTATTTATTAAGTCACTTAACAGCTTTTCATCAAAGAACGACCTCTCAAAAAGCGAGTAGCAAAAAGTCCCTTCAATCAAGTCATTTTTGTTATTCATAACATCAAGCTTTAATTCCTTGCTCACATTGAACTCCTAATCATTCCATGGTTTTTTCTATGAAATCAAAAAGCCAAAAAAACTCTTTGGCTCTAAATACAGTGAATTTTCATTGTCACCATCTTTATACCTGGCGATGAACACTGAGAACGGTTCTTCACTATAATTCACTGCAATTATTTTAACTTCCCGTTCAGTTTTAAAAGCTTGTGAATAGATTGACATCATGGAAAATTGATCATCCACATCTACTTCAAACCACGGAGAGATGTTTTCAACTAAATGTGAATAAACAATCCCATCATTACCGATGTAAACCTCAAAAATAGCCTCACCAGATATAAAGTAAACCCTGTCATACATCGGGTGAAAAACCGGCGGTATATCCGAATCTATGTAGCCAGTGACAACTATATCACTGACCCCAAATTTAATCACATGCTCACTAAACTTACTCACATACTCCATAAGCTATCGCCAGAATGAAAAATCAGATACGAAAATTTCGTTTATTATCACCCCAGCAGGAATATAGTTTATCGCATCGGCGATCTCATCATATGGAGGTGGGAGGATAAACGAAACACCAAAGTCATCATTAATAATGATTGAACCATTGTATATTTTCTGTGATTTCGCCAGCTTGATTATATCTATTATTTTCATTCCTGGGAATATGATTCCATTGTAGCCCCCTTGATAATGAGCATTACATCCAAGTGACAAAATGACACCATCTTTATCAGTTACGACGGTCAAGGTATTGTCGACTGTATATGACTTTCGCTCACTCCCGTCAGGTAGGAAGTAGTTTTTAATCTTAACGCTAAATCTGGAGTGCATTTCATTAATATATAATGAAATATTTTCATTTATAACGACATTCCCTATAGAAACACCAGACACAATCCTAGCGTTAAAATCAATCATGTTAGATACCGTAATATTAAATGATTTATCAATGTGTACGGATGGATATTTCAAAACTATCAAACCTGCTCGTTTCGATACTTTTAATTCTAGATATTCAGAACCGACTGAGAATTGTCGGCTCTAACAACATCACTTGTTTTAATCATTAAAAACTAGAGTGTTTCTCTCAAGATTGTGATCTTTTATATAGCTATTCTCCCATTCAAAATAATCATCCGGTGCTGTACGAGGAAAACCCTTCTCAAAATATCTATCACCATGTGACATTACCATACCCCAATAATATTCATCCTCATGACCTAACATACAGGCCTCCATGAAATTCTTGGGTGGTGTTGTAAACATAGGTGTATTGTTAATTATGTAACTTGCTTCCTCTTCACTTTTTCTTCCATAAAAAACAATTACTCCATAAATAATATGGACCCAAGAATAAAAATTCATAATGACACTTTCATTTTTATTGGATTCATTCACAAACACCAATCCATCTTTTAGTTCATTTCTTTCAATCATGTTACTTACATCCTGATTTGTATTTATTGAATGTTGTTGCTGCTTTATCACTATATATTGCAAATTGGGAACCACCAGCCCTAGGTTTACCTCCCCTCCTGAAATCCTTTAAATTCAATAACATAGGGCCACTCACGGCATCATATGAATGTGCAAGAGTTCCTGCTCTAGCCTTCGTGACAAACTCAGCCCACTCTGCATTTGCTGAACCAAACGTTTTAATATTAAGTTTGGCTAATTCTGAATTTGGCACATCAAATTGAGTTATAGACATATTTCGGTCGGTTCTCATCTGAGCCCACCTTTCCGCTTGAGCTCTATCAGTCGTAACATAGAATCCACCTTTGCCTGCTGGATCAAAGTCTTTTAGTCCGTTTCCGTAAGAAGGGTCTATTGCTCCTTTAATATCACCAGCATGATAGAATGTCGTTACATCCTCATTTGTCAACCCCAACGGATCCACCCACATCAGCGGGTTCGGCGCATACTGATACAGGTTCAACCCGCCGCGCAGCCCTATCGGATCCTGCGTGGTGAAACGCCCCACCTCGGGTTCGTAGTAGCGGAACAGGTTGTAGTGCAGGCCGCTTTCGTCGTCCTGATATTGCCCGGCGTAGCGCAGCGGCTGCTGGTATTGCGCACCCTGTCGCTTCGCCGCGCCGGCCACCGTCTGGCCCTGCAGCTTGCCGAAGGTGTCGTATTGCCCGGACCAGCACAGGTTGCCCGCCGCGTCGGTCACCTCCAGCGGCGCGCTGTTCAGATCGGTGTGATACCAGTAAATATCTGCCGAGCGGCTGTCGCCCGCCTGCTCCAGCGCCGCCAGCGGGCTCCACGGGCTGGCCGGATCGTAGCTCCAGCTGCGGCGGCTGCCGTCGTCGCGCTGCTCCTGCAGCAGCCGGTAGCCCTGCCACAGGAAACGGGTCGTCTGTTCGGTTTTGCCCTTGTAGCGCACCGCCTTGCGGCTGCGGCGGCCCAGCGCGTCGTAATGGTACTGCGCCTCGAACTCGCCCTGCGGGCCGCGGCCGTGCGCCTGCACCAGCCGATTGTCGGCGTCGTAGCGGTAGTGCTGTTCGTAAAGGCCGTTGCGCCGGCTGATCAGGTTGCCCCAGGCGTCGTAACGATAAAACAGTTTTTGCCAGTGCGTCAGCCGGTTATCGGCGATCGGCGCCAGCGGCAGATGCGCGTCGATGTCGCTCTGCGGGCTGCGCTCGCCCAGCAGGTTATCCGCCAGATCGTACACCAGCCGCGCGCCCGGTTTGCCCTGATTAGGTTCGCGGTGTTGCAGCAGGCGGCCTTCGGCGTCGTAACCGTAGTGCACTTCGCCGCGCAGCGCGTCGCTCACCCCGGCCAGCTCGCCGCGGCCGGTGTAGCGATAAGCGCGCCACAGCACGCCGTCTTCCGGCCGGGTCAGTTTGTCGTGGCCAAAGGCGCTGCTCTGCCAGCTGCGGCGGCCCATGGCGTCGTAACGCCGCTGCTGCTGCAGCGCGCCCTGGCTGCGGCCGGTTTCCCGGTGCAGGCGATCGCGGGTGAACTCGCTCACCACCTGCTGGTTGAATTTAATGGCGCTGGCGTGGCCGGAGCCGTAATACAGCCACTGCAGGCGATCGCCCTGCGGCAGCGTCAGCGCCTGCAGATTAGCCAGTGCATCCCACTGGTATTGCAGCTCGCCGTTCACGCCCTGCTCGCCGAGCAGCCGCCCGGCGGCGTCATAGCGCATCTGCACGCTGTCCGGCTCGATGCCCAGCGCCGCGCCGCTCGCCGTCGGCAGGCGGTTCAGCTCGCGCAGCCGTCCCATGGCGTCGAAGCGGTAATGCCATTCCGCGCTGGCGTTGCCGCGCCAGACCAGCTGCCCGGCCTCGTCGAAGCGGAAGCGCTGTTCGCGCTGCGTCAGCTCGCCCGTGCTGCCCGGCAGGCCAACCTCGCGGTGCTCCTCCAGCAGCCCGGCCGCGCCGTAGCGATAATAGTGGCGGGTGTCGTCCGGGCGCTCTTCGGCCAGCACGCGGCCCACCGCATCGTAGCTGAAGCGGTAGTCGCCGCCGTTACCGTTCTCCAGCCGCGTCAGCCAGCCCTGCGGGCTGTAGTGATAGCGCCGGGTGCGGTTGATGCGGTCGGTGATGCTGACCGGCAGCCCCAGGGCGTTGTACTGCCAGCGGGTCAGGCTGCCCAGCGCGTCCTGATGTTCGGCCAGCTGGCCGTGCGCATTCCAGTTAAAGCGCTCTTCGCCGCCGTCCGGGTGGATCAGGGTGTGCAGGCGCCCGCCGTTATCCCATAGGTAGCGCGTCTGGTGGCCTTCGGCATCGGTCTGCGCCGTCAGTTGCCCCAGCGCATCGTAGGTATAAGCCGTGACGCTGCCGGAACAGTCGGTGTAGCGCGTCAGCTGGCCGCGGGCGTCCCACTCCAGCTTCACTTCCCCGCCCAGCGCGTCGATCACACTAGCCGGCAGGCTCTCTTCGTCATCCGGATAGCGGTACAGCGTGGTATTGCCCAGGGCATCGACATAACGCGTCGGGCGCCCCAGCGTGTCCCAGTGCTGCGCTTCGCTGCTGCCGTCCGGGTACGCGACGGCGAACAGCCGGCCGCTGTTGCGCGAATATTGATAGCGCGTCACGCGGCCGAGCGGATCGGTCTCCGACAGCAGGCGGCCATAAGAGTCCCATTCGCTCTGGCGCTGCGCGCCGCCGGGCAGCAGCACGCTGCACAGCTCGCCGCGTTGGTAGATAAAACCGTAGCGGCGCTGGTCGAAATCGGTGTACTGCGCCACGTTGTCGTCGTCATCCAGCCGCCACTCCGCGCGCTTGCCGTCGCCGCGCACCGCGCTGCGGCGCCCGCCGGCGAAGTCATAGCCGAACTCAAGGGATTCCCCGGCGCTGTTGCGGTAGGCCGTCACGCGCGGCACGCCGTCGATCTCTTGCCATTGGTATTCGTTCAGCAGCCCGGCGGCGTCCTGGTGGCTGATCATCAGGCCGTCGCGCCAGCCGAAGCGGCGCGTTACCTCACCGGCGCGGTTGCTCACCGTCGTCAGTTGGCCCTGCTCATCGTAGCCGTAGCGCGCCAGCGTCCGTTCGCCTTCGGCGGTTTGCAGCGCCACTTCGCGCAGGCGGCCCTGCGCATAGCGGCACATCAGGCGCTGCCCGGCGCTGTCCACCAGTTCGCTCAGCAGCCCCTCGTCGTCGTAAAACAACGAGGTGGCGTTGCCGATGGCGTCGGTGATCATGCTGAGCCGGCTCGGCTGGTCGCCCGCCAGCGGCGGGTAGTGGAAAATCTGTTCGCCGACGTCAAACAGCTGCCAACTGCCGTCGTCGTTGTGCATCAGCCAGCATTTTTCGGCTTCGCAGTAGGTTTTGTGGCCGCGCGGCACCATAGGGAAAGCGACGAAGTCGCCGGAAGGGGCGCGCCACACCAGGCCGTCCTGATACGGCTGCAGGCTGCTCTCCCAGAACAGGTTCCAGCCGCGGCCCAGTACGCTGTCGCCGGGGTTGCCGCTGCGCCAATAGCGCTGCCAGGCGACCGGCAGGCGCGATGGCAGCACGAAATCGAGATCGTCTTCGCCGTCGAGGAATTTCTGGCCGCTGACGATATCCACCGGCCGGGCGATAATGCCGACGGCGGCGGTGGCGGTCATCAGGGTGCCGGCGCGGCAGGCGATGCGCGCCAGTTTGTTGATGCCGGGCAGCTTGCCCAGCAGTTTGCCGAGCGCCCCCAGCTTGCCGGCGGCGCCGCCCACGCCACCCACCAGGCCGGCGAACAGCAGCGTCAGATCAGAGACCTTGTACAGCCAATCCGGCACTTCGGGCTTGATCGGCAAAGTGGTGACGGTACCGCCGCCGATAAACACGTTGGGCGAGCCTTCCATCACCTGCGCGTCGCAGTTGGTTTTGTCCCCCACGCGCGAGGCGGGCTGGCCGTTGATGCTGACCTTGTCGGAACCCTGCGCCATCTGCATGCTCGGGCCGTCGTCGCTGCAGGCCACCTGGCTGTTGGTGGCGAGCACGGCGGGTTTGCCGTTGATGAAGACGTTGGGGGAGCCGGTGACGATATTGCCTTTGGGGGTCAGGCTACCGGCACCGGCGTCGGCAATGCCGTCGCGCGCCGCGGTGGCCGCCTCCCCGGTGAGATACCCCACCGCCAGGCTGGCGCCGATGAGCAACACGCCAACGCCAATACAGGAAGCCGCCAGGCCGGCGACGAACAGCGCACCCGCCGCCACCGCGCCTGCGGCGGCGATCAGGCCGCCGACAAGGGTGCCGGCAATCATGCCGGCCAGGGCATGGGAATGCCCGATGGTATCGCCGACGCGGGCCGCTTCGGTCATCGTAAGGTCCTTTTACGTGAAGGGTTCATCGTTATGCCGCCCGGTAGCTGCTCAGCACCTGCAACAGCAGCGCATCGTCTTGCGGCGTCAGCTTGCGCGCCATCGCCAGGGTGAACACCAGCACCCGGCCCTCCGCCAGCGCGAACACCGCCTGGTTTTGCCAGATGCGCTTGCCGTCGCGCAGGTAGCTGGCGCGCACCCATTCACCGGCGGTTAATCCATCGCCCAGCGTCGCCGGCTCGCGGCTTTTGAACGCCCAGCCTTTCAGCCCCTGCGCCAGCGCATCGAGCTGGCGGGTGACGTAGCCTTCCAGGTTTTCCGCCGGCTGCAGCGCATCGCGGGAAATATTGATTGAGGGGGAAACATCATCGCCGGCCAACAGCACGTTGACGGTGCGATCAGCATAGCCTTCCGGCAAAGCGACGCTGCCTTCGCTGAAAGCGCAGCGGGATAAAGCGGACATGCGAGGATCCTTTTGCATAAATAATGCTTAAGCATCGCATAACTTAGCCTTGAAATAAAACCATCAGGCACCGCCAATGTTGCGCGGCGTGACCGCGTTCACTGTGTGCAAGGCCGTGGCCGGAACCTTGCCCGGGATCGGGCCGTAACATTACAGAATTATCTGAAACCATCGGCGCGCCGACGCCCTGATTATGGCTATACTCGGCTATCGTCCGTTTTTCAGGAGATCAGGATGCTGAGATTCACCCGTAGCGCGCTGCTGTGCGCCACGCTGGCCGCGTTCCCCGCCGCCGCCGAAACGCCGAAGTTCGGCCCGGAGCTGCAGGGTTTTCACTACCCTTATCCGTTGCAGCAGTTCAGTTTCACCTCGCAGGGGCAGGCGTTAAAAATGGGCTATATGGACGTGCCGCCGGAAGGCGCCGCCAACGGCCGCACCGCGCTGTTGCTGCACGGTAAAAACTTCTGCGCCGCCACCTGGCAGGACACCATCAAGGCGCTGAGCAAGGCCGGCTACCGCGTCATCGCGCCGGATCAAATCGGCTTTTGCTCCTCCACCAAACCTGCGCATTACCAGTACAGCTTCCAGCAGCTGGCGCAAAACACCCACGGCCTGCTGCAGAACCTGAAAATAAGCCGGGCCATCGTCATCGGCCACTCCACCGGCGGCATGCTGGCCACGCGCTACAGCCTGATGTATCCGCAGGCAGTGGAGCAACTAGTCATGGTCAACCCGATCGGCCTCGAGGACTGGAAGGCGAAAGGCGTGCCGTGGCGCAGCGTCGATCAATGGTTCGAGCGCGAGCTGAACACCTCCGCCGAGGGCATCCGCAACTATGAGCAGCGCACCTACTACGGCGGCAACTGGAAGCCGGAGTACGATCGCTGGGTGGATATGCTGGCCGGGCTGAACAACGGGCCGGGCCATCGCCTGGTGGCGTGGAACTCGGCGCTGATCTACGACATGATCTTCACCCAGCCGGTGTATTACGAGTTCAAGGATCTGCAAACGCCCACCACCTTGATGATCGGCACCGCCGACACCACCGCCATCGGCAGCGATATCGCCGCGCCGGCGGTCAAGGCCAGGATCGGCCACTACGCGGAGCTGGGCAAACAGGCGGCGAAACTGATCCCGCACGCCACGCTGATCGAGTTCGCCGGGCTGGGCCATGCGCCGCAAATGGAAGAACCGGAGCGTTTCCATCAGGCACTGCTCAAGGCGCTGCAGCCCTGAGCGGCCGGTTGGCGTAGCCGCCGCGCGGCGGCTAAACTTTCAGCTGGCACTCAACGGCAGGAGACAGCCATGCGACAGATTATTGCCAGCGCCTTCGTCAGCCTCGACGGCGTGATGCAGGCGCCGGGCGGGCAGGACGAAGATCGCAGCGGCGGCTTTCAATTCGGCGGCTGGACAGCCCCCTACTGGGATGACGCCATTGCGGAAACGATGGGCGATCTTTTCTCCGCGCCGTTCGATTTGCTGCTGGGGCGGCGCACCTACGACATTTTCGCCGGCTACTGGCCGCAGATCACCGACGAGGCCGATCCGTTTTCCGCCGATATCGCCCGCTCGTTCAATCAGGCCACCAAGTACGTCGCCACCCACCACGGCGAGACGCTGGCGTGGCAGAACAGCCAGTGGCTGGGGCGGGACATCATCGCCCGGCTGCGCGAGCTGAAGCGCACCCAGGGGCCGGTGCTGCTGGTGCAGGGCAGCAGCACGCTGATGAAGCAGCTGCTGGCCAACGATCTGGTGGACGAACTGCGCCTGCTCACCTACCCGGTGCTGCTCGGCGGCGGCAAGCGGCTGTTCGATGACAACGCGGCGCCGGCGGCCTTTACGCTGGCCCAATCGGTGGTCTCGCCCGGCGGCGTGATCGTGGCCCACTACCGCCGCGCCGGCGCGGTGGCGACCGGCTCCTTCGTGGCGGAAAGCGCGGCGGCGGCCCAGGCGTAAAAAAAGGGCCGTTCGGCCCTTTTCTCTTTTCCTTCCTCACCCTCAGGCAAACAGAATATCGCTCTGCTCCACCTGCCCGACCACATGGATCTTGAAGTCGGCGGCGTAGCTGTTGCTGTGGGTGTTCATCAGCAGATCGGTGGTGCCGTTGAAGGCGTCGAAGTTGAGCTGGATCTCGCCTTTCTGGCCGCTGAAGGCGCTGCCGCTGTCGATAAAGCGCAGCTCGCTCAGACTGTTGTTGAAGCGCAGGCCGGAGAGATCGATCTTGTCGATGCCGTGCTCGAAGTCTTCAATCACGTCGAACGCCGCCACCGTGGACTCTTTGGCATTGAGATAGACGAAATAGTCGGTGAAGTTGTTGGCGTCTTTGCCGCCCCACAGATGATCCGCCCCCAGGCCGCCGTACAGGATGTCCGAACCGGCGTTGCCCGCCAGCAGGTTGTCCTGATCGTTGCCGATGATCACATCGCGCCCGCTGCCGCCGATGGCGTTCTCGATGATCGCCCCGCGCGCGATGGCGACGTTCTGCGTGCCGCCGCCGACGCTGGAGAACGCGCCGTCGTTCAGGTTGATCATCTGCTGCTGGCTGTAGCCGGAGAAGTCCAGCGTGTCGTTACCGCCGGCGTCCCACACCGCGAAGTTGACCGGTTTGCCGTTGTCCGCCGTGGCGGTCAGGAAATCGCGCCCGGTGTTGGAGTTGAAGCCGTACACCGTATCGCCGGTGCGGGTGCTCATGTTGGCGCCGTACAATTTTTGGATCGCAGCGATGTCATCCACCATCGGGCCATAGCCATACACCCCTTTGGTGTCGGCGCCGGTGTAACCGGCGTTGAAATAGCTCATGATCGAGTATTGCAACGAATCCTGATAGTAAGCGGCATCGTTCTGGTAGCTCGGGTTGCCCAACGAGGCGTCATAAGATCCCGGGTGCGCCAGCCCCAGGGCATGCCCCAGCTCGTGGGTGAAGGTCTGGCTGCTGAAGTCACCGCTAACCGGCGCCTGATGGGTGGCGAAGTTTTTGTTGAACCACACCGTGCCGGCAAAGGCGTTATCGCTGCCCGGCTTGGAGCTCGGCGGGTAATAGGCGTACGCGTTAATGGCATTCGGGCCGCTGCCGGCGGCGGTGCTGCCGTCGGCGCGCTGGGTGAAGTACGCGAAGGTGATGTCCGCGCGGTGGTTGATATCGATGGACGCCGCCTCGGTAAAGGTCACATTCGCCACGTCGGCCCAGGCCTGCATCGATTTCAGCGCCTGTGTCTGCGCCGCCTGAGTCAGCGGTTGCAGCCCCTTGTCACCGTCACCGGTCTGGCCGATGCGGTTCAGCGCGCTCTGCGTCAGGAAGGAATAGGTCAGCGCCACCGGCTGGTGATAGACCTGATCGCCGTTGTGCGTCAGGCCCGGCCGCGTCAGCTGATCGGCGGCGTGATCGAAGCTGAAGTTATCGCGGATTTTACCCAGGTTGTTGATGGCGGCTCCGCCGCGCTGGTTGCTGTACAGGTTGGCGTTGTCCAGCGTAAACAGCGCGCCGTAGCCTAACCCATCATAGAGGCTGCCGGGCTGGTGATAGTAAAATTGATAGTTATGATCGTTGGGGGATGTGGCGGACAGGCTGGTGAACTCATCGTCATCTTGCAAAATATCGTTGTGGCGACTGCTCATTGCATTCTCCTTTTACACAGTAGGAATCCACTCGCTTTGTAAGACTATTCATCAGTCGTTCTAATCTAAGCCAAGGCTTAGGATTGACCAGTATAGTAATTAACCCCGACGGCGCGACCCGACGCCGCCGTGCATCATCGCGCCGGGCGTTAAGACGGAAATAATCATAACGATTTGTATTAGCGCAGTATTAATGAGAAAGATAAGCGTATCGGCGGGCTAATGACTCGTCTTTATGGGCATGTTATCGCCGGTTAGATCAGAATTATCGAGGATTAAAAAACCTAATCCTTGCCTCATCATCCCGCAGGGAACGTGCTAAGGTGTGAACGGACAGCCGAAAGGAGTGACCCGATGCCAACCCATTTCCTTATGCGCGCCTTGCGCCGCGCCAGCCTGACAGGAGTCGTTATGAGCGTATTGTGCAGCAGTGCCCTGGGCAGTTCACTGCCGTTGCTGGAACCCGCCGCGCTGAAGGGCGACTGGCAGCTCGCCGCCATCGGAGACGGTAAAACCGTCTGCGAGGTGCAGCTGAGCGACGAGGTGGTGGCCAACACCAACGCCTTCCGCTTCAGCGCCTCCGCCCAGTGCCTGCAACCGCTGGCGCTGCAAACGTTGCCGGTCGCCTGGCGGCCGACGCCGGACGGCATGACGCTGACCGACGCCGAAGGCAGCATGGTGGCGTTTCTGGCCCTGACCGCGCCAAAGCGCTATGAGCTGATCGATCGCGGCGGCCCTTCACGCTTTGTGCTGATCCCGCGCTAATTCCTCAGGCGAACAGCAGCCCGAGCAGCGCGCCGCCCGCCAGCACCCACAGCGGATGGAGGCGCTTGCTCATGCTCAGCCCCGTCGCCAGTGCCACGATCGCCGCCAGCCGCCAGCTGGGCGCGGAAGCCTCGGCGATCAAGATGCCGCTGGCCGCCACCAACCCCACCGTCAGCGGCACCAATCCGGCCTGCACGATGCGGCGCCACGGGCGATCCTTAAAGCGCCGCCAGGCGCCCATCACCAGCAGCGTGACGATGGAAGATGGCCCGAACTTGGCGACCGAAGAAACCAGCAGCCCCGCCCAGCCGGCTACATGCCAACCGACCAGCGGCACGATCATCATGTTCGGCCCCGGCGCGGCCTGCGCCATGGCGAACAGCGCGCTAAACTCCTGGGCGCTCATCCATTGATGCACCTCCACCACCTGCCGCTGCATTTCCGGCAAAATGGTCATGCCGCCGCCAAACGC
The DNA here is from genome assembly GCF_016805595.1 of Serratia sp. 4542. Classification (NCBI taxonomy): domain Bacteria; kingdom Pseudomonadati; phylum Pseudomonadota; class Gammaproteobacteria; order Enterobacterales; family Yersiniaceae; genus Serratia; species Serratia sp. 4542. Next base: position 1,012,987 of record NZ_RXKV01000010.1, read on the forward strand.
CAGCAGAGAGAGCTCGGTGAAGATCAGCGCCAACGCAATCAGAACCCCGCTCATGACGGCCACCGCCACATCAGCAGAATGCTCAGCGGCGCCAGCACCAGCATGGTCGGCAGCAGCGGCAGGCGCAGCCAGGCGATGGCGATCAAGGCCAGCGCGACGATCGCCAGCGCCGGCCATTTACCGCGCAGCGGCAGCAGCATCTTGATCCCGGTCGAGAGCAGCAGCCCGGCCGCGGCGGCGGCCAGCCCGGCGAACACATGCTGCACATGCGGATCGTTTTGGAAGCGGGCGTAGACCACGCCCAACCCCACCACGATCGCCGTCGGCGCGCTGATGAGGCCCAGCAAGGCGCACAGCGCGCCGCGCAGCCCGCGAAACTCCATGCCCACCGCCACCGACAGGTTGATCACGTTGCCGCCGGGCAGAAACTGGCACAGCCCGAGCAGCTCGGTAAACTGTTCGCCGCTCAGCCAGCGCCGGCGCTCCACCAGCATGCTGCGCGCCAGCGGCAGCACACCGCCGAAGCCGATCAGCCCCAGCCACAGAAAGCCCACAAACAGCTCCGCGTTGCCCGGCGCTGCCGCCGGGTGCGGTTTTAACGTATTGATATCTGACATGACATTGCCATTCCACATCGCTTGTTTTGATGTCTGGTATCATGCGCGCCGCCGTGCCATGATGTCTAATGCATTCCGGAACAACTAAAGATACCTTTGAGGTATGGCTATGATCGAACTGCGTCGCCTGCGGGCATTCGTCACCGTGGTGGAAGAAGGCAACATCACCCGCGCTGCCGAGCGGCTGTTTATCCAGCAGCCGCCGCTGACCCGCCTGCTGCAGGGGCTGGAAGATGAACTGGGCGTCACCTTGTTGCAGCGCCTGCCGCGCGGCGTGCGCGTCACCGAAGCCGGCGGCGTGCTGTTCGAAGAGGCCCGCGCCTTGCTGGCGCGCGCCGAACGCCTGCGCGAAGCGGTGCAGCGCGCCGCTCGCGGCGAGCAGGGGCACATCGCCATCGGCTTCACCAGCTCCGCCGCGCTGCACCCGTTCGTGCCCAACCTGCTGCGCCGCTACCGCGACATCCTGCCGGGCATCACCACCCAGCTGGAAGAAGCCGGCAGCGGCGAACTGATGGAGGCGTTGCTGGAACAGCGCCTCGACGCCGCCTTTGTGCGCTCGCCGGCCAGCGGCATTCCCGGCCTGAGCGTGGAGCCGGTGCTCAGCGAGCCGATGATCGTCGCCCTGCCGCTGGGCCACCGGCTGGCACAAGAAACGCAGCAGCCGCTGCCGCTGGCCGAACTGGCCCACGAGGCGTTTATTCTCTATCGCCGCCCGGCCGGCCAGGGGCTGTACGACGCCATCCTGGCCGCCTGCCACCGCGCCGGCTTCAGCCCGCGCATCGTGCAGGAAGCGCCGCGCCTGCCGGCCACCCTCAGCCTGGTCGGCGCCGGGCTAGGGCTGTCAGTGGTGCCCGGCTCAATGCGGCGGCTGGGCGGCGACGGCATCGTCTACCGCACCCTCGCCGAAGAGGCGCAGCTCAGCGCCCCGCTTTACCTGGCGCTGCGCCGCAGCCCGGCTTCGCCGATCGTCGAGCGGTTTCGTCAGCTGGTGCTGGAGACCGTGGGGGAGTCATAAAAAGCCCGAACGGCCAATAAAAAATGCCGTTCGTTTATTATTTATTTAAACCGGTCGGCGACTAAAATTAATTCCAATTAATGACTATTCAACTTCCGAGTAATTAATCAAACCCGCTCTCACTTAGTAACAAACGCAAACAAATAAGCGCCTACCCAATAAATTCCAGCCGCTAGGATTTAAGGGTCACAGCCTGTTCCCGCCGATGACAAAAAATCATTTCAATGGCGCTCGCGCCTTCCCTGTCGCCTGCCTCTGCAGGCGCACGGTTTTATATTGGAGAAAATGCTATGCTATCGCGTCGTGATATATTGAAAGTGTCCGCCGTCAGCGCGGCCGCCGCCGGCATGATCGGCGGCATCGCTAAAAATGCCGCTGCCGACGACCACCGCAATATCGTGCCTCCCAGCAGCTACCAGCCGCCTGCTAATGCGCAGCATCTCTATAAGTACAAATTCACCGACAGCAAGAAACGCAGCCTGCCCAGCGGCTGGGCGCGCGAGGCCACCGTCGAGCAGTTTCCAATCTCCGAAGGCGTGGCGGGCGTCGACATGACGCTGGAGCCGGGCGGCGTGCGCGAGCTGCACTGGCACGCCATCGCCGCCGAATGGGCGTTTATGCTGGAAGGCCATGCGCGCATCACCATCCTCGATCCCGAGGGCAAATGCGAAGTGGCGGATTTCGGGCCCGGCGACGTGTGGTATTTCCCGAAAGGCTACGGCCATTCCATTCAGGCGCTGGCGGACGGCGCGCATTTTATTCTGGCGTTCGATAACGGCCATTTCTCCGAATTCGGCACCTTCAGCATCACCGATTGGGTGGCGCATATGCCGAAAGAGGTATTGGAAAAAAGCGTCAACATGCCGGCGGCGGTATTTTCCAAGGCCAAACAGGGTGAGGCCTATATTGTTGGCGGCGCCGTTCCGCCCACCTTGCCATTACCGAAAAACGATGGCGGATTAAATAACGCCCCACTGACCCACCGCTATGAATTAATGAAGCAAAAGCCGTTCTTTGAAAATGACGCCGGCAGCGTGCATTTGGTGTCATCGAAAGAGTTTCCCATTTCCACCACCATGACCGGCATCATCGAGATCGTGAAACCCGGCGCGATCCGGGAATTGCACTGGCACCCCAATGCCAACGAATGGCAATACTATATTGCCGGTAAGGGCCGCATGACGGTGTTCAGCTCACATGGCCACGCGCAGACGGAAGAGTATGCCCCTTCGGACGTCGGTTACGTGCCGCAGGGCTTCGGCCATTACATCGAGAACATCGGCGATGAGGATTTGAAAGTGCTGATCGTGATGGACAACGGCATCTATCAGGATATTTCGTTGTCCGACTGGCTGGCGAAAACCCCGGCCTACCTGCTGGCGGATAACTTCAACAATCAGGCTGAGGACTGGCAGGATCGGCCGAAAGACAAACGGGTCATGTCACGGCGCAGCCGCTGACGCCACGGCGAGGGAGAAACTCCCTCGCCCTCCGTCACATCGGCCAAAGCGTCATATTTCATATTAAGAACAACACCTTGCTTTCAGTGAGTTAACCGAATTCCTTTTATAAAAAACAGATATTACAGTTGTTTGTTCAGATAGGAGCGTGTTATTTCATTGCCGCAATCCAACTCGCCAATCATTTGAAAACCCTGTTTCAGGTAGAAATTGGGCGCCTGAAAGCTAAACGTGTCCACGGAGACGCTGGCGCATCCCAACTGTCTGGCATGAGCCTCTGCAGCTTCCAGCAGACGGTGGCCTAAACGACGGCCGCGCTGCGCTTCATCAATCCAAAGATAATGGATGTAAAAAACGGCCCCGTAAGACTCTGCATAAAGTCCCGCGATTATTTTCTCATCGCCGTCTTTATAATAAACACCATACTCGTGAGCATTTAACCCCATGAACTTTGAATTAAATCTATCGAGCTGGCCCTCCAGAAAGGAGCGTGCATCATTGTCATAATGCAACGTTAAATTTTCATTTTCCACAACGTGTTCCGCATATATAAAATAAAAAAGGAGGATTGGTTAATACTTTATGGCCCGGCTGAATTCGGCAAAACGCATCAATAATCAGACTGCACAGGGAAAACACTGTACTCAACATGCGCTAAACAAATACCAAACGCATCCATCGATTTGGATTCGCACGCCTGCGGATAGATAAATCCAGCCCCGATCTCTTTCCCCCTTCTTCAGTGCTCATTCAGAGGCCTCCGGAAAGGCCTCTTATACACTCAGACGTTGTCGATAGAGACGAATTACGCCAACGACAACAGCTTCGCGAGCAGCAACTCCGACATATTAAGCTCGGTGCTTAATACCACATGGCAGTTGGCATCGCGCTGCGGCGGATAGTTCATATATCGCCCCCGCATATCGCACAGGGTTTGCCCGCGGCCTGGCCCGTCGGAATCATCGATCGTCACCTTCACGTTAGGCGCAAGGCAGGCGCCGATGCCCTGCACCGCCAACACCGCAGCCACCGGATCGTGCAGTGCGCAGGCTTTGCGGCCGTAGGTATTGATATAAAACTGGATATACCGCTCCAGCATTTGCCCTATCGCCTGCGCAAACCGGCTCTCGGCCGACAGCAGTTTGAGCCGATCCGCCTCTTCAAAGGTATGCGACATGGTGACATCAAGCGGCACCATCACGATATTCTTCATCGCCTTAAACACCATGGCCGCCGCCTCCGGATCGCAGGCAATATTCGCCTCCGCAACGGGCGTTCGGTTGCCGGGCGCCAGTGCCGCACCGCCCATGATCGTCAGCGTGCCGATAAGCTCCCCTAGCGCGGGCTCAAGCTGCAAGGCTTTGGCGATGTTGGTCAGCGGGCCGGTCGCCAAGATGTCCAGCTCCCCCGGGTGCGCTCTGGCCAGCTCAACCAGCAGTTCGGGGGCCGAGAGCGGCGCCAGCTTGGCGTTTGAGGCTTCCAGCGCGATGTCGCCGATGCCGTTGTCTCCGTGTATATGCTGCACATCGCAAAGATACGCCTGGCGCAGGTAGTCCCGTTCCCCCACGGCGACGGGGATCGCGGGAAAACCGGCCAGGCGGGCAAGCTCCAGTGTATTTCTGGCTCCGGCATCGGCGGCGACGTTGCCGCAAACCGTGCCGATCGCCAGAATATCCACCTTGTCACTTTCTGCGAGCAAATAGCCCAACGCCATCGCATCATCGATGCCGGTATCGCAGTCAAAATATAATTTTATTTTCTTCTCGCTCACCGCTTATCTCCATTTTCTGTATTAAGAGAGGCAACCCAAAGATTCATTTTCTTCCGATACGTCATTTTGGCCTCGTCGCTGGCAAAACTGGCGGCAAAAGCATTCAGGGCCACATCGACGATATCCTGGGTGGAAAATGCAAATTCGCTCTGACAGATCAGATATTCATCCACCAACGTGGTGTGCAATAAGACCGGGTCGTCGGTATTGATGGTCGCGATGACCCCGGCATCCCGCAGCCGGCGCAGCGGATGTTCCGCGTAGCCGGGATAGACGCCCAGTTTGATGTTCGAGGTCAGGCATACGCCGATGGGGATACGTCGTTCAGCCAACAGCGCCACGACGGCCGGGTCGTCTATCGCCCGAACGCCGTGATCGATGCGGTCGGCCCCCAGCAGCAAGATGGCGTCGCGCACGCCCTCTGCGCCGCTGGACTCCCCGGCATGCACGGTTCGCTTCAACCCGGCCCTGCCCGCCTGGGCGAAAGCCTGCGCGAAACGCGCACCGCTGCCTTTGGTGACGGCCTCATTGCCATCGACGGACAACGCGACCACTCTGGGGTGCCGCAGCGCGGTTAAAAAATCCACCAGCTCACTCGCCTCGGCGGCGGTTTGCCGGCGGAGCAAACTGACGCACAGCCCAACGGACGCCAATCCATCCTCTTCGGCTGCACGCAAACCGGCGTCAATCGCGTCGATCATGTCACCGAGCCTGCCGCGCCACGCTTTCCAATGGGTCGGGTTGAAAATCAGATCGGCGTACAGCCCGCCATCCCGCGACAGCCGTTGTGCATAGGAGTAGCTTAACTGCGCCAGGCGTTCGCGGCTGCTCACCAGGCTGCAGGACCAATCGAGGAAATCGAGAAAGTCGGCAAGCCCGTTAAAATTCAGCAGCTCGGCCTGCTTTCTGGGCATCGGTATCCCCGAGGATAACGCCCAGGCCGAGAGCTGTTCCGGCTCAAAGCAGCCCTCCAGATGCACGTGCACTTCCGCCTTCGGCAGGGAAACCATCTGCGCTCGAGAGAGCGTGGTTTGGTTTACATTCCATTCCATAAAATGGCTCCCAAGGGTTATTTATGCAGGCCAACGAGCACTTTTTCGCGCACCGTGAGTGACGGCATGGGTGCGAAGGCCTCGCTGAAGGGGGAGTGAATGCGGTAAAAAACGCCGTGAGACGAGGAATGATCTAGGGTAAGCATCGCAATCTGTTAATCCTGTAATGAGTTAGATGGCAGGCCATCCAAAAATTCATCAACAGGTCAGTAACCTATGCGTGCGGCAACCGGTGACACCTCTCATCAGCGAAGCCGGCACGGCATCACCCCATCCTCACTGCAACGCCCGACTTCTATGGGCGCCGGCAATCATCGATGGGGCCGTTCTCTTACCTGAACCTATGTAAAACATGGCGTGTTAAAGCAGAGTGTTCGCCGGCAGCCGCTGTTATGCGCGGCCATCGCCAACCATCAGCGCCAAAACACGCCGCCAAGCTTATGAAAGCCAGGGGGGCTTGTAAAGCCCTTCCCCAACGCCGGAAACGTCAGGCCTTTCTCAGCAACAGCGCCCACAGCGCCAGCACGGCAAAGGCGATGTATATCGCCATAAAAAGGACAATGGCGGCGAACAAGGCGCCCACTACCCCTATTTTATCCGCCAGCCAACCTGCGGCCGGCGGCATGATATTGAACAAATAGACGATAAAGTAAAACTTCGACACCGCGTTCCACCCTGGCGCCGCTAGCGAGAGCTTATTGACCAGGATGGCACCGCCCACAAAAACCGCGCCGTACGAGAAGCCGGACAGCGCCAGACTCACCGCCGCGCTGGCCACAGAACCGCTTTCGAGCGCCATGGTCATCATCACCATGGAGAAAACCTGCGCAATCAGCCCTAGCACCAAAGAAAACTCAGGCTTCAGAAAACGCGGGATCGTGAACTGCACCACGCCGGCCACCAGTAAATAACCGGTGGCGATATAGCCAAAGCCCGCCGGTGACTGGAGCCCGAAGACCTGGATCGCGGCCGTCGGCCCCAACGACAGGATCAGCGCGGCGTATGACCAGGAGATAAACACGCACAGCGCAAGCAGATAGAACAGCGGTTGGCTAAAACCGGCGCCCTTTTCTGCCGTTTTCGTGTCCGCAACGCCGAGGGTAGGCAATCCTTTCTTCGGCCAAAGCAGGACGATGGCGATCGCGGAGAGGAAAACCAACGCGGCGATGGTCACCGCCGGCGAAGTGAGCGGGTAAAACGCCAGCTGGGCGTAAACGCTGCTGATCACCGGGCCCAGCGCCAGGCCGGTCACCAAAGCCAGGCTGCCCAACAGCGCGGCGCGTTTGGCGCTGTCGCCGCGGCTGACGTTAATCAACAAGATGTTGATGATGGCCGTGGCCGTACCGGCCCCTAACCCGGAAATAAACCTGAACAGGCACAGCGCCTGCAAAGAGCGAGCAAAGGAAAAGCACAGCGTAGGCACCACCACCACCATCAGCGACACCACCACCAGCAGCCGGGCATTTTTATCGGTGATGGTGAGCCTGCGTGATAAAAACAAGGCCAGCAATACGCCAAACCCATAGGAAGAGAAAATGAAGGTCAGGTCGATATTGCTCAGGCCAAGGGTTTCTTGATAGAGGGGATATAACGGCGTAGGAGAGCCGCTGTTCAACAAGATAAAAAATAAAGCGATCGTCAACGCCGCCAATAGGCTCACCTGGCTGCGGTTTGTCTGGTCAGAAGTCATTTTGCCACCATCATGGAAAATACCGATCGTAGCACCCGACCGGATCGCGAACTTTCGCGTTCGCACTTTTTTTCTTATCGTTCGGACAGGACGGCGAGATAGCCTGTACACCGGCTGGCACCTCACCCATAATGCGTTCACCTCGCCGCACTGCCGGGATCATGCATAACCCTGGCGCAATAGCGACTATGCTCAACAGTAAACGCATCAGACAAGCAGGTAATAATGGATCCGCTATCCGATATTGTTTCCAGGCTAAAAATCAGCAGCCAGAAAATTGTGACGTTTGACATGAGCGCTAATACCAAAGCGCTGTTTCCCGACTATTCCGGGATGAAAATTTATATCGCCAAGCGCGGATCTTTTTTCATTAAACTGGCGGGCGACGCCAACAGTTACCCGATTGAACAAGGCGATGTGCTGATCTTATCCAGCGGGCGCGAATTCAGCATTTTTGATAACCCTAACGCGCCGGCCATCGATATAACAAAAATTCACGTGATGAAAGACCGCTCATCCTGCTTCAGCAACGGCGGGTGCGATTTCTCCTTTGTGGGTTGCCGCTTCGTATTTCAGATCAACGATACCTTCCGCTTTATCACCGGCCTGCCCGAACCCATCGTGATCAAAACGCAGCGGGAGGAGAACGCCGGCATCAAGGATTTCCTGAGCCGCCTCTCGTCGGAGATAGAAAATCCCGGCCCGGGCAGTGAACTCATCACCGAGCATCTGCTGCAGATCATTTTGACGCAGGCGCTGCGCATGCTGCTCTCTTCCGGCGCGCTCGGCCGCGGCGAGGGCTGGTTTTACGCGATGGCGGACAAACATATCGGCCTCGCGCTGACCCGCATACACGACCAACCGGGCAGAAAATGGCGCCTGGACGAGCTCGCCGGCGTGGCCGGCATGTCGCGTACCGCCTTCACCACCCGCTTCAGAAAGCTGGCCGGCTACAGCGTCAACGAATACATTCGCATCTGGCGTTTTAGCCTGGCCATCGAGCGAATGGTCGCCAATAAAGAAAAAATATCCCAGATCGCCTTTGACCTGGGATATGAATCGGAAAGTGCCTTCAGCACCGCGTTCAAGAAAAGCATGGGCGCGTCGCCAAGAAGTTATATCGGCAGCCATATTTCCTGAAGCGGCCAACGGCGGCACGTCCCTGTGCCGGTCTTATCCTTATTCTGCAAACCAGGCCGCGGGCAGATCCGTCTGCAGCGTGATGGTTTTTATTTGCGTGTAGGCATTGAGCGTTTCTTTGCAGAACTCACGGCCGATCCCGCTGTTCTTGTAACCGCCGAACGCGGTGCCATCGGTAATGTTCGAGTAGCGGTTGATCCACACGGACCCGGCTTCCAGCCGGTCTGCGGTCGCCAGGGCGTTTTTCAGGCTGCGGGTGTAGATCCCCGACGCCAGCCCATATTCGCTGTCGTTAGCCTGGGCGATCATCTCGTCGTAGTCTGACCATTTGATCAGCGTCAGCACCGGCCCGAAAATTTCTTCCTGGCAAATGCGCATGCCATTTTCCGCAGCAAAGATCGTCGGCTCAATGAAGTAGCCATGCTCGCAGCCGGCGACGGCGCGGCGTTTGCCGCCGGTCAGCAGGGTGGCACCCTCCTCGAGGCCGGTCCGAATATAAGCCAGCACCCGCTCGCCCTGCTTCTCAGAAACCAGGCAGCTGACCCGGGATTGCTCGGCCAGCGGTGAACCGACGCGCACCCGTTCGAAAGCCGTCACCAGTTTGGCGCTGAAACGGTCGTAAATGTCCGCGTGGACGAACAGCCGGGTGCCCGCCAGGCAGGACTGACCGTTATTGTGGATGGCGGCAAAGGTCACGTTGTCCACCACCGCGTCCAGGTCTTCGATGTCCGGGAACACAATATTGGGGCTCTTCCCGCCCAGCTCCAGCGTGACGGGCACCAGCCGCTCCGCGGCGGCCTTGGCCACCCGCTTGCCCACCTCCGTGCTGCCGGTGAACGAAAGCTTGCGCACCTTGCGGTTGCCGGTCAGCGCCGCCCCCGCCACGCTCCCGAGCCCGGTAATGATGTTGACGACGCCGGCAGGGAAAATGTTGGCGATCATCTTGCCCAGCTCCAGCGTGGAGAGCGAGGCGTTTTCATCGGCCTTCAGTACCACCGTGTTGCCGGTCACCAGCGCCGGCGCCAGCTTGAACGCCGCCATGATCGCCGGCGCATTCCAGGGGATAATCTGCCCGCAGACGCCGAGCGGCTCGCGTTTCGCCAGGCTGTAGCCGTCCGCGATGCTTCTGCCGCTGTCTTCGTGCCCCATGACAACTGCGGCGAAATAGCGATAGTGTCTGACCGCCGTTTGATAATCGCGGCGCACTTCGCTGATACAGCGGCCCACATCCCGCGCGTCGATTTGCGCCATTCTTTCCAGATCGCTTTCCAGCACATCCGCCAGCTGCGCCATCAGGCGAGCGCGGGCCTGCTGCCCTAATGCCTTCCAGGCGGGGAAAGCCGCTTCCGCCGCCAACACGGCGCGCTCGACGTCCCGTTCGTTGCAGTAGTGCAAATCCGCCAGACGCTCCCCGGTCGAGGGGGAAATCACGGGATGAATGTCCGTGCCATCCAGCTCGAATACGCCGTTAATCAGTGGCCCGTAGGCTTTATCTAATGTCATTTCTGTTCCATTCTTCGCTAAATTAATGCAAACCGCCGCCGACGATCAGGCTCTCGCCGGTCACCCAACCCGCCTCGTCCGAGGCGAGATAGGCCACGGCCGGGGCGATATCCTCCGGTGTGCCGATGCGCCCCAGCGGGGTGATGGATTCAATGTGCGTTTTAAAATCGGTATCGAAAAAGCCGCTGTCATGCACGCCTTCCGTGATGACCAAGCCAGGATTGACCGCATTGACCCGGATCTTGCGCCCGCCAAGCTCGTTGGCCAGCGTCTTGGTGATCGAATCGACCGCGGCTTTGGAAGCGGTATAAACCAGCGAATTGGCCGGCGTAAACGAGGTCACGCTGGAGCTGATATTGACGATGCTGCCGCCCGATTCAGGCATGGCGGCGACCGCCGCCTTGCAGCAATAAATCAGCCCTTTGACATTTAAATTGAAGTGCCTTTCATATTCCGCGTCGCTGAAGGCTTCCAGGCTATTGGTGGCATAAACCCCGGCGTTATTGACCAGCACGTCCAGGCGACCATACTGCTCGACAATGTTTTGCATCAGCCCGTTGACTTCGGCCTCAATGCCGACATTGGCCTGCAGCGGAAAAGCGACGCCGCCCTGCTCATTGATCTCTTTAACCAACCGGTTAGCATCTTCACGCCCGCGGGAATAGTTAATGAAAACCACGGCGCCTTCCGCCGCCAGGCGTTTAGCAATGGCGGCGCCAATGCCCTTTGAACTGCCCGTCACCAGGGCAACTTTATTTTCAAAGCGTTTCATTCGTCATTCTCCTCAGTGTCTGTGAAACTCGGGAGAAGATTACGGTAAATGCTCGCCGAGCAGCATAGCGGGGCGAACATAAAACCTTATCGAACGAACAACTTTGCCCAAAAGAGAAGTGGCATTTTTAGAGTAAACGCGCGGCCAAAATGGTGCAGGCTAATAACAGAATGACGCCACCGAAGCATTTATTGATATAAATCCCGATGACCGGACGCCGTTTTATACTCAGCGCGATCTTTCCCGCCAGAAATACCAGGGGAACTTCAATCAGAAACATGATGACGATGAGTTCAATGCCTAATATCAGCATCTGCATTCCCGGCCTGCCCGCGTCCACCCGAATAAACTGCGGAATAAACGCCAGCATGAAAATAATGGCCTTGGGGTTAAGCAGGTTGGTCAGCAATCCTTGCGAATAGAGCCTTTTGCGACTTTTGCGCTCGCCGTGGCTTTCCAGGCCAATCGCATTTGCCTGGGTAAAAATGCCCAACCCGACCCACATGATGTACAGCGCGCCGCCGATGACAAAAAGCTGATACAGCAGCGGCGAAGAGGCGATCAGCGCCGTGACGCCGGCAATCGCAAAACAGACGTGGCATATCACCCCGGTGACCGCCCCCAATACGGTAATCAGCCCCGCTTTCGTTCCCTGGCTGACGGCATTGGACAGTGCGCAAAGCATATCGGCGCCGGGAATAAGCGTTAAGACGGCGGCCGAAAGGGCAAATAAACCCAGCGTGGATAATTCGATGACCATGATTTTCTCGCGTCGTAAATAGGCACATTGTCGGCCCCCGTAAGTCGGCGAGATAGAACGATATTGCTCACAGGCAGCGATCGCGATAGCCGCGCGGCGTCACGCCGTAACTCGACTTGAACGCCCTGCCCAGGTGCGACTGATCGGCGAACCCGCAGGCGACGGCGATTTCCGCAATATCGCCGCCCCGGGATAGCAAAACCTTCGCCTGCTGCAGCCTAAGCTGCCGCTGATAGCGGCTCGGCGACAAGCCGAATGTTGCCGAGAACTGGCGGCAAAGGTGAAACCTGGACAGACCGGCGGCCTGCGCCAGCCTCTCCAGACGCACTTCCCGCGCCGGGTTATCGTGCAGATACTCTTTCGCCCTGCGCAAGCCCGGTGCGATGCCGGCATCTGCCAATGGCGCGCGCCGCGGGGAACACACCGCCAGCAGATCCGCCACACAGTGGCTCCAGGCCACCTCCCGGTCGAAACGGCTGGATTGCGCCGCGGTCAATACCGTCGCGGCCTCACACAGCCGGTTGGCGAAAGGCGCATGGTCGATATGCTTCTCCTTCACTGCCGACGGCAGTGGCATCTCCATGTTTTCCGCCACGTCCAGCAGCATCTCGTGGCTGGGGTAAAACATGAAATAATGGCATCCCTCTTCTCCCAGCACCGTCCCGGCATGCATCTGCCCCGGCGCGATGAGGCTGACTTGCCCACGGCTGACGATACCGTCGGCATCGCCTTTGGCGCTGTTGTTATTGGCGCCGCGCAGGACAACGCCAATCGACCAGGTATCATGCCAATGCACGTCAAACCGATGGTCTGAAAAGTCCGCGACGAGCAGTTCAAGCCCGCCCAATGCGTCAAAACGATGCATAAATGCCGAATTGCCCATCCTCTTTTACCCGATTGCCGGTTATCCACAGCGGCCAAAATAACACACAACGTACGGCGTGAAAGCCCTGCGCTCTGCGCGGAAGCGGCTTTCTTAACGTCGGAAAAAAGGGGCCGCCTGGCCCCTTCACATTGTTCGTCTGCCTTCTTGCCTTGCTCTCATGCCGATTAATGTGGATTCATCGCGCCATAGTTCAACGGCTGCCAGTCGTAACCTTTCCCCTGTTTATTGATGTAGCCAAGGCCCGGGAAGGACAAATGCGCCCCTGCGACCAGCGCCCTTTGCTGCGCGAGGTCATCGAACAGCCGCTTGCGCTGCGCAACCGCGGCGGGGACGTCGATGTCATAGGCGATGGCGACATTCGGATCGGGAAACTGCACCGAGCCGACGTGGATCATATCCCCCAGAATCACCATCTTTTGCCCTTTGCTTTCGACGGCGAACACGCTGTGCCCTGGCGTGTGCCCACGCGTGTCGATAGCCGAAATGCCCGGGGTGAGCGCCTGATTGCCTTCAAACGTTTTGAGTTTCCCCGCCGTGACGTAAGGCTGCAATGAGGCGATGGCGGCATCGAAGAAACGTTTATCTTTCTCTTCCGCCTGCCGTTTTTTCTCTTCGCTCAGCCAAAAAGCGACTTCGTCCTTTTCCACCCAGACGGTGGCGTTCGGGAAGGCGAGACGCTTGTCCGCCATCAACCCGCCCACATGGTCGGGATGCAGGTGCGTTAAATAAATCTCATCCACCTGCTCCGCCTGATAGCCGGAAGCGTTCAGGTTTTTCATCATTTTGCCCAGCGCTTCGCCATGCAGCGCGCCGGTGCCTGCATCGACCAGAACCAGCTTGCTTCCGGTATTGATCAGGTAGGCGTTCACCGAGGTCGGTAACGGCAGCGACAGGTTGTTGGCCGCCATCGCCTTTTCAAGCTGCTGCGGCCGGGTGTTGATCAAGATTTTATCGGCGGGCATCGGGCTGATGCCGTCAGACAGGGCCGTCACTTCCACATCGCCCAGCATGATCCGGTAGAACCCGGGATTGTCTATTGTAGAAAAAGGCGCCGCGGCCATTGCAGCGGCAGAAAAAGCGGCGAAAAAGGCGCCAATAAGCAGATTGCGACGCATAGAAAACCTCATAACGATAAGAAGATACGGCTAAAAGCCCTGGGAATGCCCCCTGGCGATTTAAAACTCCTGCACGGTCGGCCTGATGACAATCTCACTCACATCCACGTCCGAAGGCTGTTCGATCGCATAGGCGATGGCGCGCGCGATGGCATCGGCGGAAATTGCCTGGCTCTGGTAGAGTTCGCCGACGGCCTGCAAACTTTCCGCATGCGAACTGCCCTGTTTCAGTTCGGTGTCGATCAGGCCGGGGGCGATCGTCGTGGTTCTGATCTTTCCGCCAACTTCGTGACGCAAACCTTCGGCGATCGCGCTGACCGCGAATTTAGTGCCGCTATAGACCGTGCCGCCGGGGCTGAACACCTTCTTGCCGGCAATGGAGGAAATGGTGATGTAATGACCGAATTGCTGCTTTTCGAACAGCGGCAAGGTTGCCGCGATGCCGTACAGCACGCCTTTCACATTGATATCGATCATCCGTTCCCATTCATCGACCTTCACGGCACTCAGCGGTGCGATCGCCATCAGCCCCGCGTTGTTGACCAGGACATCAATCTTGCCAAACTGCCTGACGGTCTGGGCGATCATCGCTTCGACCTCCTGACGCTTCGTCACATCCACCTGCAGCGCCAACGCGGTGCCGCCGTCGCCAACGATTTGCCGAACCAGCGCATCAAGACGATCTTTCCTGCGCGCCGCCACCACCACCGTCGCCCCTTGCGCGGCCAGATGTAATGCGGTCGCCTCGCCCAGCCCGCTGCTGGCGCCGGTAATCACCACCACTTTGCCTGAAATACGGTTCATCTCTCGTTCCTCTTGTTAGGGTCAGTGCGAATACTTTATCCGCCGTTTCCGCCCGGTAAATGGAAGTGTTATGCTTTGAGAATTCCATTTTTTGGAACAAAGAGGTCAACGTGCAAAACAGACAAGAAGCCTTGCGCATTTTCTGCGCCGCCGCCGAGGAGATGAACTTTAAACACACGGCGACCAGGCTCGGCATTTCCCCGCAAAAAGTCACCCGAGCCATCAAAGAGCTCGAGTCGGTGCTCGGTGAGCAGCTGTTCCACCGCAATACCCGCAGCGTGAGAATCACGGATTTCGGCCTCGGCTTTCTTGAGCAGGCCAAAACGGCGATGGATCAGGTGAACAGGCTGTTTCAGCCGCAGGGGAAAGCGGCGGAAGATCTCGGCGGCGTGGTGCGCCTTACGGCGCCGCATACCTATGGCAGCGAGGTCGTCATGCCGATACTGGCGGAATTCGCGCGCCAGTATCCTGCGATTACGATCGAGTTCCACCTGTCGAATATCCACAGCGATCTGGTCGAAGAAAGAATTGATATCGGCATTCGCATCGGCTTTCTGCACGACCAAACCTGTATCGTTCGCCAGCCCAGAACCATGCCTTTCCATCTGGTTGCCTCGCCGACGCTGCTCGATCGCCTGCCGCCGCCGGAGCAGGTAGACCAACTCGCCCATCTGCCGATTGTCGCGCTGGTGAACCGCAAGACCGGGCGCTACTGGCCCTGGGAATTTAGCCAAAAACGTTATCTCTACCCGAAGTCCGCCGCCTTCGTCACCGACACGCCCGATATAGAGCGTAAAGCGGTGCTCGCCGGTTTAGGCTTTGGCCAACTGGCCGGGTATTTGGTTGAAAAACACCTCGCCGCGGGTGAGCTGGTAGCCGTTCTGCCGGGCGATGCCCCGCCGCCCTGGCCGGTCAACCTCTATCATACGCATCAGCACGCCTGCCCGGCGCGCGTGCGCGTGGTCTTTGACTATCTTTTCAATCAATTAAGCCAGGGCTAACCCCGCCTTGCCCACCCAATATTGCGCACTGCCGCCGGTGGTCATCTGCTCAGCTTTAGCGACACGTGGCAGAGTGCCAAGAGTTAAGCCTGTAGAACCGGCCTGGTGCTCGAGTTTTGATAAGCTGGCCTCTGCCTTTCCTGACTGTTTTTCCATCTCCTCAAGAACAACAGATGCCCTACGGCTCCCGGTGATCATTTTTGCAGTGTCGATATCGACCTGATAGACGAGGCTGCCGCCGTTTTGTTCTGACATTTAGTGTTCTCCGGGCATAAAAAAACCCCGCCGAAGCGAGGTTATAAATAATTTTTTCGAGAGAGATTATTTCTCTAGGTGGTCAGCTAAGCCATTCTTGATATTTTTCAAGATGTCTAACTTTTCGTTTTCTCTTTTTTCCAAAAACTCAGCAATCACCCCAGTCATAGCAACTAAGGTGCCGATGATAGCCGTTGCACTACCTGCAATTGTGTAAATCTCTCGGTTTGCCATCAGCCCACTGTTGTAAACCTTATCAACGTAGCCAACAGTAACTTCCATGCCGATAGCGTAACCAACAGTAATTGCACCAACTAAAATCAGCAGCCCACCAATCAACTTAAGCATTTCGTCCTTTTCCATAGACAAGTAACAAGTCGTTACATGGTAGCAGAGAGCATGAAGTAGGCAACGAAAAGCGGTTTTCGCCCGCGATTTGTCGGGCTTTTCCCTGGAATCAAGTGTGGTCAGCGTGACAACATGGCTTCTGGCTAAATAGCTATGAGGTCACTATGCAAAAGAAAATGTTGATACTGGTTCTGGCGGCAGTCGTGCTCGCGATAGCTTTTAACCCTGAGTTCATAGCGAATTTTGGGAGTGATATACCATTAAAAAAACACTAATGCCAGAAAGCAAAAATCCCACTCAAATGGGCTTTTCTCTGTTAGTAGTTTCTCTCAGCACGCTTCATCAGTCTGTCTTGTGGTGATTGCGTTTTGGTAGACAGAGGAGCAACAAACTCCTTCCACTCTTTGCTGTCTTTCTGAGCAGACGATTGTTTGCTATTCAATTGATAATCATCGTTCTGGCCTGCACATCCTGATAGAACTATCACCCCCAGGGCAACCAATAGTGACTTTTGCATTTCTACATCCTTATAGTAACAATCAACCAGGCAAATGATAACGAATCTCACTTGCTGGGTAAAGCACCCCCTAGAAAGCAAAAAAACCACCTCATCGGTGGGTTTGTTTACTGTTATCCTTCAGCATCAAAGACGGCCTGCAGCCCATAGTTAATGCTATCACGCAGATGGTTGGTATCGGCCGTAACGATGAAGAGTAATGCTGCTACAAGACAGGCCAGGTAGTTTTGATTGGTTAACAACGTTACGATTTTTATCACGGTCCCCCCTCTGATTTTTGATTGAGCGTCACACTGCCGCCGGCATGCCGGCAATAAAAAAAGCGGCAATATCCGCGATATCGCCGCCTTTAACCTGCACGCCGCCGTGGCGGCCGCGATGCGCTACTGCTTGCGCTGCTCCGCCACCTGTTTGGCGGTGACGTTGCCCTGCTTATCGCCGAAGTGGCCGACCACGAAGTTGGCGACCGCCGCCACTTCCTCGTCGGAATAGGCGCTGCCGAACGCCGGCATCATTTCATGCCGATCGCCGATGCTGATGCTCGTCCCCTTCAGGATGGCCTGCACCACGCTGCGCCCCTGCGGATCGTTCACCGCCGTGCTGCCTACCAGCGACGCGTACTCGCTCTGGCGGCCCGGCCCGTTCCACTGGTGGCAACCGCTGCAGTCGTTGGCGAACACCCGCCGGCCGAGCGAACTGTCTTGCCCGCCCGGCAGGATCGGTGTGGAAGCCCCCGCGCCCTTCGGCTGCAGGTTCACCGCCGCCGCGCCGTCGCCGGCGATCGGTTCGATATCGCGCAGGTATTTCACCAGCGCCAGATTGTCTTCCGGCGTCAGGAACTGCAGGCTGTTTTCCACCGCTTCCGCCATCGGGCCGGCGGCGCTGCTGCGCCCCGGGGCATGGCCGGTGGCCAGATATTGCGACAGCTGCTGGTCGCTCCAGCCGCCGATGCCGGTCTGCTTATCCGGCGTGATGTTGGCGGCGAACCAGCCCTGCACCACTTCACCGCTCAGGTGCTTGCTCTGGTTGAGGCCGAACCCCAGATTGCGCGGCGTATGGCACTCGCCGCAGTGGCCGAGCGCCGTCGCCAGATAGGCGCCGCGGTTCCACTGCTCGTCCTTGTTGAGATCCGGCGCAAAGCGCTGCTCATGGAAGAACGCCAGGTTCCAGAATTTCATGCCCCAACGCTGGTTGAACGGGAACGACAAATCGTTTTGCGGGTTGGCCTGCTTCACCGGCGGCAGGCTGAACAGATAATCCTTGATCGCCAGCACGTCGTCGCGGCTCAGTTCGGTGTACGAGGTGTACGGCATCGCCGGATACAGGTTGCCCTGCGGGCCGATGCCCTCACGCACCGCGCGCACGAACTGATCGTCGCTCCAGTTGCCGATGCCGGTCTCCTTGTCGGCGGTGATGTTGGTGCCGTAAATGGTGCCGAACGGCAGTTTGAAGGCGAAGCCGCCCGCATACGGCGTGCCGCCCGGCGCGGTGTGGCACGCCACGCAGTCGGCGGCGCGCGCCAGGTACTCGCCGCGCGCCAGTTTATCGGTGATGCCGGCCGGCGCCCCGGCGATCGGCGCCGCAGGCTCCGCGCCGGTGGGCCGCAGCAGCGTGTACAGCGCGTATCCTCCCGCCAACACCACCACGGCGATAATCAGCCATAACAGCCCTTTCAAGGCGTTGCTCATCGCATCTCTCCCTAACCCAACGCCTTGGCGGCCTGGTGGATGGCGGCGCGAATGCGCACATAGGTGGCGCAGCGGCAGACGTTGCCGCCCATCGCCGCGTCGATGTCCGCATCGCTCGGATCCTTGCTTTGCGCCAGCAGCGCGCTGGCGCTCATGATCTGGCCGGACTGGCAGTAGCCGCACTGCACCACATCCAGATCAAGCCAGGCTTCCTGCACCGCCTTGCCTTCCGGCGTGGCGCCCACGGCTTCGATGGTGGTGATTTTTTTGCCGACGGCGGCGGAGACCGGCGTCATGCACGATCGTACCGGCACACCGTCCAGATGCACGGTACAGGCGCCGCACATGGCGATGCCGCAGCCGAACTTGGTGCCGGTCAGGCCGGCTTCGTCACGCAAAAACCACAACAGCGGCATGTGCGGATCGCCCTCGAAGGTCAGCGGCTGCTCGTTTACGGTTAATTGAATCATCAGGTTCTCTCCTTGTCAGACGCCGGGTTCGCGGTAGGATTATGCAGCGGCAGGCTCAGCGAGGTGCGCGGCCGCCCGAGCAGCGCCAGCGCGTTGCCGACCGCCGGGGCGATGGTCGGCACCCCCAGCTCGCCCACGCCGGTCGGTTTCTCACTCGAGGGCACGATGATCACCTCGATCTCCGGCATCTCATCGATGCGCAGCGGACGGAAGTTATTGAAATTGGACTGTTCGACCACGCCGTCTTTCAGCGTGATGTTGCCGTACAGCGCCATGCTCAGGCCGTAGCCGATGCCGCCCTCGATCTGCGCGCGGATCACGTCGGGGTTCACCGCCACGCCGCAGTCCACCGCGCACCACACCTTGTGCACTTTCGGGATGCCGCCTTCGCCGATCGAGACCTCGGCCACCTGCGCCACATAGGTATCGAACGCCTTGGCGACGCCCACGCCGCGCGCGCGTCCGTCCACCACTTTCGCGCCCTGCCAGTCAGCGGCTTTCGCTACCGCGCGCAGCACGCCCGCCGCACGCGGCGCATCGCCCATCAGCGCCAACCGCCCTTCGACCGGATCCTGCCCGGTTTCCTGCAACAGCTGATCGATAAAGCTCTCCACCGCGTGGCCGGTGTGGGTGCTGGCCACCGACCGCAGCGAGGTGGTCGGCACCTTGCCCGGCACAATGTGCGCATCGCAGCGGAAGGCTTCGAAGGTGTATGACACCTCGCTGGCGCCCTCGACCATCATCTGATCGAGGCCGTTGACCACCAGCGCATCCATCGCGCTGTGGCGCGTCCAGGAGTGGCCGACCACGGTATCGGTCCAGCCCACCACCTTGCCGCCGCGGATGGCCCCGCGCAGGCGGTGCAGGATCATCGGGCGATACCAGCCGTTGCGGATGTCGTCCTCGCGCGTCCATACCACCTTCACGCCGTGGCCGGGGCCGATGCCCTTGGCCGCCGCCGCCATGTCGGCCGCCAGATCCGGCCCCAGCGTCGGGTTGCCTAAGTCGATGCGCCGGCCGAAGCTGCCGCCCGCCAGAATGGTTTCAATCTGCACCTTGTCCGGCGGCAACTCGAACAGATCGCACAGCTGCTTGTGATCGAGGGTTTGGATTTGGCAGCCGTAGCGCGCCTTGACGCTCTCGCCGTCCCAGAACAGATAGCCGTCCAGCGGCTCCATCGGCGCGTGCGCGACGTACGGGAAGGTGTATTCGGCCTCGATCACCTTGTCGGCCTTGTCGAACACCTCGTCCGGCTTACCGAGACTCTTCGCCACCACGCCGGTTTTCTGCGCCACCTGACGGAATTCGGCGTAGATCTCCTCGGTGTTGCGCCGTTCGGCCTGCGCGTCGTCCCACGTCACCTTCAGCCGCTCCCGCCCCTGGATCGCCGCCCAGGTGTTTTTGGCGTAAACCGCCACGCCGGTAGCGATTTGCTTCACCGCCACCACCCCCGGCACCGCCAGCGCCCGTTCGGCGTCGAAGGTCGCCACCTTGCCGCCGAAGCGCGGCGGCTTCTTGATGGTGACGGTCAACATGTCCGGCTCATGGATATCCTGCGAAAACTGCGCGCTGCCGTTGGTTTTCGCCAGCGAATCGACGCGGTGCAGGCCGCGCGTTTTGCCGATCAGGGTGAAATTGGCCGGATCCTTCAGCGTCAGGCTGGCGGGATCGGGCGGCGGCAGCGTGGCGGCCAGCGCGGCGAATTCGCCGAAGCCCGCCTCGCGCCCGCTGGCGGCATGGCGGATCTTGCCCGCCTGCACGGTAATTTCCTGCGCCGAGGTTTTCCAACTCTGTGCGGCGGCCTGCACCAGCAGCGCACGCGCCATGGCGCCCATGCGCCGCATCTGCTCATAGGCATTGGCCACCGAGCTGGAACCGCCGGTGCCCTGGAATCCGAAGGTCAGGTTTTTGTAGATATTGGTGTCCACCGGCGCGGCGACGACCCGTACCTGCGCCCAGTCGGCATCGAGCTCTTCGGCGACCAGCGTCGCCATGCCGGTATAGACCCCCTGGCCCACTTCGGTGTGTTTACTGATCACGGTGACGACGCCGTCGGCGCCGATCTGAACGAAGGCGTTGGCGTCAAACGCCGCCGCGCCGGAGGCGGCCGGGGCAGCCGAACGCGCCAGTGCGCCGGTGGACGGCAGATAGGCGCCGATCACCAACGCCCCGGCGCCGACGATAAACCGCCGCCGCGAAAGCGGAACTTGGGATATGCTCATTGCTCATGACTCCAAAAAAGCCGAAGGCGTCACTGCCTTCGGCGAAACAAATCTTGTTATGGAATGGCTTGCCGCGCCCGTCAGGTGATATAGCGCAACAGAGCAATAATTAGCGTAGCCTATTATCCAGCAGGCCTAATCTTGATAAGGGATTTTTCGTTGAGGAATCGTGCGCTGCGGGCCATCGGCGCCAGGCGGCCGCTGGGCGCGTCTTTAAATGCATTTGTGCTATAAATGAAACACTTCCAATCTCTATGAGCCTTACCGCTATGTCGGAACACAAGAAATTTCGTCTGTATCGGCCACTGCAAGGGTTAAGCCATACCTTTGGCGATCAATGGTTTGCCCTGAAAGCCGAAGCGTTCGCCCGCTTCTTCGGCACGCCGACTTTTTTGGTGGGACAAACGGTGGTGGTCGGCGTGTGGATCTATCTCAACCTCGCCGGCTTCACCAAATTTGACCCTTACCCCTTCATTCTGCTGAATCTGGCGTTCAGTCTGCAGGCCGCCTACGCCGCGCCATTGATCCTGCTGGCGCAAACCCGCCAGGCCGAGCGCGACCAGGCGCATGCCTTGGCCGATGCCCGGCACCGGGAAGATCTGGATGAGGCGATGGCACAGCGGCAAACCCTGGCCGAACGGCAGTCCGAACAGCTGCTCGAGCTGCTGAAGCAAAATACGGAATTAACCGCCCTGACGAAGCAGATGGCCGAGCGCATTGAAAACCTCACCCTTCAGCTCGCCAACCGCGAGCGCCTGTAACGGCGTTATCCCTCAGTTCTGCGTCGTCGCCAGATAGGAGAAGACGCTGAGCAGGTTGATTTGCGCCGCCATGTTGTCGCTGTCGAAGGCCACGGTCAGCGCGTCCTGGCGCTGCACGCCGGGCACCAGGCTGAACAGATCCGCCAGCACCGGTTTGGCCGCCATCAACGTCAGCCGATAAGGCGGCATGAAGCGGCGTTCCACCGGCAGCTTCCCGCCCTGGCGCACCTGTTGCATCGCCCGTTCACGGATCTCGGCGCGCGCCCGCTGCGGGCTGAGCGATTCGGCGGCGGTTTGCGAGATGGCGCGCTTCACGCACACATAGCCAGACTGAGGATAACGTTCAGCAATCCAGCGTTGCAGCTCGTCGTCACCGCTCACCAGCCACAGCGGCACGTTCAATTCGGCCGCCGCCGCTGCATACAGATCGCTTTCGCCCACCGCTTCGCCGTTCAGGCTGACACGGTAAAAGGCCCGGCCGTTGATGGTGTGCGCCAGCACGCCATGTTCACCGGCAGCGCTGTGGTAGCCGATAAACATCAGGCCGTCGTAGCGTTGGTGTTGCAGCCCTTCCACCATCGACAGCCCGCGCGGTTTGCCCTGCACCAGCCGCGCGCGCCCATCGATGCGATCGGCGCGCAGGTTCTGCATCATGGCGTGGCTGTCGGCCACCGTCACCTCGGTGGCCCCGCCGGCGAAAGCGCCGTCGATGGCGGCGTTGACCTCCTGCTCCATCAGTTCACGCGCCGCCGCATAGTCGGCGTGGGCCGGGTTGCACTGCTCCGGCCGCATCACGCCGGCAATACCTTCGATATCTGCAGAGATAAAGACCTTCACATCACACTCCCGTTATTTAATTTGCCGCCGCCAGCCGGTCGAGCAGCGGGCCCAGCGCTGCGCGCGCATGCTGCTGGAAGCCGCTGACGCCTTCGGCGCTCAGCAACGCATCCAGCACCGCGTATTCGGTGGCGTCCGCCGCCGCCGCAAACAGCGGCTCCAGCCTTTCGTCCGGCAGCGTGGCCCCCAGCAACCGGGTGGAAAACGCCAGCGCGATATCGCCGGAGCCGTGTCCCCAA